>CAZLVF010000009.1:33501-56185 GCA_964562925.1 uncultured Candidatus Bathyarchaeia archaeon
TGGAGGTTTTGAACCTACATGACCGGTGGCGATGCTGAGGCGGAAGAGAGACTGGAATCAGAAATTACGATAAGAAACGACCTCAGGCCCGGCGACGTTGGATACATCACATATCTCCACGGGGTTCTATACGCTCAAGACTATGGATTCGACACAACGTTCGAAGCTTATGTTGCGATCCCGCTAAGCGAATTCGCTTTATCATTAGACAGAGACAAGCAGCGGATCTGGATTGCAGAGTCGAAGGGCAAGATAGTTGGTTCAGTGGCAATCGTGAAACATACGGAGACTGAAGCGCAACTGAGGTGGCTGCTGGTTCACCCAGACAGCCGTGGTCAGAAGCTGGGCAAGAGGCTTGTCGAGGAAGCCATAGATTTCAGCAGGAAAGTAGGCTATAGATCCGTCTTCCTTTGGACGGTGAGTAATCTGGAAAAGGCAGCTCGTATCTACAGACTGCTCGGATTCACTAAGACCGAGGAGAAAACCCATCAGGTATGGGGTCGAATCCTCACAGAGGAAAGATATGAATTGGAACTTTGCTGAAGAGCCGTCTATTCTAGGCTCATATCTATCAGGCAGCAAGAGATGTACCGGTTCTTAGGTTCAACTAAGAAAAAAATTCAATAACCTCTCTCTTGTCGTTGACGTAGGTCTTCCCTACGTCTTTGTGCAGAGACCATCGCCAGATCTACCGCTAGAATCGCGATGCCATATCCAAACAACTTTAGGGCATCAACAACCTTCACTATTACATCCCCCAAAATCCTCAGGCGAATGAGGATGCAGGGCAGAACCACCATGTGTGGCTCTGAAAACCTCCTGCGTCCCCCCTCGCAAATTAGTATCCTTCACGCCCACCTCTTTAGTCGAATGTAACCCATCAAAAATGTTCAGGGTGACACCTATGACACATCAAGAAACCCGCAAGGACGTTCTAGGTGTAGCAGTCTAACCCTAACCTTATCATCAATCAAGATCGAGAGAAGAACCAACAGACATTTTCATGGTTGCGACCGCCTGAAACCCGACCGTTAGATCATAGGTGTGTGCGCATCTATGACGTTTCGCAGTTTCGACTCACCTTTGTTTTCTCAGACTTCTTTGCGAAAGCAAGAGCCTTGATGAAGTATCCTAGTCCAGCAAAGAATACACCCAGACCGATAGGCCCGCTCCAAAACAGTAACGGGAATAGGGCATCTTCTAGAGCCATCCTTTCACCTCCTGAGAGACGATGAATATGAGATACGCTTGCGTGCGGATTTCAGTTTTTGCTCAGCCTTCCCATTCCACTGAAGGCGATTTGACGGGATCTTGTGGCTAGGCCCGATTGAACGCGCTATGGAGTAATGGTGCGTATTTCACCTCAAGCTCGTAGATTGGATACTCCAAACTTCCAATGGACAGGATTAAGCCATAATGTTAACAAGGCGGGTCATCAAATATCAAAACGCTCTCGACGCAGAGACGATTTCTGACAAGGTGTCAGCCCTACGAAGAAGCTATCCTCTCTTCTCCTTGTGCTTTTGTTTCTGTTCTATACGACGTCAATATTTGCGGAGAAGGGTTACGGGTTTCAAGTTGTAAATGTAGCCTATCCGCAGTTTGTAAGGCCTAACGAGACTTTTCAGATCAGTGTGACTATTCACTATTGGATTGGCCCATACTTCAGAGATAAGGTACAACTCCAGATGAGGGTCTACGATCATGGCAACGACGCAACAGTTCTCATTGAGAATCACGCCTATGACGAGTACAACGTATCTGGAGAAGACGTTTACACCTTAACTCTAACGGCTCCAAACTATAACACTTTATGGCAGCTTTCTGTAAGAGCATACCTCGTTGCATCACATTATGATCTCAGCCACGCAGAAACCGACTGGTACAAGGACATTGAAATACAAGTATCCGAAACCGTCACTCAAACAACCGCAACGACATATTCCACTATTGAACAGGCTAGCTCCACCTCAGCCGAGACAACCTATGAGACCACGACAGGGTCCACCATGGTCGCACCTTCCGTGACTCAGACAGTGATCCCGTTCTCTCTGCAGAATGCGTACATACTTGGGGGAATCGCGGCTGTAGCGATTGGCTTCCTAGCCATAGCCCTTGTACGAATTAGACGAAAAAGCATTGCTGAGTCTGCAGTCACCGTCAAGTATTGTATTCAATGTGGCATCCGTTTAGAGGCCGGGGAACGGTTCTGCAACAGGTGTGGCGCCAAACAGTAGAGAGAACTAGAATTGAAATCGCAGACATAGGATTCAACAAGTTTTGGGTGCTTACGTGGTGCCTAGTATCAGTAGGCCGGCCAACTGCAGGTACGCTCATGAATGTCTGTAACATGGTTCACATCTCGCGATTCTAATCTTTCTGGATTTTTTTGATCCAGTTACATCCATGCAGATCTTGCCTTATTTAGCGCTGCCCCACACCTTCCATACGTGAGCGAATTTCCACTTCCCGCACAAAGCTTATTGGCGTATCTTGCAAAAATAGGTCGATCTAGTCTTTCATTCATGTTGAGAAATCAAAGGAATGGGATGTTTGTTTGACAACCAAACCCAAAATCGGCCTTCTGGTCACAGGTCTCTTGGAAGATGAGTACAACAAAACCGGTCATATTCGGCCGAAATGCGCTGAGGTTACCTCCAAACTTGCTGACATACTCTCCGCTTACGGTGAAATTGTCAATCCGGGCTTTGTGGAATACGAGCCTGATGCGGAGCGTGTTGCCCAAATTTTCAATGCAAATAGCGTAGATCTCATCATAGTTATCGAAACATCTTACCAAAAAGGAGCGATTGTCATGCGAGCTGTTCTGGGAACTCAAGCTCCCCTCTTGGTGTGGAATACGCAGCAAATCCGCTACCTGCCCGAAGACGCAGACTTCGACTTGATTATGCTCAACTTCGGAATGGGCGGGATCCCAGAGTTGACTAACAGCCTCATGCGTACAGGCCGCAGATTCGGTATGATTACAAGTCACGTAGCTGACCCTAATGGACTAGCTCAAGTTAGCGAGTATGCTCATGCGGCGGGTGCTGTACGCAAATTGCGAAGTGCTCGCGTCGGTTTTGTTGGTCATACATACGAGGGAATGACGGATCTTATGACAGACCAACTTAGTCTCAGGGAGAAGATTGGTCCAATCTGCTGGCCTATCGAGCCCGAAAAAGTTGCCGATGCGGCTGCGAAGATCCCCACCGAGAAAGTAAAGGGCCTTATTGACGAGGACCGAGGCCGATACAACACCAAGGCTTTGTCACCGGATGTATTCGAACGCTCAGCTCGTCTAGCCTTGGCACTGGAACAGGTAGTCCGCGACTACCGTGTTGACGCCTTGGCTACATTCGAGCATGCTTGGCTGAACGATCCCAATGTCGGCATCATTCCAAACTACGCAGTCAGCCGGCTAATATCTATGGGAATTCCCTCCGCCCCGGAAGGCGATGTACCGACCGTTGTGGCCATGCTGCTCCTGCAAGAACTGGCTGGACAAGCTACCGTTCTGGAGAATTACGTAATGGACTTCGACCATAACACAATAATCCTCTCACATGATGGAACAGGCAACCCCGCATTGGCCTCCAATTCAAAAGATGTATCCCTCAAACCCAGCATATACTACCGGGGACTGCATGGCTTTGGTGCAGGTCTAGAGTTCGCCTATGCTCCTGGCGACGTGACTATAGTATCTCTGACGCCATTGGGCAACGGTAATTGGCGACTCATCGCAGCAGAAGGCGAATCACTACCTATGAAACCACGCCCTGTGGCCGCGCCACAGATGACCTTCCGCTATTCAGGCGGCGGCATCCAAGAATACTGTAACCGCTGGTGCCTTGCCGGTGCTTTCCACCACATGGCACTAGCCTACGGTCGACAAGCAAAGAAAGTTCAGCGAGTAGCAGAACTACTTGGAATAGATTCGGTCATCATATGAAGTGGTCAACGCTAGACCCTGTTTTCGAAACTACCAGAGAGAGTTGAAAGATCATGTGATACTCAAACTTCTTTGTCTTCTCGACAAGGCTGGCGAGCCAACGACTGGCCAAAATATCTTGGTGGGATCATAGCGTTTCGAGCTGTCTTTCCAACGCAACTGTTCTGATTTAGGCTAGGCTTTTTCGAACCTGTAGTAAATGACCCAGTAAAAGGTCTCTGAGCCTCCGCCAGCATAATACAAGGTGACCGTAGAGGTTCCAGGCATAACGCCATCGACAACGTTCCAAGAAACCACATTATACCTAACAAACTCGAAGGCCATCGTTGTGATATGAGCTGTGTAGGTCACCTGAGAGACAACGGGAACCGGTTGCTGACTTGTACTTTGGAGGAAGTTTGCAATGAATGGAAGACCAAAGATGAAAAGTATCACGAGAGCTACTACCACAACAACTGCCTTCACCGCTGCTTTACCCCGTCGCTCAGTTCGATGCTCGACCGGACGAGGTGTCTGTTGTTCATAGGCTGCGGCAGTCAACAACCCTGTCCCGCAGTAGGCACAGAAACCCCCTACTGATTCCACATCCATCTTACATTTGGGACAATATAGTCTCGTGATGTCACCTCCACGGCTCAAACCCATTAAGCCGGTTCTAGCCCATATTTCTTTCACCGATGATCCGTCAAGGTCGACCTCACAATCAACTGACACCTCCAAAATTCGACTCCGTCGATCCGTTGTTCTAATATGAAACTGACTAGCTTACCATAAGCAATCGAGTCTCGTGAAACTTTGGTTCTCTAGTACTTTCTAGTTGCTCTCACGATTAAGTCTCTGGTCAACGTTGCTCTTAGCCATGTGTAACATTCAAGATTGTGAAGTCTGTCATCAGATCCTTGATGCTATAGAGCATCCGCTCTAGACATAGCGTAGATTGTTCTGCCGAGACGTTAGAGGTGCAAGCCAAAAACATTCATCCGGAACCTATCTTGGATGTGTTTGGAAAATGGCTTAACCCTTACGCTATCATAGGAAAAGATCCCGCGGAGTCCTAATACTATAGATTGCTTGCCGACGCGCCCAAACCTGTCGTTGCAGTGTTTGCAGTCCATAATTGAAATCATTGGTTTTCGTTCCATGTTCTGTTACGAGACTTGAATCCATCTCAAATTGCAAGAATGTGCGCCGGGTTTTCTATCAGGATCAGGTCAATGATTTCTTGTTTGATCCCGGAACGTTGCATCATCGGCAATACATGTTTGAGAATGTGGTCATATCCGTAACCGCCATATCTCTTTAAGCGTATCTTGAGGCAAATATCATGTGAAACTAGGAGTTGTGACGCATATCCTTCCTCGACTAGCTTTAGGAGTGCGTCGACACGTTGTCCGTCACTAGGATCGTACGCGGCAGGGAAAGAGGCCGCGATCGAATCATAGTACAACTCAGACCCGAAACTGTCGAAGGCCACATAAGCTCCTCGTCTCATTATGGAGCGCTGTAGGTCAAGCGTGGATCCTACAATATCCATATGACACATCACGACTCTCCCTAACGGAACACATTCTTCCTCGAGCATATCGAGAATATGACTGATGTTTCTCTCGTAGTCATGGAAGAAGATAGTTGGGTGCACGTAGATTGGAGCATTGGTCTTCAGATGTGCTCGAGCCGCCGCGCGGAGAACTTTCTCCTCAGTCTCGGTTAGAGGGCCGCTCGTGCCGATTTCTCCTATTATTCCTGGACGGATGCCTGTATCTTCGACTCCCCTCGTCAAATCTTTCATAATAAGTGATTGAATTTCGTTGATGTCCTGCCGCCTCAGATACGATGGATGTGAAGCCTCAAGATAGTATCCACATCCCATGACGATATTGAGGCCGGTCGCTATAGAGATTGCCTTCAAGGCATTCGCGTCGCGGCCTATACCCATGCTTGTGGCATCTACTACTGTGTTTCCGCCGGCTCTCTTGTAGCGGACGAGTTCATCTATTGCCAATTCTACATCAAGTTGACGAAGATTGTCCCGCGAGAGAAAAGGGTCTCGTCTTAGTTCTCCCAAGTTCTCAATTGCGACCGGCGCCTCCATAAGTGCGATGCGTGTAGCCTCTGATGGTGTCACACTCCAAGAACCAGCGATATCAAAGAGAATATGCTCATGATGAAGCGTTATTCCGCAATCGCTAGCAGAAATATCGCCTGTGACGGTCTGAACTTTCATAGGACTGGCTCCCAGAGTTTGTCTAATAAACCTTCGTCAATGAAAAGCGGGTTTAACAGGTTCGCAGCGTCTTGAACAGCATAGCGGTCGGCTGTCTCTTCTGTCTTGTCTTCGATAGTGGTTTTTCCCATTTTACCTGTTCGAGAAAGTTTGGCAGTTCTCTCCTTTTCATCCTTGAATGAAAGTTTAAGACTTGCAGCCTTCCCAGCGTGGAAAGCGTTTACGAGAGCATCCTCCAATTTGTATTCCTCGGCTAGCAAGTAGGCTAACCCCGCGAAGATGCACCGCTCGATAGCTTGCAGAAGGCTTGTTTTGCCAGCGTCGTCCTCACCAAATACATAGACTGATCTTCCATTGGACGAAAGGACTAGCTTCATGTTTACAAGTCAGAACTTGACCATCGCAATTGAGAAGTCATCGTTCGCATCAACGATCAGAAGCCCGTGGTATAAGGGAGGAACATGGCTTGAACGAATATAGGCGGAAATACTCCTCCAGCACCAGCGACTACAAATACGGTCCAATCACATCGAAGGATAATCAACTTGTCCACGTGACAGAATATGGCGGGTGCCCCAGATTCATCAGAAGATTTAACGGGCACATTTCTTGCAAGAAGATTCTGACAATTGAATAGTCCTCCTGTGAGGAGGAAAGTGACAAGAATCGGGGGCGGTCTCCAATAGTTAAGCTGACGATCCTTCTCGCTCTTGGCTTCAGAAACACGTATAGAAAAGCGTCGAATTGGCTAAGAAAAACTCGTTGGGGTTCGCTTTTCTTAAGCTTGCCTATAGAGTCAGAGCCCTTTGTGCACGACTATGCCAAAGGTAGGGTTGAAGAGAAAGAGTTTTGGCGTAGCATCGCCCTACTCACAGGACTTACTGATCCCTTCATAAACTCGTTGAAGCTTAGATTTCAATCCGTCTTGGACTGTACAAGGGACGTATATGCAGGTGATAGGAGGATCCACTGTTACCAAGACATGAAATCTTATGTCGAAGAAAAGAGAATCCAAGAGAAAATACTACTGTTGGAGTTTAGATATCGGGCGACAGGGAAGCTGCGTCTGAGAGAATGGAAGGAAACCTTACTCGAAGAGATGAAAACCTTGAGGGATTCTTGGCGTAGAGCCGCGGATAGAATACTCGAAGGGGCTGGGGAAAGCCCTGAAAACGTCATACTCTACGGAGGATATCTCGAACCGATAAAGCATCTCATAGGACCCGAGAACAGGGTTGAGATCGTATTGCTAGAGGAGCATTGGAAGTCGCCTCTAGACACTCTGAGAACAATCCTATGGAGACACGGCTTCGATATTTCCGACAAGACAATAGAACAGTATCTCAGGCTTCAAAGAACTTACTTGGATCTTGTTATCAACTCAAGAGATATAGATGAAGCCCATGAGGCTTGGACTCAGATGGCGCGTAGGCCGACTAGAATATCGATCTCCCGGCAGCGGAGTGCAGGCGAGGATGTCCAGGAGGAACTGAGATGGTAGGCTTATTCAGAAAGGCTAGGCGTTCATTTTAGCGGTTCTCACTCAACCCGTTTCTGATATCGACGCAAGGAGTGGAATCGCGTAGTCCTATAGGACACGTGTCCAGGTGCAATGCAGACTTGAGGTTGAGTTCTCATGCGATTCCGCGACCGTCAAACTCCACGACTTAGAAGAAGATTGACAATGCAAGGCCTTGGAAGCATATTCAGAAGGAAGGATGAAAGTACTTTCTACACGTTCCAAAGGATCATGTTGAAGATAGCGCGTTTCCCTTTGAAGTGGAATCAACCGTTCCCGTCAGGATCGTCATAGACGATCTGGGCAGACTTTTGATATCGCATGCACATGGGACAAGAAAGCGAAGACGTAGCTAGGCTAAATCAACATGGAACAGCTTAACCCTAACGTTATCATTGGTTAAGATCCCGTGGGCCTCGCCAAATCACGCATCCGATTGACCAGCTAAAACCATCTTTGCTTCATCGCTTCGATCTCATCGATGTCTTGTTTGCGGAGGGGGAGATGAGTCTTCACTGCTCCTCCTCTTGCGGTTTCTGCATTGTCCATAACGAGGCATGCCCCTGTCATATGAATGGACTCATCAGAGGCGAGAAAGAGCGCTCCATGAGCCATCTCATCAGGGGTCGCAAGTCGTGCGCATTCTATCCTTTCGCTCTTGGGATCGGCGGAGTCTGCTATGGCTTTCATGAGTAGAGGTGTTCTCACATATCCTGGGCATAGTGCGTTGACCCTGATATTCTGATGCGCATGATCGATAGCCATGGCTCTGGTAAGGTTGACGACAGCTCCTTTTGTAGTGCAGTAGGCTGCCCAGTTCGGCTGAGCAACAAGCCCCCAGTTTGATGCAGTATTAACGATTACGCCGCCCCCATTCTTTGCCATCTCGGGGATAGCATACTTCGACATTAAGAAAACCCCTTTGACGTTAACCGCCATAATTCTGTCCCAGTCTTGCTCCGACGTATCTACAACCGTTCCGAGAAAACCGATTCCCGCGTTATTATGGAGGACATCAAGCCTGCCGTAACGGGCGATAGCTGTCTTCACAACTCTCTCAGCGTCTCTAGCCTTCGACACGTCAGCCTTCACAAAAACTGCTTCTCCTCCTGCACGCTGGATCTCATCAACAGCCCCTCGTCCCAGCTCTTCATTGATATCTGCGACTATCACCTTCGCCCCTTCCCTTGCGAAGAGAGTCGCCGTTGCTCTACCAATTCCGGAACTCGCTCCTGTGATCACAACAACCTTTCCCTGCAACCTCATAATCCATCATAGAAAGTGCTTCAAATGTTTCAATAAAAAACTTCTGAGATGTTTAGGATCGGTGTACGAAGAAGGATTGAAAGGAGTAGAGCCAGCTCATGGATGGATCGCTTCGAACCTCTATGTCCAAGTAGGCTCTGGAGCACTAGCTGGCGCCGCGCAAACGAGAGCTAACGTATAGAAACTTTGAATTATGAGTTTGTTGCATCAGCAGTGCATTTGCATATAGGAATGTGGTTCGAATGTCTGCGGCTGTGGAGATGAGTCGAGGAGAGATCGATCAGTTTCTTACATGTGCTAGAGTCGGAAGGTTAGGAATGTCGATCGAAGACGCGCCCTACGTGGTTCCGGTTGGATACGGATATTCTAATGGCAAAATATTCTTTCATACATGTAATACCGGTCTGAAGATGAACAGCATGAGGAAGAATCCTAACGTCTGCTTCGAGGTCGATGAAAGTCTTTCTGACGGATCGATGTACAAAAGCGTCATAGCAATTGGCAAGGTCGAAATCATAGATCGCAAGGATGAAATGATACCTTACCTCCAGAAACTGATCGACAAATACAAGGTCCCAGTGAGTTTTGATGAATTCTTTATGAGAAACCCGGGTAGAGATCGAGAAAAGGAACTTGAAGCGGTGAGGATCTGCGTAATAACCCCAACGAAGATTAGAGGCAAGAGACTTGTGGGAGAAACTCCAAGCTCCTAGAAGACCCTTAGTAGAACCGTCGAACTTCAGTTAACAAACCAACGTCTTCTGACAGGGGGTTACACTCATCGTTCAGGCGCGAGAGGTCTTGATAAAGAGAACCGGTCTTCGCGGATATAGCAGCGGAAACTCGTTATTTCTTATGAGGTGTCTGCCCTCTTGATATTCCAAGTTTCTGTTTATGTCTCGCTCTGCACCTAAACATTATACTGAAAAAGCCTTTGAGGGCCAAGGCGTAATCTCCTGCGACAGACAATCACTTACCCATAAGCTTGTCTACGTCAACACCGTATTTCTTGGCAACTCCAAGTATGGCGTTCCATGTTACGTCTGAAACAGGTATCCCAGACTTGGCTCGTTCCTCTCGCATCCTAAACTCCGGTTCGCCCGGCATCTGTATCTCGTCAACGCCAGACGTTCTTGGCGAAGACTTGATATCTGTGATGAGTTTGTCAACTCTTCTCTCATACTCTTCCATTGAAGAGAACGCTTCTATATTCAATGCTTGAATAAGAACTCCATTTGCCCACTCGTTTGGAACGTGAATGTCATGGCTGCAACCAGTTCCTGTCAGCGCCCCACCAAGTACGTCTACCGCTAGGGCCAGTCCGAATCCCTTATGCCCAGCCATCGGAAGCTGCGCGCCAACAACCTTGACCTGAACCGGAGGTAATGGGGCTTCATACAGGTCTGCGGGATCTGTTGTTGGTTTACCATTCTTGTCTAGGATCCACCCCTCAGGAATCTTTTCCCCCTTCTGCAATGCAACTCTAATCTTTCCCTCAGCACTCGCCGAAGTTGCAAAATCTACTATTATCGGTTTCTCCGTTCCCGCGGGGAAACCGAGACTTATTGGGTTTGTTCCAATCATTGATTTCATACCACCGTATGGAGCTACTGACGGATCGCTATTTGCGCAAATGCTTCCTATCATGCCTCTTTCTGCAATCATCTCGGAATAGGCGCCCAGTCTACCTATGTGGTTGCAACGAAGCATGCCCACAACGGAGACCATGTTTCTTTCAGCCTTGCCAACAACCAGTTCCACTGCCTCGCTACACGCCACTTGTCCAAAGCCCCAGTTTGCATCGACTAGAGCGGTGGTCGCAGTTTCTTTAACCATGACGTTCTTGGCGCCTGGTTTGATTTTGCCTTGCTCGATTAGGTCTATGTAGGCCTTCAAATTGGACACGCCATGCGAATCCACTCCGCATAAATTGGCTTCGATCAACAAATCGCTAACGATGTTGGCTTCTCTCTCGGAGGCTCCAGCAGCGCCTAGCAGGGCTCTAGAGACTTGCAACAGTTTGTCCGACTTGAATGTGGGCATACCAAAACCTCCTATTCTCATCTTAGTGGATGCAGTCAATGCTGTCGAAATGGATAAAAGATTTGCTAATAACGTATCCTAATTCTAAACACCGCGTTCGTGAACAGTCATGCGCAGACCATCATACTACCAATGTTCGTAATGTATGATGTCTCTGAGCGGTTTCCTATCTGAAACTTCTCCTTTCCTCTCGTCAGGATAACCCAAAGGCGTCATTGCAACTATTCGAACCTTCTCAGGAACTTTCAGAACACTACGCGCTGACTCCTCGTTGAACGCGCCAATCCAACACGTTCCAAGTCCTTCCTCGGTCGCGCAAAGAATCATATTCTGCATGGCTATGGCTAGATCAACCTTCCAATATTCTTCACCATCTCTCCTAACCCAAGCCCTACCCGTATCTGCACAGGCCACGATGATTACAGGAGCTTTCACAAACCAGTCTTGACTATAAGATGCTTTCAGAGATTGCCTAACGGACGAGTTCGTAACAACTATGAAGTGCCAAGGTTGCTTGTTGACGGCTGAGGGCGCCAACCTTCCAGCCTCAAGGATACGTTGAAGCTTCTCCCTCTCAACAGGATCTGGGCGATACCTTCTAATGCTCCTTCTTACGCGAATCGTTTCAAGTATGTTCATTGAGTTTCCATCTCAAAAAGGCAGTGTTGGATCTATAATAAGAGATTTAGGATCGTTCAAACGACGTGTAGAACAGTACGAAGCAATTTGAAGAATAGACCACGGCTATTTAGTTCCTCTTGCACTATCACTTTATCATGGTCAGAATCATTTTGAACCTCTCTGGTGCTTTCAAGGCATGTGGTTCATTGGCCGGCATTACTATCATCTCGTCATGTTCCAGATTGTAACTCTTCCCTGAGATTGTTATCTCTGCTCTCCCATCGAGAAGGTGTACCAGAGCGTCGAAGGGCGCCGTATGTTCGCTTAGTCTCTGCCCTTTGTCGAAAGCGAACAACGTGACGGTGCCCGTCTTCTTGTCAATTATTGTCTTGCTTACCACGGCGCCATCTTGGTACTCTATCAAATCAACCAACCTAGCAACTTTTGCTACAAGATCTTTGGAATCCAACTCTTTTGTCTCCTCTATCAGTTCCGTTTCATGGACACGAGTGTGACATAAATTCATGCATGTCGTTCTGGCGACTCTTTCTTTCTGCCTGTCTGACATCCGCGATGCAATGTCTTGCAAGCGAAAGGCCTACCTTGGACTGCCGTTTGCGATAGCGAATCGAAGTTCGCAAATGATTCTTATAGAAGGTGGAAACGTGGTTAGGGAACGAGGAGGCCGCTATGCGGAACCCGTCGATTCTCAAAGACTACCTCGTAAGTGTTGACCTGCCAAGACTCCTAGAGGAGCTGGATGTTTCAGACGCCAAGAGACTTCTGCAAACAGTTGAGCATTTCACTGAAAAAGAGGCGAATAAGAGAGATCAGATCGTACTGAGCTACTTCGGCGAACGCGGCGTGAACCTCATTACTGAATCCATCCTAAACCGGTTGTTGGCCGAGCCTGAGCTTAGAAGCGATGCCAGAATCTTGGACATAGGTGCCGGTTCAGGCTTCTTCACACTCAGAGTTGCCAGAAGACTTCGACCGCACGTCCCCAAAGCGTCATTCTATGCTATGGATATCACGCCAGCCATGTTGATGGTTCTTGCCAAGAAGGACAATTACATCACACCATTCTTGGGGCTCACAGAACATATGACTCAAAGCGTTAAGCAAGCGAGGAAATACGTGCAGATTCCCGAGAAATTTGATGCCATGCTCTCGACGCTTGCTCTACATCATTGCCTAAACGTTGAAAGCGCCTTTGAAGGTATGAGAGACCTCTTAGACAATCATGGAAAAGCAGTAATCGTTGATCTCTGCACGCATCCCTTTGAAGAGTTCAAAGCGGAAATGAGTGACATACATCTGGGCTTTGAGCCGTCATGGATTAGAGAGATAGGTGCCAAATTCTTTCCTCGTATTACCGTAGAGAAAATGCCTGGGATTTCTTGTAAGAGTTCAGGGCGGTCAGCAGGCCTCTTCATATCAGTGATGACAAAGATGTAAACATAGCCTGATGCCTTGCTACGGTAGAAGCTCTGCTCTGTGCAACCTTCCGACCTCTAAACCACTAAGCTGGTAGCCACCGTGCGTCTACTCATGGCGCCTAATGCAAGGCGTTGCAGGCAAAGATATGAAGAGGAACCGAAAACTGTTAGCGATCAGTTTAGGTCTGGAGCGCGGTCTAAGTCTTGAAGCCAAAAGTCTATGTTACCAGGAGGCTGCCGCCGCCCGGCGTTGAGTTAATAGAGACCGTTTGCGACGTGGAGGTTAACCCTGAGGAAGCTCCTCCTACTAGAGACATACTGATCCGCAAAACTCGAGATTCTGACGGAATTCTATGCTTGATAACTGACAGGTTTGACAGCGATCTGCTCTGTGCAGCTTCCCCGAACCTGAAAGTAATAAGCTCAATGAGCGTCGGCTATGACCATATTAACGTTGAAGCCGCAACCAAGAAGGGTATCTACGTTACGTTTACACCTGGCGTCTTGACAGACGCAACAGCCGACTTCACATGGACGTTGCTTATGGCCGTCAACAGGCGCGTAGTCGAGGCTGACAACTATGTACGCGCAGGAAAATGGAATATCCAGTGGAGTCCAACAATGTTCCTTGGAAGAGAGGTCTCTGGAAAGACGCTTGGTATAGTTGGCCTTGGAAGGATAGGGGAAGCCGTAGCTCGACGGGCAAGAGGCTTCAACATGAAGCTCCTATATTATGACGTGGTTAGAGCAAAACAAGAGACGGAGACGGGCCTAGGCGTAGAATATGTTTCTCTAGACAGGTTGTTGAAAGAGGCCGATTTCGTGACGATCCACGCTCCTTTGACAAAGGAGACAAGACACCTGATCGGTGAAGAACAGCTGAAGTTGATGAAGCGAACCGCGTACTTAGTGAACACCGCGAGAGGACCGCTTGTAGACCAGAAAGCTCTTGCGAAAGCTCTACGCGAGGGATGGATAGCTGGGGCTGCGCTTGATGTATTTGAGAAAGAGCCCATCGACCTGAGCGATCCTTTGATGAAACTAGAGAACGTTGTCTTGGCGCCTCATATTGCAAGCGCAACCACGGAAGCCCGTTCTAAGATGACTGAGGCCGCGGCGAAGAATCTGATATCGGTTCTACGGGGTGAGCCTCCTCAGTTCCTCGTCAACCAAGAAGTGCTGAAAGTAAGACCTCTATCCGCAGTCAGAATGATTACGTGAAGCTTTGCTATTCAAGTTTGCAAAGTTAGGACCTGCGATAGCCAAATTGCAGACGATCACACAAGCTTCTGCAGTATACTTCAGAATAACCATTGGGCACCGATGCGCTACCGAGCAGGAATTGGAGACACAAAAAATAGTAGGGAAGAATCAGGGTCGGAAAAATCCTAGCCCAATAATCGCGGCAAGACCAAGGATCGCCAGAACCGCCGCTATGACGATCAGCACGACAATTGCGACGATCGCTATCAGAAACGCTTTTCCCCATCCACAGTCGAAGAAGTGCTTGATCAACGCCAGCCATATTACTAGACTGATTAACATTCCGAGAAGGCCATGAACATATCCGCCTATAACGGTGCCTATGACCACTCCCAAGGCAACTATCCAGATAGCATCTGTGAACTTTGCTTTGTCCTTGCCGACCAATCCTCGACCGACGAGCCATAGTACTGGAGCTATGACAATCACGCTTACAATTATCTGAATTAACAGAGGTGTCAAATTCAAAGCCAAATACGATCACTGGCCACAACATACTTGGGAACTACCATATAAAACAAATTCTGAAGTCAGGGAGTTCACACCCGTGGCTTGACGGTTTAGAAACTTTTGCGAACTAGAAAGATAGGATAGGCATACTTAATACGTGAAAGGCAAGAAATGCGAATATAATCAACGTCTTATCTGACTCACGTCAGTACTGCTCATGTCTACTTCTGCTCTAGGCTTGCGGTCGGTTAGAAAATCCCCAGAAGGGCTAGGGCGCCTATCACTATGAATATTACAGCTGACACTTTCCTTACTTTCCCTGTCTGAACTCGTTTGCCCAGTCGATCTGCCAAGATGATGCTTGAACCGTCAATCAGAACAAATGCAAGCAACACACCTGAAAGCACGACTATCGGCTGCGCAAAACGCGCCGCAAGCGCTATCGTTACGATCTGAGTCTTGTCGCCGAGTTCTGTGAAGACTATCATTAGTGACGCAGCTAGGAAAGGGTTTCTCACGCGCGGACTGGAAACACCGCCCTCAAAGCTCACCTTGAGCATTAGAAGCCCTATGACTATGAAGATCAGTCCCGATGCTAGCGTGAGTATAGACAATGGGATTATGGCAAGGAGGGCCCGTCCAACTAGGACAGCTAGACCTGCCACGATTAGGTACCCGGCAATCATTCCCAAGAAGATGGGTACAGGCTTTCGGAGAGTGGCGGCCAGTGTAATCAAGCCAAGCTGGGTCTTGTCGCCTAGCTCGGCAGCAGCAATTGAGACCAAGGATACAGCGAAAGCCTCTACGATTTGGTCTAAGATCGCTTCCTCCGGGCTCGTAAACGATCTTAGAGTCGCATATATCTCTTAAGAATCTCGATCTTCCCGAGGTGCGCCTGCGTCCAGATAGAACATAAAAAGCGCGACGAAGCACTACTTAGCTGGATTTGGTTGGTGTCGTCTGCATTTGTCTAGAGAAGAAATCTACCGTCTATTTGACGAGCATCGCAGCAAAGCCTTGAAGGCGGTCGAGGAGGTTCACGAATGCGTCGTGGCTATGTGTAAAGGAGACCATGAAAGCCTCCTCGATCACGCTCGGAACATCATTCAGTTGGAGAGAGAGGACGATGATCTCATAGAAACCCTTGAAGAGGAGCTGTTCAAGGGAGCATCACTTCAGTACTCGATTGAAGACTACTTCAGACTCACTGAGGTAATCGAACGGGTCCTAGATCGGGTCGAGATCCTAGCCCGCTATATGACGGTACAGTCGCTAAACATCCCACCCATCATGGTCGAGGGTACCATAGCTCTAAGCAAAACACTCTTGGACGCGTCCAGAGAACTTGAGAAAGCCGTCGTGGTCCTTCCAGAAAGTTTCGACGAGGCCATGAACAAGACGAGACAGGTTAGAAGTCTACGAGATACGATCGTAGCTCAAGAGTTTGAGTTACTTCAGAAGCTCTTCAGTACAGAGACAGATCCCAAGACGGGCTCTCTCTTGAAGGACGTAATCTCTCTAATAGCTAGAACTGCAGAAAGCCTATTGAACACCTCAAACGCTGTCCGGACGTTGGTATTCAAGTACAGGATATAGATTGAAGCTGAATAGTCATCGCTGGCATACGATGTTCATCATACTAGGGGAGAGAAAGCCATAATTGTCAGAAGAGTCACGCGAAGGCGCGGGAAGAGGAAACGCACATCCTATGAACGAAACCATTTCTTCAGGTGTAACCTGCGCTTGGTGCACTTTGGAGCGACCTGAAACAAGGCACTGTCTACAGTGCCAACGATACTGGATGAATTATAGTCGTCTTCGACCAACAATCATTAGCAACACCTTGTCTCTCTTCCTTAGGCCGAATGAAGGTTATTGGATCTAGTCGGTTTGGCTTGTCATGTATCAACGGAGTCAAGCCAAGAGTTAAAGTCTTGAAACACACTGTTAGAAGCATGTGATCTTGAGGCGAGGGTCTATGCCGGTGGTCATAGTAGAGATGTGGGAAGGAAGAACTTCAGATCAAAAGGAGAAAATCATAAAGGGAATAACAAGAGCCTTCGAAGAAATCGGAGTAAAGGCTGAGCACCTGCATATCATAATCCATGATGTACCGAAGAGTAACTGGGGTTTGCGTGGAGAACAAGCGTCAAAGTTGCCATAAATCAGAGGACTTGCATGAGCCTAGGGAAGCGAGCTCTACGATATCCGAGTCTCTTTAGAAGCTCTCAGAAGCCAGACATACAGCAACCACAAACTATCCGAGCGCAGAATCCGACTCGCACTCGGAGAGAATCTGAGCCGACCAGCCTTCCCGATAGAGAGTGGGACAGATCATAGACTACGTAGACCAAGTTGACTGGAAAGGCTGTACAAAAGTGGCGGAACATGTTCCATATCTGAAGGTTCCGAGAAAACAAGGCGAGAACGTGAGAAGAAGCCTAATAGAACTGAAACTGTTAGCTACCGACCTTAGGATCATTAGCGAGGAGGAGCATCTTCTCATCCCTCTTCTCAGACAACCTATCAACGAAGAAAGCGAGGCGTTGAGGAGACAGGCCGATACCATAGAGTTTGGCACCGGAGAATTTCAGGAGGAAGCCAAGCCCGTTACAATGCTTGACCTGCTTGAGGACCGGGTTCCTCCGCATGTTCTGGCCGGCATGCCCAAGTCACTGGACATTATCGGACATGTCGCAGTCGTTGAGACAACTGCCGAACTACAGCCATACAAAGCACTGATCGGAGAAGCTGTACTGGCTGCGAATAAAACCGTCCGAACAGTTCTTGCTAAGACGGGTCCAATCGGCACACAATACCGTCTCAGGCAGTTTGAGATCCTTGCAGGAGAAGATCGCACAGAAACGGTGTACAGCGAACATGGCTGCAGATACCTCCTTGATCTTCGTAAGGTCTACTTCAGTCCTAGGCTCTCATACGAGCACGATAGGGTATCTAGGCTTGTGAATGAAGGCGAGAAAGTGGTTGATATGTTCGCTGGAGTCGGGCCTTTTTCCATACTAATAGCCAAGAGAAGAAGCCTCATCCAAGTCTACGCGATCGACCTAAACCCAGAAGCTGTAAAGTACCTTGAAGAAAACGTGAGGTTGAACAGGCTCCGCGGTAAGGTCACCGCACTTCTGGGAGACTGCAGAAGCGTCATATGTCAGAGGCTGAGAAGCGTCGCAGACCGTGTGATAATGAACTTTCCCAGTCATAGCTTTGACTATGTAGATTCAGCTTGCCATACACTGAAGCCGACAGGTGGAGTGATACACCTGTACACCTTCTCTGACGAACAATCGCCTTTCGAAAATTTGAAGTGTAGACTGGAAGAGTCGGTATCCTCAGCAGGGCGTTCGGTCAAGGAGATATCATGCATGAGGACTGTAAAGGCTGTTGCCCCCTATAGGCTACAGGTGGTAGCTGACGCTGTTATAGCTTAGTGCCAAGTTCCGCGATTAGCTTTACCTCAATTCTACATGAAGGATCTTTCAACAAAGAGATAAACTCCCTTGATAGGTCGATAGCCGCCTTGTCGGACTTGACCATCAAGGTTCTGTCGCATGTATAGTCGCTTTTTCGAACTACCAAGTCTGTCGGACTGGCTAGTAGAAGCTTTTGGCTTCCAAAACCCCGAACAATTTCACTACGTTCTCCAACTTCGAGATACAACGTTATTCGGGAACTCGGGCTCTGCACAATCCGCCTGAACTCATGAGAGAGATCCGCTGCACCCTTCGATGCCTCTACCCCGATTATGCAATCGCCTCTCTCGGTGAGATACCTCTCCTTGGTGAACTCGAATGTTGTTCGATGGGTACCTTGGATCTTTGAGTGGCCGTGGGCTTCGATAAACTCTTCAACCCTCATCCAAATAAGCCCCAACAACCTATCACTGCAAGAAGCCGTTGGGATAAAATGGTAACCGATACTGCAAGCTTTGAGAGAGCCAGAACGTTGCTTGTGGAGAGCCTGAGAAGACAGGGTATCCTGAGATCTGAAGCTGTTATTAGAGCGATGTTGAAGGTCAAGAGGGAAGACTACCTTCCAGAAGAAGAGAGAGAATACGCCTACGTGGACTCGCCGCTGCCTATAGGCTGCGGAAAAACGATAAGTGCGCCGCACATGGTCTCGATCATGAATGAGGCTTCGGAACTCAAGCCGGGGTTGATCGTTCTAGAGGTGGGAGCTGGAAGCGGCTACCACGCAGCTACAATCGCTGAGATTGTGGCTCCAGAAGATGCAAGCAGCAAGGGGCATGTATACTCTGTTGAGATAGTTCCGGAGCTGGCAGAGTTTGCAAGGAAGAATATCACAAGTGCCGGGTACGGAGATCGGATAACCATAATACAGGGAGATGGATCTGCTGGATGCCTGCAAAAGGCACCCTACGACAGGATTATCGTAACAGCCGCGGCGCCAAAGGTTCCCGAACCTCTCATTGAACAACTCAAGAACGGTGGGCTTATCGTTATCCCTGTTGGCGGCCAATACATGTTCCAAACACTGCTCCTCGTCAGAAAGGACCAAGAAGGAAGGGTTAGATTAGAGGACAGAGGAGGCTGCGCTTTCGTTCCGCTGACAGGGAAATACGGCTTCTAACCTTGACCAAAGAAGGACTCCAGAGTCTTCTTACTTCTTCCAGAGTCTACACCAGCCACCATCTTCCCAAGAGCGTTTCTAACCCGGCTCTCAGAGAAATCCCTCTCCCCACATAAGAATCGAACAACTCCCTCGACATCTGGCTGTTTCCATTCGAGCGCGTAGTCATCAGAGATCCTTGGATACAGAAATATCTCACGTATGCTCCCGCGATCCTCTGGAAAATCCGCGTCCTTGTATGTCTGAACCAACTTCTCTAAGCTCTCATGTTCCCTCATGAGGCGTAGAGCGGTCTTAGGACCAACCCCTTTCAGACCTTTCGGATTAAAGTCGGTTCCGATCAGAATCCCAAGATCCACGAGCTGCTCTCGGGTCAGATTCAATTCAGACAGAGCCTGGGCTAACTCGACTATCTCAGGCTCAACCTCCACGTAGACTTCTCTCCTCGGTAGTTTTCTCTTCCCAGTAATAGCTAGATTTCTCACAAGACGTGGAGCCCCGAAAAGGAGAGAGTCATAGTCTTGGCTTGCCGCAGCCCAGACATCTCCTCTCGCAGCTAGATGTGCAGCCTGAGCCTCACCTTCGGATGGAGCCTTCACCCAAGGGACACCCATCAAACCGAGAAGTCTTTGTGCATCTTCCACCATCAAGTCCTTGAGTCGAGCGGTCATCTGTGCATATCTCCGCGCCTCATCCATGGCCCCACGTTTACGGGCTTCCTCATATTTTGCCAATGCCTCGTCCTTCACCTTCATCCTCCGTTTAAGTTCCGTCTCCTTCAATGCGGGCGGCTCACCATCGAACACGTAGACTAGTCTTATCCCTCTCTCTGCAAGGTTCGTCGTCCGGTATAGGAGTCCGCTCAAGTGGCTTGTGACCCTGCCTTGGCGATCCATCAGAGGCTCACCTGAGACGCCACGGATGATTGCTAGAAACTGGTACATGGCGTTGTAGGCATCGACGGCGATCTTCTTCCCTGAGAGATCTGTGAGGCTTATCTTCCTCTTTGACAGCAAATCGGATAAGTCGACTCCCAAGGCTAGCATCGATAGAAGTAATCTCTATCCTGCCCTAATACCTTTCATCGGGTTGTCAAACTGAAATGTTCCTACTGGCCGCTCACGAATAGTGCTTAAATTCTTCACTCCAAGAGTAGTCTCCAGAGACTGCAACTCTTGTCTGGTACCGTAAAATGGCTAAGCGTTGTCATCTCTCCCCAACAGATAGATGACATTAACGTTCTCGGAACGATCGAGGTTGCGCCTCCTGGGTCCGGCTCGCTCTGCCTTCTATGCAAAGGCGGGAGGATGCTATGTGGGAAACTTGGTTGCCCAATAATAGCCAAAGCGCAGTCTCTAGTAAAGTACCAAAACCTGATAGAATCAGAGTCGATCCAAGGGTCAACCCCGCCAGGGGTGTTCGTAGGCAGAGCAGGATACCCAAAGGTGTCCATAGGACCGATGGTTCCGCCATATTTTGGCGACACTGAGATCCTAGACACTCCAGAGCTATGGATTGGAAAGAGCATAAATGAGATAATAGACTACAGGTTCTCGCTTGTCAGGGGAAAGGTTCGGACAAGCATATTCGACACTCAAACCGACAATCAATTCCTTGAGACGCTTCAAGAACTGGCCATGGGATCGAGGCCCACAGACTCAGAGGCTTTGTTCACGAGAAAACCTAGCAAGACGATCTTGCTCAGCGACGAAACGCAGCCCTTCGGGCCCTCGGCGCCTCTCAAATCTTTCAAGACATCCAACATAAGGGTGGACAGGAGGATCGAGAAAGCCTTCTACGACCATGATCTGAAAGCCGCTGATGCGGCGATGCAGCTCTACCGGGATGGAGTACTAGTTACGAGGATCCAGAGATGCTTCAGCGTTGGAATGTTCGGCTTAGAAGCTAGGAGGAGACTCGTTCCTACAAGATGGAGTATAACAGCGGTCGACAGTAACATCTCTCTTCAACTGATAGATGAGATCAAGCAGTATCAGACGATCAGCGAGTACAGGGTCTACACCTTCAGAAACCTCGATAATATCTACGTTGCAATACTCATGCCTGAGAAATGGAGCTTCGAATGGATTGAGGCTTGGTTTCCGGGGACGACATGGAACGTTGATGGAAAGGCTGCGGAGATGATGGGAGACTATGAAGGCTATGGGGGAAGAACAACCTACGCCAGCGTCGGAGGCTGCTACTACTCAACAAGACTAGCTGTAGCTGAAAAGTTGAGCATGGAGAGAAGACAGGCATCGACACTTGTTCTCAGAGAGATTCATCCAGGATACATTCTTCCGGTCGGTGTCTGGAACGTTAGAGAAAGCATAAGGAGCTCGCTGCGAACTACACCTAACCTGTTCGATAGTTTCGGTGCAGCACTAAGATTCGCAATGTCAAAGCTCACGATACCCTTGAGGAACTGGCTTGCAAACAGCACGATCCTAAGAAACATCTTCTTCCAAAAGAAGATCTGCGACTTCTTCACGGAGGCTGGAAAACCGCGCTCCTAAACTGTAGAAAACAAACATGTCGAGCAGCGCTATCCAAGAGCAGGCTACCAGACCTAGTTTACTCTTTAAACCCATACTTCGGCTGCCAACATGGCTGCATCTATTGCTACAGCCCCGCGGTATTTCGAAACGAAGGCATCGCCAAAAACTGGGGAGAATTCGTCCAAGCGAAAGAGAACATTTCCGAAGTTCTAGCGAGAGAGGTTCGAAGATACAGGATAGGCACAGTGGGAGTAAGCACAGTAACAGACCCATACCAGCCCGCGGAATCAGAGTTTAAACTCACTAGAAGGTGTCTCGAGGTTTTATCAGAGAATCGGTTTCCAGTCTCTATCCAAACAAAGTCCGACCTCGTTCTTCGCGACATCGATGTAATCAAGCCGGTAGGCTTCGAAGTTGGCGTGACAATTACCACCCTCGATGAAAGTATCGGACGAAAGATCGAACCTCAAGCATCGAGACCCGCGTCACGAGTAAAGGTCCTTGAGGAGTTCTATTCCAGAGGAGTAAAGACGTGGATATTCTTCGGACCAATTATTCCTTCTATAAATGATTCCGCTGCCAACATTACAGAAGTACTTGATGTAGCTAGGCGAACCGAGAGTAGGGTGTTGTATGATAAACTGAACATAAAGAGGTGGGTTCTTGAACGGATGGCGCCTACTCTAGAAAAGTTGAACGTGGAACTGATCAAAGAAATACCTAGGCTCGTTGCAACGGACTCTGACTGGTGGCGGACCATCTCATCGTGCATAAGAACCAAATCAAGAGAAGAATCCGTAATAG
>CAZLVF010000010.1:0-31884 GCA_964562925.1 uncultured Candidatus Bathyarchaeia archaeon
CAAACTGAGGGGCAAAAGAGCGTTCACCTGGGAGGTGAGTGTTTCCCACCATTTCTGGTCGAGCAAGGTGAAACGGCTTCAGGATCAAGGCTGATCACAGCCCTTAGAAACTCGCTTTCGCACAGCTCAAGCAACTCTGACGTGACTCCTCCAAACCTGATCAATGGTGAACGAGATGGATAGATGTATGAACCTCACTTCAAAGGACTGCTTCGACGACTGCAAGAAGCGTTTAGAGAAATGTTATGCCTCACCCCTTACATATTGGGTTCCGCCGTTTTCCCATACACCATCCATGTCTCATCGCTGAGAGGAGGCAGCTAATCTGAAGGTAGCTATATTCGACCCGGCCTTACACTATCTTGGTGGAGGACAGAAGTGCGCATGCATTGTGGCAGCACTACTCAGTCGAGATCACGAAGTCCTTTTGGTTACAACTAGGCCGGTGCGAAGAGAAATGTTGGAGGCAGCCTACGGAGTCAACTTGAGCAGAGTGAGGTTTCTCCTGATCCCAGAACCGCGCCTTCCCGCTCCATTTCTAAGAGTGTATCTAAACCTACTGGGCGTTCTGCTATCCGATTATGCGCGGAACAAGATATCGCAAGAAACGAAGAAGCATGACATATTCATAAACTATGAAATGCGTTTCGACATCCCGCCTGCCGCGAAGAAGAACCTGATGTTCATACATTTCCCTTTGCTGACTGCACTTGCGCCAGAGGTAAGGCGAGGTTCGATCCTAGGAAGAATCTACTCGTTTCCATACAATCAGATCGTCTCTCGAATGGGGCTGGATGACTACAAACGGAGATTCTATGCTGATCTATACGACAGATTCTACTGCAACAGCGAGTATACCAAGTATTGGACGTGGAAACGACTTTCTGTAAAGCCGGAAGTCATCTATCCCCCCATTGATAGGATGCTTGACACAACAGTAGCACGAAGAAACCGTATTCTGACGGTTGCAAGGTTTGATCCACGCAAAAAGCAACTTGAACTCGTAGAAGCTTTCAAAGAAATGTGTAGAGCCGGCCTAAACAATTGGGAGTATCATCTGGTCGGCGACGTCTTTGACAGAGAATATTTTGACAACGTAAGAGCTGAAGCGACCGGTTACCCTATTCTATTCCACGTAAAGGCTTCTTCTATAGAGCTTTCGAAGGTATATAGTGGATCTAAGATCTTCTGGCACGCTACCGGATATCAAAGCCAGAATCCAGATGATAAAGAGCATTTCGGGATCGTTGTAGGTGAGGCGATGAGTGCGGGATGTGTTCCTGTAGTCTTCGATGGAGGAGGCCACAGAGAGATAGTCAGAGACAAAGTGGACGGCTTTCTATGGCCAACACTTGAAGAATTGAAACGGCAGACCAATCTCCTCATAGATAACGAAGACTTAAGAGAGACTATGAAAAAGAGCAGCATCGAACGCAGCAGAATATTCAATCGGAAAACCTTCGAGGGAAAGATCACGACGATTGTCGCTGAGGTGGCAAAAGAATTCTAACGTAAGTTCGGGCAGAGCTAAGACCAACGAGTTCTGACGCTGTAACTGAAGAGAGCATTGTCGCCAACACATCTCTTTCTTTGGATCTCGAGCCTCTCTCGAATTGGCAGATTCAAGAGATTCCAGAAAAGCGCATATAGATGTACAATCGCCATTTGAAAATGGAACTTTCTTATGCAAGACAGTGGTGCAAGCAGAAGGTAGAATACGAGACTGTAGGCTCCCCATCTGAGAACGTTGATTGCACCGTAGTTCTTCAATAAAGTTCTAAGTCGGTTCTTCAATGCATGTCTTTGTGCAACTACCGGCCTTCGCAGCGAGGCACCTACTATGTGTTGAACAATACTATCGGGACAGTAAACTACCTCGTAGCCTCTCAAGCGCGTTCTTAGGCAGTAGTCTAGATCCTCTACATAGAGAAAATACTTCTCGTCTAGTAATCCAACATCTCGGATAACATCCCTTTTTACCAACGTACATGCGAAGCAGACTCCCAAAACATTCCGCTTCTCATCATACTGTCCATAGTCAATTTCGCCCGCTCCTCGATCCAAGGCGTTACAGAGCCTACAGCCGAATAGAAGTCCCGTGCTGTTAATTCTTCCATTGGGAAAGAGAAGTTTAGATCCCACGATACCAACCTTCTCGTTCGCAGCAGCAGTATCAACCAGGTGGTTCAGCCAGCCCCTGCTAACTATGGTGTCACCGTTAAGGAGGATAATATAACGTCCGAGTGATTCGCTTATGCCCAGATTGTTTCCTCCCGCAAATCCAAGATTTCTCTCGCTTCGAATTAGTCTCACCAAGGGAAACTCTGCGGCAACCATCCTAGCGCTACCGTCGGTAGAAGCGTTGTCCACAACTATGACCTCGCTGTCCTGCACGTCTGCGGCCAGAACAGATCTCAAGCAATTTCGCAAATACTCTTTGCCGTTGTAGTTCAGTATGACGACGGATGACTGGATGTTCGACAATCCTTAACCTCAATCTACAATCTCTGAGGGTCCACTACGTGGAATGCATTTCGAAGCAATTCAAAAGCTCAAGTAGACAAAACCTTTTCGGTAGTCCACAAATAGATGAGAACTAGCCACTAGTTCTGTCCATGCAAAGATTCTTGACGTCGCGGATAGCACAGGTGATTAGACGGAGCGACAACGTTATAGGAACTTTCATTAGTTTAATTCGCAGCTCCGTGTCGATATTAATTCACTTGAGAAGGCTGCGTCGGAAATGGACCAGAGGATCAGGCTCCGATATTCGGGTCTAACCTTCTTCGCGTCCAAGGCCTTCTCGATAGTAACGGGCTTCATATTTGTGATCGCCGTAACCCGAAACGTCTCAAGCTACGACTTCGGCGTCTGGCAGAACATTGGCGACATGGTAGGATATTTTGTCATACTGTCAAGCGTTGTACCAGGATGGGTGACAAGGTATGTAGCAAGAGATCAAGAGAATGCGGCGACGACTGGTCTCCTCACAAACCTCGCCATCTCCATCCCATTCATCGTCGCCTGGATACTTCTTGCACCGCAATTCGCCAAGATCGCCGGTGCACCCGGTCTCTACTATGTGCTCGCCTGCCTGATGATTCTTGGAACCTATCTGAAACCCGCTTTGGAGGCTATCGCACAAGCGAAGAAACCGCACTTGCTGGGCTTCGATGTAGTAATCCATGAACTGACTATGATATCTCTCGGCATAATCTTGGTAATGGTTCTACGGTACGGATTGCTCGGAGCATTGGTGGCTGTTATCTCGTCGAACTTTGTGGACGTACTCTTCTACCTTGTAGGGCTTCGTGGCGTGATTGGGCGGGCGACAAACTGGGGCTATCTAAAGAGTTGGCTGAAATCTTCTACGATCAGTGTGTACGGAATGATTGGAGAGAAACTGGGTGCGACCAACATGGTACTGCTTTTGATCTATAGTGGAGCGACAGCCCGAGCGTATGTTGGGGCGGCATACGCTGTAGCGCTTTCGATATCCTATGTCTCAACTCTTGCAGTCGCGTTGTACCCTAAGCTTCTAGCCGGCGGCAGGGGCGAAGACGTAGAGACCACTCTGAGGTTGATGTTCATGTTTGCAATCCCTATGGTGGCCGGGACTTTGGTCCTAGCGCAGCCTCTGCTTTCAATACTCAATCCTATGTACGGCGTTGCGGCACCTGTACTTTACTTATTGGCGATCTCCTTTCTACCCTACTGCTTATCTATAGTCCTCGACACCGTATTAGTTGGTACGGAAAGAATAGATCAGACCCGTTTCAGCATGAAGGATCTTGTTAAGAGTAGGCTCTCTTTGCCCGCCTCTCTCTACTATTTGCACTCTGCGATAACGCTCCCTCTGTTATGGATCGTTCTGACCAATCTCGACCCCGGTCCGCTTGACGCTGCGTTCTACCTAGTCGCAATAGGGTTTGTAAGTCTCCCAATCTCGCTGACCACAAAGTACGTGATAGCTCGGAAATATGTAACATTCAAATTGCCTCTTAAGAACCTCACAAAGTATTCTGTAGCGTCCGTAATCATGGCAGTTGTAGTGTTGCAGTTGCCGGTTGTCCCCAGAATATCAACAATCTTACCTATCGTGGCATTTGGGGGAGCCGTATACTTCACAGTACTCCTCATTATCGACACTGAAACCAGAGCGCTATTCAGAGGTGTCGTTACAGAGCTGAAGAAGACGAAGGGTCTGGCCTCGACCGAAAAGAGGCCGATAGGTCTTTAGATCTTTCTAAAGCCCGAATGTCATTCAAGAAACCGCTATTCGAACCCACCTAAGTCGACGGACGGAGCATGCTGCATACAGAGCCTAGCAAGTCAAGATAGAATCAGCCTACTCTTCCGATAGGTCTTCGAAGACCCCCTCCCCCTACCCCCTCCATGGAGGCAGAGCATCTCCGACACCAAGCATATGGTATGAAGGGCTTTACACGGTGCTGAAGTTAGCAAAGCCAACTCAGGAGAGCCAAGAATTTTAAGCTGGTTAAGCCAAGCCTCTCAATGTTGCGGGGTAGTCTGAGTGGTTAAGTACGTCTTCGTAACCGGCGGCGTCATGTCCGGCATAGGTAAGGGCATAATAACCGCTTCTATCGGAAAGATCCTACAGGTCCGCGGGTTCTCGGTCACCGCGATCAAGATTGACCCCTACCTAAACGTTGACGCTGGCACTATGAACCCTACTATCCATGGAGAAGTCTTCGTCACCGAGGATGGCGGGGAGATCGATATGGACCTAGGAACTTACGAGAGATTTCTTGACGTGAACCTACCGAAGGACCAGAACATAACCACTGGCCAGGTCTACCTCTCGGTCGTTAACAAAGAGAGACGTGGCGACTTTCTGGGTAGATGCGTCCAGATAATCCCGCACATAACCGACGAGATCAAAGAGAGGATCGTGAACGTTGCTAACCGTAGCAACGTCGATCTTATCGTGACGGAGATTGGTGGAACCGTAGGCGACATCGAAGGCCAACCATACCTTGAAGCTGCGCGTCAGATGCGGATCGAGCAAGGCTTCGACAATGCGCTGTACGCTCACGTAACTCTGGTTCCTGTCTTGGATGTTGTAGGTGAACAGAAGACAAAGCCGACCCAGCATAGCGTCCAAGAGCTACGTAGAATCGGAATCCAACCGGACATGATAATAGCCAGGAGCAAATCACCTCTTCTCCCAGCCTCAAGAAAGCGAATAGCACTGTTCTGTAACGTGGAAGAGCGGGCCGTGTTTACCTCGCCGGACATGAGATGCGTATACGAGTCTCCAAGAATCCTCGACGAACAAGGCATGGGAGACTACATATGTGAGAGGTTAAGGATGCCCTGCGAACCGCCAGACTGGACTGAGTGGCAGAGAATTGTCGACGGTTTCACCTCCCCAAGATACTCGACCAAGATCGCAATCTGCGGAAAGTATGCAGAGCTAGCAGACTCATACGTGAGTGTGAACGAGGCTCTAAGACACGCAGGCGCGGCGTGCAGCTCAAAGGTTGAAATCGACTGGATAGAAACAGAGACTTTTGAGAATGATCCTCAAGAAGCCGATATGCTCTCACAGTACAATGGTATCCTCATACCCGGTGGCTTTGGAGCTCGAGGAACCGAGGGAAAGATCAGGGCGATCGAGTTTGCAAGAACAAGAAACATACCCTTTCTAGGAATCTGCTTCGGCTTCCAACTTGCAGTAGTTGAATTTTCAAGGCACACCGGCTTCGAATATGCGAACAGTTTAGAGATCAACCCAAACACTCCGTATCCTGTAATCGATATCATGCCTGAGCAGAAGGACACGGACTACAAGGGCGCCACGATGAGGCTTGGTGCCCATGAGATCAAGATTAGTTCAGGAACGTTGGCATACGCCCTCTATAAGTCAGAAACCGTGTATGAAAGGCACCGACACAGGTATGAGGTCAATCAAGCATACGCGAAACGACTTGTAGAAAACGGACTAGTATTCTCAGGGATGAGCCCTGACAGAAAGCGCATGGAGATACTCGAGCTCCCATCCCACAACTTTTTCCTAGCAACCCAGTTCCATGGAGAGTTCAAATCAAGACCAGGGAAGCCTTCCCCACCCTACTACGGCTTCGTGAAGTCCGCTCTAACCCGAAGGCTTGCTTCACATGCTACAGGTTAGAAAGCTTCCTTCGTACTGCGCGGATCGATCTTGGTCTAGTCCTCCCTGAACGACCTGCATGGCGGATAGACATGAGATCTGAAATCGCTAGACCTAATGCGCCAGTCTCAGATAGAGGAAAAAAGCGACAAGACAGGCGGAGGATAATACTAGGCATCGACCCAGGCGTCTCTACCGGCCTAGCCGTACTAGACCTGGATGGGGACTGTCTTTTCGCAAAGAGTGAAAGAGAGATTAGCTGGGAAAGGATCGTAAACGAGGTATCACGCTACGGGAAGGTCGTATTGGTCGCCACGGATGTGACGCCGGCTCCTGACTTGGCGAGAAAACTAGCTTCAGCCTTGAGAGCAACTCTGTTCACGCCGAACAAGCCGATTGAAGTCTCTGAGAAGAGAACGCTTGTTGACAAGTATGGCGAGAGCAACGTGAATGAGGCCGGTAACCCTCATGCCAGAGACGCGCTGGCATCAGCAATCAAAGCTTTGCTACAATTCAAGAGTAGATTTGAGAGGATAGAGAACGAGATGGCCGAAGCTCCTGCACCCTTTAAAGAACGAACCAAGGAACTTCTAGTGAAGGGAACCTCGATAAACCGCGCCATGAGAGAATCGAGATGGCAACCGTTGCCGATAAAGCATTCAGCGCTCGGAACCAGATTCTCACATATCAAACCAGAACTTCAAGAGAGGGTTAACGAACAAGCACATGTGATAGCAAGGCTAGAAGGCCGGGTCCAAAGCCTCCTAGAAGAGATAGAGAGGCTGGGACTAGAGAATCGTGAGTTGAGAAACAGTCTAGAGAGGGAGCGGGCGAGATCTGACATCGAGCTTCGGAGGGACCGATTGTGCAAGGCCCAAGAGAACCAGATCATGAAACTTACGAGAAGACTGCGTCAACTCCAAGAGAAGCTTGGGCTGGTAGAACGTCAGAAGATGCTCGGAGAGTCTCATGCTGAAGCAGGTGCCGGCATGACCATGTTAAAGCCAATCGAATCTTTCTCTTCAGATGGATTGGAGAAGGCCGGAGCTAGGTTTAGGATCGAGCCTGGAGATCCAATCATTCTTCTGAACGCGAGTGGGGGAGGGGCTTCCACTGCACGAATGCTTGTCAAGCTGCGGCCCTCGATAGTCGTAACCTGTACGAGCATGGCTGGCCAGGCTGAGGAAGTTTTGATTCAAAATGGGATCCCAGTCGTAAAGTCTGACATTCTGGCAGTGAGAAGCATACGGGACAAACTCTTCGTTCCAACAAAGGATGTTGAGCTGGCGATAAGCCGTCAAAAATCCCTTATGAGGGTTAGGGTGAAGGCCATGCTCGAGGATACGATTGAGAGTTGTCATGGATAATGAAAGCGCACGTTATCATTTCCGTAGTTCTCGGTTAATCTATCCATGTTCTCCCGCATGCTCGACACAGATGTAGAGTATATTGCTTCCTCTCAAAACCACGTTACCTAGGTTGGTTGAGGGTGCGTTGTTTCTGAATTCTGTTGTGCCCTCAAGGATCACGTTCATATGGCTGTCGCAGTCGATCATCTTTCCGCGAAATTCAACGTCATTCTTCAGCCTAATGCTAACATCGTTGTTGATTCTCTTGACGAGAAGGTTAAGCGGCTTCTTAGACGGTTCCAAAGAAACTCCTACTACGAACCACACTCTGATCGATGAGCTTCATATAAAAGCCTTTTCGAGCAAACCGAAAGTTGGAGCCGTCAGGAAAGCAGGATAGGGCGGGACGAACCAATTCTTTCCGAAAAACTCATGACGCAATCATCCGATACCTTTTGTGGACTCAATTTGACGTTTGATCTACTTGAGGCGCCACAACCGGAGCTGGCTGCCAAAACCATCCAGTCTGCCTTGCAACAGGAGAAGTTCATCATCGTAGTCGGAAGATGCACGGTCCGCTATAAGGGGAGGGCGACCTCTAGCCTCGACACTGGTGAGAGGCTCCTAGCTATAAAACAGGATCGTGCTCTTCTCATTCATCGTCCTTATGGCTACCAACCGGTTAACTGGCAGCCTCCGGGATGCCGATTCGAAATCTCAACAGACAATGATGAGCTTCGAATTAGAGCTATTAGACGGAGCCCTCCCGAGACGATCAGTGTTAGCTTCGACCAATTAAAACTAATAGCGGCCATGGCTTTGAAAGACCTCGCAGAATTCTTTCTCGACGCGAGTGAGGAAGATATGCAGAGAGCGATCATAGCGAGACCTGAGATCGTTGAACGTGGGCTTAGAGTGATCGAGTATGAAAAAAGAGTTGAGCCAGGATTCGTGGATGTTTACGGAATCGATCAGGATGGTAGACTTGTAATAATCGAGATAAAAAGGAAAGCTGCTGGGAGGGAAGCGATCTTCCAGCTTGCAAAATATGTTAAAGCGACAAGTGAAGGCGTAGGAAGATCTATTCGCCCTATACTCGTTGCTCCATCCATCGCTAAAGGCATCCAGAGGCTTCTCCAAACAATGAGGGTGGAGTTTCGAAAACTCGATCCAAAACAGTGCGCCAAAATCTTAGCTGAGGTGGACAAAGGGGAAGAGGAGCGACTCAGTAGGTGGATCTGAGCACACCGAATCTCAGCCGTTTACGCCAAACTCACCTAGCCATTGCTGGACTGTTAACCTTTATGAGATGTTGCGAGTTTCTCAACACTTTCAAAGCAGCGGATCATGCGTGATGCATGAAAGCCTAGATTTGCGATTATGGAGGCATCCCATACTCGACTTCGAACGGGGAAAGCCTGTGGGCATATACTTGAATGGCGAGAGGATTGTGGCTTATGAAGGAGAGACAATTGCGGCAGCGCTTTACGCGTCTGGAGTAAAGGTCTACTCTAGGACTGTTAAGTATCGTAGACCCAGAGGATTCTTCTGCGGTATCGGTAAATGTTCATCCTGTCTCATGCGTGTAGATGGGATGCCACACGTTCGAACGTGCATAACCCCTGTCAAAAACGATATGAAAATCGAATATGAGAAGGGCCTTGGAGAAACTCCGGCCACAAGTGAGATGAATGTCGAGGAGGAAGAGATCGAGACGGACATTCTAGTGGTTGGAGGGGGGCCTGCAGGCTTGTCGGCTGCGATAACAGCAGCAAATCTAGGCGCTAACGTTGTCATTGTAGACGAGAATCCTGAACCAGGAGGACAACTGACAAAACAGTCACACAAGTTCTTTGGCTCGAAAGAAAACTACGCCAGTATCAGAGGCACTGAAATCGCAAAGATACTTCTCAGAGATTTGCAAACAGCAAATGTTGATTGGCTAGTTAACGCGAGCGCCATAGGATACTACGAAGGCAAGAAACATCATCTAGCTGTCGTTCAAAACAACCAAAGACTGATAGAGATAGACGCTGAAAGGCTCATAGTGGCAACAGGCGCGAGGGAGAATATGCTAGCTTTTCCCAACAATGACCTACCCGGCATCTACGGCGCTGGCGGAGTCCAGACAGTAATGAACGTTTACGGAGTCAAACCTGGAAACGACGCATTGATCGTCGGCGCAGGCAACGTAGGCCTGATAGTCGGCTACCAGTTAATCCAAGCCGGCGTAAACGTTAGGATGGTAGTTGAAGCGACGCCAAAGATCGGAGGTTACCATGTTCATGCAGCAAAAATACGAAGGTTGGGTGTCCCGATACTAACGAGGCACACGATAACCGCCGCCGAAGGCGACGGCCACGTTGAAACCGCGACTGTCGCGAGGCTCGACGAATCTTGGCAGCCTGTGAAGAGTACAGAGCAAGGCATTCACGTGGATCTAGTATGTCTCGCCGTCGGTTTAACACCGTCCTCGGAGCTGCTATTCCAAGCAGGCTGCGAGCAGGCGTACGTACCTGAGCTTGGAGGCCAAGTAGCCATTCACAACGAGGACCTGGAAACAACCCTAGACGGCGTATACGTCGCCGGCGATGTCTCAGCGATAGAGGAGGCGAGCACAGCTATGATGGAGGGCAGAATAGCCGGAGCCAATGTAGCGATGGATCTAGGGAAAAAAACGTCGGTGGCTGAAGAAACCAAAGTGAAATCCCTCAAGGACCTAGAAGCCCTCAGAGCTAGTGCGTTCAGTGAGAAGGTTCAGAAAGGCAAGAAGAAGGTTTGGAACCTCTGGAGAGAGAAGAATTGAGTAGTTATGGAGAAACCGGAGTATTAGCACCTGAGGACTTGGAGAAGATTCTTCCGCGTGAAGAGAGGTCTAGAAGAGGCCCAGTAGCGATACTAGAATGTATTGAAAAGATACCATGCGACCCCTGCGCTTATGCTTGTAGGGTTGGAGCGATAAGAAAAAGATCTCTCGTAGATCCTCCAGAAGTTGACTATGACAAGTGTACCGGTTGCGGTGAATGCATAGCCATATGCCCAGGCCTAGCCATATTCGTAGTGGACCTGAAAAGTAAAGGCAATGAAGCCCTGCTGATGATCCCTTACGAGTTTCTGCCTAAGCCCAAGAGCGGCGAAATCTACGAGGCCTTGAACCGCGAGGGTGAACCAGTCGGCAACGCCAGAATCATTGCTGCACGAGAGATGGAAGGCCGCACAACAGTCTTGACCGTTGCCGTCAAAAAAGATCTTGCAATGGTCGTTAGAAACATCGGAAGAAGAATGAGATGAACACCAAAGACGAGAAAACGATCATCTGCAGATGCGAAGACGTAACCCTGGAAGAAGTTGAGCAAGCCATTGGGAGAGGCTATACTGAGCTAGAGGAGATCAAACGCCTCCTCAGATGCGGCATGGGCTCGTGCCAAGGCCGAACCTGTATGAGACTCATAGCAGAACTGATCTCCCGCAAGACTGGCAGACCCGTCAGCGAAATGAGGTTTCCAACGGTCCGCCCGCCGATAAGACCAGTGCCGCTAGCCTTGTTTGCAGCAGGCAAACAGAACGAATAGGCAAACAGAAACTATCGTCCTGTGAGTCAAGCTAACCCCGACTAACAATATGTAGATGGTGTTCATCAAATCATATGATACATCTTATCAGGAGGCGCCGCACACCAGAAGACTCGACTAGGCCCAGCTCACTTTCAGCTCTCACTCCTCTCTTCAAGTGTGATTAATCTGCCCAAACTTATATAATCGATGAACAGAGAAGCCTTTGATAATTTTAATCTCGAGGCCCTAGGTTGTCCGAAGAAGCCGAGAAGAAAAGATTCGAGTCGATAGAGGATATCCCAGGCATAGGCCCCGCCACTGCAGAAAAACTAAGAGAGATGGGCTTCAACACCGTCGAGTCGCTGGCCACGGCTGCCATAAAAGAGCTGGTTCCAGCTGGAATAGGAGAGAAGCAAGCCGCCAAGATAATCTCAGAGGCCCGGAACGGTATCGCGCTCACCTTCGTTCACGCCGACGAACTGATAAAACTGCGTAAGAACGTTTTAAGACTCACAACCGGAAGCAAAGCCATCGATGAACTTCTGGGCGGAGGATTGGAGACGCAGACCATAACCGAATTCTATGGTGAATATGGTGTAGGAAAGAGCATCCTATGCCACCAGCTGTCGGTAAACGTACAGTTACCCCCGGAAAGAGGTGGATTGGCAGGAAATGCTCTTTACATAGACACTGAAGAAACCTTCAGACCCGAATGGATCGTTAGAATGGCCACACACTTGGGACTGGACCCGGAGAGCACAGCCAAGAACATAATCTATAGTGAAGCTTACAACAGTGACCATCAGATACTTCTCTTGGAGAAGGCTGACAAGATAATCAAGGAGAACAATATTCGTCTGATCGTTGTTGACTCGCTAACGGCGCATTTTAGAAGCGAATATCTAGGACGGGAGATGCTAGCTGAACGCCAACAGAAACTGAACAGTCACATGCACAGACTCGTTAGGTTGGCTAGGGCGTTCAACGCGTCCGCCGTCGTTACGAACCAAGTGATGGCTAGACCAGACGCTTTCTTCGCGGCAGCTGTTGAAGCCGCTGGCGGTCATGTCGTCGCGCATACCAGTCATACGAGACTTTTCCTTAGAAGAGCCTCCGGAGGTGTAAGGATATCACGGCTGGTCTCCAGTCCGTATCTGCCTGAGGGGGAGAGAATATTCAAGATCACTGAGGATGGCGTGGTTGACGTATCCGAAGAGGATGAAATCAAAAGGAGGCGGTGAGAGTGATAGGCCCAGAGGTAGTTGCAAGGTTCTTCAAGATGACGGCCAATCGGAAGATTCCTGAGGCCGAGGACGAGCTTGAGAAGATCAAGGCTAAGCTGGACAGGTCTAAAGGTGACCTAGGATACTTGAGAGCTCTCGAAGGATTGGTATTGACCCAGAAGTCGGGAGATAAGAGCTTATACCTCAACAGGACGAACCTAGATCAAGAGTCGGTCAAGGAGCTGAGGAGGGAGTTCCTCGCTCATGCGAGCAATGAACTACACGATGAGTATGACCGCGGATACTTCCGGGCATTATCAGACTATGTTAAGACTCTAGGCGACCTAAGAATCTGGGACACTGCGCCATCGAAACCATCCGAGAAGTATGAAGACGATATTGGGAAGGAGACCGGCACGACCGAGGCCTAGTACGGATACAACGTATAAAGAAGTATCCAGACAACCGCCCAGGTGAAAATGTAGGTTCCTATTCCTAATGTTGCAACCTTATGCCTACCTTTCAGCTCCACCTCGCCATACTTGAGTCCATACCGCACCATTAGATAGGATACGATGTAGACGGCTACCATCAAGGCTACGCCCAACGTACCCTTCAGTCTGAGAACCATCAGTAGAGCTGCAAGAGCAGCTCCCAGGGCAAACCTAAACCAGTAGACCACAGAGGAAGGACGCACCGTTCTGGGCGGTTTGATTTTCTGCTCTGTTCCCGGTTTCAACTTCACCCAATCCGGCGAGTCTATCAATCGGTCGCTAACTTTCGCCTACATTTCAGATATCAGCTTATAAAAGATGTCTATGCCTAAGATCTTCAATACGTTGGGTCTATTCAATCTTGGAAGTAGTATCTGGTTTCTCCCATACCGTGAAAATCGAGCGGTCTGACATCAACTACTATAGGAAGGTTCTTGACGACATCGCCCATGACCAAGCACCTTTGCGCTGGAAGTTCTCTGGCTATCTGTCGGATGCTTTCTGAGTCGATCCTTGAAGCTCTCGCGATAGCGTCTAGGTCACGTTCATTAAGGAAGTTGAACAGGAAGATGTTGTCTGCCTGACGGTAGATGCCGTCTTGGATAGTGTCGGGTTGATTGGTGACGAATGTAGTGAACAGCCCAAGATGCCTCATCCTCGTCACAATATCGTCCCAATAGGTTTCTCTCAGGTATAGGTGGGCCTCCTCAGCGAACAAGAATACAGCGCGAAGCTTCCATGTAGAGAGAAGTTCCGCAAGTTTGCCTAAGGTCAACTCGACTATCATCCTTCTGGCCATGGTGCTCAGATCCCTCATATTCAACACGATAACTCCGCCACCCTCTATCTGACAGATAAGTTCACCATAGTCAACCGTCTGCTCCAATCGGTCACTGAAAATTCCGGAGTCGAGCAGCGTATTACACCTCGAGGCTATAGCGTCCCTCACCGCTTCGTTGCAGGTGACCTTGGTGACCGCATCTATGATCGCTTCTAATGACAGTCTTCTCTCTTTCTCTAGGTTGTTCCAGATTCTTGAAAATACCCTAGAGGATGTTCCTGGAAGGTCTAGTGCATGCATCAGCATTTCGAGAGCTGCCTTCAGTCCTATCCCTCTGAGTGATAGTTTGAGGTTTCTTCCTGGAGCCAGTATCACTACTTTGGCGCTGGAATTCGTGGTTTTGTCTTTATCGTTGCTGCATGAGAGGTTGACGTATTCTCCGTTGACATCAAAAACTACGCACGGAGCTTTGTACTCAACGAGGCTTGATACAATCAGCTTGGTCAGGTGAGATTTTCCAGAACCTTTCCTTCCTGCAATAATGTTTAATCTTCCATCAAGAAGCTTGGCGTCAACGATAAGTTTGGATTCTACACCTGTCTTTCCAAGGATTACAGGTCTACTCCCACCGTCCAGTCTGGCAAGTTTCTGGACGTTTGCAGAAGAAATCCTTGAGCCCGTTCTTGATGGAAGTCGTGGAACGGTGAGACTGACCTTTCCCGCTTCAGTGCTGCCACGCGCCTTGCACACTAACATAATCGTATCCTTCAGCATCTCGATTTGAGATTGGACGTTTAACGGATCGTAGTCTTCACCTTGAACCTTTCCGTCTGTCAACCCGTCACGCAGAATGTCCTCAAGTATTCCTGGAACATTTGCAAATTGAATGTCTATCACCTGGACTATTACCGCTGGAGCCGAGTTGTCTTCGATCAATAGATATTCTCCCTTCTGAACCCTCTCGCCCGGAAAACTGAGAAGATAGAAGACATCACCCTCTTTTCTGAGGAGCTTCAGTCAACTCGCCCCCCAAGACAGACCGTAGGGTCCAAAAAGAGATCTTCGAAGGTTGAGGGGAGGCTCTGCCTTTAGTCCATATCTCCTAGAGAGAAACCTCTGGATCCCAACGACTTCGTTCGCTGTAAACGTGGAGAGAATATGCGCTAGACGGAGCGTCTCGGGATAGCCCTGATCTACTACGTCGGATCTAACGAGTCTCCGAATTGATTCTATAGCGCAGTCTCTAGTGATATCAGCATCTATATCCAATCGAAACGAGAAACCATTCTGTGAAAGCTTGACAACAAATATTCTCCCAAGCAGTTGTACCGGGCAGCTTGGAAACACACCTCTAACAGCGTAATCTACGTCTATCAGGCAGGCCGTGAAAAAGCCATCGGTGAGCCGTGTTATCTCGCTTCTCATGAAACGTAATTTTGTCGACTTTGAGATAGCTAGAACAGCGTTTTCATTATCTCTAGCCGTCTTAAGCATAGCCTGTACCGGTCCTGCAGGATTGTCAGGCGTTCCTGCTGTGAGAGAACCGTCCAAGAGCACTAGCGACTTCTCAAAGGACTGACAGACCGACCTCTGGACCCACCGTTCCAGAACATTTCTAAGTCTTGCAAGTGCCCTCGTCACTAAGGGAACGCTGGACACGGATAACGCCGATGGAAATCCGAGTCTTTGGAAGATCGATTGAATCGTTCTATCGGTCAGGTGGAAAATTAAGGGCCCACATCGACTGTACATATATCGACTTGGTTTCCTCCAGACCACGGCGCCGCGTAAAGCGCATAATACTCCATTGACGGTTTCGCCAATCCCTATGCTGGAGACATCAACAGCGACGACCGGGCATGGTTTGCTCCAAGGCCTGATAGGCACTGGCTCAATCTCAAATTGTGAAAGGTCCAATGAGATTGTCAGGTCTTCGTCAAAAGCTACCTCAGTAGCGCCTTGGCAAAGGGGAGAGTCTAGGGGATCGTGCTTTCCACTCAGTTTTGAACTGAGTGATTCACTACTCAAGCGAACAAGATAAGTGGGCAATAGGTCGGCCGTCACGTTGAATTCGAGATTTTGTAATGGGTAATTGAGTAGGGCTGACATCATGATCCCAACTCTGTGCGGTTAGTCTTCCAATGCCAGAACTTATGAGCCCCACCTGTTACGCGTAGCTGAATATAGATATCAGCGAAAACTTTCATCTCCATATTATTCGTTGCCAAAGTTCTTTCGATTCCCGTTCTCGCTGAGTTCCTTGGCTGCCTCTTGCAACTCCATTATTCCATTTACGCTGATCCTATAGGCTCCTCTTCCAATCCGTTCCACAAGCCTGACCCTAAGCATTTGGACGAGTGTGTTCCGCACGGTCTTGATGGCTTTTGCTGTCGTGCGAGATATCTCCTCAACAGACATCTCGTCGCTCGCCCTTTTTCCTAGCTTGTTAGCCACGTGAGCGCAGAGGAGAGCTAGGCCTATCGCTTGGTCAGATGATGGCACCGATTCTGTGATTATGATTTCGCCCGATGATGAGATTTTGGCAAGATTTGAGATTGCTTCGAGCATTCTTGCATAATCAGGAGACCATACCAGCCGCAAGGCTATATCGAAAGGTGGGCAGACTCGTGAAATGAATTGGATGATCTCCCGGATGACTTGATCGGAGTCGCCTTCCACTACATGTCGGAGGCCGTTTAACTCTACTTGAACTCTGATTTGATTGGGCTGTGTTATTTCGAAACCTCCTCGCCGACTGTTCTGACTTTTGGCACTATTGTATTGAGAAAATGATTGATGCCGAGCGTTGTAACGCGATACTCGCCCTTTCCCATGCGTTCAGCCAGACCTTCAGAACAGAGTTCGCTAAGCCTTCCAGCGATCGTGCCAGCTCCAGATCTCGTCATGCTGATGAGATCGCCGATACGCACAGTATCCGTCTCTAGCTTTTTCGTTAGATATCCAAAACGTGCTCTCGCCAATTGTGAGATGACAAACTCTCTGTCGGAAAGCTTGTCTATGGCGCCTATCGTCGCAACTCCCTCGGGAGTAATGGTGAATACGCCCTGGCATGACTCTAGAAATGTTTGTGAGTCAACTGTCAAAGATATTCGTGAGGCAAGATTCATTGCAGGTAGAATACCCGAGAAAAACGCGTAAAGCTCTCTCAGAACGGTGTCCACGTCGCCAACTATCCTTTTTTCTATGTCTCGAAACTTTACGACTACCTCAACTCGCTGATCCTCTGTCAAGCCTTCGAACCTCCATACCTTCCCGACGCCACAAGATCCTCAATCCACTTTTTACCAGCGACGGTTAGCTTGTAGTTGTCAGCCTCCTTGTACGCGAGGCCTTCTCTCTTCAACTCGCTAACCCTGCTTGCAAACCCAACCGAAAGAAAGCCGCTGAGGCTGAGAAGTCGACTCATCTCCTTAGGCTTCAAGCCTGCAGGATCCATTGCGTAGAGGAGTATCCCAACCGCCTCCTTGTCAGTGAGCCTATCTCTCGGAACGACGATTACGGGACCGTCAGCAGTCGTTTCCACGATCCCCTCGAGTACCTCCTTTTCTCCTATAGCCGAGGACTGAGAGGCCACCAACCCATCGATGACCTCTAACCACTCAGGGAAGCCTTTCATCCTTTCAACTATCTCGTCGAAGCTCTCTGCCTCAACCTCTACGTCACCGTAGCTCCTATGTAGAACGAGCCTTACCTTCAACTTCGTTCCCTTCTCGGACTATACATACGAGCTACTTAAGGCTTGCGCACAACGTAATATGTATACGTAACGTTCAACGCAGACACCTCGTCCAAAAGAAAAACTGCGACCCCAGACAGAAACTCGCGTTTCTCACTTTTTGAGCTCGAAAACCCCAGAAACCTATGCTTTGGGCTCTACAGGGCTGTGATTGCGTTTCTTGCCTATGTTCCCTACCAAAACGAGCTGATCTGCGTTTTCCTTCCGATAGATAAGGCTTTGGAAAAGGTATTATATGCGTAGGGCGGGCTCTCAAGAGAACTGGGGTAATAGTGTATGGTCGAAATGTTCTGCGTCAAATGTAAGAAGAAGGTCACTGTAAATGATGCTGATGTCAAGAAAGACACTACGTCTAAGGGTAGAGCTATGCTCAGGGCTGTTTGCCCCGTTTGCGGAACCAAGATGACAAAGTTCACCAAGTAGAACGTCGTTAAGGACGACCTTTTGGGGTCGTCCTAGGGTTGTTTGGGTTTCTTCCCACTATTTTTGACAGATGCCTCAAGAGTGAGTCTGTTTCACATGAGCTATGTCGGGCTTTTGGAAAGTCACTCTTCAATAATAGCGGCTAGATTTCAATGCTCATGAGATATTGATGAGAACCGCTCCCTAGTAGGTTGCGCCAAGTTAGAGGTCTGATTATCGTAACACTTATATGAGGTTCATCGATCTTCTTGGCTAACTCTGCCTACGAGAGGCTACATTCTTGGCAACATCTGAGCCAGTTCTCATCCTCAAAGAGGGCACGACTAGGTCAGGGTTCAGGTTGTGAAGTCAGCGAGCGGGGCGGCAAGTATGATCACCAAAATAGATGATGCGATAGCTACTTCAAAGATGAAAGAGACTATGCCAAAGGGCGTAAGGAAGACGCCGAAGAAAGGCCGAGCGAAATCTAGTGCGACTGTTCAGATCAAGATCGGCCCTCGCAAACTCACAAGGTTTGAGCGGGCGAGGGTTGTTGGCGCCCGAGCACTTCAGATAGCGATGGGAGCCCCTGTTCTCATAGATGTGTCTCCACAGTTGAAATCGCCGATAGATATAGCTCTTATGGAGCTCGAAGAGCGTGTCCTTCCCATGACCATAAGGAGATCCCTACCAGATGGAACGAGTCAGAACATACCTCTGAGACTGCTAGATGAAGCCGAATAATCCGCGCGAAGCTTGGAGGTCTCTCATTGCAGGAGGATAAGAGGGCCTGGTTCTACGCAACTTGCATCATGCTAGTTATTTCAATTCTTGTGTTCATTCTCAGACTCGGGTCCACTATTCTCTTCACATTAGAATTCGAGGTGGCTATAATCTATCTTCCCACAATCGTTCTCGTTGCGGTTTCCACGTACCTCATGAGAGTGGGTTAACGTTCCCCAAGGTGACCTGCTCAAGACCTTGTCTTCTCGCACCCTCAGCACATAGGATCGCCGTTCTACTATCCGTGGTTGGAAGGTCGCTCATTAGATAGTGCTGATAGAAACCTAAGAGTGAGTGGGATATCCTTGCGTCAATATCGTCTATGACTTCAGCTATGTTCTCCACTTCCTCTACGTCCACGTAGCCGGGCATTAGGAGGGTACCTGCTGATATCAAAGGAATTTCGGGTCACTTGGAGTAGACCCCTCGAGGTCGTCTAGAATTGCCCAAAGTAAAAGCGTTTGACGCACCGCATAAGGCTTGTTCAGGTTTTCGCTGGCGCATTCTAGATAAGATTTTGGATTGTCTCCGCCAGACAGGGATAGCTCAACCACTCTTGAAGCGAAGCGCCCAGTCATCCCACCACTGGTCTGCCAACAGATATTGAGAACGCTGCCTTCGTTGTTTGCTCTTTCAATTGCTGGTTCGCTTGTGTCTAACGTATGCAGCATCTGTGGTGAACGGTCTCCTCCAAAATAGCAGATGAGGGTCATCTTAGAACCCACCTTGCTCCCAAGGACCTTGGGCGAGACTGTTGGACTTAGCGTTGGCGACATTTTCCTATAATGCCAGTTCTGACAGCATAGACAGTCGAAGCCGCATGCGTCGTAAAATACCGCTGAGTTCGAACTTCCGCTCTCCGCGCCTGAAGAGGAGTACGAGTACGTTGGGTAGATATCAGGAGGCTTGATCTCGCGCTTAACTTGCATCTCCCTATTCTAGAGACCTACTTTGTTGCTCTTGGCAGAGATTGCGCGTAGACTCTACAAATTTCTGGTCTAGAGGCTTTTGCATTAACGAAGGATGCAGATGTCAGGCGTTCAATTTCTTGCACATCACATACGCGTCTGCGCCGTCATGGTAGTAGTATGAGACTCTTCGCACTATGCTGAAATCGAGGCGTCTGTACAATTCTATCCCAGGCTCGTTTGTAATCCGTACTTCCAAATAGAACTCTTTTGCGCCATGCCTCGTGACGGCGTCTGTAGCCTGCGTTACGAGAGCGTTGGCAACACCCAACCTACGATACTCGGGGACGACGGCCAGCGAGACTAGGTGTGCCTTCTTAACCATCTTGAAACGGCTTATCTCTGAGAATCCATGCTCGATACGACACATTATGTAACCGATGATCCTGTTTCTAACCGTGGCCAAGAGAAAAGCTTCGGGGCAGTTCTGGTGGACCTCCATGAAGAAGTATGAGTTGTAGTTTTCGGGTAGGCAAGTTCGATTGATCTCCATAATTGTTGGAAGATCCTCGGACTGGAATCTCCTCAGCTCGAACTTCGCCGTCGTCACCATATCCCGGTCAAGGCTGAATCTTTCGTCAGAGGAATATAATATGTTGTCTCGAGGAGGTTGAAGAAAGGACGCATATTGATTTGAGTTGCAGAAAGCTTTTAGCATGCGCAAAGTGTGGATTATGCTCCACCCAGAGGATAACACTGATGAGTGAAACTCCGCCGGCCGTGTCTTACCCATACAGCCCGGGCTACGGTCCAGCCTTCACCGATCTTAGAAATGTGATCCAAGCCCGGTTCACTGTCCTCGACGCCTTCATAGACCCGAATGGGATCCCGACTTTCGTTGTACACCCTGGAGATACCGAGGAGAGATTCAAATCGGTCTTGGAAGACTTTTCAAGAATGAACCTAGTCTCATCACTTAGGCGCGACGGAGACCGTCTACTTATTAGAGTCTTCACCAAACCGCGGATGAAGCCGAGTAGGTCGGGAGTAAATCTTGTTTTGCTAATGGTGACTCTAGGCACGATTTTCGCTTCTGGATACTTCGGATTTATGAATACACCTATCCTGAGAGACGTACTTCTCAAAGATTCAAATCCATATCTACAGGCTGGACTGTTCGCTGTCTGTCTATTCGGAATAATCGGCTTACACGAGACAGGACACCTTGTGGCTTGTAGGAGATATAACTTGGATTTCACCCTTCCCTACTTTATTCCGGGTCCGCCCCCCTTTGGAACCTTTGGAGCCGTAGTTTCCCTGAGAAGCGCGCCCACCAATAGAAACCAGCTTTTCGACCTAGGGTTTGCAGGTCCCTTCGCAGGTTTCATTGCTACCGTGATAATATCGGTTATCAGTTTCCAACTCGCTATCCAAGTTACGTTGCAACAGGCGATTGCCTGGGAGGAGCAGAAGCTCATCCAACAAGCGTTCTGGCCCATGTACCCATACCTCTTTGAGATACTGCAACCAATTGTCCGACCGTTGCCTGAGGGATACTCTCTGATTCTAACCCAGGTTGAACTCGCCGCTTGGGTTGGATCTCTTCTAACGTTTCTCAACATCCTGCCGGTCTGGGAACTTGACGGCGGCCACATAAGCCGTGCAGTACTTGGGCCTAGAGGTCACAAAGTAGCGTCAGCAATAGGGATACTCGTGCTATTCGCGACAGGCTACTGGTTCTTCGGCCTCTTCATACTCTTCTGGATGTTTGCGAGCAAGAGAGGAGCGGCCGGAGCGGAGCCGCTCGATGACGTGTCGCCGCTTTCGAGATCACGAAAAGTCTTCTACATAGTCACTCTGTTGATCACCGCGCTTTGTTTCGTCACAGTACCCTACGGTCTGTAACGAAGACTATCGAGGGAGATCGTTTAGCGACCGCACAATAGTGGTTGCGTCTACTCAGATCCACCAAACCTTCTACTTCGTCCGAACACTACAGCTCCCAGAACCGCCGCAATGATTATGATGATGGCAGCTTCCAAATAGAAGTCCCGTTGCTCTCCAGTCGTTGAAATTGAAACGCTTGCGGTAGTTGCTGAGATGGTGGTCGTAACTGCCGTCGCAATCACTATCGATACTTCAGGCGTGGCTGTGATAACGCTCACCACTGTGGTGTTCCCAGCAAAAGTCACATTGTCCGAACTCGCAACATCATAATCATTGGACTGTACAAATGAGTCATAGAGTAGGTTGGTTACCTCTATCTGGTCAGCTGAACTCGGGAGCGTAGAGCCGGCAACAATCAACAATGATTGAAAGATCAGGTTGCAGCTAATCAATAGACCTAGGATCGATAGATTTCGCAAATCTGAACGCCTCTTGGCCGAGACGAGCATGTACACAATCAGGATAGTAGAGTTTGAGGGCCTAGATAAGATGTTACCCAGCCCTCAATGAACGCGCCATGAGTGAAGGATACATGTGTCAGACTCTTAAGCCGGTCCGAAGTAAAATAGCTCCGACTAGAACTTGGCTTCTCGTGAGGTTCTAATCTCAATATTACATGGTACGCGCGCAAGCGGAACTGTAAAGGTCACTCAGCTTATCGAGCTCGCAAGAACGCCAAGAGACAATATTCACGCAGACTTGGAGGAACTTGTAACAATAGACTTGATCTCCTTTGTTGGTGACAACGTAAGCTGCAGTAGTGAGCAGAGAATCGCTCTTGCCGTGAAAGCCCTAGAGAAAGGCGCAGATCCAGAGCGAGTTTGTAGAAAGCTCGATTGGAGAGAATTTGAAGAGATAGCAACGATTGCTCTCAATCTAAATGGCTACAACACAACGAAACATTTTGTGTTCAAGCATAGCGAAATGAAACGAGAGATAGACCTCGTAGGTGTAAGGGCGACGCTGGCGTTATGCATCGATTGCAAGCACTGGATGTATGGTTGGCAGATAAGCAAAATCAGAGTGGCAGCTCGACGGCAGATAGAAAGGACGGAAGCGCTGGCGGCTGAAGCTTCCAACAATGCGGATAGACTTGGCCTCTGCCACGCAACCCGATACGTATTCCAGCCTCTTCTAGTGACTCTTGCAGACATACCTACAAGAACCGTTGAGAACGTACCAATAGTTCCGATCCTGAGGACGAGGGCTTTTCTCAGTGAACTAGCCGATTTGAGCGTCCCTCCCTTCCTAAGGTTCATTGGACAAACGTGAGAAGAGCCCGCTATCTTTCCCTATACCTGTTCCCTGCTTCCGTCAATTTCCTCTGCCTGTGAGCCCCTATCTCTGTTGAGCCTCTAACCACCTGATAGTGTCGAGTGCAGCTTCACATCCAGATCCCACGGCTGTCGCTGCTTGTCGATACACATAGTCGTGGACATCCCCGGCTGCAAAGACGCCTTCTACACTGGTCATGGAGCGGGTCTTTCTAATCACGTAGCCTTTCTCATCAATTTCCAACTGTCCCGGGAATATGTCTGTGTTCGGTTCGTGTCCTATGGCCACGAAGACTCCATCACACTTCAGTTCGCTCGTCTCGCTCGTCTTCACGTTCTTCACGTGGACGCCTTCCACTTTATCTTTTCCCACTACGTCGACTACAACATGGTTCCAAAGGAATTTGATCTTCAGATTGTCCAAGGCTTTCTGCTGGAGTATTTTCTGGGCTCTCAGTTTATCCCTACGGTGAATTACCGTTACCTTACTTACCATTTTCGCCAACTGAAGCGCTTCCTCTAGGGCGGTATCTCCCCCACCGACTACCACCACATCTTTTCCTCTAAAGAAGAAACCGTCGCAAGTGGCGCATGACGATACGCCCCTCCCGCGAAGCCTCTGCTCGTTTTCCAAGTCGAGCCATCTGGCGGAAGCGCCAGTGGCGATAATTACTGCGTCCGCCTGATAGAGCTCCTCTTCGACCCACACCTTGAAAGGCCTAGAAGAGAAGTCCACCTTAGTTGCATTACCGTCAACAAATCTAGCTCCAAACCGCTCCGCCTGCTTTCTCATCTTTTCTATCAAGGCCGGGCCCAGTATAGGCTCCTCGAACCCCGGGTAATTCTCAACTTCCGTAGTCAGCATCAACTGTCCGCCGGGTTGATCGCCTGCAATCACGATCGGCTCATGTGCACCCCTAGCGACATAGACAGCTGCCGTAAGCCCAGCGGGACCTGAGCCCAAAATTAGGACTTTCATAAGTCCTAGTTCATATTCTCCTCAAAATAAATGTGAGCGTTGGCAAACACCGACGACTTCTCCCAAAATAGCTTCAAAGTACCATGGCATCATGCGCAGAGAAACTTGCTTGGCTAACGCCTCTTGTACGCCTGTTTCAGCGTTAATCTCATAGGCGCGACCCTTCTTCGCCGCTGTTGATTCTCGATGTTCGCAAAAAACTTTATACTTCTAGCTTATCGAGAGCGTGGATCAAGTGTTTCACATGAGTGCGGAGACCTTGACCAAGAAGTTTAGAGAGGCTATCATAAACTGTGAAGAAGCTTCCGTGGTAAAAGACATAGCTCAAGAGCTTGCGAAGACAAAGGTCAATCCTATTGATGTAATTCAGAATGATCTGGTGCTGGCTATGAAAGAAGTTGGAGACAGATTTGAGAGGGGCGAATATTTTCTAACACATCTCATGCTTGCCGGCGAAGCCATGGAGGCCGCCACCGATGTCCTAACCCGAAATCTCAAAGAGGAGGGTAGGAAGACACTTGAGAATGCGGCGCGAAAAGCTAGGAAAGTCGTCATAGGTACTGTGAAAGGAGACATTCATGACATTGGCAAGAATATGGTCGCTTTATTGCTTCGCGCTAACAGCTATAACGTATTTGATCTCGGCAAAGATGTTAATCCAAAGAATTTTGTCGATGAGGCTGAGAAGGTAAAAGCAGATGTAATCGCCTTATCGGCATTGCTAACGGTCACTCGGCCGTTTCAGGCGGATGTCATAAACCTTCTGAAGGAAAGGGGAATCAGAGAAAGGTTTAAAGTGCTTGTTGGCGGCGGACCGACAACGGCCGACTGGGCGGAAAGCATAGGAGCCGACGGGTGGGCAGCAGACGCATCCGAAACTGTCAAACTGATCAAGAGACTCTTCCCGGATTAGGTGGCTTCTTATGAACTACCTGGAGGTAGTGGATAGAGCCCTGAAAGGCTCTTTCTGTAAAGAGAGAGACTACGATCTCAGGATCTTCAGCAAGAAGCTTACTGAGGTTGTTGGAGAACACAACATAAGATACGACGAGACGAATCCTCTTCCCTCAGACAATACACTTGCAGACAGCGTATTTCAAGCCGCAATGGATTTCTACGTTGGAGTGGGAACGTTCTGCTTGGATACGGAGAAGATTATCAAGTTTACAGAGGGAGAAGTAAAGGACGCTCTAAAATCCGCTCCATCCTCGATACAGTTTGGTGAGGGAAGAGACGCCAAGATTCTAAGTTCACGAAAGCCTGAAAGCACGTGTCCACCATGGATTTCGGCGGGTAGCGTCGGAATAGCGGTATCCGACGAAGGAATATTCTCCAGTCTTATGAGAGCGTACGTTGAACACGTTCCCCTAATGGATTCCCTATGCACAGCTAGCATAGCTAGTATAGATGGACACCCAATCAGGTTGGGTGATCCTTCTGAGATTGAGGGATCGATAAGAACAGCAATCCTGTCAAAGGAGGCGGTAAGAGCCTGCGGCAAACCGGGACTCCCCATAGTCAATGGTGTGGCAACCGCTGTATCCGACAAAGCTACTATAGCGGGCGCTTCGCTACTAGGACTTGGAGACGCGCTTGAGATAGGTTCGATAGCTGAGATGAAGATCGACTTCAGCCTCATGAATAAGATTAGCTACGCGATAGCCACAAACAAGAAGATATGGGCGGGAGCAGGACCCATTCTAGGCGGATACTGTGGTGGACCTGAGGGTCTAGCCGTAACAATAGCCGCTTACAACTTTCACGCCCTTCTCGTTCAGAGGGCTACAGTTCAACATCCCTACCCTGTTCACTATAGACTCGTATGTAATAGTGCGAGGCAGATGATCTGGGCGACCAGTCTAGCGTACCAAGCCATATCACGAAATACCCATGTCCCTGTGGCGGGCTTATGCTACGCTGCAAACGGTCCAAGCGTTGAGGAAGGGTTCTACGAGGCCGCAGCCACAGCCTTAGCAAACACGGCTTCAGGAGTATCTTTAGAAGTTCAAGGCCAAGCCAAAGGAGAGCATATAGACCATTTAGGCCCTCTAGAGGCGCGACTGGCCTCAGAAGTGGCTCATTGCACAACCGGCATGAGGAGAGAAGAGCTCAATGAAATCGTCAAAGACTTGTTAAAGCTCTATGAGGGCAGACTTGAGAAGCCCGACCCAGGAAAGAAGTATCAAGAATGTTTCGACATACACAAGATGACCGCTGACGAAAGCTATCGAGAGCTCTACAAGAAAGCCATTGGCACGCTAGAAGACATGGGAATCAAGATATAACAGCACTTACACGCGCTTTGGCGCTGTAAGTCAACCAAGTCGTCTTGGTAGTAACTACCTCTCCTACCATCCTCCATAGAAACAGGCGACGAGTATGGATCAAGTCAGCATTCTCTGCAAAGCGAACCTACATCCCAAGTTCTTTCATGACCCTTTCAGCATCATCTCGAGTCGGATGGCGCTTGTGCAGTACCGTGTACCGCTCCCTTCGGTACTCCCATGCGCCAAGGAAGGCTTGTTTAGCTAACTCTCTCTCTACGCCTATCTCAGCAGGGGTCGTGTGAGCTCCGACCTTCTTAAGAAGTGACATTGTGGTTTCTGCTTGGTATTTTGGCCACCGCTCTCTACTCCACCAGTTTCCGTTGTAGAGTTCATGATACTTTGACATCAGTATGGTTCCGATTCCAACCTGCTCTCCATGCTGACCAAACTTAGTCTTGTTTTCTTCAGCGTAATGGTCAAGCCAATGCGACCAAAGATGCTCCGACCCCGATGCAGGCCTCGAGGATCCCCAGATCGTCATCGCGAGTCCTGACTTTACCAGTGAGTCTACTAGGCTCTTGATTCCAGCCTCGGTTTTCCTGCTAATTGCGTCAATGTTGCTGAATGTATTGTTCAGTGCGGATAATTCCAGCTCTGCGACCGATTCGCAGTAGGATTCTGACATCTCATCCCGTCCTAGTTGCCAGTCCTTTATGGCAGTAGTCTCGGCCACGAGGTCGCCGCATCCTGCCGCAACCATCCAAGCTGGAGCTTTTGAAACAATCGCAAGGTCAACAATCACTGCGTCGGTCATGTTGGTGGGGATCGTCTCCTTCCTTCCTTTGATGTATACCGAGGCGGTCTTGGAACTCATGCCGTTATTGGCTATCCCCGTTGAGAATAGCATGTACCTGGCTCTTCTTTTGTACGCCGCAAGCTTAGTCACATCGAGGACGCTTGTTCCACCGACCCCGATGAGAAAGTCTTGTTCTCCGGCTTTTTCAGCAACTCTCTCTACATTTGTCTCATCAGGCTTGTCAACAATGATCTCTGAAACTTTGTAGCTGCTTCCTTGCAGTAAATCCATGATATCTTTTCCGGCCACCTCCCTTGTGTTAACATCATCAACAATCAGGCAACTGGTAGCGAGTTTGAGCTTCTCCCTAATTTTAGGTATCTTCTGAAGAGCCCCTTTTCCTATCTCGACTTCAACCGAGGGCATCGAATGTTTTCCGCATGAACATCTCCATGACCTATCGATTGAACTCAGCGATATCTCACCGTCTTCAGAGTTGAACGCGATCTCAGTGTTCAGCAAACTTAATAATCGTTTGCGAGGCTGCTTGCAGGAGGTGCGAGCTCGAGCGCTGTCACATCACATGATACCACGACAGGTATATGTGACAAGCCGGTTCGTTTGAGCAAGTGGCAATGTGTGTGCTCAGACTTCCGGAAATCTACGATTGTGCATTGTAGCTGAGGCTGCGCGGTTGATCGGCAACAAACTGACTTTAGTTGATACTGACCTATGCGTGGGCTGCCAGTGCTGCATGTTCGCCTGTGCACGCAGGTTTGGCGATGCCGGACTGGGTAGATCAGCGGTCAGGATTCGTTCAGCAGGCGGTATGGAGAGAGGCTTCGTCGTGATCGCTTGCAGAGCCTGTACAGATCCTCCCTGTATGAAGGTCTGTCCTACTAGGGCTCTCAGCTTGAGAACCGGAGGCGGTGTCATACTCGAGCAAGCGAAATGTATCGGGTGCAGGAGCTGTGTTGATGCATGTACCATAGCCGCCGTGTTCTGGGATGAGTCAACAAACAAGCCAATAATCTGCGTTCACTGTGGCTACTGCACGGGCTTCTGTCATTATGGGGTCATAAAGCTCGGGCCTAGTGAGGTGTGGGAACGTGATCGATAAAGATCCCTTAACTAGAGTCCTGTTTGTCGATCTTTCATCGCGTAGATTCTGGATCGAAGAGAGGCAGGAGCTTTTCGAAACATATCTAGGTGGAACAGGAGTAGCGATCCAACTCCTCAAAGAGAAGTGTGCCAAGGGTACATACCCATATGGCCCAGGCAACCCGATAGTCTTCTCGGTAGGTCCGCTAAACGGAGTCTTTCCAATCGCTTCTAAGACGGTCGCGATGTTCAAGTCCCCCCTAACTGGAAACTTGGGGGAGAGCCATGCTGGTGGAAGAAGTGCAGTCTCGATTAGGATGGCCGGATACGGGGCGATCGTCATCGAAGGCTCAAGCGATATGCCAGTCTATCTTGCGATCGAAGGCGATAGGGTAAACTTCAGAGATGCCTCAGTTCTCTGGGGGATGGGAAACAGCTACTCAGTCGGTCGTGTCATCAGGGAACGCGAACCAGGAGCCGGCGTTCGAACGATCATGCGTATAGGCAGGGCTGGCGAGCGTCTAATTCCTTATGCGAGTGTAATTACAGAGACCTACCGACACTTTGGAAGACTGGGACTGGGCGCGGTTTTCGGAAGCAAGAAGCTGAAGGCGCTACTCGTATCCGGAAAACGCATGATTAGGGTGCAAGACCCTCGAAGCTATAGACAGGTCTATAACGAGATCTTCACAGCTCTCACAACATCGCCTCTGATGAAGAAGTATCATGAATTGGGTACGCCCATGAACGTGAGCCCATTAAACGAGTTGGGAGCTCTTCCAACAAGGAATCTAAAGCAGGCTTCTTTCGAGGGCGCTGAATCGATCTCAGGGGAGAGCTTCGCTGAGAATCATTTGGGAAGACGTGTGGCCTGCGCACATTGTCCGGTTAGCTGCATCCATCTTGGAGCGCTTAGGGAAGAGTACGAAGTTGAGCCATACTTCTACAAGACAAAGATGATCTCCTACGACTATGAGTTGATCTACTCGCTTGGGTCTATGCTTGGCATGTCATCTCCTACAGACCTCCTTAGACTTGTTGAAGAGACTGAGATTCACGGCCTCGACGCGATAAGCACTGGGGTAGCGTTGGCTTGGGCAACCGAGGCGCAGGCAAGAAAAATAATCTCAGAGGAAGAGACCATGGGACTCCACCTTAAGTGGGGAGACTCGGCGAGTTACATCAAAGCGATCAGGTTCATAGTGAATAGAAGTAACGAGTTCTACCGAGCCTTGGGAGATGGCGTCGAATCCACATCGAGGAGGTATGGTGGGTCCGAGTTTGCATTGGATTTCGGAGGAAATGAGATGCCCGGATACCATACAGGTCCCGCAGCGCTTCTGGGATACACAACGGGAGCAAGACACAGCCACCTAGACTCAGCGGGATACAGCATAGACCAGAAGTCACTCTCAAAGAAGGACCAGCCAACCCCTGAGGGGGTAGCCACACTCTTGATTGAAGAAGAAAGCTGGAGACAGATACTATCCAGCCTCGTCGTCTGTTTCTTTGCAAGAGGCATATACACGCCTGAAACCGTGATAAAAGCCCTTAGCGTGATGGGATGGGATCTAACCGAGAAGGATCTGAACAGGATCGGCCTCGAGATACTCAAAGCTAAGTACGAGTTCAAGCTTCGCGAAGGCTACGATCCCAGAGAGATCAGGATTCCAAGAAGAATCCTTGAGACCCCAACGCCACTAGGGAATGTGAGCGAAGAGTACCTTAGACAAGGCGTGCGAGCTTACATAGATCAGCTCGACATATCCAACGAGACCTTTGAGACCCGCATAAAGGCGATTGCTGCTCGGTAGACAAGACCAGCTTTAGGGCAAACAGAGCTCAAACTGCACGGCACAAGACGGCTGTGTCAAGGAGATCCAAATATCTTCCTACTGTCGGAACACACGCCTCAATATCTTGCCAGTCGCAGTCCAAGGCATCTGCGAAACAAACTCTATCTCTGAAGGAACCTTGTAACTAGCGATTCGTTCTCTGCAAAACTCAATTAACTCACTTGCATCAGTACTCTCTCGGAACTCATCCCTCAGCATGACGAAAGCCTTTACGCGTTCACCTCGATAGGGATCAGGCACACCTATCACACACGCCTCCCTCACCTTTGGATGCTCATACAGAACTTCTTCAACCTCCCTTGGATAGACCTTCAATCCAGAGACGTTGATCATGTCTTTTTTTCTATCGATGATGTAGAAGTATCCATCTTCGTCCATTCTTGCTATGTCCCCTGTATGAGCCCAGCTATTCTTCAACGAGTTACGGGTTTCCTCTTCACGGTTCCAATATCCTAACATTACCTGGGGACCGCGAACAACCAATTCACCAATCTCTGCCGTAGAGAGCTCTTTCTCACCTGTTTCCACATCCACTATCTTGGCGTCGGTGTCAAATATTGGAACCCCTATTGACCCGATCCTATTCTTTCCAGGGTCGTCGACAGGGTTGACATGCGTAACTGGGCTGGCCTCCGTCAACCCGTATCCTTCCACCAACCTGCCGCCGGTTGTCTCCTCGAACTTTCTCTGCACTTCGCCCGGAAGCGGCGCAGCCCCTGAGATGCAAACCCGAATCGATCTCAGGTTATATTTCCGAATTTCAGGGTGATTTAGCAAAGCTACGTACATTGTTGGGACTCCACAGAACACCGTGGGCCTATGTCGGTCGACCATTTCCAAGACTTGAGACGGCTCGAATCTAGGTAGGAGTACTATTGTCGAAGCGGAATAGATAGGCACGTTCATAGACGTCGTCATGCCATATATGTGGAAAAGTGGTAGAGCAGCTAAGTGAATATCGTCCTGCCTAATGTTAAGCCAAGTAGAGAACTGAATTGCGTTCACAACGAGGTTTCGATGGGTTATCATAGCCCCTTTCGGGGTGCCTGTCGTTCCACCTGTGTACTGGAGTAGGGCCAGATCCCGATCCGGATTTACCTGAACCGCAACATGTGATGAAGCGGGCATCTGAAGCAAGTCACGAAATCTCAGGCTGATATCCAAACCTGTTTCTGCGGATATTTGGCTGGCCGCCTCGACCTGTTGCAAGGACGGTTTGAAATCCTGATCCTCGGCGAGTATGACCTGCCTGACCTTAGAATTCTGAAAGATGTTCTTGACGGTCTGATAGTTAGACGCTAGACAGACCACGGTCTCTGCTTGGGAATCGTTCAGTTGATGGAGGAGCTCTCTTTCTTTGTAGAGCGGGCTGCATGCAACCACAACACCCCCCAGTCTGAGAATTCCAAAGTAGCTGATTATGAACTGTGGAGTATTTGGAAGATAGAGAGCGACGCGATCTCCCTTCGCTACGCCGATTCTCCCTAAACTCGATGCGAACCTGTCTGAATATTCATCAAGAAGCGCATAGGTTATTCTAGTGTCGCCGAATATAACCGCGATTCCGTCAGGTCTGCAGGATGATGCTCTCTTGAGCATCTCGCCCATCGAGAAGTTGGGAGAGTCAAGTTTGCTAGGCGCTCCTTTAGGCCAAGCCTTGAACCACGGCCTTTCCAAAGTCTCTCACAGACGCTGTCTAACTTGCTCGGTCCGTAGGTTTTCTCTTCTCCAAAAATGCCTTCAAACGTTCCCTGTACTCAACTGTTTCGAAGCATTTTGCGAAGTTTTGTGTCTCATATTCCAACCCCTTCTCTAAGCTGACCTCGAGACCCTTGTTGATGGCTGATTTCACCAAGCTCACCGCTGCAGGACTCTTCGATACAAGTTTGCTTACGAATTCATCAACGCCCCTCTCAAATTCGGCAGCCGGGAAGACTTTGCTGACTAAACCCATCGACTTCGCTTCCTCAGCTGAAACCATGTCCCCTGTGAATGCCATTAACTTTGCTCGATTCTTTCCAACGATCCTTGTGAGTCGCTGCGAGCCTCCCCAACCTGGGATGAGTCCAAGGTTAATCTCCGCTTGTCCAAACATCGATCGTTCCGACGTGACGATCAAATCGCAGGCTAGAGCAAGTTCGAACCCGCCGCCCAAAGCGTACCCGTCAACAGCGGCTACGACAGGCTTTTCAAAGTCTTCTATGATATTGAAAGTCTCTTGACCAAGCCTAGACAACCCGAATGCCTCTGCTTGAGTTGTGCCCAGAGAAAACATCCCCC
>CAZLVF010000010.1:31984-44777 GCA_964562925.1 uncultured Candidatus Bathyarchaeia archaeon
AGCCTAGACAACCCGAATGCCTCTGCTTGAGTTGTGCCCAGAGAAAACATCCCCCCCTTCAGATCCGCACCTACACTGAAGGCCTTACCCCCTGCCCCAGATATCACAACGACTCTCACGTCCGGATTTTCCTTAAGGTCTAGAAAGGTTCGTCGTATTTCTTCCAACGTTTCTCGGTCCAACGAGTTGAGTGAGTTCGGACGATTGATAGTGAGTCTCGCGACACTATCCTCAATCTTCATTGCCGTATTTTTAAAGCTCAACTGCGATCGCGCATTGCAAATATAAGTTGCTGATCTAAATACTAATCGTCTGTGCGAGTTGATCACCTTGAAAATTGAACGTTTGGCTATAATCGGAGCAGGCACTATGGGGTCTGGAATCGCTTACGCCTGCGCTTCCAACGGTTATCAAGTTAAACTTGTTGAACAGAACGCGGAGCTTCTTCAACTAGGCATTCGAAAGATCGAAGAACTGGTCAGAGCAGGCGTAGAGAAGGGTAAGATCTCCGCAGACCAGGCATCAGACATCAACGCTAGAGTAAAGGGCATGTTACAACTGCGTGATGCTGCGCAAGACGCTGATCTCCTGTTAGAAGCCGTCTACGAAGATCTCGATCTTAAGAAGAAAATCTTCACGCAAGCCAGAGAAGTATGTCCTTCGAAGACCATACTGGCAACAAACACCTCCTCATTGAGTATAGCAGAGTTAGCTTCAGCATCGACGCATCCGGACCGTTTCCTCGGGATCCATTTCTTCAATCCGCCGGCTGCGATGAAACTCGTTGAGATAGTCCAAGGGCCTGACACATCTCAGGCGACAGTCGAAATCGCAAAGGCCTTTGTCGAAAGCCTTGGGAAACAGTGGGTATTGGCGAAGGACTCTCCCGGATTCATAGTTAACCGGTTGCTGATCCCAATGTTGAATGAAGCTGCCTGTATCGTTCAAGGGCAGATAGCATCTATAGAAGACGTCGACAAGGCGATGGTGATAGGGGCCGGCATGCCTATCGGCCCACTAGCGCTTTCAGACATCATCGGGATAGACATACTGCAATCAATAATGGAGAATCTTGAAAGAAAGTTGGGTAGCAAGTATTCTCCGTGCCCTCTACTAAGAGAGAAGATCCGGAAGAAGCAGCTTGGAAAGAAGAGCGGTCTAGGCTACTACAACTATGTCGAGAAAAGATCCTGAGACACTTATGCCCGAAACGCGACTCAAACCGCAAATGTAGTATTCTGCGAGACTGTTCCTTCAGCCTAGTAGTATCCTCAAAACCGTCAACACGCGACCTCTTTCCTAATTAGTCATAGGGAGCTTTCTCATTCGGGCTTGCCAGTTCAACTTCACCAACTGACAGTATACCGAACAGTATACGTATGTCGCCGACTTTGAGCAAGTAAGTAACCCATTAAGAGGCCTGCAACTAAACCTCCAAAGTGAGCCAGCAGATTCACCCCAACGCCCACGTTAAGGATGAAGAGGTAGAAAGAATACATCAGAGCACCAGCAATAGATTGTCCCACGGATCTTCTCATGTAGATTACTGAAGCTCCAAACACTCCGAAGATTGCTCCTGAGGCCCCGACCGATACAACATCCGGACCCATCAAGAGACTGAGAAGGTTCCCGGCCAGCCCCGAAACGAAGTACACAGTGAGATACTGCCAAATCCTGAACAATTCCTCAGCCCTTACGCCGTAGATCAAAAGAAAGAACATATTCCCGAGGATGTGAAGGAGGTTCGCATGAACAAAGAGGGATGTGAGCAACTGCCAGTACCATCCATAGAACAGGACCCTCGTGTTCCATTGACCGACCTCAGCTAGGATTCGACCATCTATTACTAGAGGATTCAGACTCGCCAATGCAGTCGCGGCGTAAACGACGGAGTTTAGGATGATCAAAACGAAAGTTGGACCGAACCTCCGGCTGTCCAGTTCTCTTGCGAACAAACCCGAATAGCCTCTCAGGTTCTAAGCCTCAAGTACAGATAAAGCAACGGTACGACTTCGGCAGTAATCATAATGTCTTCCTTATTTCGATTTGCATTTTCGGAACAAGGCGGTAACTGAATTCCAGAGTAACATCCGGAAAGAGTTGGCTCAATGAAAATAGGGCATCGGCCCGTCTGTTATGGTATCGCTCTAGGTGGTCTGTTAAAAACTTAAGAAAGAGCCTCTTAATCCGAACATGTCATCGAGAGGCTCGGTTTGCAAAGCAAGAAAGCTATCCTCATCATCTGCGATGGTATGGGCGACAGACCGCAGAAAGATTTTGGAAATAGGACACCTTTGGAAGCAGCCTATACTCCGCATCTCGATCGGTTGGCCAAGAATGGATGGACAGGCCTTATGGACCCTGTCAGTCCAGGAACCCCTCCCGGAAGCGATGTTGCACATTTTTCACTCTTCGGGTATGATCCTTACAAGTACTACACTGGCCGGGGAGGACTGGAAGCCGCTGGCGCAGGGATCCAGCTCGCGCCCACCGACGTTGCCTTTAGATGCAACTTCTCCACTGTCGATGATAACTTCACCGTGAGTGATAGAAGAGCGGGAAGGATAAAGGATGGAACAGCAGACCTGGCGAAGGCTCTGAACGGGATGCGGCTTGAAACTGTTCGAGACCTGACTGTTGAATTTGTCCAGACAGTTGAGCACAGAGGAGTCCTCGTTCTGAGAGGATCGCGACTCTCCCGCCACGTTTCTGACGTGGACCCACATCAACTAGGCGTTAGGGTGCTTGAATCAAAGCCGTTGGAGAACTCTCCCGAAGCCGCCCGAACGACCAACGCGCTGAACGAGTTCACAAGAAGATCCTACGAGGTTTTGAAGAACCATCCGGTCAATATCGAAAGGATCAGAGTAGGCGAGAAACCGGCAAACATAATCCTAGCCCGGGGCGCTGGAACATTTCCTCAGATTACCCCCCTATCGAGACTCTACGGGGTTCGAACAGCCTGTATCGCCGTTGTAGCCCTGGTTCGCGGGATATGCAAAATTGCAGGGATGGATGTGATAGATGTAGAAGGCGCGACCGGTGGACTGAACACGAATTTTATGGGCAAAGCCGAAGCCGCATCAGAGGCGCTGCAAAGATATGACTACGTGCTCTTGCATGTCAAGGCTACGGATGTGGCTGGACATGATGGAAACTTTGAAGCGAAGAAGAAAGCGATAGAGAGCATAGACAGAATGATTGGAAGGTTAACACAGGCTATAGATCTATCTCAATGCTATGTCGTGGTCACGGCTGACCATACTACATCGGTCAGCGTGAGGGATCATTCTGGAGACCCGGTTCCCATCTTGATATTTGGACCAGACGTACTGGCTAGCGATGTTACAAGGTTCTGCGAGAGATCCGTAGCCCATGGAAACCTAGGAAGGATACGTGGGTTTGACATCACCCCCATAGTAATGAACTACCTTGGCAAGATCAAAAAGTTCGGCTACTAGAGTCACTTCGGCCTTGGATGAGGCTAAACAACACAAAGCCTTTCCTGATGGGCCTATATCTCGTTAGGGGATCGTCCAAACCTGCAACTTTTTGTTCGAGGGATCTAGTACGTAAGGTAGTGGCAGGAATGGACGTTTTCGAAGCGATCTACAACCGGCGCAGTGTCCGGTCGTACAAGAGAGACCTCGTCCCGGAGGAAAGTTTGAGTAGAGTACTTGAAGCCGCATCTCGAGCCCCCTCTGCAGGAAACCTTCAACCTTGGCGTTTCATAATCATTAGGGACGCTGCCAGAAAAAACGCTCTCGCACAGGCAGCACTTGGACAGTCGATGGTGGCCGCGGCGCCTGTTGTGGTAGTCGTCTGCGCAGATCAACGCAGATCTGGAAGATACTACAGTGAGAGAGGCACTAATTTGTTTTGTATCCAAGACACAGCAGCCGCGATTGAGAATCTCATGCTTGCTGCCTTCGCTCTGGGCCTAGGCACATGTTGGGTAGGATCGTTCGACGAGAACAGAGCGGCAGACATCTTGCGGATACCGAACAGCATGAGACCGGTCGCCATAATCCCGCTCGGCTATCCAGCTGAGCATCCAAACCCAACCCCTAGACGACCTTTAAGCGAGGTAGTTCAAGAGGCGTCTTCATAGATATGCGTCTCCATTCTGTCACTCGATAGTTATGGGGAGAGGTTGCAAGCTAAAGAAACAGAGGATGAAAACGACTTGAAGTATTCGATACTTGCAGAAACCTATGAGAAAATAGAAGAGGCTACGAAGAGGTTGGAGATGACCGACCTACTCGTCGAACTTCTTAGACAGGCGCCAAAGGAGACAATCGACAGGGTCATTTACCTAACTCAAGGCAGGCTCTACCCTGAGTTCACAGGGATCGAGCTCGGGATAGCTGAAAAACTCGCGATAAAAGCCCTCGCCTCCGTTTCGGGAAAATCTGAAGAGAAGGTCGAAGAGACTTTCAAGAAGACCGGAGACCTCGGAAAAACTGCCGAGTCATTCATCACTAAGAAGTCCCAGTCGACGCTTATTCAAAGAGAGTTGTCGGCGGAGATGGTGTACGATGCTTTCGAAAAGATAGCACATGCAACAGGATCCGGGTCTATAGATTTGAAGATAAAGTTTCTGTCGAGTCTGTTGCATGATGCTACACCGCTCGAAGCGAGATACGTCATGCGCACAGCCCTTGGAAGACTGAGACTCGGCGTGGCAGATATGACGATTCTAGATGCGGTTGCGATCGCTTACGGGGGAGGAAAAGAGACTAGAGAAGACTTGGAAAGAGCATACAACCTGTCATCCGACTTAGGATTGGTTGCAAGATTGGTTGCGACAAAAGGGTTGGAAGCTGTAAAAAGGTTCAGGGTTAAAGTCGGCCGCCCGATAAGGCCGATGCTTGCGGAGCGTCTCTCGAACGCACAGGAGATCCTTGAAAAGCTCGGCGGAAAGGGAGCTGCCGAGTACAAGTACGACGGGATAAGGTTGCAGGCTCACATATCGGCTCGCGACTCGTACCTCTTCTCAAGAAGACTCGAGAATGTAAGTGAGCAGTTCCCAGATGCAATGCAATACATTAGAGAGTCCATCGATGCAAAAGAAGCCGTTGTCGAGGGAGAATGTGTGGCTGTGGACCCGAATACAGGTGATATGCTACCTTTTCAAATGATATCGCAACGGAGAGGAAGAAAATATGACATTGAGAGGATGGAGGAAGAGGTTCCAGTTCACTTATACTTGTTCGATGTACTGTACTTGGACGGGAAGGATTATACAACCATCCCCTATCCAGAGAGGCGATGTCTGCTCGAGCAGATTGTGAAAAAGACTTCACATGCCGAGGTCTCTGATCAACTCGTTACAGATGATCCGGAACGGCTTGATGTCTACATGGATCAAGCAGTCTCGGATGGATGCGAGGGACTCATGGTCAAATCGGTCGGCCCTGACTCTGACTACAAGGCCGGAGCGAGAGGGTGGACATGGATCAAATACAAGAGGTCGTACAAAGCTGAGATAGCCGATACCTTTGACTTGGTCCCGGTTGGAGCCTTCTATGGTCGCGGCAAGAGAGCGGGGTCCTATGGCGCACTCCTAACAGCCGCCTACGATCCCAAGCAGGATCTCTTCGAAACCATATGCAAGCTGGGTAGCGGGTTCACCGATGATGATCTGGAAAAACTTCCTGAGATGATGAAAGAGCATAGGATTACACATAAACATGCACGCGTGACATGTTTGCTGAAACCTGACATCTGGTTCTCGCCTGGACTAGTGCTAGAGGTTGCGGCAGATGAGATAACGCTGTCTCCTCTGCACACCTGTGGAAGAGATGTCGTCAAGAAGGATGCCGGCCTTGCTCTGAGGTTCCCAAGATTCACGGGAAATTGGCGAAGCGACAAGGCTCCTGAGGATGCGACGACACGAGACGAGATTCTGGAAGTGTACAGAAGTCAATTGAAGAAAATTGAATCAGAAGCCCCTTCCGGCTAGGTCATCGGGTAAATGCTGGATGCGGAAGCGGTCATTTGACTCCGCGAATGGACATGTCTTATCCAACCTGCAAGATCATTGTAGTCAATACTAACAACGCTGGAGATAACAGATTCGCTCCAGCATCCATTCTACCATATCGTATAACCGCCATCGACCACCAGATCATGTCCAGTTGCATAATTTGAAGCATCTGATGCCAGAAATATGGCGGCTCCGACCATATCCATGGGATCGGCAAATCTCCCCAGGGGTACTAGACCTTTCCAGTGATCTACGTACTCGGGCCTGGTCTTTAGCAGGTCGTCGACTAATGGCGTTATCGTGTATCCGGGACTGATGCTGTTGACGTTTATGTTGTACTTTGCCCACTCGAAAGCTAGACATTTAGTCAGCATTACTACTCCGGCCTTAGCTGCATTGTAGTGGGCTTGAGGTTGAGGTCTGTTGGCGATTTGCCCTGAGATAGAAGCCACGTTTATTATTTTTCCATGTTTTCTCTTGATCATATCTCGACCTACTGCTTGACACATTAAGAAGACACTCTTCAAGTTCGTATCGATCATTTTATCCCAATCTTCCTCTTTCATTTCCTCAGCCTTGACCCATTGTCCGATGCCATGGCTATTTACAAGAACGTCGACGCGACCGAAAACGTCGAGAACTCTGCCCACGGCGTCTTGTACCTGCGTTGAGCTAGATACGTCAACTCTAACATCTAGCGCCTTCGCGGAGTACCTTTGTTCTATTTCCTTCTTGGTTTCTGTCAGCTTGCGGAGCGTACGGCCCAGCAACGCGACATCTGACCCGTACTCCGCTAACCCGAACGCTATCGCTCTGCCAATTCCGCTGCCAGCGCCAGTCACGATTGATTTCTTGCCATCTAGGGCGAGCAACGCCTTGACCGATCCAACGTGTGAGTGCAAACTCACTCTCTCGAAACCAGCTTTGAGGCGGCCTATTCATAACGCTTTCCTTCAAGGGAAAAGACATTCGATGTGAACATTCTATATCTACGAAGACTCAGCAAAAACATTTCCAACGTGAAGCATGTCGTCATCTGGCATGATGAGATTCAGGAAGCATTAAATAGAAACTATCCGGTAAGCCTTGGATCAAACTATATGCTTAGGAGTCTATTTCTCTACTGTAGCAATGGTGTGAAGACGAATGAGAGCTCAGGTTCTACATAAAGTGAATCCCATAGAAGAAAGGCCGCTCGTAGACGAAGCTGTGCCTGAACCGACATTGCGATCAGAAGATGTTTTGATCAACGTTAAGGCATGCGGCGTCTGCCATTCAAATTTGCATATGATCGAAGGAGAATTCCTTCCCGCTGGTTTCCCAGGTAAACTCCCCATCGTTCCGGGGCATGAGATATCAGGCGCTATCGAAAAAGTCGGAGAGAACGTTGGCACGTGGAAAGTTGGTCAGCGTGTAGGTGTCCAAGTGTTATATGAGTCATGCGGACGTTGCGAGTACTGCCTTACAGGTAGAGAAAACCTATGTCCAAAACTGAAGTCGACCGGAGAGAACGTGGATGGAGGATATGCAGAATTCATTGCTGCACCATCGGATTTTATCTACCAAGTGCCTGAGAACCTAGGTTTCGAAGAGGCTGCTCCCCTGTTCTGTCCAGGCGTCACGGCTTATCGAGCCGTGAAGCGGGCCGGTGTGAGGTTAGGCCAGAAAGTTGCAGTTCTCGGCATCGGAGGCGTGGGCAGCATGTCTGTTCAATTCGCCCAGCTAGCCGGTGGAGAAGTGACGGCGGTGGATGTGACAAAGGAGAAGCTAGATTTGGCCTTGGAGCTGGGCGCTGAGAACGCTGTTCTAGCAGGCGAGTTTGGAAAACTAGGCAAGTTTGATGTCGTCATGATTCATACCCCCTCACAGAAAGCGATAGACCAAGCCGTCAAATCTGTAAAACCCGGAGGAACTATTCTACAGGCAGTTTTTGGAAACATATTCGTCAACTTTGATCAAGAGTATACAGTAGTATCGAGTGTGATAGGAACGAGGATTGACATGCTCGATGCGCTAAAGTTTGCCTCGGAACGTAAGGTCAAGGTAAAATGGCAAGCCTTTAAGTTGGAAGAAGCAAACGATGTCCTGCTGAGACTGAAGAAAGGAGAGATAGTCGGTAGAGCGGTTCTAGTACCTTGAACCTCCAAACCTGTTTCTGTGCAGGTTAGAGGAAGCTTGCCGATTCAGCCGATGTCTGGAACACCGCATTCAAATGTGTGATCGAGATTTCACATTCCTTCTTGAAGTTTGGTCTCAGTGCCTAACCGAAACCTGTTATCGTTTGCTCTGTCGTGGTTTCGAATATTTTGTATAACCTAAAGCGACGCAGGGGTTCAGGCTTTAAGCTCTTCGAGGCTCGCCTTATACTTCTCTAAACTGAACGCAGGGTCTCTTAACATTGCCTGGATCTGTGCTTTATGCTCAGACTCTCGCTTGATCAGTTCTGTCGCGTACTCCAGAACTCTGGAGAGTTTGTCTGCGGGGAACTTACATGCGCCACACTGGTCCATGTGGACTATGTCTCCGGGCTTGACAGTCATGCCCGCTGTCTTAAGTGGTATGTTCGCTCCTCTCAGTTGAAGAGGGCCGTGGCCTGATGTGAGACCGGTTGCGAGATACTGGACGTTCTGCTCCTTGATCTCCACATAGTCTCTCATAGGGCCGTCCGTTAAAACGCCGACAACACCAAAGGCTTTGAGCTCGGCAGTCATCATTCCTCCAAAGAGGCCTGATAGATTCTCGAGGCCGGGCGAGTACGTCTGTTTGGCGATTAGAATGATCGGTCTACGTGTGCCATTCAAATGCTCGTAAAGAATCCAAGGGTCGAGTTTAGTGTGTTCGGCCCTCTCGTCAGAGTACCAGGCTGTTGCCGCGTAGCCACATATCGGTCCGAATTCAGGATACATGCAGCGAAGCGATGTATCTGTGTAGTATTCTCCTCGCCATGCGTCATAGAGCTTTAGACAGACATCACTACCGGAGTAGGTTGCAACAACGTTACAGATCGTTGCAGTATCAAATTTTCTGAGCCCTTGAATAATCTGCTGGTCTGTTAGCTGGGGCATTTTTCAACCTTCAAAATTCAGAACAACCCTGTCTCAATACTTAAGCTTAAGCCTTGTCAACGAACGCTCGTGATTCTCTCAATCTTGTGAAGCGTGAATCTTCCTCATACTTGTCAAACTAGACAGATTCTTGTCGATCAGCTGCTTTGTTTGTAGATTTCCATATGATAAATGTTCATGCACGGCTCGCCTGACGGACGGTTCGCCACGTTCAGCGATCGCGTCTGGATCCTCTGCTGATGCATCGCTGAGTAACTTTAGACGACGGAAACGATCACAGTAGGCAGTTAATCAGTTGTCTGGACGCAAGTGTCCTCTCGCTGCCAGTTGCGATCTATTCACTAAGTTCTTTGGAAGTTCTCCCCGGGCGACTCTCGTTACCTCTTCAAGCAATATCCTTTCATAGGCTTCGAAAGACTCTCGGGTGCTTCCTGCGATATGTGGGCTCAATACGGTGTTGTCAAGTCCTAGCAAGGGATTATCCGTTGAGATCGGTTCCTTCTGGAAAACATCGAGTCCCGCTGCTGCGATCTTTCGCTCTTTCAATGCTTGTATTAGAGCTGCTTCATCTGCGACAAAACCTCTGGATGTGTTGATAAGGCAAGCCGATTTTTTCATCAAGCCTATCTCTTTAGCACCTATCAAGCATCTTGTCTCCGCAGACAATGGAACGTGCACGGTTACAATATCCGAAGATCTAAGCAAGCTTTCAAGATCAATAAGCTCCGCCCCGATTTCTTGCGCCTGCTCTCTTGTAACGAACGGATCGGTCGCCAATATTCGCATACTGAAACCTTTTCCACAGATTCTTGCTACCCTCTTACCTATCTCGCCTATTCCGACTATGCCTAGCGTCTTGCCGTAGAGTTCTGTCCCTATCATCCAATCGGGCAGCTTTCCTGACTCTACGTTCTTCCACCTTTTGTTTCTGATGTGTTGGTCACATTCGCGAAGATTCCTGAGAAGAGCCAACATCATACAAACCGTCAGTTCAGCCACAGCCTCGGAATTCGAGCCGCGAAAATTCGTTACAAAGACCCCTTTTTCTGACGCTGCGTCTACATCTATATGATTGTAGCCAACCCCATAGGCTATGATCATTCTAAGAGGCGCCGAGTTAATTACCTTGCGAGTTATGGGAGCGTACTCTGCAACGATGACATTCGCTTGGGTTACTTCTTTCGCAAGAGCCTCCTCCCGGTCTGAAACGGCCCACTTCACTCGAGCGACCGCCTCAAGTTTAGATATGGCTTCATCAGATACGGAGCAACGGTCCGCAAAAATCAGCGTTGGACAGATGCCGCCCTCTTTTCGCGTATCCATGCTAGTATTTTCACCCTTGCAAGTTTCTTGAGCTAGTCTAGGGATCTTATTTAATCTTGTCTAGAAATCTACGAAGCTCATGAAGATACGCTTTCTGCTTGATCAAGGAATTTGGACGTGTAGTGCGCCGACACAGAATGCATCTGGAAAGCGACATGAAACAAACAGAAACAAGATGGCCGATCTGACGGCAAAGCATAAGAACAGGCTCTGCTCGGTTAGGGAGGTGGTGAAAATTGTGAGGCTATCCAACAAGGTAGCGATTGTTACGGGTGCTGGAACTGGGATAGGACGTGGAATTGCAAGAATGCTAGTCAAGGAAGGCGCAAGCGTGGTGGTCACTGACATAAACGAAGAAACAGCCAACAAGACCGCCGCCGAAATCGAGTCAATGGATGGAAAAACACTAACAGTGAAGATGGACGTGAGATCCAGCGATCAGATCGATGAGATGATTAAGAAAGCGCTGGATAGATTTCAAAGAATTGATGTCTTGGTCAACAACGCAGGTGTATCGACTATGGCTCCAGTTATCGATATGACAGAGGAGGAATGGAACTATAACATGGACGTGAATGCAAAGGGCACGTTTCTCTGTACAAGAGCTGTGCTGAAACAGATGATTAAGCAGGGAAAGGGTGGAAAAATCATCTGCATATCTTCGCTGGCCGGGAAATTTGGCAATAAGTATTATTCCCACTATTCAGCGTCGAAGTGGGCGGTCATTGGATTTGTGAAAAGCGTCGCGATGGAGATAGCTGAACACCAGATCACCATAAATGCTGTCTGCCCAGGCCGGGTTGCAACATCGATGGAAGAACGCGAGATAGCATGGGAAGCGAAATACCTGAAGAAGTCCGTTGAAGAAATAAAGAAAGAGTATATTGATTCGATACCTCTAGGAAGGCTTGAGACGCCTGAGGACGTAGCAAAACTAGTTGTATTCTTAGCCTCGGATGAATCCGACTACATAACTGGTGAAGCGATAGAGATCACTGGAGGCATGTTTCTCGGGGCATAACTGTTCCAATGTTCCTCTGTCACTTTGTATCGAGCGAACCACTCATGCCTAGTTGGTTCAAAGAATTGTGGCTGTTTGGGTCTAAAGCTCTCCTTCACCCTTGTATTCTTGCAGTATGTTGCCTCCGTCTATGACAACATCATGCCCATTCATGTATGAAGATTCGTCAGAAGCTAGGAATAGGACCAGGTTTGCGACTTCTTCAGGTCTTCCAGCTCTCTTCATCGGGCTTGAGAGTCCTGCCTTTCTTTCCAATTCGCGGCCGGTATCGATCCAGCCTGGAGCTATAGCGTTTATCGTTACCCCATATTCAGCAACTTCGAGCGCTAGTGCTTTGGTTAGACCAGAAACACCTCCCTTTGCTGCGGAGTAAGCGCTCGAGCCTGGATCCGAAACAAGCGTCCCTGTAACAGATGACATGTTTACAATTCTTCCATACCTTTGCTTCATCATGATTGGAAGGACCGAATGTATGCAATTGAAGGTCGTTTTCAGATTGATAGCTATTTGCGAATCCCATGTTTCCTCTGTTAGATCGACGAAGCGTTTGACAACCCCACCGATAGGTGCAGAACCTCTCGCACCTACGCCTGCGATATTTGCCAAGATATCGATACGACCGAATTTTATCACAACTTCTTCAACCATCTTCTTGACATCCTGCAATTTAGTAAGGTCTAGCCTGAAGGAGGCGACCTTGTACTGAAAAGCTTCCAACTCTCTGGCGCGATCGTAAACCTCCTCTGAGATGTCCGCGATAGCGAGAGACGCACCCTCCTCGCCGAGTCTCTTTGCAGAGGCGTACCCTATTCCGTTGGGTCCTGCAACTCCGGTAATCAAGGCGATCTTACCTTTCAATTTCAATCAAATCACCAGTATGACCGAAGCCAACGCTATCTGTGGAACATAAGCGTTTCCGGTAGGTACGCAATCAACAGTTTGTTGCGTCAGCGGTTGTGTCGTGCCATGTCTCGCAACCTAGATGGTTTAAGGAATATCGCTCATCTGACAATAAGAAAGAACTTTTCGAAGTTTCTAGGCGGGCATATGCCAGATATCACGATGGAATTCCCTAAATCCATCAGGTGAATCGAAGGGATCAACAATCATGTCGACTAATGCAGGAAGGCCCTCAGCGTTCGCTCTAAGTGCGTTCTTCAACGCTAACTCGATGGCATCAGGTGTTTCGACGCGTTCTCCGAAGCATCTGTTTGCCTCTGCTATCTTTACGAAGTCAGGTTGAGCCTCGAAGTCTGTCGCTATGAAACGCTCATTCGTCAGTTTCTGAATGTACTTCACCCATCCCAAGCTACGGTTGTTAAGTATTACCCAAGTAACCGGCGCCTTGTACTGAACTGCTGTGGGCAATTCTTTCATGAACATTTGAAAAGCTCC
>CAZLVF010000010.1:44877-53359 GCA_964562925.1 uncultured Candidatus Bathyarchaeia archaeon
GCGCCTTGTACTGAACTGCTGTGGGCAATTCTTTCATGAACATTTGAAAAGCTCCATCACCAGTTGTGCAGACTACTTTCTTTTTCGGCGCAGCCAGTTTAGCCCCTATCGCCCCAGCTACAGCCATCCCCATAAGTGTCTGCTCCGCCGGTGGAAAGCTGTCGCCCAGGCTTAGTACCTTGTAGTACGGGAAATAGTATGACCAGAGGTCCTGCATTCCGTTCTCATGACAAATGATTGTATCTTTGCCGAAGACCTTGTTAAGTTCTCTTACAATCCTCTTCGCCTTGATTGGAACAGCCTCTGTCTTACACTCATTCTCCACCTCAGCCTCAAACTCTTCCTTTGCCCTGACGATCGAGGCGACCCTGGGCATTTCTTCGAGTTTTCGCTTCTTCATCATCTTATCTATGCCTTCGATCATATCAATCAATACCAACTTCGCATCGCCAACGATAGCAATGTCAGCAATCCAGTTTCTTCCAATCTCAAAGGGATCGATGTCTATCTGAATGTATTTCGCTTTCTCAGGGAGGTGTGTCCAAGCGCCTGATTGAAATTCCTCATTCCTCGAGCCTACAGTAATAATGAGGTCAGATTGTTCCTGTAGTTGCTTTCCAACCTTGGTCCTGTACAATCCAACCTGTCCAACTGCGAGAGGATGATCTTCCGGTATCGATCCCCTGCCAGCCGGGGTGGTCATGACGGGAGCTCCAATCAATTCGGCCAGCTGGATCAACTCCGAATAAGCTCTGGAAAGAACCACGCCGCCGCCGGCTATGATGAGAGGCATTTCTGCTTTCAGAATAAAGTCTATGGCTTCTCTAATTCGATCAGAGTCTCCCCTAACTAACACTCTCTGTGCCCGCGCGTACTCAGGCATCTCAGCTTCCGCGAAACCAATATCGCTAGGAATCTCCAGAAAGACAGGTCCAGGCTTTCCATTTATCGCCAAAGAGAACGCCCTATGCATGAACCATGAGATTCTATCACTTCGTGACACACGAACGCTCCACTTTGTGACAGGTCTTAACATTCCCACTTGATCGCATTCTTGGAAAGCTCCCATACCCTCATTCTCCATAGACGCTGATGGGCAGGGTGCAACTAGTGGAGTACATGCATAGTAAGCTTCAAGAAACCCAGGCACTAGATTGGCGACTCCAGGACCTGGGCTAGCGAAGCATACGCCTGTCTTGCCGGAGATTCTTGAGTAAGCCATCGCCATAAGTACTCCCGAGCATTCATGTCTGACAAGGATTGGTCGAATTCTTGGCACATCATAAAGTTGGTCATAGATTACGCGAGGGTTCCCAGGTATCCCAAACAGAAATTCTACGTCTTCTCTTGTTAGAGCATCAACAACTGCATGATATCCAATCATCCTATTCACAGTAATCGCCTTGCTTATTCTGGCAGGCATACATTATATAGAATCGTCTGAAATGTAGCAGTGGATACCGTAATATATATTGTTCGAATAAAATGTCACTTAATTCTAGCTCAGGTATCAAAGATCGAGATGGTGGGCACTTGACTGTAGCAAATCGTAACTTGAGTAAAGCTCGAAAAGACATATCCCATGACTTATCTCAGCTGTGCAGAGATCTAATTCGGACCCCAAGTCCATCTGGGCGGGAGGGACGCCTCGCGGAATTAGCCAAGAACAGAATGGAAGAATTCGGTTATGACCGAGTAACGATCGACAGTATTGGAAATGTTATTGGAATCAAAGACGGCTTGAAACCGTTACCTCTACTCATTTTCGACGGACACATGGATACAGTACCTCCGGGTGAAAGGCAACACTGGAGGAATGATCCTTTTTCAGGCAAGATCACGAGAGGCTCTATTTTTGGGAGAGGCGCAGTCGATATGAAAGGCGCCCTTGCCGCAATGATCCTCATACCTCGAATCATGCGAAGTCTAGGGTGGACGCCTAGAGGAAGTTTTGCCACAGTTCTTGTTGTGCTTGAGGAACCATGCGAGGGACTTGGAATACGCAACGTCATCGAGGATGGGTTGAAACCCGATGCAGTCGTCTTAGGCGAACCAACCAACCTCTGTTTGATGCTGGGGCATAGAGGTAGGTTCGAGATTAGCGTACGAACTCACGGCAAGACTTGCCACTCGAGTATGCCCGAAGAGGGTACAAATCCTATCTACGAAATGGCCCAGATAATTGGACGACTTGAAAAGCTGTCCAAGCGGCTACCACACCATCCTACCTTGGGGCCTGCTTCTATCTCAGGATTCAGGATAACGTCAAGCCCTTCAGAGGGGAACGTGATCCCAGATATGTGTGAGCTCCTCCTGGACCGAAGAACATTGCCAGGCGAGGACAAAGCAAAAATTCTTGGAGAAATAGAGAGCGTGATTCTACAAGAGCGTAGAAATGCCAGAGCTTCTGTACTCAGAAGAAAGCTAGAAACGTATACCGGAAGGAGACTAGAAGTGGAACAAGCATTTCCAAGTTGGCTATTGGAAAGAAGACACTGGTTTGTCAGCCTCGCCCGCAACGCCGTTGAAAAAGTGACGGGTCGACGACCCACGACCGGAACATGGAGATTTGGAACAGATGGCGCCTATACAGCAGGTGTTAAGAAGATTCCAACGATAGGATTCGGACCCGGACAGCCGGAGACAGCTCATTCGCCAGACGAGAACGTCTCCCTGTCAGACGTGACATCGGCTACGCTGGTATATGCGTCTATAGCGCGAAACTGGCCATGACGATGTAGTATTCCAAGTCCACGTGAACTAGAAGTTTTAGAAAAGAGGATATCTTTCGGTCCCTTGCTACTAATCGCGTGTTCAACCTCTGCAGCCACGAAGCCCATCATCAATGGCAAGGCGCACTAGCAATTGTGCATTGTCTCTCTGAGGCCTACTAGAATTCTTCAGCAAATACCATACCAAAATCTTGACAGGTCTCACGACCGACGGTACCAATAATCCTTGAGTAGCACCATGATTATTCCTATAGAAATGGCCAGACCAATTTCCATGGGGTACTGGGGTAAGTACTTGAGCCAAAATAGCCCCATGGCTATCATAATAGCCGCTCCCATAAATATTCTGCCACTATAGGGAGGCTTCTTTCTTCTTGACTCGGAAGCCACTTTGGATCCTCCTAACCCTTGACGGCCCCTAATGTGAGACCTGATATGATGTATTTTTGGAGAATCACCACTGTTACCAAGGTTGGTATCAAAGCAACCATAGAAACCGCTGCCATTTCACCATATCTTATTCCGACCGTCGTGACGAAACCAAGTAGTCCCACAGTTATCGTTCTTGCGCCGAGTCCTGTCAACACTGATGCGAACAGGTACTCGTTCCAACTGAAGATGAATACGAGAATCGAAGCCGCTGCGATTGAGGGCGCCCCCATGGGCAAAATGACACGTCTGAGAAGTTCAGACACGGAGGCGCCGTCAATGAGTGCAGCCTCATCGACGGCTCTAGGTATGGAGTCCATCCCTGACTTTACGAGCCAGATGGCCAGAGGCAGATTGAATAGTGAATAGACTAGGATCAGGCCCAAACTATTGTCGTATAGTCCGAGTCTGTTTATCATTAGATAATAGGGTATGATGAATGCAGCCTCAGGGCCCATACGGCAGGTTAAGCTCCAGAAGTACATCGTGGGTGCCCCGAATATATTGTAGCGGGAGAACGCGTAGGCTGCGAGAAAAGCTAGAGGTACCGTAAGTATTACGCAACCTACCGCAGTCAAGGTAGAGTTCAATATCATTCTTATGTATCCCTCTTGAACAAAGGGCCTATAGTAGCCGTTCTCAATGGGGAAGCCCCACCATTGCGGTATCGTTGCCAAGATTGATTGTTTGCTTTTTAACGAGGTCTCGGCTGTCCAGACTATTGGGAATATTATCGCCGCTGCCATGACTATCACCACTAGATAAAACAGAATGTCGAAAACCAACTTGTTTTGACTCTTGTTCATTTCACTCACTAACCCTCATTACCGCTTGATACAAAGCCCAACACAATATTATGATGATGTATAGGAAGATCAGCGAGACGGCCATTCCATACCCGAGGTCCCAAGCCTTCAAGATCATCGTGTAGAGTGATACGCTCAGATATCGTGTGGCACTACCCGGTCCTCCACCAGTCAGCATCCAGATTTCATCAAAAATTCTAAATGCGTCCATACCTCTCAGGAGAACAACGAAGAGAATTTCAAATCTTATCAGTGGCAAGTAGATGAACCTGAGTTTCTGCCAAGCATTCACGCCATCTAGAGCAGCGCTTTCCAGAATAGCCGAGGGCACGCCCGCGATACCGGCCAATAGAATCAAGGCCACGAGGGGCAACCAGTGCCACGTATCCATCAAAATAGTTGTTAGAAGTGCAATGTCTCCACTACCCGCCATATTCCACTTTATCCCTAGAAGGCGCTCAAGATAATATGGAATGGGCCCGATACCAGGATACATCATGAGTCGCCACATCGATCCAACGGCCACGGGTGCTATGGCCAGAGGAAGCGTTAAGATAACCTTGAAGGCCGTTGCGCCTCTGAATCTTCGGCAAATAATGAACGCTGTAGCCAATCCAAGTACCAACTGAATAATGACACTAGCGCCGGCGAATAAGGTTCCTCGAACGAACGCGTTCAGGAATTCAGCATCATTAACCAAGAACTCGTAGTTGTAGAAGGCGATGTAGGTTGGAGGTGTAGGAACTGTCATAATCCACCTATGAAATCCAAGCCACAAACCATAGAAGAACGGTGCCAAATCAATAAATGCCAGAAGTATTACCGCAGGCGCCAACAGAAACCAAGGTCGGAACTTTACCATAGTGAGCCGACCGAACCAATTGGAATGCAACCTGTATAGCTCTGGTAGAAAAGCTTTGTCATATTAACTGGTCTCAGGAAATAGGAATCTGCTATTCGATTCTTCTTCCACAAAAAAAAGGAGGTTAATGGGACAGGTTCAGTATCCCGGTAGGTCTGGCCAGCCCATCGATTTCAACTTTTCATCGATCTGTGCGGCTGCTGTGGTGAGAGCTTCTTCAGCACTGATTTTTTCTACTAGCGAATCCGCAACTAGTTTCCAGAGTATATCTCTCGCTACAGGTTCTTCCGGCATCGGAATCATGGGACCGAGTAGTAAGCCTTCTACGTGTGCACGACGTATTGTGGCATAGATGTTCGTCTTGTATTTGGCATCAAGCTCATCTGGCAAAGTGCTATTCAGCAGCGTTGTCCTTGGGACTATACCCTTGAGGGCTCTCATCTGTTCAATCTGCGTCTCCTGACACGAGGCCCATTGCTGCCAGAGAAAAGCTGCTTCTTTGTGTGCCCCGCTTGACGCCATAGCATAGACTCCTGCGTCAGCGTATATCGTGGGCACGTTGTACCTGTAGAATTTTGGTTCAACAGGGGGTAGAGCGCAGAGTATGTTACCTGCGACTTTCGATTTCTCTGGATCCTGTATGTAAGCGAAGTTCTCAGTCCACACCCATCCCTGTGCTATCCGTCCGGTCGTGTAAGATGCTCCTTCGTCGTCCCATGTGAAATTCAGAACTCCTTCAGGCGCATATTTGAGAAGACTTATGTAGCGCTTCAGCCAAGCGATAGCACCATGAGAGTCAAGTAGACCTCCGTTCTTGTAAGATGCTCTACGCCCAATCGAGTATCCAAACGCGGTTATTCCGTATCCGTGTATGCCAACGAATACGTCAGCTGGCAGAGACATCGGGTTAGGTTCGCACACATGTCCATAAAGGTCTTGATCTGGGCGTGTGAAGAACTCAGCTATCTGCGCGTACTCTGCCCACGTCTCAGCGGGTCGCAGATCCCAGCCGTACCTAGCCTTGAAAGCCGCTTTCTCTGCAGGATCCTCGAAGAGATCCTTTCTGTATACGTAGGTTCTGATGAAATGCTCGAAGGGCGTTCCACCTAACATGCCTTTATAGGTGAAATACTTCACTGGGATCAGATCTGAAACGTTGAATCCTGGCCATAGAAGATCTTTGTGTCCGTCTGCAAACTTGTACCAGTCAATAATGTATCCATTCTCGAAGTCTTCTGCTATGATCTCTGCTTCATCCCTATAGTAGAGATCGTAGGCGCCTCCCTTTTGTGATGCGTCGAGCCGTGCTTTTCTCATGACGTCGTCCCAGCCAACCAGTTCATACTCCACTTTGATTCCGGTAAGTTCCTCAAACTTCGCACGTTTGTTCTCGTTCAGCCACATTGAAGATGCAGTCGACTCAGCAATGATCCTCACCGTTTGTCCTTTGTACGGTGCCGATACCCTGCTAAGAAAGTCTTCAATCTTCTCATACTCGGTTGGCTCTGGCCCGGTTGCCGTCACAGTTTCAGTAACTGTAGTTGTTACCCCAGGCGCGGTTGGTTTCCCAGCCTGACCGGCTGCGTACCCAGCAGCAGCCGCGGCCACAGCGACAACTGCAGCGCCGCCATATTTCAGGTAGCTCCGTCTTGTGACATCTTTTGCCTCAGTCAAAACATACCACCATTTTCGTGGGAACGTATGTAGTCCCTACTAAGGTATTTATCGTTTCTGATACTCCAGAGCGGACCTCGAAGGGCTAGAATCTTCTGAATTCTAGGGTCTAGCCAGCGACTATCACCAAGATAGGACACTCAGCAACCAGGGCCTTGACATTGTTGTCGGAATCATGGCAGAATTTCTTTCTGCATTTCCGTTCTCTGCATCATTTCACATACGAGATTTGCAGAAGATCTCCAGAGCTAGTCTACCAGTACTGAGGAATAGCCAACTCTTCCTTCGTAACGATGTTTAGAATAGCAGGTTTTCCGGAGTCTAAAGCTTTTTTCGCCCGTTTGATCGCGGAGATTATTTCATCGGGTTTCTCGACGGTTTCTCCATAGCCCCGCAATGCGTCGGCCAGTTTGGCGTAGTCTCCATAGAGTTTGTACTTGGACGACTTCATATCCTGAGATCCGGTTCCGTATCCACTCAACACGGAATTATTGAAGACAATCGTAAGTATCGGTACCTTTTCTCTAGCGGCGGTTTCAAAGTCTGTCCCTGTCATCCCGATGGCTGCGTCACCCATGAAGTTGACGACCATCTTACTCGGTTCAGCGAGCTTCGCTCCCATAGCCGCGCCGAGAGAGAAACCCAATGTGGTGGAGTTCCCCCAGCCTACGTATCCTCTTGGAGTTAACGACTCGTAGAAGGGCGCCAGCATGTCCCTAGGCATCCCGGAGTCGTGTGTAACGATTGTATTCTTTCTGTCTGTTGTTTGGATGAAATCCCATATGACTCTGTAGGGGTTGATCGGAACCTCGTTAGAGGTTAGTTTTGGCATCCACTCCTTAAACCACTCGTCCTTAACTCTTCTTATCTCTTGAATCAGTTCCCTATTCTCAGGCCGAGCTATTGACGTTTTCTTGACCTCATCGATCAGTTGCCTCAAGACTAGCTTTGCGTCTCCCATGATAACGTAATCATTCTGGTAGTCTTTGTTGATATCAAACTCGTCAATCGTCAGTTGAACTATAGTCTTGCCTGCTGGGATGGGAGCATCCAGCCACCAGGCTGTGAGACTGGATCCTACTGAGAAAACTAGGTCAGCTCTTGCAAGGAAATGGCTGACTGCCTTTGTAGCGGTGGAACCTCCATAACCCAGCGAGAGCGGATGGTCCTCTGGAAAACAGCTTTTCCCCTTGATCGTGGTCATTACCGGGGTCTGTGTCAACTCGGCGAATTCTCGGAGTTCATCCCACGCCTGTCCATAGAAGACCCCTTCGCCGGCACGAATAATAGGATTTCTAGCGTTTAGGATCGCCCTTGCGACAACCTGAACGTCACGTGGATCTGCGGAGGTTCTATGTCTCTGAACAGGAGAATAGTTGAGCGGAGTGTTGAACTCTCCATTTGCAATATCGTTTGGTACCTCCAGTACCACCGGACCTGACCTTCCGTTTCTGAGGAATGTGAAGGCCCGTCTCAACATTTCTGGTATGCGGTCTACGAAGTTTATGCGGTCTACCCATTTTGAAGCGGTCTTATAGACATGCATAACATCAAAAAAGTTTGGGTAAATGCCTATTCTATGTTGATCATATTGTCCTGGAAGTATCAGTATCGGCACTGAATCTGCACATGCTTGAGCGATGCCCGCAAATGAATTTTCAATCCCAACGCCTTCCTGCATTGTGGATACCGCTATTTTGGTTCCATTCGTTACTCTAGCATATCCGCTCGCAACGTCGATCGCTACTCTTTCTTGTCTCACCATTATGGTCCTTGTTCCCGCGTTTCTTATCGGATCGATAAGTGGTGAGCTTGGAAAACATGATTGAAAACCTACGTCTTCAAGTTTCAGAATTTGGCCAATCGCATCTGCGCCCTTCAAGACGATTCACTTCTCGCTTCTATTTCTTCACGAGCATGCCTCAGCTCTTATTTAAGCGTTCTACGATGAAAACCGACGAGTGACTAATTGATTCTGA
>CAZLVF010000011.1:0-44930 GCA_964562925.1 uncultured Candidatus Bathyarchaeia archaeon
GCTGCCAGGCTTGATGTCTATGGTGACTACGTACCGAGTCTCATAGGTTCCAGTGCTAACCGGCGATTGGTAATCATAGGCTACGACTGTACCATCGTCAACACAGATGCTGTAACCGCTGACGAGATCACTGTAGGTTAGATAGTAATCAACAGTAGCATCGTTGCTCACATCAACCTCCAAGACCGTACCCGTAGCGTCAGCACTCAAACCCGCCGCGTAGAATGTCAATAGTTGGCATACGTAATAGGCTCCAACATTATCCTATCAGAGGTCAAGAAGTCTGGCTCTCACGGGAACCCCAAGCGTCACAGAACTAGAACTAGATAGAAGCATGTGAGCCTAATTGGACATCACACATGAAATCTAGAACCTGGAAGCTACATTTGTTGGAGTCATGACATAGCAGCCCGAGAGATCGCGCGTGTAGGAAATCTGGATCATAGAAAGATGTTCTAAAGAGCTTGCTCACGTTCTCGTTGCTGTTCACTTCACTTGATCCAAGAACTTGCGAACTACCGAGATGAACTCCTCTCTTTGCTCCCACATCGGCAAGTGCGAGCTATTGGGAAATATGACAAGTTTCGAACGTTTTATACCCTTATGAATACCTCTAGCAACTTTAGGCGAGACTTCATCGTATCTTCCTCCTGTGACCAGAGTGGGGACACGTATCCTGTGAAGCTGATCTGTGACATCCCAGTATCTCATGTTACCTACTATCGTAAACTCATTAGGACCATTCATAGTATGATAAACAGGTTTGCTTATGTGCTCTAGGCTATAGACCAATTCTTTCGGCCACGGTTCCAGTCTGCAGAGATGTCTCCTATAGAAGACTTCAACAGCCCTAAGATACTCAGGATTCTCATATTCACCTAACGCTTCGTATTTTTCCAGTGTGGCAACAACGTCAGGTGGCAGTTGAGACTTCATCCTTTCCATTTCAGCAACGGTCAGTGGAACGCTGTGAAGCCCACCTATGGTTACCATGCTCTTCAAATTCTTCTGGTACTTCAACGCGTACGCTATGGCGAGCAAGCCACCGTAGCTTGAACCAATGAGATGCACTTTTCCGAGGTTAAGGGCTTGACGTACTCCTTCGACTTCCTCGACCCCGTACTCGATGGTAAACGATGTAAGGTTCTTCGGAAGCTCAGATTTCCCACATCCAAATTCATCAAAGAAGACCGTCCGATAGCCGAATCCTGCAAGATCAGCTAGTGAAAGCATGTAGTCGTGGGTCGCACCCGGGCCACCGTGGAGACAGAGAACAGTTCCTTTCTTCGCTTCGCCAAATATCTTGTAGTATAATCGTATGCCTTGAACGGAAACATAACCATCAGAAAAAGCAGTATCCATGAAGTCAAATTAGTATTACGTTGTTATTTAACGGTTGTTTCGATCTACGAATCTCAGGCAATGGCTCGGGCCATGCTCTCTCTAGCTTACGCGTCGGAGCGGCTTACTCCAGTCTCCTTATTATGTGATATCCGAACTGGCTCTTCACAACATGTGAAACCTGTCCCTTCTGAAGAACGAAGGCAGCTTGTTCAAATTCCTTTACCATCTTTCCTCTTCCAAATGTTCCCAAGTCGCCTCCACGTTTCTTCGATGGGCAAAGCGAAACTTCCTTTGCGATATTTGCGAACTTCTCTCCCTTGTTCAGTCGTTCGAGAACTGCATTCGCTTCTTTCTCGGTCTTCACCAGAATATGAGCAGCATGAACTTCATTTGGCATGAGACAGCGCTTGTCTTAACTCGTTTATAACAGTATCTAGCGCCGTCATACAGCGTTCGATCTCTACCTGACATAGAACACAATGCTAGTCGTAGCGTCTTGGCGATTTTGATATTCCAAGCATTTCCCTTGTTTGCTGCGGAGTTGCAACCTCTCTGTTTAGCTCTTTCGCTATTCTGACTATTCTAGCGACGAATTCTGCGTTTGACTTGACCATCTCTCCTTTTCTGTAGTAGACGTTGTCTTCCATACCGGTTCGTACGTGCCAGCCCATCATAATGCTAAGGGTATTCAGAGCCAGTTGCGCCGCACCGACTCCTGCCACGTTCAACAAGCAAGGCATAGGAGCGTGTTCACTTAGAAAAAGCAAGTTTTTCGGCGTTGGATACGTACCGCCTTGAAAGCCCATGACAAGTTGGACAAGGTACGGTGGCTTGACCAAGCCTTGTTCAACCAGATTATGAACCAACCAAAACTGTCCTGAATTGTACACTTCAAGCTCTGGCTTCACAGCCTTCTCCAACATCGCTTTTGCGAAGAACTCTGTCTCCTTCCAAGGCTGAAGGACGGATGGGGCAAGTCCGTCATAGATTACGTCTTCTAGTCTACCTGCAAGGGGTGGAAGCCTCTTCTTGAGTGCAAACCTCACAGGAGAAGGCCCCATGTTGAGACTTGCTATCTCAGGCAGTGCTTCTAGAGACTTCATCCTTTCTTCCATGGACATCCCAGCTGAAGCGCCTGTAGTGTTCGCAACCACTATGTCTGGACATTTATCTCTAATCAAACGATTCAGGTAACGGTAGTCTTCTGGTTTGCTTGTTGATTCCGCGTAGCCTTTCTCCTTTGATCTGGCGTGGAGATGGACGACTGACGCGCCGGCTTGATAGGCAGCGCAGGTTTCCTCCGCTTGTTCTTTAGGCGTCTCTGGAAGATTTGGGTTAGATTCTTTTCCTTGAATCCCGCCGGTCGGAGCCACCGTGATTATTAGAGGAGGCCACTCAGCTCTTGCTTGCCGCTTCAGATACTCGCGAATATCTCTGTAATCCCAAATATGCGGCATCTTGGTGCTCATTCATAACACGTATCTGACACTCTAATTAAACAAGTCTATATTGTTTTGGAGTCGATCATTGGTTGGTCGCGAGAACTGCTGTGCGGCTCGCCGAAGGTGATTACATGTGCCTCCATCGGTCAAGAGGCTTATTAATAATGGAAACGATAGGCAATGATTATTCAATCTACATTTCTTGGAGTAGAATTTTATAGCACTGATGTAATAATTATGGAAAAGGATTCAGGCGGCGAACTGCGGTGTCAACTGTTCTAGTAACTGGCGGATGCGGCTTTGCTGGATCACACCTAGCCAGATTTCTCCTCGAACGCGATTATAACGTTGTGCTGATGGACTTGAACGTTAACGAGAGACTGATCAAGGACATCAAAGAAAGATGCGTTATTGTTAAGGTGGACATAACCGATCGAGAACAGCTAGCCCGAGTATTGAAAAAGCATACAGTAGACGTTGTGACGCATTACGCTGCGCTTTTGTCGGCCGAAACAGAGCTTAATCCACACTTGGGGTTCAAGGTCGATGTCGAGGGCGTCTGGAACATCTTCAACGCAGCTCGGGATGCGGAAGTGAACAGTGTAGTCTTGGCGAGCAGCGCCGCTGCCTACGGGCCTGACGTATCAAAGAATGCACGTGAAGATGAGCATACGATCCCGGAAACTCTGTACGGCATCTCGAAGCAGTTTGGAGAGATGATTGGATTATGGTTCCATAAGAAGTATGGAATGCAATTTGCGGCTTTTAGATACGCGTCGATCATAGGACCTGGAAGACGAGATGGTGGCAGTTCAGCATACTCAACGCTTATGATTCAAAAGCCCGCTCAGGGAGAGCCCTATCAGGTCAACGTCCGAGAAGAAGACGCGCTCCCTTTACTCTACGTAAAGGATGCAGCTGAGGTTACTACCATCGCTTTTGAAGACACAGGCAGCTTGAAGAGCAGAATCTACAATGTTGCGAGTCTGAGTCCAAGCCCTACAGCCGGACAGATTGCGAACTGCGTCAGAAAGTACATTTCAGACGCCAAGATAGCCTTTCGTCCTGACCCTTTGATAACAGACATGGTTGACACGTGGATCAAGAACATTGATACAACGAGAGTCCAAAAGGAACTTGGCTGGAAACCAAGGTTCAGCAGCCTTGAGATGCTGGTAAAGGACTTCACAACTGAGGTTAGAAAGAACCCAAGTATGTTCTTCGTCTAGGTTTCCAAGAAGCCTATTGATTGACAGAGAATCTGCAAGAGGGAAACGCTTTACTAACCAGAAGATGAATTCCCGCGAGCCCGTCTAGGTATCTTCACACTGAAAACTCTTGTTTTTCAGGCAAGTCGCGTCAATCTTATTGCTGGCTAGTCGAGTGATTAGCTGCGTAAGGTCTTTCTGTTCCTCTACAAACTTCCAGCTAGTCTCTTTAGTAGATTGATGTCACGTTCGCGCCCTTCAATGATGGCCTTAAGCTCCAATTGGCGAATGCACGTCAGTAATGTAGTGTAACCTTTCATACGTTCTCCTCCAAGATACGCCTCTTGTATCCTACGTTCCGACTTGCCGAGCATCTCTTTGCGTACAAATTTGGCTCGAACTACTACATGTCCATCACTCTTGGGGATAATAGAGTCGTGCTTTGTCCATTTCTCGCAGTGCCTTCAGTTCTTCTTTCCTTGGCGGTTCCACTTCCCTAACGTTGGGTGAAGTCTTAAGGCTCCATCCTGTGTTGGCTTTAACGTCTTCAGCCGTTATTCCTGGAAGTAGAGCCTCGAGGTAAGCCTCCTTGGTTCTTTCGTCGAACTTGAAGATACCCATGTTAGAAATTATCGTGTCAGGGCCGACATCCGCCGGGAGCCCAACAGCTTCTCTCGCACCGGGACCCCAAAGCCAGCCCGGACTTGTTATGTATGTCACCTTCTCGACGAACCTGCGTTTTTCTTGTGGCATAATTATGAGTGTTCGGTTTCCAAGCGAGGCCATGGGGTTCGCACCACCACTACCAGGCATAAGTTTGATAGTGTTAGGTTCCGAAAAATCTCCGAAACCTGAGGAGTTCACGTTCCCGTACATGTCGACTTGAGCGCCGCCTATGAAGGTCACATCAACCTCCTTTCTTCCAAGCGCGCCCATTATACAACACATATTCTGAGTTGCGTCGGCGAAAACGTAGGTTCCAAAGTCGTCAACTGTCAGAGGGAGGATGGTGCATCCGCCTTTAAGAAATCCTCCTGCCTCGAATAGTAGCCCAACGTGTGCCGCATGGGTTTTCTGAGCTACGTTTGTAGCTAGAACTGGCAGTCCTATCCCCGCGAGAACAAGCTCTCCGTCCTTGATCTCCCTGGCGGCCATTACAACCATTGCCTCAAAGGATGTATACTCGGTTTCTTTCTGCATTCTTAATCACTCGACCCTGTACTCAACATCTTTGTAGATTTCATAGCCAGTATAGCCATAATCGACAGACGCGACTGGATAGATGTGGTGTTTGATTCTCAACCTATCCAATGATTCGCGTCCGAACTTCTTCTCGTAGTGTTTTATGTATTGACTTCTATTATCGAATGGATAGACCCATTCCTCAAGGAACCTCTGATACTTCTCCTCGTCTAATGCATGTCTGGCGGCATATGATTCGAAGACATTGTCCCTTATGTAGTAGCCGAACATTCCTGTTGGATGACAGCCCCATGGGCATTCGACTACTGCACAGGTCTTGTAAGAGGGGACCAGTGTCCTATCCGGGTCATGCTTCACGATATCCCGTGAGACCACTTCCTCAGCCATAAGAATGACGCGTTTAGCTGCTCCTGCCCCCCACTCGTCGCCAGGTGGACGCCCCATCCATTTCTGACCGTTACCGGATGGATCAGCCCTCTGCACAGCTATTATCGCAACATCTATTTGCGGAGCCTTCACAGCCCCGATCCTTTTCTCGGTAAACGGACAAGTTGTGGCCTTGATATTGGGGTTATATTTCGTTAAGTCAGACCCAAGATCACTTAGGATTGGCATATAAGGAAGCCCTAAAGAAGCTCCGAGTAAAGCGCACATCGTACTGTTATTGCTATACGCGTACAACTTCACTTTTCCATCCGCCAAGAGTCTCTGAGCAGCCGGTGGTCTACGTACAGGCCAGCTTGCAAACCATCCGGAATGCACCTCGTTGCAACATCCCGTTCCAACAAGTAAGTCTATGCTCAAGCATGTATCGTGACCAGTTGTCCAGCATATCAAATTCCGCTTCTTCTGTCTTGATATCTCAAAATATGCTTCCGTCGCTATGCATTGTTGAAAACCTCCAACATATATGGTGTCTCCGTCTCGCACATGCTTATCTATCGCTTCTCTTATTGTCGTCTGTTTATCGTCTTCCAAAAAAGGTGCCTTTGAATCGCTACCCACATACATACATCCTGACTAGATTATGAGCCCGCTTCGCATAGTCTGGCAACAACTCTAAAAGGGCTTGTGCTTCAGAGGCTAGGCCATCTCTGAGCACCAAGAATCGCTTTCAATGATCGGAACAGTTTCTCATCTATTCTACAGATCTGCCAGTTGCAGCTCAGGTTTTTGCTCCCTCAGAAATATCTTCTCAGACGTTCTTTACGCTCGATTCTTGAAAGACGCTCGATGTCTATGCCTTTGAGTTCATTCTTGTGGGATTGCGTCCCGAGCACATGTGCAACGACTTCATCAGTGAAAGCTGTCAAACGAAACATGATCTTTTCCTAACGCGGCCGCACAAAAAACTGGACGGTCTAGGCCAATGTAATTGTGTGTGCTCGACAGTTACAAAAAAGAAAAAAGGTTGCCTCCGATCTGGATTGTCTATTGTGGTAGAACCACACATTTCATCGTTTTCCATGCTCTGTGCGCTTTGAGACCTTCTTCTAGATTCTCGAGTTTATACTCGTTTGTAACTATCTCTTCGAGTGGATACTCCTTGTTTCTATACCATTTGTAGAGTAGCTGCAAATCTCTTTCGTATTGGTATGGTCCAAATCCGTATTGGCTTATCAAGGTTAAGTCTTTGAAACATACTCTGAACGGATTCAGCATTGTTGATCCTGCATCGGTGTAATGTCCCACTTCTACGTACATGCCTCCCCTCCTCACCATTTCTACACCTTCAGCAAAAGCAGCTGGAACACCGGCTGCTTCTATCACTACGTCAGCACCACGTCCGTCGGTCAGCCTCGTGACTTCTCTAATTCTGTCTTCTGGCTTTGCGACTTCGTCAATGTTCATTGTATGATCGACGCCACATTTCTGCGCATGTTTCAACCTGAAATCAGGTCCCCCGATCATAATTACCTTGCTCGCACCGTACTCTTTGAACCTCAACGCTGCCATCATTCCAACTGGGCCTGAACCTAAGACTAGAGCGCTGCATCCCCACATGAAGCCCTCCCTAGCCACAGGAAGTGGAGAAATAGCTCTATCGATTCCCCAAGATGATGACAGAGTATCAACCAACACCGCAACTTTATCAGGTATGTCTTTGGGAAGTCTGTACAGCAATAAGTCTGGTCTGATGTAGATGTATTCTGCGAAACCTCCGAATAAGTGTGGGGGATCCTTGCAGGAGATGTTCTCTCCGTAGGCTACGCCATTTTCGCAAAGACCTGCACGCATAACTGACGCTAACCATCTGCAATACCAGCATTTCCCACATGAAATGCCAGCGGGATAAGTGAATCGGTCACCTTCTTCCAACGTCAAGCCGTGAATCTCAAGTTGTTTCGCCGCCTTATTTCCTACCTCGTGAGCTTCAGCGATGACTTCGTGTCCTTGGATGATTGGCCAAGGAATATGTTCCAAATGACCTGAGTATATGTGATGGTCCGTTCCGCAGATTCCAGCCATTCTCATTTTCGCTATGAGTGCATCATCTGGAAGGCTTTCTGGATACGGAAATCTCTGCATCCTGATATTTCCAGGTCCAAAAGAAACCATCGCTCTTACTTCTTCGGACATTTTCGACAACTCCAAATCGTCCGCTACGTATGCCAGTACGATATTAGATTTGTTGTGCTGGGTTAACTTATCATGGATCTCACGTTCAACTAGACTAACAGCTGATACAGAGGTATTACGTGGCTATGCGCAAAAACCAGCCATCTTTGCTCCTTCGACACTAAGAGTGACATAGTGGCATGGATCTTGAAGGTAGCCTGTCACCCTAAGATCCCTAAACACGTCAACAAGCTCGTCGAGAAGCTCGAGAGGCTCGAGAAACTCTAACCTCTGACACGAACGACAACCTCCTAGCATACTCCTACAGTGGTTTCTCAAATTGCTGACTCAGATGATTCGCATAATCTTCTCTTCCGTCCCTGCTGAAGCTCCCTAACCCATTCGTTCCGGACTCGATTTTCTTTTCAGGTCCTCAAGTGCCTTTTCGGCTCGTTTCGAGTCCAGAGCATTGCTGAAGCCCCCCATGCTTGCTTCCATTTCTGAAAAGTAATGCGCCAAGTCGGGAAATGTGGGCTCACTCATAATAGAATGTCTCGACATATCGAGATAAGGCCTATGCCTCACTCGATACGGAAAAACTTATCTGACTACCAATTGCCTGATCCAATCAGGCTAGGAGTCTAAGGATGCTTTCTGGAATGCCATTGGAGGATGTGGCTGAAGAGTCTGCAAGGATTCTGGAAGTTGCGGAAAAGGAGGGGATAGCCCTTCGACTCTTCGGGGGTCTGGCCATCAGACTCCGTTGCCCGAGTGCAAGCACTCCGTCTCTGAAGAGAAAGTATCCTGACATAGACCTTTTCGGCCTCTCGAAACAATCAGACCGGATTCAAGACCTATTACTGAAGCTTGGCTATACTCCGCGTGACCTGTTTAATCGGCTCCATGGCAACAGACGACTGATTTTCAACGATATGAAGAACATGCGGAGAGTCGACGTTTTTCTGGACATATTCGATATGTGCCATATCTTAGACTTTCGCGATCGTCTCAGGATCGACCAATTCACCCTTTCAACAGCCGACCTACTGCTCACAAAGCTTCAGATCGTCGAGATAAACGAAAGAGACTACAAGGACATGATATGCCTCCTAAAAGACCATGAGGTCGGAGACTCCGACCAGGAAAGAATGATAAACGGGCGATATATCGCCCATTTATGTTCGAAGGACTGGGGCATACACAAGACAATAACTAAGAACCTATGTGGGTTGTTATCATTGCTTCCAAACTATCACCTAGAACAGAGCGATGAAGAAACGGTCAGGAAAAAAATCGAAAAGCTACTTAATAATATCGAGACCGAACCCAAGTCGACGAAATGGAAGATACGCGCCATGGTAGGAGAAAAAGTGACTTGGTACGAGTTGCCTGACAAAGATAAACCTGTGGTTGCTACCACAGTTTTGGAAAGAAGTAGCTGAATGTTCATCCTATTAGCTAGTCACTACAACAATCCTCCGGGTTTGCAGCGTCGCAAGCTATCGGCATTCAACAAATGTCCAAGAAATTCCGCCGGTTCGATTTAAACCATCGCTCATTCTTCGTCAAAAAGGCGAATCATTCGAATGAGATTTTGATTAAGACTCCAAAACTAGTGTCGTCATTGTCTCCGTTCACTTGTCGAAGATGTTGAGACTCATGTTTTGTCAACCGGAAGTCAGTTGGTAGCTCTTGACGACTCCCCCGCTAAGTGTTACTATAGCGCCTCTCAGAATACCTTCTGTGTACTCGCTGCCGGGGTTTATGCATAAGGTTCGGCCGATGTTAATGGCCCCCCTAGATTCATGGATATGCCCGAACAAGCCGAGTAGAGGTTGGTGTGCTTCAACGGCTTGGCGTACGGCCGTGCTACCAGCCCCGTACATCACCGGTGCGCCGCCTTGCGTAATAGGCCTTGGAGGCTTTACCGTCGTATCCAATTTTGGGCATGTGTCCAGCCCTGAGTTGATTGGAGGAGCATGAAGATTGAAAATGCAGTTCTTCATATGTCTAACCTGATTAACCATGCTTTCGATCTTATCTGCTAACTCATCTTCGGGTACTTGCCTAGGAGTTCTCCAGGGTGTAAGATTACTTAGACCGCTGCTAATCATTTCATGTTCTTTGTCAATTTCGACTACTTTGTCTTGAGGGTTGATGATGTAGTCGGAACTGCTCAGAATGTCCTCTACGATAAATGGGTCGTCATTCCCTCCGGTAATATAGATCCTAACGCCTGTACCTTTCAGCCGCTCTTCAGCCAGCCGCATCCATCCCCTGAGTCTTTCAATCATCAGCTTCAACATCAACTCATCGACTCTCGCTCTTTTGGATGAAAGCTCCTCCACCTCTGTCGGGCTGGTGTAGTGAGGATAGTAACCAAATTTTCGGATTCTGTTCTCCATCTCCTTGACGCTTTCCTGATCTCTTAGGTGGTATTCATTCCCAAGAAAGCTTGTAGTAAATGTGCCGTCACGCTGCTCGATGATCGAGATAATCATCTTGCCCGTAACATCGCCACCCAGAATGAGAGCATCAACCTTGTAAAATCTTTCCGCATTGACAAATTTCTTGAAGCACGCCTCGGACCCGTGCATGTCGGTCGCGAAGAGTATCCTTGTCATTTTCTGTCCTGTAATCCCAATAGGCCGCGACTTAAAAGAGAGGTACTGCATCGAAGTGCGTAGTATAGATATAATCTATGGGCATAAAGAAAGAGATTATTCTGGAGGCACTTCCTTGAAGGCTAGATCAATGTCGATTCCTTGCCTTTTTCTGTGCCAGCGAGCAAGGAAGTAGTAGATAATGGCACCGATAATTAGTAAAGCGTTTAAAGAGATGACTATTGGATCCCCAGCTGCGCCGTAGGTCGGATCGACGACGTAGTAATACTCCATCAAGAGACAAAAGAAGAGACCGAGTATCCCCGCGATAGTCACTACGGGAACCCCAGCCACCTCATATTTCGAGACCGGTGAAGCCTTGTAAATCTCTTTGCACCTATACGGAAATAGTATCGCGGCGACCATAGATACGATGAGCAAAAGGGTTGTTGTGACCATCATAACGGTAAAATACTCTCCAATAGCGGGGACGTACAAGTATAAGAGAATCCACATCATGCTCAGCACGACTGTAACGAGCGTTGCTACCCATGGCGAGCGGAATCGTTTGTCAACATCTGCTACCTTCGCGGGAAGAATTCTGTCAAAGCTCATTGCGAACATTGCTCTAATGGGGGCTATAGCGCAGTTGAAGGGGATCTGAATTAGGTTACACAGAAACCCGAAAAACACTATGCTAGCAAGGGCGGTTCCCGCTACTATAGACGTAAAAAGAACGAAACTGGATCCTAATACAGGGATTGTACCAAGCGGAGTTTCATTAACGGCGTGGTAGCTCATCGCATTAATGAATTCCTGGCCCGCCATCCTAGCAGGAAAGTACGTGGCCGGTGTGACAAAAACTGCAAGTAAGACGGCGGCTCCCACGATTTGCATTAACTGATTTCTTAGTATCTGCGCTCCCTTTATTTCGCCAGCTTGATAGGTGGACCAATATATCCACAGCGTAGTTGTAAACCATATGGGAGTAATTCCCATCGTTGCGCCCCAACTGAAAGGTACGCTAGGGTTAAACCCGGCCTCACGAGCGCTTTCAATGGTGTAATGATAAAGGTCCGGGTCTTCTTGGAAATGTACCATAAAGCCGTTAAATTTCTGAATAAAGGTAGCCGTAGATGTCGTACTTGTGACGGCTGCTATAACTATAACAGCAGCGACCGTACCCCACCATAACACGTGTTGAAGCCGACAGTAGGTTCTCATCCCAAAGAGTAGGACTACACCGATGAAAGAGACAAGTACAATACCCGAGACCAAAATTGCATCATTGGATAGTACCCATTCGCCAAAGTTCATCAGAGCTGTGTTACCGGTTTGAACCCCCGTTACTGTGAAAAGCGCAGCCAAGCCCGCATTTATCCCCCACACGGTCCAGGCCACCCAGCTAAGTGAAAATATAACCGAAGCTGTGAAAACAAGCGAGAAGCCCAAACTCGGATGAAGTATTCTACTTTGATATACATACTCTCCGCCTGTGCGGGGCATGCTAGCCGCTAGCATCGCGTACGCCACACCTAGCGGAACAACGATGATACTAGATATCAGGAGTGATAACGTAACGTCGCCTCCTGGAAACGCCGCAGGACCAGACAGAAAAACCCACAGGTTAGTCATACTGATCAGCGCGCAAGTAAGTACATTATAGTACAGTGCGTCAATCCGAGACATCTCCCTCGATAAACCCGTTGCTTCCCTCAGGAAAACTCCCTTTGCCTCTGCCATTATTTTTCACCCTAATATGGATGCTTTGCGCAGGGTATACAGACGGCATCTTGTAAGTTGTAGTCCGCACAACTTATAAGACTTCTTACCGTCAGAAACGCCTTCCTCCAAGTTATCTTCCTTAATTTCAACCATTGGTTGAAGCCAGCTTCAGTGCTTTCATGGAAATGTTTCTTCTGCCTTCACTTGTTTCTCGAAGGTGCTGCCTCACTTTGGGATCGTCGACAATTACGATGCGCTGCGGCTGTCTATTTGCTCCGGATGGTGCTTCAACTGCAACCTTGATGCAGTGAATGACATCGTCTCCATCCTGAGGTACATTTCCGAGCTTCCTTGTTGTCTATCTTCTTGTGGTAAAATCAATCATTGGCCAGACAGGTTGTTGTGCAAAGCGAAGCTCGCAGAGCTGCAAGGATACAGCCATGCCGCTCGGACTGGCACCTGCTCCGATCTCGCCACATAGTAAAACTATTATTGACACGAATCCAAATTGCACTTGGGAAGGTCGTGTGTATCCAGCTTTTCGTCTGACTGAACTACTCTTGATTCTTGCGCTTGCAGCTTGGTCTTCTTTCTGGACAGCTTTGGGCCTGTGGTTCTCGGCGAAGAACGGTCATAAGGCTTGGTTCATATTCTTCTTGTTAATTCATCTTGTCGGGATACCAGAGATAGCCTATCTTCGCATGAGGAGATGCTGGCCCTTCAAGCCATAGATGATAACTTGCATGAGAGCTAGGCTTCACCATCCAGCAGGACGAATGTCACGTGGAGAAAACCTGATCATTTGAACGAGCCGCTGCGGAGTGCCCTGCCTGGAGAATTCTGTCCTATTTGACTCAGTTTATTCTACGTCCTTCTATAGAGACTTGTCAGTTTTGCTTTATCTATGGTATGGTCGTTCACGACCTTGAAGAAGTTTCTCTTGTTCAAACCCTTCACGTACTCGATGTCTAGAGCGTAGACCGTGAATATGTATCTATGAGTCCCTGATGGAGGGCATGGACCACCATAGTCCTCCTTTCCAAAATCGTTCGTGACCTGTCTGGATCCTCGAGGCAACTTGGCTTGTTCGAAAGCAGTGACCTCTTTCGGTATGTCGTGCACCAGCCAATGGATGAAGGTCTGCATGGGAGCATCGGGATCCTCGACGCTGAGAGCAAAACTCTTGGTTCCATTCGGAACATCTTCCCATGAAAGCTGTGGAGACACATCATCGCCGTCGCATGTGAACTTGGAAGGGATCATCCCATTCTCTTCGAAGTCTCTACTTTTCAGCCTCATACAAAACCCTCCGAAGACGCATCCGGACATGTCTGTATTAGCATAGCCCACGAATAAAGCCTTGTCATTGCATTGTCTCTTTGTTGGTCTAGGCCGACGATGGCAACACAACCTAGAACGATTGTACCGTTTCTTCAATTCTCCTAAGCGCTTCTAGAAGCTCGCTTTCTGAGTTCGTAAATGTAAGCCTGATGTGATCTTCGCCCTGCTTTCCAAAGGCGACCCCTGGAATGGTGGCGACCCTAGCTCTTTCGAGTAGAAGCTCACTCATGGCGACTGAAGATTTTCCGAATTCGAAGATATTGGGAAAAGCGTAGAATGTACCTTTAGGCTTAACGCATGAGAACCCACTGATCTTGTCTAGCCTATCTATCAGTATGTTCCTTCTTTTCTCATATTGGGCCTTCATATCGTTCACAAATTCCCACGATCTTTCGTCTCCCAGAGCGAGAGCAGCAGCTTTCTGAGCGAACGTCGAAGGGGCTGTCACCGAATGCTCATGGATCACCTTTACCCGGTCAACGATCTGCTTGTTTGCGACCATGTATCCAAGCCTCCAACCTGTCATTGCGAAGGCTTTGGAGAACCCGTTAACCGTTATGGTTCGATCATGCATTCCATGCAGTGAGGCTATGCTATAGTGCCTTGTTCCATCGTAAACGAGATACTCGTAGAGCTCATCTGACAGGACGATTAGATCATTTTCGACTGCCACGTCTGCAATATCCTTGAGGTCTTTTTCCATCAGCACGCCTCCTGTCGGGTTATTCGGAGAATTAAGAATCATCATCTTGGTTCTGGAGGTAACCGATTTTTTCAAATCTGCTACGTTCACTCTGAATTCGTTACACTCGTGCAAGGGTACCCGCACTGGGACACCGCCTGCGAATGTTATGCATGGCTCGTAGCTGACCCAAGCGGGATCGGTCAGTATCACCTCGTCTCCCGGGTTCAGCATTGCCATCATCGTCGCGAATATCGCTTCCTTACCTCCAACCGTTACAAGTATCTCAGAATCTGGATCCGCCTCGATTCCGTTATCTCTCTCCATCTTCTCGGCTATCGCGGTTCTCAGTTCAAGAACGCCCGCGCTGTCAGCGTAGAAAGTGTTTCCCTCATCCAACACCTTCTTCGCAAACTCGCGTATGTGTTCGGGCGTAACAAACCCAGGCTCACCGGCTCCGAGGCTTATCACGTCAACTCCAGAACGCTTCAACTCCTTTACCCTGGATATCATACCAACGGTTGGTGAGCGAGACACTTCCGTGCGGTCTGCAGGCTTCAAACAGTTCTCAACTCAGCATTCTACAATGTTACGAGCGTTCTTACTCTAACGCTTTTTATGGAGGACTCTTTCTCAAGGGTCTTCCGAAGCTCCTCCACTCCAACCTTACAGGTTGAGATATCGCCTATCACGTACCATTCCGCGAGTTCTCCTCTCCTCAATGTTCTCGATTGACTTGACAATAGGTCAACTCCCAGATCCGCCAGTCGAGCCGCAGCCTTTGCGAGCGCACCTGGAGCGTCTCCTAGGCCTATCTCAAACTCGGCCAGCTTGGCTCCTGGATGTGCGAACGGTACAAGACGAGCCTCTCTCTTGTTCATGTCTGCAACAAGCATCACATACGTACCTTCGGAAAGCCCAAGCCCAGTTCTAAACGTTGATGGGATGATTATCCTCCCTCTCGAGTCAATCCTGAGGATTTCGGACAGCCTCATACAAGTCCGCTATGAGTAGTCTCTGGGAAACGTTTATATAACTTGTGGGCAGAGTGTGGGAATTCGCCCACAATTCACCCACGGAGCACACGAGCATGAAACAGGGGTATCGTCTTCACACGAACGAAGACGCTGACCGGAAGCAGATGCCTTCTTCTAATCGATCCTAGGGGCTTCACAAGCGTTAAAGATATTCTGAGAGATCTTTCCGAATCGTTAGAATACCAGATATTGGAAAGAACTCCGCTTGGGTACACTAAATATCAGAGCATAAAGGGTGAATGGGTTGAAGATCGATGAACTGGTAGCAACCGAGTTGAGGGAGGCCGTTCCTTATGCTCTAGACGACCTCCTGCAGCAGGAGGAAAGCGCCGGCTTTACCAAACTCGACTTGAATGAAAACTTATGCACGGATACTCGATTGCTCAGATCGGTCATGCGAGCTGCTTGTTTCGAAGTGAACCCTAAACAGTACCCCCTTCCTCAGGGAGGATCAGCCGTTCCAGCTATCTCAAAGCATCTTGGCGTGGACCCTTCGATGGTCTATGTTGGGAACGGTTCTGACGATGTTCTGGACAGGCTTACTCGAACCTTCGCCAAGAAAGGTTCCGCAGCCCTCATTGTTGAACCAACCTTCGTCATGTACAGATATTTTGTAAGCGTCTCTGGAGCGCGTACAAAGCCTGTTCTACTCACGCCATCTTTCGAGCTTGATGTAGACGCGATAATCAAAGCTAGCGATCCTTCAACATCGCTTCTCTTTCTATGCTCTCCAAACAACCCAACTGGAAACCAGTTCAAGATAGAAGACATCCGAGAAATATTGAGAGAATTCACCGGTCTAGTGGCGATCGACGAAGCATATGCGGATTTCGGAAGATACTCAGCCGTTAAGTGGACACAAGAGTTCGAGAACCTTGTGGTCCTACGTTCGTTCTCAAAGGCGTATGGATTAGCCGCGCTGAGAGCAGGCTACGCTGTTTCCAACCCTTCTGTTATCGGGTGGTTGAACAAGGCAACGCCTCCCTTCAATGTGAACGCCTACACTCAAAAGTTGATCGAAGTTGCACTCAAGAAGACCTCGAGTTTCAAGAAGGAGGTTTCACGTGTCGTGAAGGAAAGAGAATGGTTAATGAAACAACTTCAGTCGATAGAGGGGATAAGACCTTACCCGTCCGACGCGAATTTCATCCTCTTCAAAATAGTGCACAACAACTTTACATCTTCGGAACTTTGGAGGAAACTGAGAGAAAAAAAGATACTAGTAAGAGACAAAGGCTCGGATACATTCCTCAAGAATTGTATCCGTGTAACAGTTGGAACACGATCCATGAACCTGAGGTTTCTTAGAGCTCTAAAACAGCTACTGCACAGTGGATGAGTGAAACTAGTCCATGAATGAGAGAAGATGGAAAACCGAGAGAAAGACGAGGGAAACCAACGTTAAAGTAGAGCTTCTCATCGATGGAAAAGGCTCAGTCGATGTCAAGACAGGAATAAAGTTTCTCGATCATCTTCTCACCACCCTTGCAAAACATGCTTCCTTCGACCTGAAGGTTGAAGCAACAGGCGATCTAGACCATCACCTTATAGAAGATGTAGGCCTCGTACTGGGCGAGTCTCTCCTCTCAGCTCTAGGAGAGAAGAGAGGCATCAGAAGATTTGGTTTCGCCTACGTCCCTATGGATGACTCTCTATCGAGAACGGTGATCGACCTCGGTGGTAGACCCTATTTCGCAGCCAGCCTTGAGATCCGACAGAGCAGAATTGAGGATCTCAAGTCTGAAGATATTGAACATTTCTTCATGTCATTTGCAAACGCGTCGAAATCTAATGTTCACATGACCGTGGTATACGGAAAGAACGATCACCATAAGGTCGAGTCCGCTACGAAGGCGTTGGCCCTAGCGTTGAGAGACGCGGTCTCACTTGTCTCGAACTCGGATACCGTTCCAAGCGCAAAAGGTGTACTATGACGGATGGTCAAGATCGCTGTCATCAACTACGGGGTCGGGAATCTTAGAAGCGTGAAGAGAGGCCTTGAACGATCCGGGGCAGAGGTCCTCATAACAAGGAAGGCCAGAGACATAATCCAGTCTCACGCGATCGTTCTTCCCGGCGTCGGCGCTTTTATAGGCGCCCTTAGAAGACTGTCCAAACTCTCCAAGACGCTGCTAGAAGATGTGAAAGCGGGAAAGCCAGTTCTGGGCGTATGCTTAGGATACCAGATTTTCTTCACAAGAAGCCATGAAGGTGGTGTGAGGAGAGGTCTGGACGTGCTTCAAGGAGATGTTGTAAAACTATCTGGGAACGTAAAGCTGCCACATATCGGTTGGAATACCATTTCGATTGCAAGAGCCGACGAACTGGTGGATGGCGTTGAGGACAACTCATACATGTACTTCGTCCACTCCTATTCTCCAGAACCCCGAGACAAGGGGATCATCGTAGCATACACGAAATATGGAGGAGAGTTTCCGTCCATAGTGTCCCATAGGAACGTCTTCGGAACTCAATTCCACCCCGAGAAGAGCGGAACGAGCGGACTAACGATTCTAGAAAACTTCGTGAAGATCGCCAAGAGGTAGAAGGGAGTGCTCGTCATCCCAGCAGTGGATATCATGGAAGGCAAATCGGTCAGACTCGTGCAAGGAGACCCGTCACGGAAGAAGATCTATTACGACGACCCGCTTGTTCCAGCAAAAGAATTCTACACAGCAGGTGCAGAACATCTACACGTGGTCGACCTTGACGCAGCGCTTGGAACCGGCGAGAACGTCCAAAGCATAAGAAGAATCGCGTTGACGTTGCAGCTTTCAATTCAAACCGGCGGCGGTATCCGAAGCTTAGACCGAGCCCGGCAGCTTTTGGAAGCAGGTGTAAAGAGGGTTATCTTTGGTACATCAACAGTGAAACAGATCGAAATCGTTAGAACCGCCATCAAAGAGCTTGGATCTGAACAGGTTTCGGCAGCCATCGACACAAAAGGAAATCGTGTGGTCGTTAAGGGATGGGCCGAGTCTACAGGGTTGAACTATCTCAAACTCGCTAAGTCGCTTGACAGGTTGGGTGTAGGAAGCATCATTTTTACGTCTGTCGACGCTGATGGAACGCTCACCAGACCCTCATTCAAGAGAATAAAAGAACTCCGGAAAGCTGTGACTACGCGTCTGATAGCTTCTGGAGGTGTCTCCAGCCTAGAAGATGTCAGAGAACTCGCTGAGACTGGAGTCTACGGCGTAATAATTGGAACCGCCCTCTACGAACGAAAGTTAGACCTTGGGAACGCCATAAAGGTGGCATCAGAATGCTAGCAAAGAGGATCATCCCATGTCTAGATGTTGAAAGCGGAAAGGTCGTGAAAGGCATCAGATTCAAGAACCTTAGGGTTGAAGGTGACCCTGCACAACTCGCTTACGAGTACGAGAGACAAGGAGCAGACGAGATCGTATTCTTGGATATCACAGCCTCCCATGAAAAACGCGAGATTCTCTTAGACACTGTAAGACGAACCGCTGACACGATCTTCATACCCTTCACGGTTGGGGGAGGAATTAGAAATGTCGGCGATATCGAACGTACCCTACTAGCTGGCGCCGACAAGATAACGTTGAACACGACCGCCGTTAGACGGCCAGAAGCCGTCAAGGAATCCTCGGATAGGTTTGGAAGCCAATGTATAGTCGTCGCAATAGACGCCAAAAGGAACTATGTGGACACTCGGAAGTCCAGAAGAAACATCGTGGAGACACCGAACGGAAAATGTTGGTGGAACATATCCGTAGAAGGTGGGAGAATTCCACTGGCGCTAGACGCGATCTCTTGGGCTAGACGGGTTGAAAAGCTCGGAGCTGGAGAGATCCTTCTAACCAGTATGGACTGCGATGGAACAAGATCTGGGTATGATATCGAACTGACTAAGACGGCATGTGAGAATGTAGACATACCGATAATAGCGAGTGGCGGAGCAGGAGTTCCCGAACAGATCTACGATGTTCTCGTGGATGGCAAAGCAGATGCAGCACTTGCCGCTTCGATATTCCACGAGTCACAATATACCGTTGAACAAGTCAAACGGTACCTTCTTGACCGAGGGGTCGTCGTCCGTATTCCGCTGAGGTAGATCTAAGTTGGTTCAGAGGATGTCAGAACCCGAGATAGATAGGCTCGTGGGAGACGTGAACTTCGATAAAATGGGCGGACTCGTCCCAGTAGTGGTTCAAGATGCGTCGAACGATAACGTCTTGATGCAGGCGTTTATGAACGAGGAAGCTTTGAAACTGACATTGAAAAGCGGGAAGATGCACTACTGGAGTAGGACGAGAAAAAGAGTCTGGATGAAGGGAGAACAATCTGGAAACTATTCGCTCGTGCAGAAGGTTGCGTTAGACTGCGATTCTGATTCCTTACTCTTCTCTGTACAACAGATCGGACCCTGCTGCCATACCGGGAACGACACCTGCTTTCACAAACCGCGAACCCAGACATCGGATGTTACAGATGGTAGAGTCCTTGAGAGAATCTTTGAGATTGTTAGCGAAAGAGTAAGTAACCCCAGAGAAGAATCATATGTATCCAAGCTTGTAAGCCAAGGAGAGAGAGCAATACTTGAGAAGATTACGAAAGAAACCTCCAAGTTCATCAGTGCGGCCAAAGATGGCTCCGCGATAGAGATCGTCTCTCAGGCGTCACACATATTTTTTCACATGATGGTTCTTTTCGCATCGAGGAGGATCGATTTTCGTGAGTGTTTCAAAGAACTGGGAAAACGGCCTTACGTAAAGGCCTATTCAGATCAACAGCGTATGATATAATGGCGCATCAACAAAGCATAAGCTGTGCCTAGTTCCGCAAGGATTATACGCCCAACTCAGTGATATACTGGCCAGTTTCGATGGAGGAAGTCGATTGTACGAAGAACGATGGAATGTGTGGTTGATTTACAACTGTTCGAACTACATACAGCACTCTGACGCTTTAGGGGCCGCTGTACTAACAAACTACGCCTACATGCCTAGGGTGACAGCTTCCATGGAGACCAAGGCATGTAGCATATGCGGCTGTGGCCTTGTGTATGCAGGCAAGGAAGACGCTCTCTTGCCGTACTTGATGCACGATTTTGAACGTCTCAGAGCCTCCGGCTACAATGCGATCAAAGACGAGGAACTTTGGGTGGTTGAGTACTAAGGACCTTTGTCCTTTTGTTTGACTAAGAAGTTCCGAATCGGCTACGTAGCGGCTTCAACCTTTTCCTTCAGTATCGCAGCGACTTGCCTAGCATCGGCTCTACCGCGAACCTGTGCCATAACCAAACCCATGAGCTTAGCAACCGCTCTTTCTCCTTGGCCCTTCGCCAAAGAAGTATTTTCAGAGAGCACCCTGTCTACGATCGACGCCAACTCTGTTTCTGAAAGCATCTTCAGCCCCAGCCTCTCCACAGCCTCTCTAGGCGTCTTTCCCTTGTTCTCAGCCATCCACGTAACAATTTCCGCGATAGATTCCTTCGCGGTCTCTCCAGCTTCTATCAGATCGAAGATTTCCTCAATCTGTTCTGTGCTCACGTTCTCTAGAGCGACGCCGTCTCTCTCGAGGCTCTTGAATATCTCAGTGAGCACCGTCGCGACAAATGAGGGTTGGATCTTTGTTCTTGAAGCAACTCTCTCAAAGAGCTCCATATAGTCTGAGTCGAGAAGCTGCTTCGCCAATTTGGCGTTCAACCCATATGACTCGATGAGTCGCCTCATGACTACGTCCGGTAGCGGTGGCAGGTCGACCCTGATTCGAGCGATCCTCTCAGCCGAGATTGCGATGGGTGGAACGTCTGTTTCAGGATACATTCGAGCCGCTCCCGGTCGTGGTCTCATATATACCGTCGTCCCGTCAGGGTTCGAAGCCCTCGTCTCTTCGGGCACACCTTGAAGAGCCTCTCTGGCGCGTTCTACTACAGCCAGCAATGCGTCCTTCACGTTCTCGAGCCTGTCAGCTACTAATACGACCGCGTCAAGCTCTCCTGCACCAACCCGGCGTCGTGTCTCCTCCAATTCCTCTTGAGTAACCCCGTATGCAGGCAATTCGTCAGAGTGAAATATTCCCCCTACCTTGCCGGAGAACACGGCCCTACGCGCGAGCTCGCTTCCCAACCTCAAGCCCGGTAACAGCTCCCTCTTGAGTAGCCCCGAGAATTTCGGCAGCTTAACAGCGTACGCAACCCCGCCACTCGAAAGGGCAGATTTGATTACATTGCTCTGTGTTTTCAAGAATACATCGGTCACGTCCACAAGGTCCTCCCTTATCTCCTCTTGGCGTAGGCTCCTCCTCAGCAGCTCATCTCTAAGTTTGATCAGTTCATTCTGTCTTTGAACCTCAGACTCTACTGCGCGAGAGATCAAGTCAAGTTTCTGAACACCTTTGACCTCGATAAGCGCCCCGTGGCGAGTCGATATGTTCAGGTCTTGCCTGATCGTGCCCAAGCCACGTTTCACCTTTCCAGTCGCTTTGAGAAGCCTGCCGATCGCGAGAGCGGTCTCCTGTGCCTCCTCGGGTGAATCGATCACAGGACCGGTGGCTACTTCTACGAGGGGGATTCCAAGCCGATCTATCCTGTAATAAATGGTCATTCCCTGTTCTCCGGTCTTTCTGGCAGCATCTTCTTCCAAGCTCACATGTTGAATAGGAATCCGCTTGTTGGAGACATCAAGGTAGCCGTTCAAACCTATCGCGGCTGTACGCTGGAAACCTGTTGTGTTAGAGCCGTCGATCACAACTTTTCTCATCACATGGATCTCGTCAACTGGGGTTAAGTTCATCATGAGACTCATCTTCAAGACAACCTCCACCGCCTCGTCGTTCAGGTTGTGTGGAGGCTCCTCATCCATCTCGACGAGGCATGAGGTTTCTGCGTCCGCCTCGTACGCGATGAGCCTACCCTTTTGAAACTCGAACATAGCTGCTGGATCGACTTGGCCGAGCTCGCTCTGGGTTGGACGGAGTCGTCTCAAAAAGACTAAGTCAGGCTCCTTGGTAGAGAGGCGTGTGGGACAGGCACAGAAGAGTTTGTTCTTCGTATCGAGCTGACAGTGAACCTCTATCCCCACTTTCAAACCTGAGCCTGAAGTCTGATTCAACTCAAAGCGTTCCTCCAGTCGTGGTTCTTCTTGGAGATATTTCTCCCGCTATGTTTGACAACATCATGTTAGAAACTTCCTCAACGTTTGCTGTCTGCCCGAAAGCCCACATCATCTTCACCAACGCGGTTTCGGGGATCATGTCCTCTAGCGCGATGACCCCTAGTGAGAGAAGATCCCTTCCCGTATAGTAGACGTTCATGTTGACCCTTCCCCAGATGCATTGAGAAGTCATTCCAACCAGGATTCCATTCTCGACTGCTCGCTTAATCGCGTCATAGCAGTATCTACTTACGTGACCCAAGCCTGTGCCTTCCAAGATAAGCCCTCGGTAGCGCTGATCTACATGCCAATCAACTAAACCAGGGTTCATATTCGGATAGAACTTGATCAAAGCGACTCGGTTGTCAAATTCAGGCTTCAGAAGAGGCGTTGCAGTTTCTTCACGCTTTCGAAAACTGTCAATTAGGAACTCAAGCCTTCTCTCCCTTATGCTGTATCGTGCCAGCGGCGGTGAATTGATCGACATGAAGGCGTCTCTTGTGCTTGTGTGACATTTCCGGGCTCGTGTCGCTCTATGAACTACTAGGAAATCATCGGATGGCTTCTCATGCATCACCAGAACCACTTCAGAGCATGGTGAAGTGGCGGATATCGATACTGCGCCGATCAGGTTTGTTGCCGCATCGGAGCTGGGTCTATCAGAAGATCGTTGAGAGCCCACGAGAACGATCGATATGGGCAGGTTCTGGAGAGCGAAGCTCAACGCGGCACCTGTGTATGCCATTGTGTCTGTCCCGTGACAGATTACGACACCTTGCATAGCCTTCTCGTAGTATTGCCAAACCGCGGTTGAGATCTCTTTCCAGTGGTTTGTAGTAAGGTTCTCACTGAACTCGCTATAGAGAACCTCTGTGCTTACTTGGGCTATATCGGACAGCTCTGGAACCACACTGTAGAGATCTTCAGCATTCAATGCGGGTTCAACCGATCCTGTTCGATAATCAACCCGGCTTGCGATAGTTCCACCTGTGCTTACCACCGCTACTTTCGGAAGACCCTCTTTCGACGGTGGAAGCGGAGGCCGCGCAAATAGTGGCTTTGCGCCCTTTCCCGCAACCTCTATTCTAGTTTCAGATGCAATTTGAACGCCAACATTGTATCCGCTTTTCAGTTTAACGACTATGATACGCTCGTCGCCAAGCTCGGTCCTTGGTATGAGGACGCCCTCGTAGGTCTTATCCTTCTCTTGAATCTTTACACGATCTCCAATTTCTACTCCAAACTTTTTCAGGAACTCGTGTGCTATTCCACGGTAGCCTAATGCCAACTCATCAGCTCCTATTATCCGACGAATACGATCTATCAGATTACACTATTCGGGATTGCTTTCTCTATATTCAGACGGACTGCCTAATCGGGTAAGATTTTTGACATGTAGGGTCCTTCTCGATGATACCCTAATCTTCCGTAGTACTCTCGTGTTCCAATAGCGCTGGTAACCAAGATCTTTCCGCGGTCATAGAGATGGAACGCCTTCTTCTCTGCTTCTGATAGAAGTGTCGCACCGAGGCCCTTATGTTGATACGCCTCCGCTACTTCTTCGCCGACTGGGATAATGGGTCCACATACTCGAAGCTCTCTTACAATCGCCACTTCACCATTACGGACCTCTGGTCGATGAGCTTCTAGGGACGGGATTCTCAGTCGAACATATCCTGCTAGTACGTCAGTCTCTTCTTCAACTGCCGAAACGAAGATTTCCTTGCCATTCGAAGCCTCATACTCCTCCAATGAGATTTCGAAACCCTCAAGGTTAGGCTTTAGACCCCTCTTTAGCATACGGAGGCCAACCTCTCTACATCTTATGCATCTACACCGGACGCCCATAGCGGCCGTCTTTCTCTCGACCATTTGGCGAAGGTTGCCTTTCCTAACGCCCGCAACTATGAGATGTGCTGGTATATCCCGCTGCACGCGCATAATCCTCATCCAAGGAGGAACCTTCGCCTTTATTCTCGCGACTAGATCAGCCGCCACCTCAGACGAATACGGTTGATACTTGCCAGATTTCCACATCTCATAGATCTCGGTCCCTTTAAGAACAAGACAGGGATAGATCTTTAGCATATCGGGTTTGAAGGCTGGATCATCAAATAGCCTGAGGAAAGCCTGGTAGTCCTTTTCCAGATCCGAGCCTGGGAGCCCAGGCATCATATGGGCAACGATCTTAAGTCCCGAGTCCTTGCAGACTTGGAATGCTTGGATAACATCGTTTAAAGTGTGGCCGCGTCCGATGAGCTGGTAGATGTCATCGTACAGGTTTTGGACGCCGAGCTCAACCCGGGTAACTCCCATGGATAGCATCTGATCAACGTGCTCTTCACGCGCCCAATCCGGGCGGGTTTCAACAGTGATCCCAACATTTCTAACCTCTGAGGTCTCAGCCATCTTGATGGCTTCATCCAGAGAAGAAGACACACTTTGTGAAATCGCGTCGAGACATCTACGTATGAAGCTCTCTTGGTAGGGTTTTGGAGTAGCTGGGAATGTTCCTCCTTGAATGACAAGCTCTACTTTGCCAACCCGGTGCCCTATCGCCTTAAGCTGCTCCAGTCGACCTGACACTTGCCTATAGGGGTCGAAGTTGTTCTGGATACCTCTCATAGCAGATGGTTCATAGCCGGTATAGCTCGCCGGCACGCCTGGCTCGTTAGGACAGTATCCGCATCGTCCATGCGGACACTTTGATGGTTCGGTCATGACAGCGACAACGTTGACGCCTGATAGGCTTCGAACGCGTTTTAAGACTAGGATGGAACGAACTATCTCCTTCTCCTTTCTATCAGCGTAGGATAAGATTTCAGAGTTGCTTGGGATCCAGCTCAGACCGTGCAGTTTGGCAAATCGGAGTTTCAGATCGGTCAGGTCGACGTTGCCGTCGGGAGCTCTCGCTAACAGCTCTTGGAGTATCCCCCTGCAAACCTCCACTTTGCTCGGCTTTGGCATCGAAAACTCCTAGATGGCATGAGTTCTTTCGATGGGGCCAATGATAAACGAGACGGTTCTGTTACTTTCAGAAAGAACTTTGTATGAGCCCTTCCTTTTCTTCAAAGTAGGTCGAGATGCATAGGACCGGCATAGTAGATCTGGGGCTTCATACAGGTGCGGCTCCGTATTGGCTTCTCTCGAGGATGCGAAAACTTGCCAAGTCACTCCTCACGATCCTAGTGAACCAGTATGGTCCAAACGGTGTTTTGACTAAGCTTGCTGACCCTTTCTGGTTTCAGGCTCTCTCAGCTGTTCTGGGCTTCGATTTCGACTCGAGTGGAGTAACCCCGGTAACCTGTGCGATTTTGAAATCAGCGGTTGTTCCGGATGAGCATGGGCTAGGCGTCGCAGGAGGGAAAGGGAAGCGCTCGAGAATGACCCCTGATGAAGCGAGAGTGCTTGGTGAAATGTTTGGTTTATCCGACGCGAGAATAGACCGTCTGGTATATTCTAGTCGTATGACGGCGAAGGTTGATAACACAGCGATACAAGCTGGTTACCCACTTTATCACCATTCTCTCTTCGTCGCCGAAACGGGCAACTGGGCTGTTGTCCAACAAGGAATGAATGTTGAGCTTAAACTCGCAAGACGCTATCACTGGCTTTCAAGACACGTCAAGAGCTTCGTAATCGAGCCTCACGACGCCATAGTTGGAGAGAGGAGACATGAGAACGTCCTAGACATGACCTCGCGAATAAGCGAGAAGTGTAGAAAGACATCTCTCGACCTAGCGGCCGATCTGAAGAGTTTCAAAAGGTTGTTCTACTCGATAAGACCTTCGGAGCAAATATCTCTATCCAAGTGGATCGGAAAGGATGTTAGAGAATCACCTCGAATAGCCCATGCCAGCTTTCTGCCACATCAGATCAATTGGAAGGCTCTTGAAACCGCCTACAATTTCTCGCCTAAGAACTATGAGGAATTCCTCTTTATCCGCGGCATCGGACCCGCAACTGTACGAGGCTTAGCGCTGGTTTCAGAACTTGTCTATGGTAGCCCTCCAAGTTGGAGGGATCCGGTAAAGTTCTCCTACGCCTTCGGCGGTAAGGATGGTCTACCGTTTCCAGTGGATAGAAAGGCTATGGATGAAGCTATAGAGGTCTTGAAGGTTTCGATAAAGTCTACCATGGAAGGCAATGAGAGACTCAGAGCGTTGGAAAGGTTGAGACGTTTTGTTCCTAGGACACTAGACCGGAACGGTTCATTGGGTCGTTAGCGTCGCCTACGCTCGCCCATCCAGTTCTGCCCCGGTCGCCTACCTAGCATCAACCTTTTCTCAGCGTTTCTTCTGGCTCTAACCCGGGGGATAACCGATCTCCTCACGGCTGCTTGGATCTTAGGGGTCTGCGACCGAACCTTTCCAGCCTTAGTGATTGATCCGTGCGTTGGCATATTCTCAACTCGTCAATTTACTCGGTCAGCCTAGACAAGGTTGCGATAAATAATAAGCTTTTTGAGTTAAGTCCAGTTGAAGCGTTTACGTTCATCATGGATGTAGTCCGCTAGATCCGAACGATTTTGCCTGAATGGCTCCGTCTCCACAGACCCAGTTCATCTACCACTTCCCGAAGCTGCCCCGGCTGGAATACCGGTCCATCAGTACATACACGATATCTTCCAATGCAGCAGCTTCCGCACAATCCAACCCCGCACTTCATGATCCTGTCTAGGCTTGCTTGGAGTGGTATATCCTTCTTCTCACAGAGGTCGAATAGGCTGCGGATCATCTGTTCAGGCCCGCAAGCATAGACCTGGCCATAGAGGTTCTTGTTGCAAAGGTCAGCTGCAACCTCTGACGCTAATCCTTTGATGCCACCGGTTCCATCATCAGTGGCGACCACTATCCTTGAACGTCTACCGGATACCTTCCTGATCCAATCTAGAAAGAAGAGCTCAGGCTTCGTATTAGCCCCGACCACGAAGGTGGCATTCATCCCAACCTCGGGGGAGCTGCGCATCAAGGAGGCTAGTGGAAGAATTCCGGTTCCTCCACCGACCAGCAGCTGAGCTCCTTTACTCCTAGGCGTGAAGAAAGTGCCGTAGGGTCCACGAACCCCTATCATGTCGCCGACCCTTCTCCTCGCAAGGCATCGTGTAGCCTCCCCAACGATTCTGACAGCGAAGAATGCGGCTCCTCGAGTAACTGGGAATATGCTCATCGGGATCTCGTCTACGCCGGGAACCCATATCATAGCAAACTCTCCAGGTTTCGCCTTAGCGCAGTCCGCATCTTTGACGACAAACGAGACAACAGTAGCAGTTTCTCTCGTTCTCTTCTCTATCTTCACGACTCTCGGCGCGTGCTTCATCAGCGCCCCTTCCAGGAGCCACTTAACAGAACCCTTTCGGAGAGGATATAATTAGCGTTGTCGAACGTTCCCATGAAAAGGAATGAGTCGAATAAATGAACTGGCATGCCAGCTCTTCTGTAGACCCTACAAATGCCCGTTCGGTTCAGCTTTCTCGCTGACTGGCAAGTCAAGCGTCCCGTAGATCAGGAGCGATGGTCTCAAGCATTTGAAGAAACTCGAACGAATCTGATCTCTTTGGTACTTCCTGTGATACGCTTTATCAACCTCGCTAGACTCACGAATAGTGAAAAGAATAGTATTGAGTATCCTAAGCCTTACCGTAGTGGAACTTCCTTGCAGAGTCTAGAGCAAAAGAAGATCATGTCAAGTTACGATGTATCTGCCATAGTCATGGAGCTAAGGCAATCCATCATCGGAAAGTATCTTGATAATATCTACCAGCTTAATGAAAAGACCTTCCTACTCAAGTTTAGACCTGAAAACCAATCTCTCATCATAGAGGTTGGGAAGAGGATTCATCTGACAAACTACTCTATAACAGTTCCGTCGGCCCCAACACAGTTCTCCATGACTCTTAGGAGACACCTTCGCAATGGAAAGACGACCGACATCACTCAATACCATTTTGAACGGATCGTCGTAATGCAAGTAGACTCCCCCAAAGGCAGGTTCCAACTTGTAGCAGAGTTCTTCGGTCGAGGCAACCTCGTCCTAATAGGTCCTGACTCGAAGGTGATCTTGGCTCTCAGGTACGCCAAGATGAGAGACCGAGATATTGTGCGGGGGGTTGTTTTCACCCATGCACCTTTGAGCGGCCTCAACCCCCTCGAAACCGGTAGAAGCGATCTTGAATCGTTAAAGTCCGGCGAACCCATGTCCGCTGTAAGGAAGATAACCAAACTGCTGGCTATAGGTGGATTACACGCGCGAGAAATTCTTTTGAGAGCGGGAGTTAATGAGGCCGTAACCTCCAACCTTCTATCAGAAACCCAACTCGACGGAATCTACCGTGCAATCAAGAGCCTGGTCTCAGATTTACAACGCGATCGGATGAGCCCTCAGATACTTCTCGACCAGTCCGGCTCGTTCTTGTCAGCGGAGCCTTTCCCGCTAGATGTCTACAAGAACATGCGAAAGATGAGTTATGAGACATTCAATCAAGCCGCTGATGAATATTTTTCCCGTTTGGCCGCTGGTCTAGAAGAGTCCGAGGCTGCGAAGAGGAGAGAACAGGAACGGGAAAAATTTCAGAGAATACTTAACATGCAAATCAAAGAGAGAAAGACTGTTGAGGCAGAGGCCGCGCGATGCACGCGGATTGGAGAGATGATAAAGAGACATACTCAGGAGATTAGTGATATCGCGACACGTATCCAAACAAGGAGGTCTCGTGGCGATAGTTTCTCGGAGATTTCAAAGCTCTTGAAAGAATCTGCAAAGGAAGACCGTGTCCCTCATGTCTGCTTTGTGGACATGGATCCTAAGAATCGAACTTTCTCCGTTCGATTAGAGGGCGAAGAGTTCTCGGTCAACCTCGAGGAGACTCCGCATCGAAACGCTTCGAATTACTTCGACAGAGCGAAGAGCCTTAAGCAGAAGCTTCAGAGCCTCGACAAATCAATAGCTAAAACGAGATCTGAACTAGAGTCGTTCGAAGCGAAGCTTGAAAAGGAGACTCGTGAAGGCGTTGTGCTTGTCAAGAAAATGCAGCAAGAATGGTATGAGAGGTTCCGTTGGTTCGAGTCTTCGGAGGGTTTTCTTGTATTAGCTGGCAGAGACGCCTCCACGAATGAGATACTCATAAGCCGGTATACCAAAAAAGATGATATCGTCTTCCACGCTGAGGTTCAGGGCGCACCCTTCGTTGTCGTTAAGACTGGAGGAAAAGCCCTAAGCGAACAGACGATTGCGGAAGCAGCGATTATGGGAGCGTCCTACAGCAAGGCCTGGTCAGGGGGTTTCAGTTCCGTAGACGTATTCTGGGTTAGACCTGAACAGCTTAGTAAGAAGCCTCCCTCAGGCCAATATATCGAGAAGGGCATGTTTATGGTGTATGGACCGCGAAACTATGTCAAAGGCGTGTCGCTGCGGATCGCCATAGGGATGCTGGAGAAAGAAGGCGGGTTGAAGCTTATCGGCGGTCCGAGAACAGCGGTCGAGAAGAAGACACCTGTTCTTGTTGAGTTGGTTCCGGGAAGAACACGATCAGCCGCGCTCGCTAAGAAGATAGTCTACGAACTCTCGAAGAAAGTTTCAGGCGATGCTGCGAAGATTATGAAGATCCTCAGATTGGATGAGGTTCAAAGGCTGATCCCTGCAGGGACAGGAGACCTCGTTAAGTAGGCGGCGTATCACGTAAACCATTTATAATCGTGTCAGGGTCTGCTGGGGCATTGAGGGTTTAACTTTGGAACCAAGCGAACGCGGCGCCGGGGTGAAAGTAAAAGATGTAATGACGAGCCCAGTCGTTACTGTTGCGATGACAGATAAAGTTGACAAGATCGCGAAGCTGATGGCGAAGAGGGATATCGGCAGCATCGTCGTCATAGACAAGAAAAGCAACCCGGTAGGCATCATAACAGATATGGACCTTGTCAAGCGAGTTGCCGCAAAGAACCTTCTGCCGAGCAAGGTTCTGGCTAAGGACATCATGACGAAGCCCCTAGTGACGGTTGACTCTGAGATTGATGTGACCGACGCGGCTAGAAGGATAAACCAACTGAGCATTAGAAGGCTCGCGGTTGTACATGAAGGAAGGTTGGCAGGGATCATTACAAGCAAAGATATCGTCAAGATTACACCTGCGCTCATAGATGTCATAACCGAGAAGTCAAGAATTCCCGGTCTATTAACTAGGGAGAAGCCTATCCTCGCCGGACACTGCGACAGGTGCAACGGATGGTCTGACAACCTAAGGGGGCATGAAGGCACTTTCCTATGCGAAGACTGTGCCGCAGACCTCAAGGAAGAGAAAGGTCAACTTGAGGAGACCCTGCGATAAGATCAAACCCTAGTTTCGCATTCTGCGCTCCCAAGCGTTGAGCGGGCTGAAATGTACGATTCTCTAAACATACTTGATACTAAGATACTTGTCAACGCCCGCCTAGTCGAGGGTTGCATCGCGATCAGGGGTGGGAAGATCATCAAGGTTGGAAAACGCGCCTCGATGCCGAAGGCCAGTAAATGTGTTGACGGAAGAGGTCTAGTCGCTGTTGCGGGACTCATCGACGCGCACGTTCATCTAAGAGACATGCAACTTTCTGATAAGGAGGACTTCTATACCGGCACATGCGCAGCCGCCGTGGGCGGGTTTACGACCGTTCTCGATATGCCGAACACCCTACCACCAACAGATTCTGCTCTCAGGTTGAAAGAGAAGCAGGAGACGGCTCGAAGTAAGGTTGTTGTAAATGTGGGATTCCACGCGCTGCCGCCTCGGCACGTCGAAGATGTTAGAGAGATCGCAGATTGTGGAGCGTTCTCTTTCAAACTATATATGAACCAAGGAAGCTTCGAGGAATTCCAAAGCGAGAAAATGCTTGCAAGCCTGTTGGAAATGTTAGGGTCCGCAGGGAACCTGATCACAGTTCATGCTGAGGATATAGCGCAAATCGAGAGGTCGAGACGGTTACTGGCTCAGAGAGAAGAAGGAACTTCTCAAGCCTTCCTGAAGATCCACAGCCCTCAAGCCGAACTTTCAGCTGTAGAAAAAATTACAAAAGCCTCAGCTCAAGCGGGGGCAAGGATTCATGTTTGCCATGTTACTCTGCCTCAAAGCGTTCGTATGCTAGAACGCGTTCGTCGCGCTGGACTTTCCGTATCGATTGAGGCGACGCCACATCACTTGCTCCTTGACGAGAGCAAGGTTGCAAAACTCAGCGGATTCGCGATTATGGTGCCGCCACTTAGAAAGAAAAGCTACATCGCCGGACTCCGTAAGGAGCTGGGTGCTCGAATGATCGATATTGTAGCGAGCGACCATGCACCTCATACTATCGCTGAAAAGAAGAATCCAGACTTTTCAAAGATTCCTGCAGGGATCCCTGGACTAGAAACAACCTTACCACTTCTGCTAACCTGTGTCAAGAGAGGCTACTTCTCTCTGAGCACGGTCGTCCAAGCGCTTACAGCCAACCCGGCTCGCATCTTTGGGATCCCAAACAAAGGCGTGATAACGGAGGGCGCAGACGCCGACATTACCTTAATCGATCTGAAAGCCCGGTCGAGAATCAAACCGGAAAGGTTCCTGTCGAAGGCAAAGTATTCGCCCTTCGCTGGGTTCGAATGTACCGGAAAAGCCGCTAGGACCTTTGTTATGGGAAAACTGGTTATGGATCACGGAGAGATAGTGGCAGAGAAAGGATCTGGAAGCATAATAGGAGCGAAAACAGGACGAAGTTCATAATCGACGGGATGCTTGGCAAACTGGCAAGGTGGCTAAGGCTCATTGGAAACGATGTAGAATATTCAAGGGATCTAAGTGATAAAGAGCTTATCAGGAAAGCGTCTGCGGGCAATATGGTATTACTAACAAGCGACGTTAACCTTTACCGCACGGCCTCTGCAAGAGGAGTAATCACTTACCTAGTGAAGGGAAGAAGCGAGCCCGAGAGACTGGCTAGGATAGTGAAACGTTTCAATCTCCAGATCAGATTCGATCCTTCAGCTTCTAGATGTCCGAAATGTGGCGCAAAGATAGAAGAAGTCACGAAGGAGATGGTTAAGGACGAGCTGCCACCCTCCACCTACAGAGCCTACAACCACTTCTGGATCTGCATAAACCCATACTGCGGCAAGGTCTATTGGCGTGGAAGCCACTGGAAGAACATAATGGAAGTCCTAGCCAACACAGATAAGTTACTACGAGATCAAACACCTTGAAATGGATGAAACCCATTGGCTCTTGAGCTAAGCATTGAAGATGGAAGGTTCCTAGTAAGACTGGCAAGAAAAGCTATCGAGGAATATCTCTCGAGGCGTAAAGTGATCGTGGTTCCAAAGGATACCCCTGCAAAACTTCGTCGAGAATGCGGCGTCTTTGTAACCTTAACCGACGCAACACCCGAGAACGCGTTAAGAGGTTGCATCGGCCACCCGTTGCCTACGAAGTCTCTTGTTGAGGCGGCTATTGACTCAGCCATAGAAGCTGCGACTGGAGACCCACGGTTCGAGCCGGTGCCGCTTAACGAGTTCAAGTCGACTGTAAAGGTTGAGGTTAGCATCCTAACGCCGCCCGAGCAGATTGTAGTAGATAACTCGTTAGACTATCCGAAGAATATAGAGATTGGAGTTGATGGTCTAATCCTTGAGAGAGGCTGGTACAAAGGTCTTCTCTTACCTCAGGTGGCCACAGAATGGAAGATGAACGAGGAGGAATTCCTCAGCAACTGCTGTATGAAAGCAGGACTGTCACCGGACGCTTGGCTGGTTAGGGGTACGAAAGTCTCCAAGTTTCAAGCCCTCATCTTCCACGAGACGGTTCCTAACGGTTCGATAGAGCAGAAGATGTTGAAATGACAAGACGGATATAGAAGAAGGTCGACCAAATCGTTTTGAAACTTTCTGTTCAGATCTCCGCCCGTGAAACCTCAGACGTAGACTAGACCGCGAATCTATCCGTAGCAACTAGCCAAGAAACGATTCTCACATTCAATGCCTCGATTAACCGATTCAGATGATGTCGCGATTCTTCGAGGTTTGTACCGACGCACTCTTTCCCACCCGGACGAACGCACTAGCAACGCTAAAGCCTTAATCCTCAGGGCAACTCTACCGTAACCCCGAGAAACGCAATAAGATCTGACAGAGACAACTTGGCGAAAACCGTTGGGATGACGAGCCGTGAAGGTCTACATGGCGCCCTGCGGGCTTGGTCTAGGACACGTCACCAGAAGCGACCCCATAGCAAGGGAGCTCGCCAGACGCGGCGTAGAAGTCGTCTTCTCAACATATGGCGACGGGATAGACTACGCTAGGAAGATGAAACTGAGACTAATGGAAACCGTTCCAATCTACATCTGGGTCAGGCAGGATGGGACGGTTGACTTCAAGTCAATCGCTACAAGGAGCGGCCTATCACTCGGCGTGAGAACCTTCCTCAGACAAGTTCTCGCAGAGATAAGAAACATAAAACGGTTCAAACCAGACCTTGTCTTCTCAGACTCGAGAGCGTCAACGCTCGTAGCAGCAAGGTTGCTGGGAGTTCCAACCATCCTAATGCTCAACCAGTATAGAGTCAACATGATTCGGAAGCCGTCCTCAACCAGCCTCTCAATCAGCGATCACATCTTCTTCCTCATAGCCAACCTAGCATGGATCTTTTTCAGAACACTCCTCCAAGGTCTATGGTCTCTCAGCGATATCATCCTGATTCCCGATTTTCCACCTCCCTATACAGTCTCCCTTGGAAACCTCGCGATACCAAAGCGCCACATTAGAAAGGTAAGACTCGTAGGGCCTGTAGTCAAGACGAAGCCAAGCCAGATCTCATATACACTGGACAAGATTAGAAGACGGCTCGGCCTCGTAGATTCAAAGCCGCTCGTATACGTTGCCGTCAGCGGCCCTCAGATAGAGAGGCGATACCTTGCACACATTCTAGAAGATTCGATAACGAACTACACGCTGGATTGCCAAGTCGTGATGTCGAAGGGTGAGCCTTCCGGGTCGGAAGAGGCTGAGCGACGTGGGAACATTCTCGCCTTCGATTGGCTTCAGGAGAGATCTCAATATGAAGTATTGAAGGCTTGCGACCTTGTCGTTAGTAGGGCCGGACATGGAATAATAATGAAAGCGATGACGTTTGGTAAACCGATGATCCTCATCCCGATACCGGACCATACTGAACAATACGGGAACGCAAAGCGAGCGGTACTGCTTGGATTCGCGAAGATTCTGGACCAAGATAAGGTGAATCCAGACAACCTAATGGAAATCATGAATCAAGTATTGGAATCAGAGGAGCTTCGAGAAACCGCCGGTCAAATCTCAGGTTTCTCAGAACGTCTGGATACGGTTAACGACATCACCAGATTGATCCTCAGTCAGATCCGACAGGAGGTTCGTACAACTCTCTCGACCGTTATTGGGGACTGATCAGAACCATCTCTCTTTTTGCTAGAGCCCTCTCCAGAATCGAGCTTATCCCAAGCGAAGCCTCATGTTCAGACAGTAGATTCAATGCGATTCTGCTAGTGGACCTCTGCAAAGCTGAGATCTCCCGAGCGTTTGTTTCATCATAAAGTGAGGCTTTCCTTGCAAGCTGTTGGATATCGCCCCCTTCAAACCCTATTACAGGCCTGTGGATAGGAGTCTTTACGCCTGAAGATCGCGACGCCACTTCGTCTATGCTAAGGATGGAGCTTCCAAGGGTTTCACCTGTCACGATGCCTAAAGCGTTCACCTCTTTCGCTACAACATCCGCAGCTGTCAGCATCGCACGTATCCTGAGGATCCGTTGGAGATCCGGCTGATGTGCTTCTTCTATTCGCTTCAAAACATCCTTGAATGGTACTACGATCAAGGTTGGCTTTCTAACGGGCAGATCAGAGTAGATCCGCCTCAACCATTCAAGCGCGTTCTGTCTAGACCTATCTTGATCTAGGCTTTCTCCATCGCAGTAGAGTGGGACGACCCTCGCTCCACGTTTCATGAAGAGCCAAGTAGACAGGCGGCTACTCAAGCTTCCCGAGAACAATGAAACGACGCTTCCCTGACAACCGTACGGGAGACCGCCGGGCCCCTCAACTCTGTCGGAGTAAATGAAACTACGATCATCCTTGACCTCGACGTTGATGGTTGTTTCTGGTTTCTTTAGATCTACAGCTATCCCTTTCCCGACAGAAGCTTCAAGGATCTTGGAGCCGATCGCATTTTCCAGGTCCTTACTCGTGAACTGATGAGTTCGAACCCTCCGCGCCCTAACAGCGAACGTGGTGCCTGGTCTGATCTTTTTCAGTCCATACGCCACTGCTTGATCGACGATCACATTCATCTCTGTAGAGGTTTCGATCGCTCGCATAACTGACGCGACGCCAAAAACCTTGGAGGCGAGAGCCACGCCAATAGGTAGGTCTTTGATGCCGGTCGCTATGATCCTGCCGTACTTTCTTGTGATTGTAGGCTTCTCGCCATGCTTGGATAGCATGATTCTAAGGTGTTTCGCTATTTTTCTTTCCAGAAGGATGCGAACGGGGCTGCTCTTCAGCGTTGTCTCGGCGCAAGCTACAAGGAGCATCTCTTGGTTAGCCAACGTATAAGCTAGCTCTTAGGAGTGGCTCAAGACCTCGTCTATATCCTAGGTGGGCTGTTTCGTCTTCCCTTCAGCTCTCAGTTCATGAAGGATGACTAAAGCTTCTCCCAGCGGCATCCTTAGTTCAAGCGATAGTCTTTTCGAAGTGATATCTGGCTTCTCGTTCAGAACAACCGTTGAGATGTATCTCTTGTGGTATCTATACATTGTAAGAGCATGAACAGTCTCAATCAGTATTGGCCAAAGCGGTTGTGATTCCACATCCTCAACATCAGATGCCAAAAGAGATCCACGCCCATCTCGTACTAACCATGTAATAACTTGTCGGTTGCCTTAAACTTCTCAGGAAAACTTATTACGACGGCCCCCACTCCTTACTTAGAGAAACGTTCTGTCAGCGTAGATAGATAGTTGCTAAGCTAGTTCCTTCAGAACTGAGCGTTCGTGACTTTTAGAGACGCAGCAGAACCACTGAGAAAATAATTGATAGGAAGGTGAAAGAATGAAGATTGGAGAACTGATTCATAAATCTCCAAAGTACGGTTGGAACGTGAAGACCGTTCGATATCTCTCTGATGATAGGGTTATGCTAGAGTTTGAGAAACTATTTTTCGAGACAAAGTATCATATCTACGTACTTGCTGGAATTGACGGTGTCGTAATGAAAGGTTTCAACTTCTTTCATAACGAGATACCCGTCGACTCGAAGACCTGGGACCATTACGTGATGTGAAGGCGATTTTCTTACTGTTAAGCCTCTTAGGTCCCAATAGCTCCGAGAAGATAAATAGGAGAGAAGAACCTACGAGGAGATCTGTCTACTCCACGTGGGACTCACACGCGGTAGAGGACAGCGAGGAGCTTCGGTTGTGAGCGAAGAACTCTTGGTCGCTAGAAACCTTTGGACAAAGAGTGACGGATGGCTATGACTGGGATCGCTGCACTCGTCTTCGATCTCGATGGAACACTCGTCGAATTCCGCATAGACTATGACGCGGTCAGACGAGAAGCGTTGGAGGCCCTGAGCCAGATTGAAGGACTTCCAGAGGATATTCGCTCCTCGAGGACCGGGATCTTCGGAATACTAGATAAGGTATCGCAATACCTCGAAGGAAAAGCGAATTCTGAAACTATAACAGAAGACCTACGAACCAAGTTTTCCAAGATAGCGGACAGGTACGAGCTGAGTGCAGCTCGAACGACCGAGATGATACCAGGCGCAAGAGACTCACTAGAGGAGATTCGTTCCCAAGGCTATAAGATGGGTCTGTTTACCACAAGCGGGAGGGAGGCTATGAACCATATCCTGCAGAGATTTCACTTGGAACGATATTTTGAAGCTTGCGTCTCTCGAGAGGATGCTCCGAAGGTGAAACCTCACCCCTTGCACTTGAACCGTGTACTGGAGATTCTTGGAGTAACTCCGAACGAAGCTTTGGTTGTGGGAGATAGCTCCTATGATGCTGTTTGCGCGAAGGCTGCGGGTGTTAGAAGCGTCGGCGTATTGTCTGGCGTGCATAAACTGAGCCAGCTCCAGTCTGCCGGAGCAGACTATGTAATTAATAGGCTGGGCGAACTGCCGCAGCTGATTCATAGGATAAATGATGAGAAGCCCTAATCTGCCGACCTCGAGCTCCGAGGCAAGACGCCTGGGACCACTACTTTAAGCTGGCCAGCCTTTCGTGCATTCTCCTAAACGTCCAGCTTATGGCGCTTCTAAGCTCTTGGAGCCTCTTCTCGTCTCCATAGTTCTTGATGACAATCTGTCGTAGGACGTTTCCATCCTGCTCGACACGGTACGACAGTATCTTGTCTTCCGTCAACTGACCTGCCTGCAAAGCGCTCCTATCCTTCGCCTGCATCAGGTCTAAGATACGTCCGATAAGGAACGCGCGTAACGGTGGGGAATTGGGGTCAAATCTCATGTCAGGCCTCGGAGTCACCCGAACCTCGTTTCGGTCAACTTGAATATCGGCTAAGGCGATTCCAGTCGTGGTTTTGACGGGAATAGTTTGAATAGAAGTAAGCTGAACTGTCGGAGCGCCAGCGACCTGAGCGGCGGGCGGAGCTGGAGGTACTGGTTCAGGCTTGGGTTTTGGAACCTCTACTCTCCTGAAGCTCTTCTCTGCAAGGGCAACGTCAACCACCTCTCCCAATGATCTCAGCTTCAAGAGCTCCTGCTCCAGATCGTGCGTACGCTTCTCTATGTATGCCTTCAACTCAGCTAGCTTTCTCACTCTATCTTCTTCACTCATCTTCTCGACCCGTAGCTCAGCCCGACCTTGTCTCCCTCTATGCGTAGGATCAGTTTAATAGCCTCCCTCATGTAACGTCTCTCGCGCCAAGAGAATACCTGCGCGATAGAATTTGAGACATCTTTCCTCAACAGAGGCGCTCTTTATTAATTCCTTACTGTAACACGGTTTGAAAAACGCTGTGATTACAGTTGTCTGGCGGTGAGTTCGTCACTGTCTCCAAACTCATCGAAGGAGCGCTTGAGGGAAAGACAGTTAGACTGCGCGGCTGGCTCCACAATAGAAGGTCGAGCGGCGGCATCCTGTTCGTACTCCTCAGAGATGGATCTGGAGTTCTTCAATGCACCATGAGAAGAGATTCAGTGAACAAGGAGACCTTCGACTTATTCGAGACGCTTCCATTAGAATCCACCGTCGAAATCGAGGGCGCCGTGAGAAAGGACGACCGTGCTCCAGGGGGGTATGAGGTATCAGCCCAGAAGTTAAGCGTCTACCAGAAGGCTGAAGAGAACTTCCCGATCGCCAGGAAGTATCATGGTCCTGAATTTCTACTCGATAACAGGCACCTATGGATTAGAAACCGAAGGATGCAAGCAACCCTGAGGGTTAGAGCGACCGTACTCGACGCGGCGAGAGAATGGTTCAAACTGAACGGGTATACGGAAACACAGATGCCGACCATAATAACGGCGGCATGCGAAGGGGGTTCAACACTCTTCGAGGTAAAATACTTCGATACGAAGGCTTATCTGACCCAGAGCTGGCAACTGTACGCCGAGGCTATGATCGCAAGTCTTGGAAAGATCTACACGATCGCCCCCTCCTTCAGAGCTGAAAGATCAAGGACGAGAAGACACCTGACCGAGTACTGGCATCTCGAGGCTGAAGCCCCATGGTACGATCTACATATGCTCATGAAAGACGAGGAAGAACTCCTAACTCATATCTGTCATTCGATAGCGAAGTCGCGGCCCAACGAGCTGAGGTTGAACAAGAGAGAACCCAACGACTTTTCAAAGGTAGGGCCACCCTTTCCAAGGATAACATACAATGAAGCGGTACGCATACTAGAGAAGTGTGGCGTTCAAGTAAAATGGGGCGATGACCTAGGATGGGAGCAAGAGAAGGTTCTCACCCAACAGTTTAGCTCCCCGTTTTTCGTCACACATTTTTCGAAGACCGCTAAGGCCTTCTATCACAAGGTGGACCCGTCAAACCCAGAGGTTACCCTCTCTGCAGACCTGCTTGCACCTGAAGGATACGGCGAGATCACTGGCGGAGGACAGAGGATCGACGACATTGAAGAGCTGATGCGAAGGATAAGAGAGGAGAACTTGGACCCTGAGAGCTACCGGTGGTATGTCGACCTGAGACGGTTCGGCTCCGTTCCCCATTCAGGCTTCGGCCTAGGACTGGAAAGAACGGTCGCTTGGATCTGTAAACTGAAACATATAAGGGATGCAACGGCTTTCCCGCGATTGATAAACAGGGTTTACCCGTAGACTTCCGTGAGTAGAAAAGATACAGCGCTATTGTTTCCCCGGTAGTTTTCTTACCTATCGGAAATGGTCGTAGCAGACGCCTTTCCTAGTAGGAATACGTTCTAGTCCGGAGTCGTAGAAGAAGAGCTTTCTCCAAGGTTGAACTCTTGATGAAGCGCTCGCACAGCTTTCGGCCCGTCCTTCTCAGCCACGACAAACGATATGTTCAGTTCAGAGGAGCCCTGCGCGATCATTCGGACATTGACATCTCTATCGGCCACCGCCTTGAAGACCCTGGCTGCCACCCCCGGGGTTCCTTTCATTCCAGCCCCAACCGCTGCGACTACGCAGACATCGTCCTCAGAGGTTATGTTCTTTACAAACTCTGTTCCTAGAAGCCCGAGCTCTAACGCGTTCGTAGCCTTTTGAAGCTTTTCTCTCGGGACGACGAAGGAGATTCCGGCCTCCGATGAACTCTGCGATATCATCAGTATGTTCACTCCCGCGTCCCCTAGGACTCTGAACACTCTCGCGGCTACTCCGGGCAACCCGGCCATACCAGCACCCGTGACGCTTATCATAGCAACCTTATCGACGAGTGTAACGGCCTTCACTATTCCCTCGCTTCTAACAGCCTGATCGCCTACGACGAGCGTTCCTTCGCTTGTAAGGTCGAGAGAGCTTCTGATCCTGATAGGTATCTGTTTGTCGACTACGGATTCGAGAGCTCTTGGATGTATTGCCTTTGCGCCGAAGTAGGCCATCTCGCTCGCCTCGGCGTATGAGATTTGATGGAGGATCTTGGCTTTGGGTTCGATCTTTGGATCCGCAGTCATAAGACCCTCCACATCCTTCCAGATCAGGATCTCGTCAGCGTCAAGTGCTCGACCGATCAATGTGGCCGTATAGTCTGAGCCTCCTCTGCCCAGCGTAGTTGTCAAGCCGTGAGGGCTGCAAGCTCCGTATCCTGCGACGACTGGCAGTTTTCCCGCTTCGAGCATAGGCTCCACCTTAGCTTTCACCTTTTGCATTGTAACGTCGAGTAACGGGTTTGCTTCGCCGAAGTTCTCGTCTGTCGTTATGCCTGCGTCTCCACCCGTAAGCCACTCAGCCCTTAGACCCAACCCAGCTGCGACCCCGCAGATGATTGGAGCTGAGAGCCTCTCGCCGAAGGAGAGGAGATAGTCTTTCGACCGTGGGGTGAGCTCCCTCAAACGGGCTATACTTCTAAGGATTCCACTCATCTCCTTAGATGTCTCGTTGAGCTCTTCAAGGACCTTTTCTAGAATATTCGGGCTGCGAATAGACTCTCTTGCGGTTTTACTGTGAAGCCCAAGTTGTTTCTCCGCGAAAGCATTCATCATCTCTATGTTGCCTTCGACCGCCTTTTCACTGACACTCGCCAAACCATCCGTAACTCCAGGCAACGCAGACGTAACGAGAACTACTTGATGCCCCTTTGTCAAACCGTCTCTAACAATCTCAACTGCGCGTATTATTGCCTGTGCGTCGCCTACAGATGCTCCACCGAACTTCATCACAAGCCTCATTTTACAAACTACCTCACTTTAGCAGCGTCCTCTTTATGTCGATCAGATCTCTTAACACAGCGCTGGCCGTCTCCTTGCCCCCTGCTCCACGCCCGGTCACCGTTATGTCACCAGCCAACTCTGTTCTAAAGGTGACAGCGTTCAGGGTGCCTGTTACGCAGAGTGGTTCGTCGAGCGAGATGGAATGAGGATGGACAGATATCTCAGAGTCGTTCACGTAACCCACCAGTTTAACCGCTTTCCGGTTGCGCTTCGCTCTCTCAACGTCTTGAATACTCACGTCCGATATGCCCTCTACATGTACGTCCCCAATAGCAACCCTTCTTTCCATGACCCAGTTGCACATAATGACGAGCTTGCTCGCCGTGTCCAGGCCACTTATGTCATAGCTGGGATCCGCCTCAGCGTACCCCGCCTTCTGGGCCTCTCTAAGCGCTTCCTCGATTGTGATCCCATTATCGAACATTCGCGTGAGGATATAGTTCGTTGTACCGTTTAGGATCCCCCTCATCGACTCGATCCTGTCTCCTATCAAGCACCTCTTGGCGAAATCCAAGAAGGGTGTGCCTCCTCCAACTGTTCCGCTGAACCTGAGTTGCACCTCTTCATACTGTGCCAACTCGAGTAGCGCGGGCATGGCGACGGCGAGAGGTCCCTTATTTGTGGTGACAACGTTAAGTCCCTTCTTGATGGCAGACTCGATATGTGTAAGAGCCGGCTCGCCATCAGGCAGCTTTGTGGACGTAAGCTCCAAAACCACATCGGCTTCTACGCCGTTTATTACTTCTAAAGCTGACATACCCTTGTTGCCAAGCGTCTTGTGACAGGCGACTGAGCCTCCTGACTTGGCTGCCAAGGCTTCATTCAGTTCTATGCCTGTCTCGCTGATCATTGCGCCACCACGGTCTACGACAGCAACGACCTGGGGGGTAAGGCCGTGCCTTATCCTCAGCCATTCAGCCTTCTCCTTCGCTATCGTGAAGAAGGATCTTCCAACCGTTCCGAAACCTAGGATGATCAGTCTCACGCCGTGTACCCAGCAGGCAGCTATCTCAAGCCAAGAGTCCTTTCAATAGATTTGATATCACATATCGTCTTGACAGGTGCTTCGCCGATTCGGGCGGCGACTTCTGGATCTTTCAGTCCGTGACCTGTAGCAACACATACAACTTCTTCATCTCCCTCGACCGCTTCCCGTTCTAGGAGCTTTCTCAGTCCAGCGATTGAGGATGCGCTTGCAGGTTCGACGAAGAGGCCTTCACGTCTAGCCAGATCCTTCTGAGCCTGGAGTATCTCCTTATCCGAGACCGTCTCCATCAAGCCTCCGGAATCATTCACGGCCCGGAGCGCCTTCTTCCAGCTTGCTGGGGCTCCAATCCTGATAGCGGTCGCAATCGTCTCCGGTCTCTCAACCGGTTGTATGTGAATACTCTTTCCTTTGTATGCGGAAGCTATAGGGGCGGCTCCCTCTGCTTGAATCCCTATCATTCGAGGAGCTTTCTCTATGACCTGAAGCCTCCGAAGTTCGTCGAACCCCTTCCATATCGCGCTGATGTTTCCAGCGTTACCCACGGGCACGATCAAGATGTCAGGCGAGGTAAAATCCAGCTGATCGCAGACTTCGAAGGCTAGAGTCTTCTGGCCTTCAAGCCTGAACGAGTTTATAGAGTTCAACAATGCGATGGAAGGGTTCCTTTTTGTCAGTTCGATCACAGACCTGAGCGCCTCGTCAAAGTTTCCTTCTATCTCAAGTATCGTTGCTCCATGTGCAATCGTCTGTGAAAGCTTGCCCAGAGCAACCTTTCCTTCAGGAACTAGGACGATGCATCTTAGGCCTGCTCTGGCAGCGTATGCTGACAGGGAAGCCGAAGTATTCCCTGTCGAGGCGCAGGCCACAATCTTTGCTTGCATTTCGACAGCCTTTGATACGCCGACGGTCATGCCTCTGTCTTTGAATGATCCTGTAGGGTTCTCTCCTTCAAACTTGATACTTAGTCTGCCAAGCCCCAGATCATCTGCCAGCTTCTGGGATCTGTGGAGGCCGGTACCGCCCTCTCCGAGTGTTACTATGCTGGTTGTGCTTTCTATAGGGATAAGCTCACGGTAGCGCCATACAGAGAAACTTCGACTTCTCCAGAGTTTCGTATCGATTTGGGAAGCGCTAGGTTCATAGTCGAATCTTATCTCAAGGAGGTCTTCGCATCTAGGACAAGCGTAGATCATCTCTGATGTGTCGTATCTGGAACTGCAGTTTATGCATTGGTAATAGTGCTCCATCTGCGTCACCTTTTTTCAGTGACAGCGGCTCCACTCGACGGCACGCTTGAGTATGCTTCGCAAGGCACATCATTTTTTTCAAAGTCTTCCTTCATCGCTAGAGCCACATCTTTCGTGTTTACTCTCTTCCTATCGCAGATCGCGATCACCGTGGGCCCGGCTCCACTTATCGCGAAACCGGACGCGCCTGCGTCGAGTGCTGCGCTCTTAACTGAAGCGAACATCGGAATGGTTCTCGAACGGACGGGTTCGACCACCAAATCTATCATTGCTCTTCCTATCATCTCAATATTAGACAATGCCATCCCCGCTACAAACAGAGACGCGTGCGCAACATTACAAGTCAGACTGGCGAGATCGACAGCCTCCGGAAGGATATCGCGCATAGTTTTCGTTTTCTCTTTTGGAAGCGTAACATCGGGAATCGCTATCGCAACTTCAAGGTCCGGCGGAGGTTTGAAGCTAGCGAGTTCTAGTGGCTCTTGAGAAACCACTACAAAACCGCCCAACACGGCCGCTGCAGCGTTGTCGAAGTGCGCGATTCCGGCCGAAGCAGTCTCCCCGTGGGCTGTCAGGCTTATAAGATCCGCTTGGCTGAGCTCCAACCTGAACATCTCATTTAGGGCTAGGGCGCACGCGGCGGCGGATGCTGCGCTACTTCCAAGGCCTTTACCGACTGGTATACCTTTGGTTAGCTTGATCCTCAGGCCTTCTTGGTTTCTCATCGCATCCATGACTCTGTTTCCGACAAGGCCTGCTGTGTTGTTATCAACCTCGCTTGAAACCTGATCTTGATCAACTCCTTCAACTGTCAGGGTTAGACCACCATTAGGAACAGATTCGATCTCCACAGTGTCGTGAAAGAGGTCTAAAGCTAGGCCGAAGACGTCAAATCCTGGGCCGAGGTTGGCTGTACCTGAGGGAGCCTTGGCCCCGACGACACGGTAGACTGGAGCATTGGCTCGTCTCGCCAACAATTTGTTTTGGAGGATGTCACCCATGTTGATTCTCATCTTTCAACCCCCAACTCTTCTATGGAACCTTACGCTAGAGGAAAACAGTATCAAACGTCGAGCCGGCAACGGAAAGATATTGTCCCTAGCGGAATATCCTTGTACTAGTCTCGATGATCGAGGAATAAGTCTCCATGATCGGCTCACGTCTGTCCGAATCTGAAAGAGGAACCTGTTATAAGCTTTGTCGATCTCTTGCGAGTTCCGCAAACTCTCGGTGTCTGATATCTCGCTAATGGTGGTTTTCCGATGGATGTCACGTTCAGGATAGGCGGGTGACGTGCTTCTCTGGAGGAGGAGGGGGGCCTAAGCCTTAGGCGACTCGCATAGATTGATTGCTCGACGAGTGTTCCCGCTACGACTATATATTCTCCGCTTAAAGTCTTTGTTTGAGAGATATGAGAACTCCTGGAGGACATGCTCCTCTGGCTATCGCACTGGAGATTGTGCTCTTTCTATCCCTCCTCCAGCCCTGTAGAAGCCAGTCGTTGTTGTGGAAGTATCCTACAGGGA
>CAZLVF010000011.1:45030-47050 GCA_964562925.1 uncultured Candidatus Bathyarchaeia archaeon
TCCCTCCTCCAGCCCTGTAGAAGCCAGTCGTTGTTGTGGAAGTATCCTACAGGGATCCAGGTGACAGCCGTATCAACATCCGCGGACGGTTCGTATATTGTATCGGGAAACGCAGCAGGATCGATCGATTTCTTTGACGCGTCGTTCTCACGTGAGACCTACCTCTGGCGGGTAGCGGCTAGGGATCGTGTTAGGTCGGTTGCGATCTCTGATGATGGATCCTATGTTGTGGCTGGGAGCAATGATGGAGTGATCTACTTCATGGACAGAGAGTTGTTAAAACGAGCACCGCTCTGGAAATTCCAGACCGCTGGAGCAGTCTTCTCAGTTTCGATCTCAAGTGACGGATCGTATGTCGCAGCGGGCAGTCATGATGATAAAGTCCATTTCATGGATAGTAGGTTGACCGAGAACGCTCCTCTCTGGAGTCATCGGACTGAGGGAGACGTACGGTCCGTGTCGATATCGGGAGATGGTACGTACATTGCTGCTGGAAGTGAAGACGCGTATCTCTACTTCTTTGAGAAGAGCTATCGTGGAAATACCTTCTTGTGGAGACTGAAGACCTCGACGCCAGCGTTGAAAGTCGCCATGTCCTATGACGGAAACTACGTGGTGGCCGGGTGCGTTGATGGATACATTTATTTTGCCAATCGAGATTTCACCCGAGACAGCTATCTCTGGAGATATCAGACTGGCAGTCGGATCACATCAGTTTCAATTTCCAGCGATGGATCGTATGTTGCAGCAGGAAACTCAGATGGATACATATACATTTTCGACAGAGAATTGTCCGCCAACAGCTATGTCTGGAGGTACAATGCAGGAGAACCTGTGGAGGCCGTTGCGATCTCTAGAAACGGCGTCTACATCGTATGCGCTGCAGGCGCTTCAACCTACCTTTTTGACGCAGGGTTTACAGGAGAAAACTATGTCTGGAGTTATGACGCACAGGCAGAGGTAACATCGATCTCGATATCGAGCTCTGGAAACCTAGTAGTTGCGGGTGACGGGAGGGGCATCCTCCACACACTAGAACATATGATTAGATCAACGGTTGCCACCACAATGACCCAAACGAGCACAGCGATGACTGAAACGGTCACCGCCATGATGCCGCTGAGCACAACGGCAACCGAGGCGGTCGCCCCTACCCTAACGATCAACCCATACACGATTCCGGTGACGCTTCTGATCGCGGCTCTGGCTATCCTTGGTTTCTATATGCGGAGAAGGGTTTCTGGAAAGAAGCTAGAGCTAGAATCCGCCTCTAGGGCTGCACTCGGTACAGCATTACAACTCGCCCCTAGGAAGCTGATCTCCACGGGTACGAGAGTTCTAGATGAACTGACGATGGGCGGATTCCCCCGATCATACTCGGTTATCCTTTCATCTCCATCCTGCGACCAGAGAGACCTTGCAGTTAAACGGTTTCTAAGCAAGGGGCTTGGTGAAGAGAAGTTTGCACTGTGCCTAACCACAGATGTAACAAAGTATCTAGAACTAATCAGGGATCATCCGAAATCTTTTCACCTCGTACTATGCAACCCGCATGCCGATGCGCTAGCACCACCTTTTTCCAATATTTCCAAGACTAAAGGCGTTGAAAACCTGACCGAAATCAACATCGCGCTCATGAAGGTTGTCGATTCTCTAGATGCTACGACGCTAAAGGAGGAAAGGGCCTACATCGATGTGCTATCCGACGTTCTACTTCATCATGGAGGCTCTACAATCAGAAGGTGGATATCCGACCTGGTTCCACGCCTAAAGGCAAGAGGCTTCACCGTGCTAGGGATGATAAACCCCTCAATGCACAGGAGAGAGGAGACCGAGGCGGTATCGAGTATATTCGATGGAGAGGTAGAGATCTTCGAGAGGGAGACTGAAGGGAGAGCGCAGAGATTCATAGCAGTAAGAAGGTTCTATGGACTGCAATATAGCGATCAAGAAAGAATCATCTGACGAAGAGTTCGAACCCTTCGGTTGCGCCGTGACAACCTTTTCAAAGCCCCTTCTG
>CAZLVF010000012.1:0-39628 GCA_964562925.1 uncultured Candidatus Bathyarchaeia archaeon
ACACGACCACGGACGTGATAAAGCAAGGTGGACGGAGACGAGGTGCAAACATGGGGATCCTGAGAGTCGACCACCCTGACGTACTCGAGTTCATCACTACCAAGACCAGAGAGAACTTCTTGACGAACTTCAATATCTCAGTCGCCGTCACAGACAGGTTCATGAAGGCCGTGGAAAGGAAGGAAGAGTATAACCTTGTGAATCCACGTACCGGAAAAGTGGTGCGGAGACCGAGAGCGCATGACATCTTCAACCTGATGGCTACGATGGCCTGGAAGACAGGGGATCCCGGCCTCGTGTTCATTGACAGGATAAACCGGTTCAATCCAACGCCAAACGTTGGTGAGATCGAAAGCACAAATCCCTGCGGCGAGCAGCCTCTACTTCCCAACGAATCCTGCAACCTAGGATCGATAAACCTACTGAGAATGCTAGGTAACAATGGTCTTGACTATGACAAGCTTAGAAAGACTATCAGAACAGCGGTTCACTTTCTCGATAACATAGTCGACGCCAACAAGTATCCAGTCAGAGCCATCGAAAGGATTACCAAGGCGAATCGAAAGATGGGTCTTGGATTGATGGGCTTCGCGGATGCTCTCATAAACTTGGGTATACCATACAACTCCAACAAGGCCATGACCTTCGCAGAGCGTCTGATGAAGTTTTTTTCAAGGGAAGCGACCCAGGCATCTGTAGATCTAGCCAAGGAAAGGGGTTCGTTCCCTAACTTTAAGGATAGTATCTGGGAGAAGCGAGGATATAGCGCTATGAGAAACGCGACCGTGACGACTATCGCTCCCACAGGAACCATAAGCATCATTGCAGGGGTCGCCAGCGGGATCGAACCGTTGTTCGCGGTCTGCTTCGTTAGGCATGTAATGGAAGGGACGAAGCTCCTTGAGGTCAACCCGTTATTTGAAGAAATAACAAAGATAAGAGGTATCTACTCCAAGGAGTTGATGATGGAGATCGCCAAGACAGGGTCTGTGCAAAACATCGATAGCATCCCTAAAGATCTTAAACGTCTCTTCGTAACGGCTCTTGATATCAAGCCTGAATGGCATGTACGGATACAAGCGGCCTTCCAGAAATACACGGACAACGCGGTTTCTAAGACTATAAACCTCCCTCAAGACGCCACCGTAGATGACGTGAAGAAAGCGTTCAACTTGGCATACAAGCTTGGTTGCAAAGGTATAACTGTCTACAGATATGCAAGTAAGAGAGAGCAGGTGCTCTACTTAGGCTCAGTCCTAGGAAGAGAACGTGGTGAAACACTCGAATACACAAGCGCAGACCCCGAATATTCAGGAGGATGCCCCACACCCGCATGTGACTAGTGCTAGGTAGATCCGCTCCGCCAAAGTATGAAAACAAGATCCTGCGCAGATCGCTTCCTCAGATCTCTCTGAAATCGCTATGTTTCGGTGAACTGCAAATTTCAATATTCTAACACGCGATGGCAAGAATAGTGTGTTAAAAGCCTTTAAACAACATTCTTGAGTTATACTGGAAAGCGTAGGTTAAGAGAGCTGAGACTTGCCAGAGTTGTTATTCCGGGATAAGCTGAAGAGTATTGACGTCGCCGTCACTTTCAGAGACATCATACTGGTTCCCGGATGGACCGAAGTGGAACCTCGAGAGGTGGATATTCGAACTCGAGCCTCGAAAAGATACGCGATCAACATCCCATTCATCTCTTCTCCTATGGATATGGTAACCGAGAGCGAGATGGCGATAGCCTTGGCACGACAGGGCGGACTCGGCGTTCTTCACAGAAACTGCTCTGTCGAAGAACAGGTTGAGATGGCTAGGAAAGTGAAAAGGGCCGAGGCGTTGATAATCAAGGATGTTGTCACGATCGATCCGGAGCAGAGTATAGCCTACGCGATGGGGTTGATGCAGAAACATAACATATCCGGCCTTCCGGTCGTGGACGAGAAGAAAGTAACTGGCATATTAACAGGAAGAGACGTACGATTCGCTGACACAAACCTTCATGTCAAGGACCTAATGACACGTAAGGTGATCACTGCTCCCGAGGGCATAAGCATCGAAGAAGCGAAAGAGCGGATGCATAGACACCGGATAGAAAAACTGCCGATAGTGGATGAGCAAGGTCGCCTGAAAGGTCTCATAACGATTAAAGATATACTTCTAAGAGGAAGGTTCCCGAACGCTGCACGTGACGAGAATGGCCAACTCCTCTGCGCAGCTGCCACGTCACCCTTCGATTTGGGGAGGGCGAAGGAACTTGACAAGTATGTTGACATAATAGTGATCGATGTAGCTCACTTTCATAACTCGAACGTCTTCACGGCGAGCAAGAAGATCATGGACGCGGTCACCGCGGATGTCGTCGTCGGAAATATTGGAACCTACGAGGCTGCGAGAGATGTCCTCTCGAAACTTGATAAGGTGGCCGGTTTCAGAGTTGGAATAGGGTCCGGATCGATATGTACGACCTCAGAGTTCACGAAGGCTGGTGCCCCGACACTCTACGCCACAGCTCAGGTCGCCGACGCTGTAAGAGACGCCGCCGCCGACACACCAATAATCGCTGATGGTGGGATAAGAAGTGGCGGCGATGTGGCCGTGGCCCTGGCGGCCGGGGCCTCCGCTGTTATGATTGGAAACCTCTTCGCCAGATGTAAAGAAGCTCCTGGAACGCTGATTGCGATAGGCGGCCGATACTACAAACAGTATAGAGGCATGGGAAGCCCTTCAGCGATGGCCAAACGCTTCTCTCTAGACCGATACAGCGGATCGGCTAAAGGCCTAGCTGAAGGCGTTGAAGGATGGGTGCCGTACAAAGGCGAGACAGGAGCTGTGGTCCAAGAACTCGCAGCAGCTGTTCAGGCAGCGATGGGCTACGCCGGTGCAGGGAACGTACCGGAGCTCTGGAAGAAGGCTAGGCTCGCATTCCTGACTCCGTCAGGAGTAGAAGAAGCCGCACCCCATGACATCCTACTGCCTGGTGAGGCAGGAGAACGCGTCTAATCGGCGAACAAATCGACAGTAGAGAAAACCTTCTCGCATGGTGCTGCCTCTTCGAGCTGATGTGCAATTCAAGTGATTGAATAGACGATAATCGCTGGAGCAATCTTATATACGCCTGTCCAGAATCGTCTGCACCAAGGCTTGAGAGCTTGAGTGAAACCAAAGTCGTCAAGATGCCTTCATGCAACTGGTGTGGAAGGATGATACTTCCCGGCGAAGCCGCTGTGAAGTTTCCGTGTCCAAACTGCGGCGAAGTCGTCGTCTGGCGCTGCGAAAAATGCAGACTTTTCGGACGACCTTACAAATGCCCGAAATGCGGGTTTACCGGGCCTTAACCGAGTGGAATATCTTTGGCTCGCATGATGGCGACGATCAAAGTGTTCCCTTCGGAGACAACGGTCAGCCTCGAAGCCTTGAAGGAACAGATCAAAAAGAGTCTTCCTCAGGAAACGGTTCTCTACAAGTTTGAAGAGGAACCTATCGCCTTCGGTCTGGTTGCAGGCATCGCTCATATCATTGTTCCAGAAGAGAAGAACGAGAAGATGGAGGAAGTGGAACGAGCGATCAAATCGATACGAGAAGTAAGCGAGATCCAAGTGACGATGATGAGAAGACTCTAGACCGGTCTGTCCGATCGAACTCCAAAGAAAGGCTTTTCTAGATCTGACCGCTACCTAGAATCGGCTCCTTGACCGTACGGTCAAGCTTGAGAAACCGCATATCGTAGTAAAGACTAGCTAGGGTAGTTTGACTTGGCAGATAAAGAGATTCAATTGAGAGTTGCGGATTCGAGGCAACGAGACGTTGGGCATGGAAAAGTCCGAATGGATAATGACACGATGCAGACTCTTGGAATAACGGCGGGAGACTTTGTGGAAATTCACGGCAAGAAGATGACTGTTGCTATAGCTTGGCCTGCATACGCAGAAGATCAAGGTCAAGAAATCATCCGTATGGACGGACTCCTAAGAAGAAATGCTGGTGTCGCGCTTAACGAGTACGTATCCGTTAGGAAAGCGGATGTAAAAGAGGCTCAGAGCATAATCTTTGCTCCTACGGACGTTCGACTGAGCGTCGACGACGAATTCATCAGCTTTGTCCGGAGACGCTTCATGGATCTTCCCTTCATTGAGGGCGATATGACCATGCTGTCAATATTTGGAAGCGCGATCCCACTGGTTGTCACAAGGACGAGACCTCGAGGTCCAGTTAAGATAGTTGAGTCAACGAGCGTTCAGGTGCTAAGTGAGCCAACCCCTGAAAAGAAAGGCATCCCTATAGTTACTTACGAAGACATCGGAGGCCTGAGAGACGAGATCCAGAGGATCAGAGAGATGGTGGAGCTTCCCCTCCGTCATCCAGAACTCTTTCAAAGGTTAGGGATAGAACCGCCGAGAGGGGTTTTTCTATATGGGCCGCCAGGATGCGGAAAGACCCTACTTGCAAAGGCTGTGGCGAACGAGTCAGATGCAAACTTCTACGTAATCTCCGGCCCGGAGATAATGTCCAAGTTCTACGGTGAGTCCGAGGCTAGGTTGAGGGAGATATTCCAGAAGGCTCAGGAGACGGCGCCTAGCATCATATTCATCGATGAATTGGATGCCATCGCGCCCAAACGTGAAGAGGTAACCGGAGAGGTTGAGCGTCGAGTCGTTGCGCAGCTGTTGTCTCTGATGGATGGGATGGGCGCGCGGGGAAATATTATCGTAATCGGCGCGACGAACCGGCCTAACGCGATAGATCCAGCGCTGCGTAGGCCTGGAAGGTTTGACAGAGAGGTTGAGATCGGTGTCCCCGATAAACAGGGAAGGAATGAGATACTTCAGATACATACGCGAAACATGCCGCTTGCGGAGGATGTGGATCTGAAGAGGCTGGCCGAGATCACACATGGATATACAGGCGCTGACGTGTCGGCGTTAAGTCGAGAATCTGCTATGAAAGCTCTTCGACGCTATATGCCTGAGATAAACCTTGAGGAGGAGAGGGTTCCCCCATCAATCTTGGAGAAGATGGTTGTGAAGATGGATGACTTCATGAACGCTTATCGTGAGGTCACGCCGACAGCCATGAGGGAGGTCTACGTTGAGGTTCCAACGATCCACTGGAGCGACGTAGGTGGACTCGAACAGGTCAAGAACGAACTGATGGAGGCTGTTGAATGGCCTCTAAAGAGACCTGACTCTTTCAAGAGGATGGGGATACGCCCGCCGAAGGGCATACTACTTTATGGTCCACCCGGATGCGGAAAGACTTTGGTCGCTAGAGCGATCGCCACAGAGAGTGAAGCGAACTTCATTTCAATTAAGGGACCGGAGATCTTCAGTAAATGGGTTGGAGAGTCTGAAAAGGCGATCAGAGAAGTCTTCCGGAAGGGAAGGACGGCCGCTCCGTCCATCATCTTCTTTGACGAGATCGACTCGATCGTCCCGAGAAGAGGAATGGGGTATGCAGATTCGGGAGCCACAGAGCGGGTTATCAGCCAGTTACTCACAGAGATGGATGGAATAGAGACGCTGGAGAATGTAGTCGTTATAGCCGCAACAAATAGACCTGATATTCTGGACCCGGCTGTTCTGAGACCGGGAAGGTTTGACAGACTGATATATGTCCCAGCGCCAGATCAGAAGACGTTGGAACAGATCTTCAAGATCTATACGGGAAACATGCCATTGGACAAGACGGTTAACGTACGAGAACTCGCTAGGTTGGCTGCGGGCTACTCAGGCGCTGATGTTGAAGCTCTATGTCGCGAAGCAGCCTTCAACGCTCTAAGAACGGAGCCTGAAGCAAAAGAGGTTACAGCAGACGATTTTACATCCGCGATGGAGAATATCAAACCCAGCATAACTCCAGACATGGAGACATGGTACCAGAGCTTTACGAAACGGATAAGAAAAGAGAAGACACAGATCCCGATGACGACAATAACCTGAGGACAATTCTAGAATGGGAAAAGTTTGGAGTCCAATCCCCGTACAACTAGCTCTAGTCGAGGTTCTAGAGAAGAAAGGTGCAACCACCGATACCGAACTTCTAAAAGAGGTTGAAGATATCTACGGCGAGATGAGCTTCCGAGAGCTGAACGAGACTCTCATGAAGCTTGAGATCATTGGAATTATCAGAGTCTCGAGGCTGATGAAAGGCAAGAGGAGAGTTGAACTAGCCCGGAAAAGCGTCTGAACCGAGATGGGACCGAAGAAACCCATAGGAATAGTGCGCTCTCCAAGGTAGAGGTTGTGTCAGAAGAACCTCCTATAACGGTTGTCGGCGCGGGGCCCTGTGGATCATACGCGGCATTGACCATAGCGCGCCAACACGTCCCGGTAGTAGTTCTAGAAGAACATGACAGAATTGGACTCCCCCCTCACTGTGCAGGACATGTTGGCATGAGAGGCCTCAGCAGGATTGGGGTGAGCATCCCAGCCGATCTAATCCAGACCCGAATAAGAGGAGCTCGATTCTATTCTCCCTCGTGCCGTGAGCTCCTTCTCGACCATGGATCACCAGTGACCTACGTGCTGGACAGACCTAAGTTTGATAGATGGCTTGCTAGGCAAGCGTCTCGCCACGGGGCGACGTATCGTTTGAGTTCAAGAGTCCGATCACTTACCTTCAAAGAAGGTCACCCGAGACTGAGCATCGAGGCACTCAACCGAGACTTCCAAGCCTTACAGTCCAATCTTGTAATAGATGCTGAGGGATGCCCAGCTTCACTGTTGAAAGCCGCCCGATTACAATGGACCAATTCTGCCAAGATAGTTAGCGGTGCCCAAGTCGAGGTCGACAACGCGAATAGTGTGAGCGAAGAGTTTGTAGAATTGTACTTCGGGAGAGAGTATGCTCCAGGATTCTTTGCTTGGATAATACCCAAGGGTTATGGGTCGGTCAAGGTCGGTCTGGCTGCAAGGGAACGCGATCCCGTGCGTCTTCTTAACAAGTTTGTCTCCCAGCATCCCGTGGCATCAAGAAAGCTTCGTGATTGCAGGATGTTTAACCTCACGGTCCACCCAGTGACCTTGGGGGGGCCGATCCTAAGAACCTACACTAGCGGCCTCCTAGCAGTCGGGGACGCAGCGTCACAGGTTAAACCGACGACTGGTGGAGGAATTGTCACAGGGCTGCTCTGCTCTCGTATCGCGGGAGAGGTTGGATCCGAAGCTTGGAAACATTCAAACTATACAGCAGAGTTCCTCTCGACTTATCAAGATCAGTGGAGAAAGCTGGTCTGGAAAGACTTTCTTTTAATGCGGAGAATTAGAGAGTATCTGGATGCCATGTCCGATGAGAAGATGAATCGCTTGTTCGAATTAGCTCATAGGACAGGTGTCATGAGCGATCTTGGCGCTTTGGATGATATAGACTTCCAAGCCTCCAGTCTTCTCAGCCTTGTGAAATACCCCAGAGCCTTGGCAAGACTCCTCTATCTTCTCTTTCGGACTCTCGACCAATAGGAAGATCATGGGGATCGTGAACTTGCAAAGATCACGGACAAAGATAACTTTCTTTGGTGGAGTAGGAGAGATAGGTGGTAACAAAATTCTTGTCGAGGATCTCGACACGCGAGTATTCCTAGATTTTGGAATGGGGTTTTCCGAGAGGAGGAGATTCTACCAGGAGCCTTGGCTTTCTCCCAGAGATGAGAGGGGGCTACTTGAATTTGGCATGCTCCCAGAGATCAAAGGTATCTACAAGTTCGATGAGAGGCCGAAAAGCCTAGATGCGGTAATCCTATCTCACTCTCATGCAGATCACTCTGCTTACGTCTCCTTTCTCAAGCGAGAGATACCGGTGTATTGTGGAGAGACAACTCAGATCATACTCAAAGCATTGAGTGAGACGAGACCGAGGAGATTCGAGACAGACATTTCCAATATTGAATTTAGATCCTTCAGGACAGGGCAGAAGATCAAGGTTGGGTCGATACAGGTCGAACCTCTACATGTCGATCACTCGGTTCCTGGAGCCTATGGCTTTCTGGTACATACATCAGAAGGCAGCATAGCGTACACTGGAGACGTGAGGGTTCATGGAAGAAGGTCAGACATGACGGGGGACTTTGTACGAGCTGCCAGAGAATCTGAACCCTCGATCCTTCTTTTGGAGGGAACGAATATCCTCGGAGGCGGCGTGCTCAGCGAGAGTGAGGTTGAAGCGAAGCTTGATCAGGTTGTATCCGCGACAGAGGAGCTTGTTATGGCCGATTTTTCCTATTCTGACATAGACAGATTGAACACGTTCAAGAAGGTAGCGGAGAAGAACAGAAGGTTCCTAGCGATCTCCCTGAGGCAAGCTCACACGTTGAGCGAATTGAGAAAGGACAAGGCGCTTAAGGTGCCCGACGTCTTCGGCGAGGACATTGTTATCTTCAGAAAGGGCAAGAGGAGGTTCTACGATTGGGAAGAGGAGATTCTCGACCGCGGGAACGTTAAGGACGCTTCTCAAGTCAGGTCAATCCAAGACAAGACGATTCTGGTATCATCATTCTCTGACATGAAGGAACTTATCGACATAAGACCTAGGTTTGGAAGCAACTTCATCCTGTCAACTTCTGAGCCCTACAATGAGGAGCAGGCCATTGAATATGACAAGTTCATAAACTGGCTAGACCACTTCGGGTTGCCGCTCTACCATATTCACTGTTCTGGCCATATGATGCCTAATGACATGAAGGAGATTTCGAAAGCAGTGACGCCACGGAGACTCTTCCCCATACATACTGACCATCCGGAGCTTGTGGGGAGATATCTCCGTAAAGTTGTCGAGATCGAAGTTCCTGTGAAGGGAGGCAGTTACAGCCTCTCAAGATAGGTCAGTACGTGACGTTACTTCCTTTCAAATTCTATCCTAAGCGTCAAGCCTGCTATGTCTTTCGCCAGCTTCTTCGCGACCTCAAGGTCTACCGGCATATGTCTTGGCTCTCGGCCGTAGAGGATCACCTTGGTTTCTGTACTTCCGTCGGGCAGCCAGACTGTGTTTATGGTTAGTATAGAAAACGGACTGAGGAGTTCCTCCAAAAACTGTCTTGGATCGGTGCCGTAGGCTAGTATCTTTATTCTTTTCCCAGTCTTTTCTCCAAGAGTTCGAACAATCTTCCCTCCACGGCCGAGGACTTTTCCCATATCGCTCTTGTTGACAAGTATCGCAAGCGTATTCTCTGTGTCCACGGATCTATGAAAGAAAACGTCTTGGAGAACGTTGAACTCCTTCTCAAGTTCGGAAAGTGTTCTAATTATCTTGAGGTCTTGTTCTGTTATCTGCCCCTTTCTAACCTTCTCTTCGCATTTCTGGCAGAGGCTTCCGCTCTTCACGCAGAAGTTGTCCAGTATCGTTCTTACCATCTGGAATCATCGTCAGGCGATCATTCCGTACGTTTCCCTATCGGGCCCCGATTTGGAGTCCGATCGAACCTTACCATATCGACAATTCTATATATGTATTGCCTCTGACTTATTATGAGAATATTCTCTGAATTCAAGTCACAATCGAGAGCTCCACATGGTTCGGGGCATGAAAAGGGTTTAGAATTCCAGTATAATCCAAATTCTGCGCTAGAACGTTCCACAGAGGCAGTACTTACGATGAAATAAACTTCAAAGCACGGCTGACTGGACACCTGTTTCCCTCGTCGAGCCCTAGGTTGGCGGGTAAATGGGTTAGGATAAAAAAGGTGGTTATGATTGGTGCGCGAATTCATTCAGTCTTGCGCCCAACAATGTTTTGAAGTCTATTCGCGACTTGACTGGATGATCCAATCCTTTTAAAACTGATTCAGACGTGTAAGGGTGAGCGAAAATGGAACTTGACTCGTTGAATGACTGGCGTAGAACCCATTACTCTTCGACGGTGACGCCGGAACTCGATCAGAAAGAGGTTACGGTCTTTGGTTGGGTTGAGGATATACGAGACCTAGGAGGCCTAACCTTCCTGTCGCTACGGGATAGGGAGGGACTTGTCCAAGTAACGATCCCGAAGAAGAGAGCTTCAAGTGCCGTACTTGAAAAGACTGGGAGGCTCGGCAGGCAGTTCTCGATAGGCGTCCGTGGAAAAGTGGAAGCACGTAAGGAAGCTCCCGGAGGCGTCGAGATTATCCCAGAGGAGATAAAGATCCTTGGCTCGGCAACTTATCCTCTCCCTATGGATCCGACGGGGAGGGTTCCAGCGGACATAGACGTGAGGCTTAATGTTAGGACTCTTGATCTGAGGAGGGAAGAGTGTAAAGCCATATTCAATATAAGACACGTGGTCGTTGATGAGATCGAGAGCTTTCTGAGAGAGAAGGGTTTCGTAGAGGTTCATACGCCGAAGATAATTGCAGCGGCTGCTGAGGGAGGCGCCTCCCTATTTCCAGTTGAATACTTCGAGCACAAGGCGTATCTCGCCCAGAGTCCGGAGCTCTATAAGGAGGAGTTGACAAGCGTCTTCGAGAAGGTCTATGAAATCGGCGTCTATTTTAGGGCTGAAGAATCGCATACAAGACGCCATCTCAGCGAGTTTGTTTCCGTCGATGTCGAAGAGGCCTTTGTTGATGTTCGGGATGCTATGAAACTTCAAGAAGAACTGACTGTGCAGGTTATCGACCAAGTGATGATCCGATGTGAAAAGGAGCTGAGAACTCTTGGAGTTGAGTTGAAGGCATATAGCCTTCCGCTCCGCCGCTACACGTATGATCAGATCCTCAAGGAACTCGAAGAGGCAGGACAGAAGATAGCATGGGGAGAGGACGTCCCCACGACCGCTTATCGAGAGCTTGCTAATCTTCACAAGGGAGAGTTTTACTTTATAGTTGACTGGCCTACGAGGATACGGCCATTCTATATAAAGCCGAAACGGGATAGACCCGAACTCTGCGACGCCTTCGACTTTATGTACGAGTGGATTGAGGTAACGTCCGGAGGCACCCGCATCGACACGAAAGACATGTACATAACGAGATTGAAAGAGCAAGGCCTAGATCCAGAAGCGTTCAAGTTCTACCTGGACAACTTCGATTTCGGTTTGCCTCCTCACGCAGGTTTCGGCATGGGTCTCGACAGGTTCCTTATGGCCATCTTGGAAAGGAAGAATATCAGAGAGGTCGTGCTCTTCCCGAGAGATCGATTCAGGCTTGTCCCTTAGCTAGTTGTTCATGGGGAATGAACTGTCACAAGTCTTAAAGATGCTTGGGATATCATCAATAGTGTAGAGGTAGAGATCTGTCATGTCATATAGCTACGGCATCACTTGCCCTTGGTGCTGTTCGATTAACCCGGAGGATAATGTATATTGCAACGTGTGCGGCGGCGCGATAGTCGCTGTCCTATGCAATCGCTGTTTGACGAGCAACCCGCCAACGGCGTCCTTCTGCGGAGGATGCGGGGAAATGCTGCAATACACTGAGTACGTAGAGGAATATGATCTGGAGCGTTAAGGCCGGGCTGTCGTTCTGGAGAAATCTACTTGGCGCCGAGTTCACGTTTCTTCCATCGTAGGTTGTAGCCTCGACATTTTCTGCAGCGCTTAGACGGCCCAGGATTTCTTGCACCACAGTTCCTGCACACCTTATAGTGGAGTCTATGTTTCTGGGCTAACTGCTTCTTGAAGACGTCGGTGATCGGCATATGCTTCAACCTGTTGGAGGCCTAGGAGGATCTAGATCAATATATCTTTATTTGAAAATCGGAGGCGCTGTTTACTTCGTTTCTACCTAGACGATAGTTCCATTCGAGTCATCGAGCGGAGGGGGGGGTACATCCAAGAGTTACCGGCAGAAAAATCCGCTTACCGCCTTGGCTCAAGGAAGCCGATTTGGATCATCTAATGCTCCTTGGAGAGGAGGGGAACACAGGCGGCGCCTTCTTCTTCCGATAGAAGTCTTTTCCCAATCGAACGAGCGCTGTCTCAAAGTCCATGAAATCCTTCCCTTTGACTTGATTCCCATCCCAGATGCGCTTGAGATCCCTTAGCACCTTAAGACGCTCGTCTAGATCTCTTCCTTTAGACCTTGTAAAACCCAGCTTATGCGAAGCAAGCACCGTAAGCGGCTGGGGAAGTGGGTCAGCCTTCTCCCATATCCCTCTCAGCTCTCTCAGAAATATCCCAGCGGTAACATCACCTATCCCTTTGCCAAGCTCCATCAGCCTCCTCTCTAAATCTCGTGGATCGCTAGCGACCCTATGAATCTCAGAGAGATGTCCTCGATATTCTCGTTTCAGCGCTCCTACAACATCCAGCAGTTTTGTTGCTGTCTTGAAGTCATATCGAGTGTAGCCTCCTGAATCAAGCAGTGAGACCAGTCTGTCCCATCCCGTATCTACTATGCCCTTCGGGGATAGAATGCTCTCTTGCTCGAATAGCTTGTATGTCTTGACGGCGATCCTCTCGGTTATCCTAGCTCCAAAGAGTATTGAAGCGATGAACCACTTGAATATCTGTCGCTCATCCTTCGTCCCGAGGTCGATTCCTAGCGCCGTCGAAAACCTATTGCCGAAATCCTTGATGATCGCGCTTACGATATCTCGTCTCCGCAATCCTGATCAACATAGACTTGAAGATTGGGCTAGCTAAAATAGTTCGTCGTGGTAGAACGCCTTTTAAGGATATCTCGGCCACTTTTTCTAGTAAGGGCCGGTAGTCCAGCCCGGTTAGTGACGCTGCCCTCACACGGCAGAGGTCGAGGGTTCGAATCCCTCCCGGCCCATGTCTACTATTGCTAAATAACCTTATGTTAGCACCAAACTAGAAGCTCGAACCTAGCGAAGCAACGAGGGTTTAGAATGCACTTAATCAAAATGATAACCACCGTAGATTCACACACCGCCGGCGAACCGACTAGAATTGTCATAGGTGGTTTCCCAAGAGTCCCAGGCAAAAACATGAATGAGAAGAGAATATACCTCCAGAAAGAACTGGATTTCTTGCGCACTTTACTCATGCATGAACCTAGAGGACATAACGATATGTTTGGTGCCGTATTGATGGAGCCAGAAGTTTCTGGAGCGGATTTGGGTGTAGTTTTCATGGATGGTGGAGGTTACTTACCTATGTGCGGCCATGGTGTTATCGGTGTGGCAACCGTCGCTTTGGAGATGGGTTTGGTTGAAGCCAAGGAGCCGGTCACCACGGTGGCCTTGGATACTCCAGCCGGAATAGTTTACACCCGAGTGAACGTTGAAGATCTGAAAGTGAAGAGTGTAACTATGAAGGGGCTCCCATCGTTCTTTTATACGTCAAGTGCTATTCGAGTTTCGAATGTTGGAGAAGTTCCAGTCGAGATTTCCTTTGGCGGAAATTTCTTCGCTATAGTCAACGCCAAGGACATAGGAATTGAGATCAAGTCGGAGAACGTGACAGAACTGATTCAGATAGGAATGAAGATCAGGAACGCTGCGAATCTCATTCCTGTAGAGCATCCTGAAATACCATACATCAACAAAGTCGAACTTGTGGAAATATGTGGAGAGTCCACAAATCCTATGGCAGATTCAAGGTCAATTGTCGTGTTTGGAGATGGGCAAGTTGACAGGTCACCATGCGGAACTGGAACGTGCGCCAAGATGGCAACCCTTTACGCTCGAGGGAATCTCAAACTGAATGAAGATTTCGTCCATGAGAGCGTACTGGGAACATTATTCATAGGGCGATTGATTGAAGAAACTGCTGTTGGAGATTTCAAGGCTGTTGTTCCTGAAGTAACGGGGAGCGCTTACATCACTGGGATTCAACAGTTCATTGTAGATCCTTCTGACCCTCTGAAATACGGATTCTGCTTAGGATGAGACGAGATTATAGGAGTCTGAGTAAGACCTCGCCAAGTTCTCGAGAGTGGGGCAAGAACTCAGGGTGAGAGCGGCTTTCAAAAAGTAGGGTGAAATTTCTTTGGGGTATTGGAAAGCGCGCGCGTCTTAGCTTTCAGTAGGGAGCTAGGCGACCAAACAGAACCTTTCTCCAACAGCGCAAAAACTATTATTGTGGTCAGGCCCATACCCAAGAACGCAGGACGGATGATCATTTGCCTCTCTTCGGTGGAAAGGAAAAGACGAAAGGAAAGAAGACTCGCATGTTCTTTTCGACGGATGTCCATGGCTCCGAACCGACCTTCAAGAAGTTTGTAAATGCAGGAAAGGTATATGGGACGGATGTTCTGGTGCTTGGCGGCGACATAACTGGAAAGATGATAACGCCGATAGTAAGACAGCCTGACGGTAGTTATGTCAGTCGCTTTCTTGAGCAGAAACAGGTTGTTAAGACAGAGGAAGAGCTGAAGGATTTGGAGAAGAGAATACTGACCACAGGCGCTTACACAACTCTCGTGGAACAGAAGGAGTACGAGGGGCTCTCCGCTGACGAAAAGAGGCTTGATGACTTGTTCAAAAGGTTGATGCGCGAGAGATTGCTAAGATGGATTGACCTAGCGAATGAACGACTGAAAGACACGAAGATAGTCTGCTACATAACCGGCGGAAACGACGACGCACAGGAAATCGTTGATCTTATCACCGACACAGAGCATGTGAGAAACCCCGACAATAAAGTCGTCTACATCGACGACATACATGAAATGGCTAGTCTAGGCTGGGGAAACCCAACACCTTGGAAGACCCCTAGAGAGTGCAGCGACGAGGAGATCGGAGACAAAGTTGAGCGACTGATATCAAGCATTAAGGATATGAAGAATGCTGTATTCAACTTCCACATCCCGCCTAAAGATTCGGAATTGGATGATGCGCCCCAGCTGGACACGTCTGTATATCCTCCGCAGCCCATTTACAAGGCAGGGCAAATCCTGACATACGGTGCCGGTAGCCAATCGATACGAAACGCTGTTGAAAAACACCAGCCACTCTTGGGCCTTCACGGGCATATTCATGAATCGAAAGGCGCGAGAAAGATTGGAAGAACGCTTTGCATTAACCCAGGAAGTGAGTACGGAGAGAGCATCCTAAGAGGCGCGATAATAGATATCGCAGATGGCGAAGTAAAAAGTTACCAGTTCGTCTCAGGTTGAGAAGGCTCACCCACGGAAACGACTGACCCGCCCGTAACAGGTATCATCATTAGAAAATACGTATCGTTAGGGGGCAAATGCGGCCCACAGTAGGATTATCAACCACATTACTATTGAGAAGATTACCATTCCTTTGTCTTCTCTGTCCACCTTCGAAATCACCTCCTTACTCCTAGGATCTAGGCCACTTTCAAAAAAATAGGGGGTTTAGTCGGGGGGGACTAGCTTGAATGAGAGGCTTAGGTCTATTCCTTGTCGCTTCCGATGCCACCGCCAATAGACGTACCATACGAGGCCTACAACGTAGAAGAAGAATACAAAGATCATCGACGCTGGACTGATTCCAAGCGCGGGCACCGTCAGCCAGTAGTATATCATTGTAATATTGAAGATCACACTGATCAAACCCGTAATTGTGATCAGAGGTATCGGCCCTAACTTGTATTTGGCTGCGGGAGATGCTTCGTAGATAGCCTTTCCTCTCCACGGCATCACGGCTCCCGCGAGAGATGTGAAAGTGTATGGTATACAACCGCTGGATAGAGCTGCAGGCAGGAATACAGGCGCTACCTCGGGCATATACGCAGACAGGTATATCTGAATCACTGCACATGCGCAGGCGAGCCAGATGACGTACACTGGCGTGTGCCATCTGCTATGTACAATCGCGAACTTGTCTGGAAGACCTCTGTCGAAAGCCATTGCAAAGAACATTCTGATCGGTCCGACCATTGTGTTGTAGTATACCTGGTACCCGTTGCAAATCAGACCTAACATGATTAGGAAGAGCGCGACCATAACTCCGGTTCCCAATGTCGCGTCACTAGCGGCAACGTACATCCCTAGGTTTACACTTGAAATGGGCAGCGCCCATTCGCCTGAGTACCATAGAGCTCCGGCAGACTTGATGAACGTTGGATCAACGGCATTCGAGAATACTAGCCAGACAATGAGCCAAGCAATTGCGGTTGCCCAGCCTGAACCGTTCATGACAAGGTTCTGAACCCTAAGGTTTCCAGCGCCTTTTATTTCGCCACTCAACTGAGCACTCCAGAACGCCCATCCTAAGAGGCTCCATATCATTGCCATCAACCCGATCTGGTCATACCAACTGAATCCAGGATTCGGGTTGTAACCACCTGCGATCGCCGTGTTTATGACCGTATTGTAGTAATCAGGATCCGAGACAAACCTCGCAGCAAACCCATTGAAGTTCTGAGCGAAGGACGTAGGATTCGTACCTGCAAGAACTACGATATACGCCGCCATTCCGAGGGTTGCGGCGTACATCAACCATCGTTGGATTGACGCGAAGAGCTTTATTGGCAGTGAGAGTTGCCAGCCCATCAGGAAAAGATAGATCATTCCAACTAGGAAGAACCCTTTGGGAGTCAATACCCACTCTCCAAAAGCGAGTAGGCTGGGGTTGTTCCATGCTGCACCAGCCGTAACGAAGAACGGGTTCATACCTAGGAACGTCACAAACCAGTACGCCCAGACATCCCAGTATATCAGATACCAAAAGTCTCCAATTACTATCGGGAACGAGATCCATGGACTTAGGAATCTGCTTTGAGCGATCCAGTCAACTCCGCTGCGTGGAAGGGCGCTTACGATGAACATGTAGGTTGTCCACATGAAGGTGCCAAGCGCCGCTGTCATGAGTATCGCGACGCTTTGGTCTCCGCCGGGAAAAGCGAAGGGGTTGAATGGTAGATTGAAGGCGACGACTGAAAGCCAGCCCATAGTGAGGCAGTTGTATATCCAAGCGTCTATTGGAGGCACCGTTCTTACTAAGCCACTTGCTTTTCTTATGAAGGTCCCTTCAGCTGCCATGCTTTTTCCCGAGATAGGTTTTGCCTGATCAGTATTTATGACTTGGCAGCACCTTCTGCAACCGCGATGTACTTTATTGTACTCGGTCGTACTATTGAATGCCCGATTTCTTGCGCCCAAGAAAGTAATACCCAGGCAGCGTTATCCAGAGCCTCTGGCCGAACAGGGAGCAGGGTACTCTGAGTTCACGCCCACTCTTACATGCAGACGAGCATAGACTTACTGAGCCTTCGTTCCGACAAAAAGTTCAGTCAGTCTACTGTGACTCTGTAACCAAACGACTGAGATCGGTCTTCTAGAATAGCTAGCTCGAAACTAAGTGCCATGTTCTCGCCTCGCTGTCAATGACAAACAAATGACTGTATGACCTCCTCGAAGATTCTCTCCTCTTCAACTGGATAATCAGACTCCTCATAGAGTATGATGCATCTGTTTGAGTCTCTACAATGTAGCAGTAGAAATCGAATCACACAGTCCGACAGCATCTGTTTGAAGAGCCCTCCACGCTTGTAGTACCTCACCATAAGATTGTAGAAAGATGCCTCGTGCCCATTTACCTCCCTAGGTTTGCTGCTAATTATCTGAGACGACTTAACCTGTCTACCTTTTTTCAACTGATTAATTGTTTCTTTTGCCTGTTCATCAACCGAAGAGTATTTTCTCTTTGCGCCTTCTAGAGGTCGCCAAGACAGTACTATGCGCCATTCTTTTCCTTTGTCGTCTGAAGGAGCGAAAGCAATGTCTCCTCTCGATCTTTCCACGTTCGAAAGAAAGTACACTTTCCAATTTTCAAGGTAATTGATCTTGAGTCGATAGATGGTCAAGTCTTCAAACAAATTACATGACCTATCGATCTGATTCCAACTGTTCTTTGATATTTCAATTTGACATATTTCAAGAATTCGGATAGCATGTCCAAACTTATCCGATCTCCGGCAGTTCGGTAGGTAGTCTTTTCGAGTGGTCTCGAAGTTCAGTTGCGGCGTGTTTGCAGCTGTTTTGATGCGTCGTCACGGAACATTTCAAGGGTACGGTGTACCTAAATAGCGGTGGACTCTAGGGAAATCGTCCAACAGACATCGACTCTTGTTTAGTCCCTGTTGAATACTAATTGTAGAGGTTGAAGATGAAACAAAGCTTGAGGTTGCCGAGAATCGTGTTGAGAGTTCGACATGATCTCTGTTGAGTCGACATAGGAGGAGAAGACTTCCCGAACCAGCGATTGGAAGAGATTATGCCACCTGGAGATCTGAGGAGTCTTCCACATGATAGTTGAGATCGTTTCGATTGGGTACGGCGTTGTTTCCATGATCGGCTGGGGATGTGGAGATTTCCTGGCCAAGAGAGCGGTTGGATCTGTAGACTACTACAAGCTCTTGCTCTACACACAGCTAGTAAGCTTAGTGCCAGTCTTTCTCTTGGCAGCGATCTTCACTCCGCCGTTACCTTCATCACTCGGAACGATCATATTCATCATTGCATCTGGGATTTGCAGTTTCTCAGCCGTCTTTTTCTTTTTCAAAGCCCTGAGTGTAGGAAAGGCAAGCGTTGTAGCCCCTGTGACTTCAACCTCAGCGATCGTAGCGATCGCTCTTTCGTTTGCGGTTCTTGGTGAAACTTTGAGTTTCTTGCAAGCATCGTGCATAGCTTTGGTAATGAGTGGCTTGCTCATTATCTCTGTGGGACCTAGCTCAGAAAAGAAGTCGGACGCAGGGGTTCCCTACGCCTTGGCATGCATGTTTTCCGCAGGCTTAAGCTCCATCCTCATCAAACTGGTCTCAGCCGATATTGGCGCGATTGGAACGTTGTTCTTTAATCGTTCTTTAGTTTCGGTCATGCTCTTGATGATGTTTCCATTCTTTGGGAGTCGGCTTTATGGAAGAGTTTCTTTGAAACCTGTAGTTCTTGTCGGCTTGAGCGAGTTCGTAGGATACTTTGGTTTCGTTGTCGGCATAGCTGTTGGAATCGTTTCGATCGTCACGCCGATTTCTAGTTCGTCACCAGCAGTTACTGTCATACTTGCTCAAGTTTTTCTTAAGGAAGAGTTAACGCAGATTCAAAAGATGGCTGTATTGTTGATTATGCTTGGAATTCTTCTTCTTTCGATTCTCTCGAGCTCCTAATGGAATGCAGTTGTTTGGTGGGTCCTCCAAGGCTGGAGCCTAGGAAGCTGCATCAGAAAATTGGTCAGTGTGCTGACTAGACGCACTCTTCACAGAATTATCAAATGGGGGATAAGACAACATCCTACCTCTATGGAAATTATTAAAAATGGCATGTTGAGCTACATAGGCGAGTGATACGGTATGTGGACGTTCAAAGCTGCTCAGAGAAGGTTTGAGATAGGAAAGGTGAAGATAGGGGGGGTACCGGGCGAGCGCCCAACCGTTCTAGTCGGAACCATCTTCTATAACAAACAGAAGATCGTGACGGATCATACCAGAGGCGAGTTCGACAGGGAGAAGGCTGAAGGCTGCATAAAGACCCAAGAAGAGTTCTCGGACAAGACTGGCAATCCTCATATGCTTGATGTTGTAGGGGCCGCGCCTGAGGCGTTGAAGAAGTACCTTGACTTCGTCTCAGGCGTGACGGACGCGCCGATCCTGTTGGACGGGGTCTCCTCCGATATTAGAATAGCGGGTCTCGATTACGTGAAAGAGGTCGGTTTGAAAAATCCGATAGTGTACAATTCCATACTCCCAGACTATAAGCAAGAAGAGATAGACAGAATAAGGGAAACAAAGACGAGAAGCGTTGTGCTCTTAGCGTTCAACACGAAAGAGTTCACCTCGGCTGGGAGGATCAAGGTCACAAAGGAGTTGGTTCCCATAGTCACAGGCGCTGGGGCCGACCAGATATTAATCGACACCACAGTAATTGACATACCAAGTCTAGGCATGGCATGCAAGGCGCTGTACGAACTCAAAGATGAGTTGGGATACCCAGTTGGTTGCGGTGCACACAACGCGATAGGCACCTGGAAGGGATTGAAGAAGAAGATGGGGATGCAGGCTCACGATCCAAGTATGGCCGTCGCTGGAGGAATAACGGTCGCCCTTGGGGCCGATTTCGTGCTATACGGGCCGATCGAATCTGCCAGTTACATGTTTCCAGCTACAGCGATGATCGACGCGGCGTACGCACAACTCATAATGGAACAAGGAAGGATGCTCGACAGGACTCATCCGATCTTCAAGATAGCTTGACATCCACTGGATGCTTTGCAATCCCGACGCTGAGTTCCCCAGGACATAGTAAGGGTGCGTCTAGACAAGCTCATAGCTGCCATAGAGAATGGGCCAAAGTCGCTAGGATGGAAGATGCGTGCCCGAGTCGGGATCAAAAGGATTTGGTACCGAGAGGTTGAAGAGCTCGATCGTTGACCATTCTCGGCTCGACCAGAATCTGTTCTCTAGGCTGATCTTACGTGTATGATATGAACACCATATCGGTATGCGCACGACACGCATTTTTCAATGGAAATCTGATCGGTTCAGAATATTCGTGAGATCGATGGAACCAACTGATTTCGAAGCTTAAATAGACGGCGGCGAAACTAAAGACTCTGTGGGGAACTCTATGAGTATTGAGAGCTATGTTCTCCCCGCTGCAAGAGTCAGCTACTTTGCGAATGTCGGTATGCTGATCTACGGCGCTGGCGCACATAAGGTCACTGGTTCAGAAGCGAAGAGGCTAGCTGTGGGGAGAGATCCTGTTCTTCTGGTCACAGATAAGGGGGTTATGAAGGCCGGAGTACCGGAGAGAGTTAGGGAGATCATCGAAAAAGAAGGCAAACGTGTAGATGTATACGATGAGCTGGCCGCTGAGCCTGCATTGGAAAGCTCGAGGAAAATCGCTGAGAAGGTCAGAGAGAGAAAGTACTCACTTGTCGTGGGCGTAGGTGGAGGAGCTGTCTTGGATAGCGCTAAGACAGCGGCCGTGATGGCAACGAATCCAGGAGACGTAAGCGACTACATGGCCTATACAGAGGACCGTGTAAAGGAGAAGCCTCTGCCCAAGATCCAGATGCCTACGACCTCCGGAACTGGTGCCGAAGTCTCCATGTACGCAGTCATCGTGGATAAGAAGGGTGTAAAAAACTACATAACAAGCCCGAAGGTATTGGCGGAAACCGCGATAATTGATCCATTGAACGTGATCACATGTCCCCCTAGACAAACGGCTGCTAGCGGCATGGACGTCATAGCTCATTCAATGGAGAATATTCTATCCCTAGGGTATTCGCCGTTCTCTGATATGTTTGGGCTGCAATCAATAAGATTGGCGGCCCAAAACCTGAGGACTGCGTACTACTGGGGAGACAACTTGGAAGCTAGATATAATATGGCGCTTGCAGCGTTGCTGGGTGGCCTCGTTATGGGAGCAACTCCTGCAGGTGCAAACATAGGCCACTGCATCTCCGAATCACTGGGGCCAATGTACAAGGTTCCTCATGGAGTAGCATGCGCTCTCGTCACCCCATACATGATGGACTACAACATGCCAGCATGCGTAGATAGACTTGCGATCGTCGCAGAATACATGGGGCTAGACGTGCATGGTCTATCAAAGCGTGAGACAGCCATAATGGCGGTCCATGCTACCCGAGACTTGGTGAAGGATCTGGAGCTGCCCCTATCGCTAAAAGAGGTCGGCTTTCCGAAGGGCGATATTCCCAAGTATGCGAAATACCTCGTCGAAGAACGCCAATCCTATTACTTCCTGCAGACATACAATCCTAGAAAGTTGACGATAGAGAACGTGACGGAACTACTGGAGAACATGTACGAGGGACATATAATGGACGAATAGTCTACCTGAAATTCTGGAGTTAATCCTCCTTTCTTTGTCAAAGCCGGAAAAGAAACCCAAAACGAATCTGTGTCTGATCTTAGGGTACAAGTTGTGGAGAACTTTTGAGAAAGTTTTCCAGTGGGCTAGTTTAGAGTATGGCAGTATGAGCTTTCCGTCGTTGCTTGATTTTACTAGCACTTCACTCTCGTCCTTTGGGTCGTAGTCTACTTCTTTCGCGTGTTCTCATACAGATGGGGTACGGCGGTGGTACCCATTCTCGAAAAGGGGATGGATAGAAGAGCGTATTCATTTTTTGCCTTGTAGGAATCGCCTACAGGTCATTCAATGTCTCTTTTTGATTTTCGAAACCTTAATTGGCTTCGCGCGTACGGCTTTGATTGATTTGGGCTACTTGCTTGGCATCGATCTAGGGACTACTGGCTGCAAGACGATGCTTTTTGACAGCTCTGGTAGGCGTATGTCCTCATCATACACGGAGTATCCATTATACACGTTGAATGATGCTATGGTAGAACAGGATCCGGAAGATTGGTGGAAAGCTACATGTGTAACCGTTAGGCGCACGCTGAAAGAAGCTAGAGTTTCTGCGAAAGATGTAATGGCGGTTGGGTGCAGTGGCCAGTTTCCGGGACTTGTCATGCTTGACAAGGGCGGGAAACCCGTGAGGCGAGCAATCATCTACTCAGATATGCGAGCAGAAAAGCAGTCGGAGCAGATATTCGACACTATCGGTAGCAAGAAAGTGCGAGAATTGACGGGTCTTCCAAAGTCCTATTTTCCCGGCCTGCCTGTCGCAAAGATCTTATGGGTTCGCCAGAACGAATCCAGAGTTGAGAAGAAAACTTTCAGGGTGTTTGGCGCAAAGGACTTCCTGAATTATCGTTTGACAGGATGCGCTGCTGTTGATCATGTGGAGGCGTGGTGGACGGGACTGGTTACCGTTCGCGACTATTCTTGGTCAGACAAAATTTTCAAGACGCTGCGAATAGATCGAGGCTGGTTTGGGGATATCGTAGAGCCGAGCGATATTATAGGGGAGGTTACAGAGAAGGCCTCGAAGGAGACGGGTCTCGCGAAGAGCACTCCAGTTGTTTGCGGATCCGCCGACGGGATGTGCAACGTAATAGGCTCTGGAATCACTCAACCTGGCGATACTATGGATGCCAGTGGCGCGACCGAGATAATCGCCTCGTTGTCTAACAAAAGGCTTCCACCTTCTCTTAGCGAATCGATCTTTTGTTGGAGACATCTTGATCCTGAGAATTGGATAGTATACGCCTCGACAGCAACGGCGTGCGCTTGTCTTCGATGGTTTCGCGATCAGTTTGCTGATGCCGAGAAGAGAGATGCTGTCCAAGCAGGATTGTCGGTATACGAGATTCTTGACAGAGAAGCGGCCGACGCAGGCGCAGGAGCAGGTGAGTTGTTGTTCTTACCCTATCTCGCAGGAGAGTACGCGCCATTCTTCGACCTTGACGCTCGAGGTGTCTTTCTTGGGATAACACTTGACAAAAAGAGAAAACACTTCGTGCGAGCGATCCTTGAGGGAGTCGCATACAGCTTAAGGCACGTGATCGAGTCTTTCAATTCTCTTGGCGTAGAAACTAGAGTGATTAGGGTCGGAGGCGGAGGGTCCAGAAGCGGGCTTTGGAATCAGATCAAGGCGGACGTTACTGGCAATATGGTTCAGTCAATGGGGGTTCCTGAGATAGGCTGCTTGGGAGCTGCAATTCTTGCGGGAATTGGAATCGGAGTATACTCCAGTTATCGAGAAGCTGCTAGATCCACAATCTCGATTCAAGAGTCATTTCTGCCTAACCAGAAAAATCATGAACTTTATTCCAAACTGTTCACAGTATACAAGGAGACGTACAAACACCTCGGGAGCATTTTCACTCGTTTACCTAGATCATAGGCAAGTGATGCGTCTTCTCACGTGGCGTTGAGACTTCGAGCGTAAGTTGGTTTTGCGGAAGCGTATCCTTAACAGCTGCCGCGTCAAAAATGAAAATCGTTTCACCAATCCAATCACATGTGAGATTCCAACTAGGTAAGTAATTAGAGTTCAATTTCGATGTCTTTGGAGGAGCTCTCTCAAGTAATTCCTGAACACCACGCTTATATAGCGTTCGAACTGACGCTAGAAACCAGGAAAACTCAGCTAGGTCAGTTCTATGAGCTCGGTGAAATTTGGGATCGTTTTTCCGATCTACGGTGAAAAAAGATCATCTTGGAATGCTATTATGAAGTATGCTGAAGCAACCGAGGAGCTGGGATATGACCTATTATTGGTAAACGACCACTTCATCAATTGGACGCTATTTTGCGATGAAAAAGAGTGATTTACGAGAAAGCTTGTTTTTAAGAACGAGAACCTCGTGGATTGGGCTGTGAAAGACGCGTTCTCGCTTGATGCATGGACTGCATTGCCGGCTTTGGCAACGGCAACTAAAACAGCTAGGTTAGGGACGTATGTGCTGTGCAATCAGTTCAGACACCCATCTGAACTAGCAAGGATGGTTAGCACTCTGGACTTTGTCTCTGGTGGCAGGGTTGACTTGGGCCTCGGCGCTGGGTGGCTCAAGAAAGAGTTTACAATGTTCGGTCTTGACTGGGCTCCTTTGCAGAAAAGACTAGAAAGGTTGAGAGAGAGCATCAAGATAATAAAAGCGCTATCAACTGGGAACAAGGTCTCTTTCTCTGGAAAATACTGCAGTCTACAAGAAGCAAATCTAGAGCCCAAACCTGTCCAAAGACCTCACTCCCCAATCTTCGTGGGAGGCGTTATCAAAAAGGTGAAAGATATTGCCGCCGAATTAGGAGACGGATGGATACCTGAAGGCTTGCCCGCAGAAGAGTTCTCTGACGGAGTGGAGTACATAAAGAACAAAGCCAAGGAGTTTGGACGGGATCCAAACAAGATCTTCGCAGCTTGGGAGGAGGCGACCTCTAAAACGTCATAGCCGAAGAGGAGGCAACTGTTAGGAGAATGATCAGTTCTCTTTTGGAAAGGTCGGAGGTCTCCCTTGATTCTTTACCTTGGATAATGGGCACTCCAAACCAATGCATCAAGAAAGTGGAGTCTTACATCAAAGCTGGTGCAACACACCTAGTTCTTGGGTTCCCGGATTTCCCTTCGACGGGTTGTCTGGAGCTATTCTCAAACAGGGTTCTTCCAAGCTTTAGGTTGACAAGTTAGAAAATATGTTGGATGCTCATCAAACCCCTAGTCCTCTTGAACTATCCGAAGATTTGGAGCGGTTCAACGTTGACGTTCTATGAAGGGTTGTCTCGCCCTGGCGACGAAATTGACTAGGAATGTCTTGGCGAGTGTCGCATGTGTCTGGACATCATGATATACCCGGCGCTTAAGATGCAACATATCCGGCTTCTAGACTTTCATGTGTCGGCAATTTGACACGTAATATTAGGTCGGGTGGTGCGTCGTACGAAGGATCTAAGGTCCGCTCGAAAGTATTGAAACAGAGATGATCTCGTGAGAAGTCTTAAATAGATCAGCTCTTGACTAGACTTCTCAAGGGAAAAAACATGTTTTCAAAAAGTGCAGTAACCAAGACGCAAGCAGGCATAATCGTTGTCATCATAGCTGTGATAGCTATAGCCGGCGGATACTATGGACTTCAACCACCAGCACCAACAACTACTACGACGCCAACAACTATCCAGACGCCTACCGCAGTCGTCGGTGGAACATTGATTGTTGAGGGAACAAGGCACGCGGTAACAGCAGACCCGGCGTACGCATGGACTATGGAAGACGGAGAACTGATCTTCAATGTCTACCAGACACTAGTAGCCTACAAGGATGGGGCAGGCGCGCCCGAGATAGTTAACCTCTTAGCTGAAAGCTACACGATCAGCCCAGACGGTTTGACCTACACGTTCAAGATCCGTAGGGGAGTGACCTTCAGCAACGGCGATCCACTAAACGCTTACTGCTTCTGGCATTCTTTCTATCGGGTAGGCATGATGGGAACTGCGCCGTCTTGGATGTTTACGCTTGGCTTGGGAGACAACTTCTGGGAAGCTGACGGCGTAACAGCGGAAATGCTGAACGAGTGGACCAACGCGGACAATACACCTCCAGCAGACCAAGCTGAACTTGTGAAGGAGGCGAACATACACATATCTTGTCCAGACGCATACACTCTTGTGCTACGCTTAGACAAGGTCTTCAGCCCCTTCCTCCCAACGTTGACCCAACCTCATGCATCAGCGTTGAGCCCTCGTTGGGTAACCGAACACGGAGGAACCGAAGCCGGCCAACCTAATGACTATTTGACGATAAACGCTATGGGAACAGGACCGTGGTTGCTGAGTCGATTCAAGTTGGATGTGGAAACCGTTTACGAGAAGAACCCGAACTACTGGGGAGGACCCGGAACAGGAGTCCATGATACACCCAAACTCGATAGGGTAATCTTCAGGGTGGTGCCCGATGAGCTAACCAGGCTTGGAGACCTTGAACGTGGCGTAGCCCACGTAGTGGCGTTAAGCCCTGAGCTCCTCGACCAGGCTTTGAAGCCCGGCTTCTACGTCCCAGAGCTAGGACCTATGCCTTTCATTCACACCATAGGCATGGATGTTGAGAGGTTTCCGTTTAACAACAAACTTATCCGGCAGGCTGTGGTCCACGCCATAGACTACGACGCTATCATAGAGATCGCCCGCGGCCAAGCCGTGAAGTTTCAGATGCCTATCCCGAACGGCGTTCTCGGTCAAGACCCTACAGTGCCGCCATATGAACGAGATCTCGAAAAGGCTAAGGATCTGCTGGCTGAGGCGGGCTACCCGAATGGAGAAGGAATCCCTGAGCTCAGAATGGTTTTCGTCTCAGATATTGCATTGGCGTCGAGGATCTCAGAGGTTGTGCAGGCCAACTTGGCTGAGATCGGCTTGAAGGTAAAACTTGAAGGGATGACCGATGCTGCTCAAAACGCTTTGCATGCAGGTGTTGCAAGCGGGGAGGATCCACGTTACCCAGACCTCATGTATGACGGTTGGGGATGGTATCCAGACGCTTTCGCTTTCATAGACTGGTTTGTTAGCGATGTGGGGTTTGGTGCAGGTAACTACGCATGGTACAGTGTCCCTGAGATTGAGGAGTTGCTGGACAAAGCTAATTCAGCGCCCACTCAAGAAGAGAGGTTTGAGATCTACTCTCAAATAAGCTGGATGGTTTACGAGGATGCCCCGTACATAGCTGTATTCCAGTATAAGAACTCGTATTTCCAGGGGATACCTGTCGCTAGCGAGAATGTGCAGGGCCTAGTACCCAACCCCGGCGATTGGCAGTTTAATTGGGCTCCAGTATACTTTGTCGAGATGCCTGAATAACCACGTATCGAATCAACCCAACGATCTCCTTTTTTTAACATGATACGCAGATCTGTGTTGGCGAGGACCGCGGGCTCGACCCCGATGAACTCTCAGCTCAGGAGTACATCGATATCGAATCCGCGCAGATCAAACTGATCAACATTTCAAAGAGTTGACCGATACGGGCTTAGTTAGATACGTAGCGAGAAGGCTGCTTCTTCTTGTTCCCACGCTCATCGGAGTACTACTTTTAGTATTTGTGGTTTCGAGGGTCTTAATTCCTAATCCTGCGCGGGCTTGGGCGGGCCCAAGAGCGGATGAAGAGACCGTCAGAAAGATAGGTGAAAGATACCACCTATACGACCCGATACACATTCAATTCTGGTACTACCTTGGAGACCTATTACGCGGCGATTGGGGGCATTCTCCGTACTCCGGCCAGCCGGTCTTAAGAATGATTGGGGAATTTTTCCCGGCCACAGTTGAACTGGCTGTAGCGGCGATGGCGATATCAATTCTAATAGGGGTTTTCCTCGGAGTGGTTTCCGCAGCCAACCAAAACAAACCGATAGATCACGTGTCAAGGATCTTTGCCCTATTCGGTGTAGCTTCGCCACCGTTCTTGACCGCGTTGGTAATCCAGCTGGTTTTCTTCTACTATTTAGGAGTGTTTCCTGAATCGGGGGGAAGGATTTCCTACGGAGTTGAGCCTCCAGAGTTTACTACAGGCTTATTTCTGTTTGACAGTCTGATCACGGGAAACTGGAGATGCCTCTGGGACTCATTGAATCATTTGATCATGCCATCGGTCGCACTCGCCCTACTATACTTTGGAATTGCGACCAGACTGACCCGTGCCTCGATGCTCGAAGCTATGAGGATGGACTACGTTCGGATGGCTCGGGCGAAAGGCTTGCCCCGTACGACCGTCATCTACAGACATGCGCTTAGAAACGCGTTAATCCCCACCACTTCAGTTATGACGGTCATGTTCGCATACATGCTCGGTGGAGATGTTGTAATTGAGATGATTTTTAGCTGGCCCGGAGTCGGCCGGTTCGCAGCTCAGTCGATATTAAATCTTGATTATCCAGGTGTGATGGGAGTCACCCTAGTTTTCGCGTTGAGTGTGATTCTAGTCAACTTGATGGCTGATGTGATCTACGCATTTCTAGACCCTAGAATCATGCTTAGATGAAGCGCTGTCCATTGTATGAGCTCGGTGAAATTTGGGTCGTCTTTCCGGTCATGGGTACTCCAAACCAATGTATTAGGAAGATAGAGTCTTGCATCAACGCTGGTGCCACGCATTTAGTACTCAGCTTCCCAGATTTTCCATTCACAGACAGCTTGGAGCTATTCTCAAAGAGGGTTCTTCCAAGCTTCAAGTAGACGGATTGAAGATCGTGATACCATATCGGAGATCTAGTAGTTTAGAAGTGCCTTGAGGTGGTTGGCGTAGAATGTAAAGTCCTTCAGCGAAATGTTTGGAGGGATCGTATGATCAAGGCCGGGAATATATCCTCCATCCTTTTTCAAGAATGGAACCTTTCGATCTACTTCACGTTTGATGGCTTCTTTTCCCTTGGTCAATTCCATTTTGTCAATATTGCCTAGGAAACGCCACGTTTTCCCGTACTTCTTCCTTAATTCGACCGCATCCATTCCTGCATTGACCTCGAGTGGCCATGTACCTCTGATTCCCCCCTCCCACAGTAGGGGCATCAAGACTTCGAAGTTTCCGTCACTATCCATGATGATCAGGTTTATTCCGTTCTTGTTCAGGAATCCAGTTACTTTCTTCAGGTTTGGAAGTATGAACTCTTTGAAGACTTTAGGCGAGATATTTGGCCCTACTCCGTGAGCGAAATCTTCCCACCAAAAGACCCAGTCGATGCGGGACTTCAACGCTTCAACAGCATCCTCTAGGAGCTGTACCAGGAAATCGGCGTAAGTATTCATCATATCATGAACAAGGTCAGGGTCGGTATAGAAGGCGGGGACAAACGCCGCCGTACCCATCAATCCTCTTCCAAACCCGTAGAAGCCGTTTATCACCAGCTCTGTGGGAACCGTGGACTCCTCGAACAACTCTATGTACTGTTCACTTGTGTAGTCCTTAGGGTATCTCCGACGGTCGGTCGGATCGAAGCGTTTCTTGTACTCGTTCCAATCCCTAGTATCCTTCACAGGAAACTCATGGTACTGAGGCATCGTATAGTCAATTTTGCTATATTCCATTTTGCCTCCGATGGGATCCCTGCACAGCACTTTATCTTTCGTCTCTCTGATTATCTTAAGAGTATATCTGGGAAGCGGACCTTGATCTAATGTTATAGTTGTCTTGTTCGCAGCGGCCACGGGAAGAAAACCGAAATACTCGCTGACATCGAATGTGTATGGTGCCGGAAAGACTATCAACTGTGAACCATTCACCATTAGGTCGTAATGGGTTTGAACAGCTTCATCCATCGGTAAGCCTTCACTTAACCATCTCAACGTGGTAGCGTCGATCTGATCCTCCATCCACACCAGTCGATCCGGTTTCTGGAAATTCATAATCTTCTTGAAACACTCTCTAGGAGTCATTTCATCTGCCACTAAGCTTCACCCTTTCACCCATTCCCTACAGAGCCTGGCTCCAAGTACAGCATCCTTAACCGCCGCATCGGCACCTATCTCCTTTCCAAACTCCTCCGTTATCGCGTTCCCTCCAAGAACAATCTTCACCTTCTTCCTCAAGCCAGCCTTCTTCAATTCATCGACCACAACACGCATCTGATCCATCGTGGTGGTCAAGAGAGACGACATGGCTACAATATCCGCGCCACTCTTCCGAGTCTCTACAACAAATTTCTCTGCCGGAACATCGACACCAAGGTCGTGAACTGAGAAACCTGCTGATTGAAGCAAAGTCTTGAATATGTTCTTTCCTATGTCGTGAAGATCTCCCTTAACAGTTCCCATGATGACAGTTCCGATAGAGGTCGTATTCGCCTTGGTTAGATGAGGAGTCAGCTCTTCCATTGCAGCCTTGAAAATCTCTCCTGCAGCCATCAACTCGGATAGGAAGTATTCGCCCTCCTCATATCTCTTTCCTACGTCAGTTATACCTTCCTGCATCGCCTTCAGTATCTCACTCGCAGAAGCACCTGAATCAAGGGCTTTTCTGATCAATTCCCTTATCTGTCGATAATCTAGATTCACAAATGCCAGTGATAATTCACGAATCACAGACATGTCACCGAACACCCTATCCCCTTCACAAACCAGTATTTCGTGAATCACACAAAAAGGTTATTCTCAATAGTAAGTATGTATCGACGTCTTCTAATTCGTGGCAATTACGGATAAACCTATGGCGAGGATCAGGTCCCAAGATTGAACCTTGGATGTCGAGCACGTTAACAACGTAGAGACAACGCGGATCGCTCGAGAGGTATGTAACGATCAGAAGAAACTGAGGGCTCGTTGAATAGGTTGTCTTGTCTGCCATGTTGTCGAACCGTCTCCTCCGTCATATTCTTTAGAAGAACCGGCGTCTCTAATCAGTGCGACTTACCTTTAGCCTCAATTAGATCAATTGAAGGAAATTCTCAAAGTTGAACCTAAGACTATCGGAAACCTTGGAGCAAGAATACGCTGACCCAACATCGGTTCGATGTTCAAGAGATGAACAAGAAAGCGAGCGGAGAACGCGCCTTCTAGTAAATTTGTTTGCCGAGCCATAGGCCGGCGGCGTAGCAACCTCCATCCACTGGTATCAGTACTCCGTTGATGAACTCGCTTTCATCTGAAGCTAGGAAGGCTACTATGGTTGCTATGTCTTCCGGCTTTCCGACTCGTCCGATGGGCGTTCTACTTATGAAGCCCTCACGCATCTTGGGATTGGCAAGCCAAGGTGCTGTCATTGGTGTTTCAATCAGGCCAGGTGCAATTGCGTTAATATTGATTCTCTTAGGAGCTAGTTCAAGAGCTAATGCTTGTGTTAGGCCAACTATGCCAGCCTTTGCTGCACAGTATGCTAAAGCATTAGGTTCCGCGACTACGGCATCAAGGGACGAGATATTGATTATCTTGCCACCACCCTGCCTCATCATCTCAGGAACACATCGCTTGGTACAGAGGAATACACCTTTCAAATCAATGTCCAAGGTCATGTCCCACATTTCTTCAGTCGTATCCATCAAGGACTTCTCGAACCATATACCAGCATTGTTGACAAGAATGTTCAGTTTACCAAATTTCTGGAGAACCAACGAAACCATATTGTCGACGTCACGCGTTTTCGAGATGTCCGCTCTTACGGGAATCGCTTCAACTCCCAGTTGTTCTATCTCTTCAACTGCAGTCCTCGCTTGTTCCTCTGACTTGGAATAGTTTACCGCCACATTCGCACCTTCTCGAGCAAGTCGCAAAGCTATGCCTCTCCCGATGCCCGTACCGGCTCCGGTGACCAATGCACATTTGCCCACCAATCTTCGGGGATAACAATCCATCCTTCACACCTTCTATGCAAGTGGTCATGGCCAAGCGGCAATAAAGGTTTCTTGAGGCTTTCTCGTGTGAGGTTTGCTCATAGCTCCGAGTTCAAGCTTCGACATACGTCTCGATACCAAGTTGATCCATTAGAGTATACCGGACAACGGTATGCCGGTCGATCAGGCTTTGAAGGAAGAGCTCACCTATCGAGATATTCCGGGTACGGCTTAGGTAGGAGCCTAGGCGATGAACGACATTCTAGATAGCATCGCGAGTACAATTGCGAACTCGGAGAATCCCAATGGTGTTAGGGGATTCGTTAACACCGATTCGGTTTACAATGCTCCGAGAAAGTCGCTGTCAGTTCGTCCGGTTGAATGATAATTTACGAGATCCTTGGCGCCCATACATCTTGCTTCTGAAGAATTTCTTAGAAGCCATGCAATACATCTGATGGGTCCATTCATTCATCTCTATTTTTTGAACTTGAAGCTTGCTTAGAAAATGGAGAGGAGCATGGTCCAGCGCCTTAGGCTACACCGAGTAACGTCTTGGCTTTCTTGACCGCATCTACAGCATCGACTCCACATGCGTCGGCTCCAATCTCTCTCGCCCATTCCTCGTTGCATGCCGCGCCGCCGATCATGACCTTGCACTTCAATCCTTCCTTTCGCAAGGCCTGAACTATCTCACGCTGCATCGGGATAGTTGTGGTTAGAAGCGCAGAAGCTCCAACAATGTCAGCTTTAAGCTCCTTAGCTTTCCTCACGAACATTTCGGTGGGCACATCTTTCCCCAAATCTAGAACCTCAAAGCCTGCGGCGCCTAATAGGGCTCCAACGATACTCTTTCCAATATCGTGTATGTCGCCTTGAACTGTTCCCAGGACCACGGTCCCCAAACGTTTAATCTCTCGGGTCGTCTTTTTAAGTTCGGGTTCCAGTATCTTGAGGCCTAGTTGAAAGACCGACGCGCCATATACCATATGCGCGAGGAAGAGTTCACCCCTCTCGTACTTGGATCCAAGTTCCCTCAGGCCGACTGCTAGGCCCTTCTCGACCGCATCAACTGGATCTATGCCCTCATGGAGAGCCTTCCTCGCAGCCTCCTCAATCCTCTTCTCGTCGAGATTGACGACTGCAGAAGAGAGCTCCTCAAAGGCTCTTTCTCTGTCTGACATCGATACCTGCTCCCTGTCGAAACATCAACCTTCTACTTCTCGTGAAGATAAAATCATTTTGATGAACACAAACTACTCCGCCAGAAACTGTTAATTAGACATATCCTGCCTGTGTAATCTGGAAGGATCGCGATGAAAGCGAGAATAACTCTCCTAGATCGAGATGAGATCTACCAAATACATTTGGCCACATTAGAGATTCTTGAGAGAACTGGAACAACGGTAAACAGTAGTAGAGCTCTCAAGATTTTGACCGATGCTGGGGCCTACGTTGACCCGAAGACCAAGATAGTGAAGTTCCCATCATACATGGTTGAAGAGGCCTTGAGGAACGCGCCTAAAAGAGTCGTTCTATGTGGTAGAGACCCTAAGAATGACATCAGGCTTGAAGATGGAAGGGTCTATTTCGGCCTTGGGTCGACAACCCCCAACGTGATCGATCCTGAAAGCTGGGAGAGACGGCCTGGCAGGAAAGAGTATATCGCAAAGGCCGCGAGGTTGGCTGACGCTCTGCCAAACATAAAGTTTGTTGAACAACTCTGCCTAGCGCTCGACTACGTGAACAGGGGACAGGATGTTCACGAGTTCGAGGCTGTCATAACGAATACTCTCAAGCCAATCGTTGCGATAGCATACAGCTCAGAAGGAGTTAGAGACTTTATCAGAATCGCGTCGATAGTCTCGGGTGGGATCGACAACCTGAGAAAGAGGCCGCTAATGCTCGTCTACTCTGAGCCTGTGTCGCCGCTTCAAAACGATGAGAAGTATACGGACATTTTGATTGAGGTGGTGAAGGAAGGCCTACCGGTGCTTTATGGAGCTATAGCTCAAGCCGGCGCAACGGGACCTGTGACGTTGGCTGGAACAGTCGCCCAGTCGAACGCTGAGGTATTGGCCGGCCTAGTAATAGCGCAGCTTGCGAGGAAAGGCACACCCTTTGTCCATGGAGTAGTATCTTCGATAATGGATCAGAGGACTAGTGTCATGTCTTACGGGGCGCCCGAGTTTGCTCTCATAAATGTCATGTGCGCTCAGCTGACGCAGTATTATGGTCTCCCATACTTCGGGACTGGAGGAACCACGGACTCGAAGGCCGTTGATGGCCAAGCGGTCTGTGAAGCCATGATGACGGCCCTTCCAGCCGTCTTGTGTGGGACGAACTTGATTCACGATATCGGATACTTAGAATCGGCGATGACAGGCAGTTTCGAGATGATAGTGATCGGGAACGAGATTGCGGACATGTGCTTTAGAATAGCTAGAGGCGTATCGGTCGACGATGATACTTTGGCGACCGACGTTATCGCTAATGTTGGTCCGGGAGGCCAATTCCTAGCGCAGAAACATACGATCAAGCATCTTCAACTGGGCGAGCATTGGATGCCTTCGCTTTTGGATCGGGCTAGATTTGAGACATGGTCAAAGGCCGGAGCGAAAGATTTCACCGCAAGAGTCAGAACCAAAGTTGAGAAGATCCTTCGAGAACATTTTCCTGAACCTCTGCCTAAAGATGTAACCAGCAATATCAGCAGTGTACTCGAGGAAGCAACCAAACGGAGCATCTGAATATTAGAGATGTGGTGTCCTTTTCTGCAGATCATTCACTGCAGAATTCTGATAACGGTTGTAAGTTGACGGGATCCTAGTAGGCCGCCAATGCCTCAACTCGTTTCAACTGACGCGTCGTGGGATCGACTTCTAGGCCTAGGATCTCAAGGGCTATCGCGTCCAAGACGTTTGCATCGCCCTCATTGGCGAAGACTGTAGGGCATGGCATCTTTATCTCGAGATATTCTATTTCGACGGGTCCGACCTGTCTTTGAACATGAGTGCCAGTAATTGTCCTATAGGTTCTGGAGAAGCGAGGCTCCACTCCAACCTCCTCTAGAAAACGTCTCTCAACCCACGTGTCTTCGGAGTCTGTGTCCACGGTGAGAAAGATTTCCTTGTTGCCTCTACTGCCGTGGATCTTCACTTGAACTTCGGTCAATCCCAAACTCTAACCCTTCAGTATTCGACTTCCCTGTTCAACTTTACCTTTGGACAACGGAACAACATTCACCAGATTTTCGTCAATAGTCAGATCACTAGAGAATGAGCAGTTGAATTGGATGCAAGAAATAGAACGATTCTGAAGATTCTGTGAAAGTTGGACTCAGCTTCCAGTTACGCACCCGAAACCTATCGGAGTTACGTCCGCTTAACGAGCTCCTTTTCGGCCTTCAGGACTATCTCTGAGATTCTGTCCTGTACATCTTTAGGTAAAGGTTCTGGAGAATGCTCTCTCAATATTCTCCTAGCTTTCTCTCTGGCAACCTCGAAGATCTGTTTCTTCCCAGCCTTCGCCCACGTCACTTCTGAGGTTCTGTCGAAGAGCTGTGGCATAAAGGCGTCTCGAACCCACTTCAACGTATGTTTATGTGATAGAAAGTGTCCGCCAGGTCCAACCTCATGGATAACGTCAACCGCAAGCGTTTCATCATCGACCTCTACGCCTCGGACGATTCTCTGAACCATCCCTGCGATCTCATCCGCGATCACAGCCATCTCCATCGAGCCTACACTTCCACCCGCCAAGTACCCGCAGTCATGTATCAGGTTGATCCCGCATAGGCCTGCCACCAACCCGTTCATCATGACCTCGGCTCCAGCCTGGGCATCTGGAAACTTCGAGTCCGAGCATCCACCGAACCCGTAACAGGGGAGGCCATAGTAATGTGCCATTGCAGCGTTCACCCCGTCGGTTCCGAGGGCAAACTCTGGTGCTCCGTAAGCGCATCGACTAGTCACGGGGTCCATGTGCGCGCCCCACCCTGCATAGACAACCGGAGCCCCCGGACTCGCCAGTTGGATAAGCGTAATAGCGGCGAGACACTCGCAGGTTCCTATCAATGCGCATCCGGCTACCGTCACCGGTCCAGTCGACCCAGTCATCGGTATTGGGCCGAGAGTTACAGGTACTCGAGTCTTTGCAAACTCTATCATGTTTTCGTTCGTTTCACCAAAACAGAGAGGGGACATGGTCTCCGAGTAGAGGCTGAATATCGGTCTTTTCCTAAGGGCGTCCATACCTCCAACTATCGTGGAGGCCATTTCCAAAACTCTCTTGGAAGCGTCACCTCCGGGAACGGCGTAGAGTATCGGCTTTTCCGTGTTATTGAATAGAGCTTCAAACTCATGTATGTATTCCACCTCGTATGGGACGTCGAAGGCGCCTGCTATGGACATTATGAACTTCATGTTTGGCAATCCGTCGCCTAGGCGGGTGGATTCAGCCATGTCCCTCTTGCCGGGTCTCCTAAACTCGCCAGTCTCTACGTCTCGTATATACGGGGTTGGGGTGCCGCCCAGTCCGAAGTAGATCCTTCCGTCTTCAAGGATGATGTCGTGTTTCGGATTTCTGCCCGCGAAAAGTACAGTTTTAGGGGCTTTCCTGAGAGCCTCCTCGACAAGGTGCTGTGGAATCTTTACTCTCTTTCCACCGTTTTCAACGTCTGCTCCAGACTTCTCGAATATCTCAGCGATCTTCTTCGAAGGGCAATCCATGCCTGTCTTTTCAAGCGTCTCAAGAGCGGCTACGTGGATGCTTCTAGCTTGGTCTTCAGTAATTATACTTAGTTTTCCTTTGAGGGCTCTATTTACCACAGAGACCCATCCGTCGGTCTACTTGACTCCCAAGAGTTGTCTGAGCACGTTTACGCCTTCGACGGCGTTCTCCGCGTACCCGTCGCCACCGATCTCTTTAACCCATTCCTCGGTGCATGGAGCTCCGCCGAAGATCAGTTTCACCTTATCTCTCATATTGGCCGCCTTGAACGCTCTCACTATCTCGGCTTGAACGGGCAGCGAGGTGCTGAGTAGCGCTGAAGCGCCGACAACATTCGCGTTGACCTCTTTCGCCTTCTTCACAAACTCTTCAGCCGGCATATCCTTTCCAATGTCATACACATCAAACCCAGCAGCGATGAGCATGGCCGAAACTATGTTCTTGCCGATGTCGTGTATGTCTCCTGCAACCGTGCCTAATACGACCTTGCCCGCAGATTTTCTTTCGCCCTTCCTCTTTTTGATCTCAGGCTCGAGGAGTTCTCTGATCGCCTTCTGAGCAGGTTCCGCGGCTGCGACCAAGTGCATTAAGAAAAGTTCGCCATCCTCAAACTTCTTTCCAACGATGCGAAGTCCCTTTGCAAGGCCTTGCTCAATTATAGCGGATGGATCTACGCCTGCAGCTAAAGCCTTCTTCGTTGCATCAATCACTTTGTCAGAGTCGAAGGTTTGGATCGCGTTCGACAACTCGTCGAAGATAGCTTGTTGAGACATCTTATCATCTCCTAAGCTGAAGTTTGTTCTGTGGTTCTGGTCGATTCTGCTTATATCTCTTTGCCAAAAAAAGGGTCAAGCCACTAAATGTGGTAGAATGTTCAGCACGATTGAACCTTTTGGAATAGTCGACCGTGTTGAGCGAGTTTCAATCTCATGCCACAAACAAGGGTTTGTTTCATAAACTAGGTAGCTGGCCAAGATGTTTGTTGGATCTGGTGTCATGAGCCGTGGATAGTTACATAGAATCCACCTTAGGGCGCATCGAAGTCTTCCTTCAACACCAAAGCGATAACTTGCGTTTCGGTTCTCTCAACCCCAGGAATACTTGCGATCTGATCAAGTTTCTGGAGGAAGTCTTCTCTGTTATTCGATCTTGCGAATACAAGGAGATCTTGGGTGCCTAGGACAAAATAGATTCCACAGACGCCTGCTATCTGGACGAGCTTTTCGCCTACTCTTTTATAGTATTTCGGGCCATACTTTGCCCGTATCCAAGTGCATGTGTAGTAGTCCTTGCCAAGTTTTGTTGAGTCTATGTGGGCACGGTAGCCTCTAATTACCCCTTCTGATTCAAGTCTTCGGATTCTATAGTGAACCGTTGATCTCGATGCTTGAAGTTTTGCCGCTAACTTATCCAACGAGATCCTGCAATCGGCATGAAGTAGTTTTAGTATTTTCCAGTCTAATGAATCAAGGTTGATGTTAGTCTGTGGGGGATATCGATTCCGTCCACGCAGGCTATGATCCAGCGCATTCGCCATATGTCGTACCGACCTAGGATCTCAGACGTTTTTCCGATCAAAATCTAATATTGGTTTGCAGGCCCGTTCGTGTTTACGTGTTATGCAGTTCTGAAGTGCTTGGATTCAAAGGCTTTCAGCAACTGTTTTGAAAGGTTGAGAGGAAATCGATGAGTCGCTCCTTACTTCTTTTCGATCTTTGTGAGGCATCGGTCGAGGGTCTGAACTATGCGATCGATCTGCTCTTCAGAGATCACGAGTGGAGGTTGGATTCTGAGAACGTTGTTCTTGACTCCGCCATGGCCGAGGAGGATGCCTTCCTGTCTGCAGAGCTCTCTCGTCTTCACAGCCTCCTCAGGGCCCGGTGTTTTCTTCTCACGATCCTTGACGATTTCTACACCGATGATCAATCCTTTGCCACGAATATCCCCAATCAGTCTGTGTTTCTCTTTGATTACGTTGAGAAGCTTCGTAAGTAGCTCTCCTTTCTTTGCACATTTCTCGGAGAGGTTCTCTCTCATCATGTGCTCGATATTTGCTAGGGCTGCCGCGCAGGAAACAGGATTTCCTCCAAACGTGGAGAGGTGGTCCCCCGGCTCGAACGAGTCGCCTATGTCTTCTCGTGTTATGCAGGCGCCTAGAGGGAGACCGTCTGCTATGCCCTTGGCCATGCACATTATGTCAGGGTCAACGCCGTAGTGTTCTATGCCGAACAGTTTACCTGTTCGTCCGAAGCCTGTTTGAACTTCGTCATCGATAAACAGGATTCCATATTGATCAAGTATCTTCTTAACCTCTAAAAAGTACTCTTTAGGAGGAACAATAATCCCTCCTTCTGCAAGTATCGGCTCCGCTATGAACTCTGCCACCTCGTTTGAGCTCGAGTAGTTTATTACATCTTCAACCATCCTTGCGCACTGTAAGTTACATCCTGGATACTCTTGTCCCAGGCTGCATCTGTAGCAGTATGGGGCTGGAGCATATGACACGCCGCCTAGGTATGGACCCATATCATATCTGCGTCTGCCCGACTGTCCCGTAACACTTAACGTGCCAATTGTCCTCCCATGGAAAGAGCACATCAAAGCGATTATCTCATGTTTCTTGGTGAACTTCTTTCCAATCTTGAGGCCTGCCTCGATAGCTTCGGCGCCACTATTCCCATAGAAGGTCTTCTGAAGATTCTTTCCACATATCTGGGAGAGTTTCTCAGCGAGATTGGCTGCCGGTATGCTATGATACACGTATATGCAGCAATGAAGAAGCTTGTCAAGCTGCGCTTTTGCAGCTGAAATAACCTCAGGATTGCAATGACCGGTGTTTACTACAGATATTCCTGACCAGCAATCTATGTACTCTTTTCCGTCAAGATCCTTTATGATCGCGCCCTTTCCTTCTGCAACCACTACAGGCTCAAGTTTCTTGACACAGCTTGTAATTACGTATTTGGAATATTTCCTCAGTATGTCTTCTGTTGTGTCCAACGGGATCATCTTGTATGGAGTTTTATTGTTAAATGTCATTTAAGTCTTGTGCGAACTTTTGGTCGATCTTCCACGCTACGAGTGATTTGCTAGGAAAAAATTTATATCTCCACGCGCCCGAACGTCGAAACATTCGATGGATGGTGTGTCCATATGGCGATCCTTGAAGAACCGATTAAAGAAGTCCTGAGAGTTAGGAATTATGTGGCCGGAGAATGGACTGAGTCTAGAGGAGAACTGGTAGATGTCGTAAACCCAGCAACGGAGAAAGTTCTAGCTAGAGTTCCAATTTCAACGAAAGATGAGATAAATGCAGCTGTGGAGGCAGCTAAGGAGGCTTTCCCAACTTGGAGGACGACGACACCCCTCGCGCGAGTAAGGCTTCTCTTCAGGATGAAAGAGATCATGGAAGAACGCTTCGAAGAGCTGAGCAGAATTC
>CAZLVF010000013.1:0-24307 GCA_964562925.1 uncultured Candidatus Bathyarchaeia archaeon
TTCCGTTATACGGAGTACGAACTCGTTTTCGTCTATTCTTAGGAGAGTACACTGGTATGTGTTCATATGAGTCTAGTCTTGAAGAGTCGAGCTTAACAGGATGAGCGGTCTTCTCTCCTGGTTTGAGACCTCGTAGACCATGCCTGAGGGAATAGCAAAGACATCTCCATCCTTAATTTTTGTCTTGTTGTTCAGAACCGTTAGTTCCCCAGTTCCTTTCACAACGAGATGAATCACGTCCTGAGAGTGTGATTTCCACATGTGCGGTATCGCTACAAGGCCCAAGGTTATCCCTCCACTTGATGAGGCGGTGATCAACTGCTTCTGCAGAGCTTCGTTTGATACGTGAGACTCGACATCTTGAACTGCTCTCTCGATTAAGACTCCTCCGACCCTGTCTATCTCTTCTATATCCAAAGGCATGAGGTTGAGCTTAGAAGACTCAGTTATGATTCTGTCAATCACTATTCCCCACCCTAGGATCCGTTTCGAGCCTGTCAGGAATAGAAGTTGGTGGGGGCGAGAGCTTCTATTTTCTTCATATGCGTGCCATTCACTCGGCTTTATCGGAACTGCATATGGTTCAGTGACATGCAGACGAAAACATCCAACGATCTGATCTCCGTCTGTGGGCTCTAAGCTAAAATGCACCTCTGAAGTGTCCGCATGTCTATGCGTGCCGACTCTGCTTGGTATCGCCGCCAAGTTCATACTGTGTCGATTCGCGTAGATCAATTTGACAACCTTCAGTCCTACATCAGGAACATACAGGGTGCTCCACTCTTCTGGTTCTTTCCAATTCGCTAAGAAGAGGCCATTGCCGTCTGTAACCGCTTTGATGGACTTAACGAGGTTCTGGAGTGTCTGCTCTAACCCGTGATCGGAGATCGCGCAAGCTTTCTCAAGATTCGCTTTAATGGACGAGAGGGCGTTGTGATGGAATGCGAAATGAACGGTGATCGCTCTGAAGTCGTTTGGAACCTCTAACTGTCTGAGCATGTCCAGCTGGTCTAGTTGATTCAAGACTTGCGTCAGATACCATTTATCTTCTCCCAGCGTTCTTATGCAGGCTTCTTGAACTTTCTCTCTAATGACCTCCAGTGAACCAACAAGGCTGCGAAAACCATAATCGTAAAGTCTCGCTTGAGAGATCCACTTCTCTAATGGCTCTACGCGCCGATCCTGTTGGAATTTGACGCACGCGGAAACTATCTCGCCGTAGGTCTGACTTTCATTCATGTCTGCCACGCCTCAAACAGGCTTTTCATTTTCTTTCTGAGAAGCCCTTACATATCTAGTTGCTTTCAAAAGGATTCTGTAGAAGGTAGATTGCATTGGCGATAGAGAATATTGCAAGTATTGGGTTGGGGACTATAGGACACAGCTGGGCGACGCTCTTTGCCATCAAAGGCTACAATGTAATGGTGTACGACATAGATCAAGGGGTTCTCAGAGATGCGTTGGAAAGGGTCAGAGTCGCAGCAACTTTCCTCGCGGACAGGGGTCTCATAACCAAAGAAGACGCGGATACTTGCTTAGATAGGATAAAGGTCGCACCCAGCATATCTGAATGCGTCGCGAAAGCTGACTATGTTCAAGAATCCGTCTTTGAGAGTTATGACGTGAAGAAGCAGGTTTTCTCTGAGGTAGATAGGTCGAACCGTAGCGCGATAATCGCGACCAGCTCCTCCGGCCTCTTGGTGACCGAGATCCAGAAAGCTACCCAAAGACCTGAAAGATGTATAGTGGCGCATCCGTGGAACCCGCCTCATCTATTGAAGCTCGTGGAACTCGTACCCGGAAAGAAGACTTCCGAACAGACCATTCGTGCAACATATCAACTCATGGAGAAACTTGACAAGATACCGGTCATAGTCAAGAAGGAGGTTCCCGGTTTTATTGGAAACCGACTTCAAGCAGCGCTTTGGCGTGAAGCTCTGAATCTAGTCAATAGCGGTGTAGCAAGCGTTGAAGATGTTGAGAGGGCGGTCTGGGCCGGGCCTGGCGCAAGGTGGGCTGTGATGGGGCCTTTCCTTACGTTTCATCTGGGCGGTGGTCTAGGGGGTCTAAAGTATCACATAGACACCGTCCAACATAGTTTCTCTGAATACTGGAAGACGATGGATGACTGGAAGCAGATGCCCTATGATGCGGCAAAGAAAGCGATAGAGGGCGTAGAGCAGCTCTGCATTGTTAAAGAGAAGAGCTTTCAGGAATTGGTCAGGTGGAGAGATGACAAACTGGTGAGCGTACTTAAAGTTCAAGAGTGCCTTGGTAGAGAGCGTAGATCTGAGAAATAGCTATGAAGACTACCTTTTTTCCAACTACTTCGAAAGAGTCTAAACGAACGCTTCTTTTCCACAGGATGATCAATTCTTTGAATCTCAACGTTGCTCTGAGCCTTGACCTTTCTTGAAACGCTGGAGAGTTCTGTCTAGAACATCAAGTGCGTATTCGATGTCTTCTCTTTCTATCCCGCGATGGGTTACCATTCTCACAGTGGTTGGGCCATAGTTGCTTGCTTTGACGCCATCCTTTTCGATTTGAGAAATGAATTCATCAGAATTCGTTCCTAGTTGATTCATATCAATCAATACTATGTTTGTTTGAACACGTTCCATGTCGATTTTGATTCCGAACTTCAAAAGCCCTTCAGCCAGTCTTCTCGCGTTGTCATGATCCTCACGGAGCCTGTCGATCATCGTCTCAAGCGCGACGATGCCGGGAGCTGCTACAACACCCGCTTGGCGCATCGCTCCACCTACCATTTGCCTGAATTTTCTTGCTTTCTCTATGAATTCTCTGTTTCCAGCAACTATCGATCCTATGGGACAGCTCAGCCCCTTGGAGAGACAGAAAGTTACAGAGTCGGCATTACGCGCCAAATCTTTTACGTCAGTGCCCAAGGCGACGGCAGCATTGAATATTCTTGCGCCATCTATGTGCACTTTCATGTCGCATGACCTTGCTATGGATGCTAGCTCCTTGGTCTGCTCCGCTGTGATGCAGGTGCCGCCTGCTCTATTGTGAGTATTCTCTAGGCATAGTAGCGTAGGTTTTGGTTGATGATACCTATGCTCGATCGCAGTTATCCTCTTCACGTCTGAGGGTTCTGGTACACCGAGTCTTCCCTTTACTGTGTGAGGAATCACTCCTGCGACGCTTGAGATTCCTCCTACCTCGTAATAGTAGATGTGCGATTCCTCCTCAAGGATAACCTTGTCTCCGCGATTGGTTTGGGACATCACTGAAACAAGGTTTGCCTGAGTTCCGCTAACCACGAGTAGAGCGTCTTCCTTGCCAAGCTTTGCAGCGGCTTTTTCCTGAAGTTCGTTCACGGTCGGATCTTCTCCATACTGGTCGTCTCCAAGGCGAGCTTTCATTATCGCTTTCAACATCTCATCTGTGGGAAGCGTAACCGTATCGCTTCTAAGGTCAACAATTCTCATCGATGATCATCTTCCGGTGGAAACGGATACATGGCTAGGCAGATGTAGGCTAAAGAACTTGTCGCATATGGCCACAAGCACCTGTCCGGTGAAAGCGTCTCGTCAAGGTTCGAAGCTATTCAGCGGTGTATACGTTCCGCTCAACTGGAAAATACTCGGATTCAATCCTGTAGATCTCTTGGCTATCCTTTGCGTTTTGATAATCATGCAAAGGCGCTTTATTCAGAGTGTAGAATGTTGAACCCCACTTGAACATAGACAAGAGCTTCTTGGATTTCTCCTCAAACCCTAATATGAAAAGAGATGCAGCCAAAGCCTCGAGTGAACTGAGCCTTGAGGCTTGGCCATAGCTCGTAGGGTTAGCAGCTAATAGAAGCGGTAGTCGTCTGTTGAAGCCGCGAAAACCTCTTTGGAAGACGCCGTCAATCTTCGTCCATGAACAGTCGACTGCCACCAACCCATACATCTCAGCTCTTCTTCTGTCCATGCCAGTCAGCACTTCAGGTGCGAAAGGGTTCAGAACAACCGAGGATCTTGGTACGCGTCCAAAATGATAGATCGGCAACGCTAGGTTATGTCTCACAAGTTTGGCCGACGTGCACTTCTTCGGATCGTCTTGTCCCATCATGTAGACGTAAATCTTGGGCCGACTAGATTCGGAATCCAATGCTGTCGACAAATTCTTCAACTGTTGAACGTGATGTCTTGTGAGTTAGATTTCTGGAATAGAATGGTTAAGGAAACTCGGTATATGATGATTACAGAAAAAGCAGCGTTCAACATCAATCGTTTCTGAAATCTCTATGGATCATCGGCTTCTCAAAGACGGTTTGGATATGATTGATTAGGTCTGATGCGACCATATGAAATCCTTTTTCGCAGCGAACTATGTCTCCAGCCGCGCCGTTGACGAAGGCTCCAGATGATGATGCCTCCATTGGAGCGTATCCCTGTGAAAGGAGGGCTCCCACGATTCCTGCAAGTACGTCTCCGGTTCCGCCAACAGTCATTCCAGGGTTTCCTGTATAGTTCAGTTTTACGCGATCTCCATCAGAGATCACATCGACCGTTCCCTTCAATAGTATCGTAGCTCGTTTATCTCTCGCAGCTTTCTTCACATCTTCAATCTTTTCCATCAGTTCCATTCGTGGTTTTTGTCCGGTTAGCTCTTCGAACTCGCCGGGGTGAGGTGTCAGTACGAGTGGCGTATCGAAACGGGTCTTTGATGCTCCGTAGACTCCTATCGCGTCAGCATCGATCAACGTCGGCTTCTTCAGTTCATGAACAAGCTCGAACAGCTTTCGTACAGCTTCAAGAGTTTCTTTGTGATTGCCCAGCCCTGGGCCTATGACGACTGCTGTAGATTTCTCAAGAGCGCTCCTAATTTGAGGCAGGTTCGACGGATTGAAGTGGTCGCCCGTGAGCTTCAATGTTATCAGGTCGGGAGAAATAGAGGAGATCGCGTAGGCTATCTTCGTAGGTGCCGCTACAAAGGCTAGGTCGACGCCAGTTCTCAGGGCCGCGAGTGCAACGTATGATGGAGCGCCTGCATATGTTTCGCTTCCTCCAACGACTAGGAGCCTTCCAAAATCTCCTTTGTGGGAACCTGACGGTCTCGATTTCTTTGTAATCTCTACATCTCCCGGTCCAGCGTGTAGTTCAGCCTCGGGAGGAACCCCTATATCTACAACCTTCACCTCGCCGAGGTATTCTTTGGCGTTTGCAAATCCAGACTTGATTCTATGAAATGTTACAGTCAGATTGGCCCTAACTACATCTCCAAGCGTCTCTCCGGTGTCCGAGTCCAAGCCCGATGGCACATCCACCGCCAGACGGAACCCCTTCGAATCGTTCACCGCCTTGACAGCTTGAAGGACGGGTGGACGAAGAGTTCCTCTGGCGCCGGTTCCAAGCATCGCGTCAAGGATCACATTGGATTCGCAAGGTTCAATCATTGAAGAGTCGGAGACGATCTTCAACTCTACTGAGGATATCATCCTATTCACTGTCGTCCAGTTTTGGAGCACGATATCTTCCTTAATGTCCGCTTCGCGACCTATCAACTGGAAGAGTACGTGAAAGTCTTGAGAGGCGAGATGTCTAGCCGCAACCATCCCGTCTCCTCCGTTTCGTCCCGTCCCCGCATATACGACGACACGAGAGCGTGTTGGAAACCTTGCAGCAACCTCTTGAGCGACAGCCCTTCCAGCATTCTCCATGAGTTGAAGGGTCGACACTCCCAGGTACTCGCAATTCAGTTCCAGAGCACGCATTTCTCTTGAAGTGACAGAAGCCTTCAGCACCTTCGATTCTTCCTTGAATCAGAGATTCCACTCGCAGGCTTCTTGAACCTTTCGAACCATTGACAAAAGAGCTATCTGGAAATGATTTCGAGTCATTGGAAACCTTCTGAGCGGAATTCAAGGCAGTTGCGGCCAATGTTCGGCATACAGGAATGTGGTCTCTAACAGATGCAAGTTAGAAGAACTTGATCCAGCGAGTCCCTCCAACTCAAAATCCAGTTTCAATGAACTCTAAACGATCAATTTGTCATCTGGAAATCTTTTTATGCGCGTTGAGGCAATGGCTCTTCTTCAGAAGAGGTATCAAGTTGCCATCAGCTTTTGTTCTGATTAATGCCGAGATAGGTTCTGAAGATGAGGTTCTGAAGGCGCTTAGGGGTCTTCCAAACGTCAAGGAAGCGTACGTGGTCTACGGCGTCTATGATATCGTAGCTAGGGTTCACGCAGACTCAATGGAGAAACTCAAGGAAGTAGTAACTTGGAAGGTTCGACGCCTCGAGAAGGTTAGATCAACCCTCACAATGATAGTTGTCGAGGGAGAATAGGCCCTTTCTATTATCCAATTTTTCTTCGCTCCACGTTTTTCACTCATTCTGCAAAGAATTGAGAGAGAATTGACGGGTTTTCCGCTTCATATAGGCTTGGATGACACGGACTCGCCTAGGACGGGTTGCACAACCTACGTCGGTGCCCTGCTTGTTGAGAAGCTTGACCTGCTTGGCTGCAGGTTCTTAGACTATCCAAACTTGATTAGGCTTAATCCAAACGTTCCATGGAAGACTAGGGGCAATGGCGCTGTCTGTCTAAGAGTCTCTTGCGAGAACAATCTTTTCGAGCACATAAAAGAGTCCGTACTCGACACTGTCAAAAAGAATTCTGATCTAGTGTATGCGAAGACAGATCCTGCCGTAGCCTTTCTCGAAGGCTCGGTTCCAGAAAAACTGATGAGGTTCTCAAAAAAGGTTCTGAGAGATATCGTCACAATCGAAGATGCAAGAGCCGTCGCCGAGAAATCTCATGTAGACGTTTGCTTGATCAAGGGAGAAAGGGGAATGATAGGCGCGCTAGCCGCTATAGGGGAAACTCTTCGAGAAGATTTCACGTATGAAATCATAGCGTACAGAAAACCTGAGAATAGAGGAACCCCAAGGAGACTGTCTCGAGAATCGATACTCAGGATGGATGAGGAAACCGCTTCGCTAACGTTCAATAACTATGACCCCTCGAAGAGACGTGTCCTGATCACGCCGCGTGGGCCTGACCCGATCCTATATGGGATAAGGGGCGAAACGCCTGAGATTGTCGTAAAGGCTCATAGTATAGTGGTACTAGAGGAAGAGGTAGAGCGGTGGGTTGTATTCCGGTGCAATCATGGAACAGACGCCCATCTCGGAAAGATAGACCATATACGTGACGTTAGGCCGCACACCCCTGTTATTGTCTCGGGAACCGTCTCATCTTTTCCCAATACGATTCGAGGTGGACATGTGATCTTCACGTTAACAGATCAAACCGGATTCTTGGACTGCGCCGCCTACGAGCCTACAGGTGGCTTCAGAGAGGTCGTTAGGCGATTGATCCCGGGAGATGTGGTCGAAGCCTATGGAGGGGTAAGAGCAGACCCTGGAAACCCGTTGACATTGAACCTAGAGAAAATCAGAATCCTAAGGTTAACCGAGAAAATCAGATACTTGAACCCGATGTGCGAAGCCTGTAGGAAGAGAACCGAGTCATCGGGAAGAAATCAGGGATTCAGATGTCCGAAATGTTCAGCAACATTTCCTGAAACCGCTAGAATTCCAGTGTCAGAACAGCGCGGCCTAGAGGAGCGGATGTACATTCCGCCGCCTCGAGCACATCGTCATCTGACTAAGCCTTACTCAAGATATGGACGTGAGAAGAATACCGATCCCGTGCCACCTTCTATGGTGTGGCATAATCCTTAGCTATCGCATCTGCGGGTGCTTCAACCCTTCTAAGATTAAGAGCCTTGAGGAGGAACTCGTATACACGTTTTCCCGCTTCATTGTCGGGAAGGAATGATGTGGCAGAGCCTAGGACCCCAACCCCGTTGAGACCATAGTACTTTGACAGGCCTATAATAAGTCCAACCGGGCCAGGTAGTCTTGCAGCCTCGTATCGTTTTGCTCCAAACCTCTCAAATTCCTTGACAAGTTTCGGTTTTGTGGCTGAAGCATAGATCAAGTCTGATTTGCCACTTACCGCCGCAACTCCGTCTACTGCAACAACCAAGCAGGAATCCATCTCAAGCGCAAACCTTACAATCTCGTCTAGAACATCATAGTGACTCTTCGACTCCTCTGAGAGTATCGGGGTCTCCGACATCACGATCACGATATTCGGCTCTACGAATCTACTTGAGAAGAGATCGAACCTAGGAAGGTGGCAAACCCCATTCTCCCCTATAACCACATGATCGGGAAAGTTTTTCGTACAGTACGCTCCAAACCTCTTACCATCCGAGAACTTCAAGAGTAGACCGAGGGCGATTAACCCAACATTTCCAATTCCTGGAAGAGCGACGGCTACGACAGGGGCCTTGACATCCGGCGTCGACTCGACGAGAACCCTCTCCAAACCAGTGTCCCAAGGGTCAAAGAAACACAGCTGTTGCATAAAGAGGTTAACCGAGTTGCGTGAAAACTTTTTAAGAAGCTCTCAAGAGTTGACGTCTCAGCGGGGAAAGACCGTAGCGAGAGCCCATGATGCTCCTGCACGGGTGGGGTAGCCAGGTTTAAGGGGCTTCTGCCCGAGCAACCCGCAGGGCTCATATGAAAATGAGTCTGGGCGACCCTGAGATAGGCTCTTAGCAGAACCCTCAAACGGATGTTCGAATCATCCCCCCGCTACCAACGTATTTGTTTATGTCTTTTCTAATGGACCGGTTGTTGGGTCGGAAAACTGGACGTCATATGTGGTTATGACGAGGTCGCCTGACTCGATTCCTGAGGATCCTGTAGGTTCTTGGAAGGCTTGGTATCAGCTTAATCGTTGGGTTAAGTGGCTTCGAAGTCAATCTGGATGGACCGTTGCTAATCCTCGAGGGTTATTGCTGAAGCAGATTCAGCGGGGTTGTTCGTATCGGATTTTGGATATGCTTCAGAAGTATGTGGATCAACAGAAACTCAGAAAGAAATCGAAAGAGAAGATATACTCAACAGTGCAAAGTTACTTTGCAATCGCTGTGCGTCACCGGAGGATCTTCGTTAGAGGATAAGTGGGAACGAGCCGCCGGTCCAGGCTAAGCTTGGTCTTGATAACATACTGGCGGTCTATCAAGAGGCGAATCTGCGATACCGAAGTGTGTTCTATTCAAGTGGCAATCGCTTGTCGACTACGCCAGACTAGAATATGCCTGCTTGAATTCTGCTGGTCAAATTATCAAACAACTCCGAGAAGGAAGCCGATTAGTGTAATGAATGGGGCCTTGATCATCAAGTCTTTACAAGCTTGTAGCCCTAGAATCTGTGTAGAATGACTGAACACACTGAGCAGAACTCCAAACCACTCAATGTGAGCGGCTACAGGGCACAACTTATGCAAATTTGATGGAGTGAGAGGGCTGAAGAATACTAATAGTTATTAGAGTAACTATCTTCTTGAGTATCCGGTTAGGGATGCAGAAGAGGGACTTCTACGAGATCCTAGGTGTCTCTAGGGACGCTTCAACGGTCGAAATAAAGAATGCATACAAGAGGTTGGCCCTCCACTATCACCCTGACCGTAACAAGTCGACCGAAGCGGAAGAGAAATTCAAAGAACTATCCGAAGCTTTCGCTGTCCTATCTGACGCTGAGAAGAGGCAGCAGTACGATCGATTTGGGCGTTCCGGAATAGATAGCAGATACACGTCGGAGGACATCTTCAGAGGAGTTGATTTCAAAGACATCTTTCAGGGGTATAGGATGGATGTCGTGTATGGAAAAAACCTTTATTCTTCACAGCCAGCGAAACTACACTCGTTTCCGTGGGCAGTTATCATAGCGCTTATCGCTTTTATTATCATGATTGCTCTCGCTGCAATGTGGTACGTTCTGAACGGGAGCAAACTAGCCCTCTGGGAGCCTGGAGGATTATCATCAATACCATCGTTGCCACGATATGTACTGGTCGCTCTTGTTGTCATAGTACCCATTGTTGTAGCCATTGCGTTTGTTTCTCGCAAAATCAAGAAGCCTAGACCGATGTCCACCCGTACCTTTGGAATGCATCGAAGTCCAACAGGATACCATGTGGAATATTGCTACTATTGTGGGGCTTCAATGCCTACTGGTGCAATGTTCTGCAAGAAATGTGGCAAGTCTCAGGGCTGAGAATACTTCTGTCGCTGTCATGGTTTCATCAAATGCTTCTGATGCTATCTTCTTGAGTTTCAGTCCGACGGTTCAACGCGCGAAGTGATTCTCAAAATCTTCTGCCTGCTTTGAAAGAACGTGTGGCTGCAAATTCGAAGCTGAAGCTGGCAGAAAATCATTTGAGCTGCAATCAAATACGTTCGGCGTCACGTTGACCCATCTTTCAAGTCGTGTTTAACGCAGCATGACTCATGATGTTCATACTTCTCGCTTCGACATTTGGTAGATGCTTGAACGAAGGTCGGAAGCTAGAATTCGAATGATACACTATTTGCATCAAACGATTCATCTTCTTAAGTGAATCATAATTGAGATTACAAAGCGCATGTAAATGAGGTTAATCATAGGAGTTTACCAGGAACAATGAAAGAGTATTGGGAGATACTGGAGTATTGGCATATGGTGGCAGGTACCAGATAAGGTTGGAGACCGATGATGTGACTATCCTGAATCATGTAAGTAGATTGCTGAAGAATCAGTTGGAGGGCAGCGGAAAGCAGTATCGTATCGAATGTCGCTGCGAAACTGAAGCCTTGAGTTTCATACGTTGGTTGCTCAGTTAGCATTCAAAAGTCGACTAATCGGCAAGACTCCTTCCGAGACATCCACAATCGATTGCTATTAGGAAGGTACATCGCCGTCATGTTGACGTACATTGAGTATCATACTTGGTCGAAACATCATGTTTAAATTCGTACCGTAGTGACTTCTTTGTGAGAAAAATGACTGAAGACAAGTCAGCCAAGCACACTGTAAGGACTGAGAAGCAATTCGAATTGATTGTTCCATTAGGTATTCAACTGGTGAACGTAGGTTTTTGGATAAGTGGTTTGTCCGGTCTAGTCTTAGGCGTTTTGACACTCAGTCAAGCTGCCTACGAAAACTATTATGACTTGGCAATTTTGGAGTCGGTTCAGGGCACCGCCATGGTTGGTTTAGGCGCGGCCATGTTCATTGTTGCCACAGGTTTGACGAGCGGCGCGGGATGGAGTCTAGGCGGCGCTAAACGCGTAGTTGCGGTCGCTATTGTCTGGTCGGTCGTCGGGATCTCATTAGCCATATACACAGCGACGAATATTCCAGGTGTAGGAATTTCAAGCATCATGTACGCCAATGTGATCTGGTTGATTGTCTTTGGCATTGCTATAGGCATTCTATCGATAAGGTATCTATATTTGGAGGACACAGTCCTTAGAAAGTACGTCGAATACATTAGCACTGAAGTAGCAAGGCCTGAGGATATTCGACAGCTAACTACTACACGCTACGTACCCTCCTATACAACAGAGTTGCAGACTCAAATGCCAATCGTTCATCTTAGGAAGTTCTGTTGGCATTGTGGAGCTGTCCTTAGAGATAGTGAAGTTATCTGTCCAAAATGTGGGACTTCAAGAGATATAGGATAGGCGGAATGAATTTGTCGCAGCCTTTAGGTAAAATAGGGCCATTACTCTTGATATTAGTTGTAGGAGCCACTCTAATCTTCTGCGCTCCAGTCAATGTGGAAGCTCAGACAGGAGATTTTATTCTAACTGTTTCTCCGTCTCGAGTTACGATCGGCGCCGATGGGATCGGCAGATTCTCTGTTAGGCTGACTTCGGTCAATGGATTTGAGGGTACCATAAAATTGGATGTCAGAGGCATCTCAACTACATCGTATTCCCAAGCATCATACTCATTCGAGCCATCCGTGGTAAACCTCGCAGCTGACTCAGATGCATATTCAGTTATGACCTTGATTGTTGCGACGCAGTACGGCTATCAAACGTACTATCCTGACCAGCAATATCCTTCGGAATACGGCTACTACAATCTCTACATGATGAAGCTCACGGTTGTAGCGACGAGTGGCAGCATAACACAGCAGGCTTCAATCATCGCTGATGTATACTACGGTTACTCTCTCACTCGCCCTGACTTGACTATCAATCTTCAACCTGGCAACATCGTGACATCCGGGGAGATATCCCAAGCCAAGAATCAAGCTCTCACGATAACAGTAACTGCAACAACCGCTCAAGGCACTGGCAATTTTCAATTCACAGTCACTCCACAATTCTACGATCCACCAGGAGGCATATACGCCTCTTTCAATCCGATCAGTGCACAGGTCAACGTGGGTCAAACGATACAATTTGCTGTTGACGTCTTGATGACCCCTGAATTTCTGGCGAAAAGTGGAACATACAGATTGGCCGTCGGAATAAACGCGCTTCTTCCAAGGGCTGTTAGTTACTATAGGAGTGTTATCATCACCAAAGTCGCAATAGTCACTATTGTGGTGCCACCGTCCTTCTCAGTTACAACCAATCCAGCGATCTTGAACGTTTACATCGGCGGCCAAGATCAGAAGATGCAGGTTATCGTCACCCCTATTAGTACAGGGATAAATCAACCAATATCACTACGTGTTGAAGGTGTTCCTCAGGGAATTGTGGCAATATTTGAGACAGACACCCTCACCCCCAAAGGTAGAGAACCTGTATCTACATACTTGGTTTTCAGCGGACCATCTACCTACGAGTCGAAGATATATCCCATCCAGATCGTAGCGCAAACTCTAGGATTTGTCCGAACTGTGAATGCGTCAATCTACCTTCAACCTATGGGAGACTTCATTGTTACGGCGCAGCAGACGACAATTGCGCTCAACGCTAGAGGTGACTCCAAATCCACTACGCTGACCCTCGCACCTCAGGGAGGCTTCAGAGCGACAATATACTTCTCGGTCTCGCAACTTCCGGCAGGCGTAACGGCGGCTTTCAGCAGCTCAAGTGCGACAATACAGAGTGACCAGCCTGTAACAGTCGTATTCACGTTGACGGCAGCGCAGAACGCCGCGCCTGGAACATACAACGTAGCCATCGTGTGTGGTACAGGGCTCTCCACAAAAACTGTAATCGTAACACTGCTGGTCAGAAGTGGAATCTACGAAACATGGCCCATAGTACTGATCGTTGTAGCTATAATCGCGGCGGTTACTGTAGTTGTTTTCATAGGCATCCCGAGGAAGAAGCCTGTCTACGTGTTGAAGGAAGGTGAAAAGAAGCTTCTGCCCAAATGAGCTCTGCACGTTGTTGGAAGAGACTGTTGAGCCAATTATGGTTGGGATCCAGCTAAGGTGATCCCTAGAGAGAAGGTTACGGCATGAGTTCGGAAACTGAGAGAATCATAAGAACAAAAGTTACAAGATCTATGCCAAAGGAAGAGCTTGAAAAACATATCGCTGAATTTTTGAAGACTCAGAATGTTTGCGTACTGGCAAGTTGCAAAGATAATGTTCCGCGAGCGACACCGTTGGAATACTACTCAGATGGAACAACCTTGTACGTTATGCCCGAAGAAGGCCAGAAGATGGAGAATATTAGAGAAAACCCCATCGTTAGTGTCGCCGTTTTCGCTCCCTACACAGGCTGGCTAAGCCTCAAAGGAGTTCAGATAACTGGAGAAGCGACCATAGTTACAAAAGAGGATATCAGAGAGTTCAACGAGGCCTTGTCTGTCTATCAGTGGCAAAGATCTGCTCGAGAAATAGGTTTGAAGGAGTTGCCTGAAAGCTTTAGACTGTTGAAAATTACAGCCCACGCAATAGAGCTTCTAGACATATCGCTTAAGACTAAGGGATATGCCCCAAGACAGCTTTGGACTGCCTAGGATTGTAGCTTGAATATTTGACGAGTCAGCAATTGTCACCTAGAAAATGTATAGGAAATTTCTGGAATATTCTAGTTCTGACTCTTGTTTGAGAATTCTATTAGGCTAAAAGTCTCGAGGCATATTCGGAGAATCAGCACCGATCAAAAGAGACGACGCTCAAGAATTCAGCGAGAGCTTATCCGTATACCAATTGCAAAAATCTGCGAAGGAAATAGGTCTAGGCAAGCTGCCTGCAGCCTTCAGCCTTCTGAAGATACTACAATCCTAAAAGATCATTAGGTTTTCCACAACTACGTTCGACCACATGAGGCGCTAGAGGGCAAGACTCCAGCGGAAGCATGCGGAATTATAATTGAGGGAGAAAACAACTGGATTACGCTCATACAAAATGCAATTCGTCAGAAGCAGATATGTTTCTGCTGCAACTCTTATCCCATCGACCATGCACAGGCTTATTCGATTACATTGACGTACGACGCTCCTGTCCTCATTCACTAGGTGAGATAGACGACAAAACCAAAGTGGTCGACTCAACGCTGGAAGGATCTTCTCACAGACTTGGCGGTTTTTGCCACACAAGACCCGAACACTAGGCTATCAAGGTATCGACAGTGGACGATGCTAAACACAAAGCTGAATATAATAGAGCCTGCGAACAAGAGATTCGAACAAATAATTTGAAGCGTCCCCCGCTACCAGCTTTTCGAGTGTTTGTGGCAGTGAAATGTCTTCATTCTTGCGTTGAGCTCTCTCAAAAGCCGTCCAGCAGTTAGATACCTTTAAATCTAGAAGGAGGGCGTTATGTACGGACGAACATAACGGTGCCTTCTTTGAGCGCCAAGAGTCCATGGAGCCCTGTAAAGGCGACCGCAATTTTGATTGTTATCATAGTCGCTTTAGTGGGAGCCTACGCGTACGTAGGAAAGACCCAACAGGTAAGGCGGCACTTGATCGTTTCTACAACTACCAGCCTTTATGAGACGGGATTTCTCGATCTTTTGAAGACAAGGTTCGAGTGGAACTATCCTGACATCAATGTTTCTTTTGTGTCGCAAGGTACCGGCTTGGCGATCCAGACTGCGATGAGGGGCGATGCCGACATGATCCTTGTCCATGATCCTGCAAGGGAACTTGAGTTTATGAAAGCCGGATACGGCGTAAACAGGAAGATAGTCGCTTACAACTTTTTTGTCATAGTTGGTCCGGCTGAGGACCCCGCCAGAATCAAGGAGCTGTCGCCGGCTGAGGCTTTCAAGGCAATAGAAGCCGCTGGCGAGGCTGGAACAGCTCTATGGGTTTCGAGGGGCGATGATTCTGGCACCCATGCGAAAGAGAAGCGTATATGGAGATCTGCTGGCTTCGACGAGAGGGCTCTCAGGCAACAAGGCTGGTATCTCGAGGCTGGCAGTGGCATGACAGCCACGTTAAAGATGGCCGATGAGAAAATGGCTTACACGTTATCGGATATTGGAACCTACCTCATGAACCATAATAGCGGAAACATCAGGCTTGCAATCCTACTTGAAGCCGGAATCGAACTATTGAACGTTTACAGTGTGATCGCAACCGACCCGAGACACGAGAACCTCACGAGAGCAAACTTTGAAGCCTCTATGAAGTTCATAAGGTTTCTCGTCTCAGATGAAGGGCAAAACCTCTTCGACATCTTCGGAAAAACCGAATACGGCCAACCACTCTTCAAACCCTATGTGAAACTACTGAAGACAAAAATTGATTCTACAATACTGGAATGGATTCAAGAAGTCGCCTACTTTGACGGATCTGAGTGCCCTCCGGAGTACAGGTACAAAGATGGCGACCTCTACGCGATAACAGCTAATCATCTACAGATGTTGAGATTGGCGATAATCTTCACCGTTGATGACCGTTGGCCCTCGAAGTTCTGGTGGAAGGTTTCTTAGAAGCGCTGAGGCTGATCATAACCGGGGACGATGCGGTCTTCGAGGTCGCTCTCCGCTCGATCTACGTCTCAACTCTGTCAACCGCCCTTGCAGCAACCTGGAGTGTTCCTATAGCTTTGCTGCTTGGAATCAAGAACTTTCCTGGCAAAGGGGTAGTAAAAGGATCTTTCAACGCTCTGCTAGGCGTCCCAACCGTTGCCTTAGGCCTCTTCTTCTTTCTCATGTTCTCTCGCAGCGGCCCGCTTGGCGTGTTCCATCTTCTGTATACTACGACCGGGATGGCGATAGGTCAATCAGCGTTGATAACGCCTATCATGATAAGCTTCGCCACAAACGCGATTGAAACAGTCGACATAGATTTGAGAGATCTAGCAAGAACGTTGGGAGCTTCGGAGACTCGAGTCGCGTTGACAGTCGCCCGCGAATCAACCTCAGGCATAATACTCTCCATCGTCGCTGCTTTCAACAGAGCCTTCGCGGAGCTCGGGGTAGTCATGATGGTAGGTGGAAACATCCACAATGTAACGAGAGTACTTACAACCGCGATAGCTCTCGAAACCGCGAGGGGCGAGATAGCTTTCAGCATGGCTCTAGCAGTAATCCTGCTGTTAATCGTATACTCGGTCAGCGTAATAGTTAGCCTCCTGAGGAGAAGCGCTTGACAGCGCACATCGAGGCCCAAGACCTGTCCTACAAATACGGCGAGACGCCAGCGTTGAGGAAAGTCAACCTCGCGGTCGAGAAAGGAGAGGTTACAGCTCTCATAGGAGCCAACGGATCGGGAAAAACAACCTTACTCAAGATAATGTCTGGTCTCGAGGCGCCGAGTGAAGGTAGCATCTTGCTTCAAGGTGAACCAGCGGACTGCAAGACGTTAAGAAGGATCTCGACCATGGTCTTTCAGAAGACTACTGTATTCAACATGTCGGTATACGACAACGTAGCCTACGGACTAAAGGCCAGAGGAATTGGAAGGCACGAAATAGATAGTAAAGTTTCTAAGGCGCTCAAATTGGTTGGGCTTGAAGGCTTCGAGAAAAGAAGAGCTAGGAAACTGTCCGGTGGAGAACAGCAGAGAGTCTCTCTTGCGAGGGCTCTCATACTGGAACCCGACATCCTTCTCCTCGATGAACCTACCGCTAACATAGATCCTAGGAACGCATCCATAATTGAAAGCGTTATCACCAGAGTCAATCGCGACCTAGGAACCACAATTATCATGGCAAGTCACAACATAGGGCAGGCTAGACTGTTAGCAAGCAAGGTAGCTGCGCTGCAAGCTGGGGTATTAGTTAGCCTAGGGAGCGCTATAGACATCCTTGGAAAACCGTCAGATATTCTCGAAAGCGTTGGGAGACTCCAGAACATTTTCTCTGGGCAAGCTCTTCCTACCCAAGGCAACCTGACGCTGATAGACATCGGAGATGGTGTGAAGCTTGAAGCTGCTGAAGTCAAGGAGGGGCCTGTGACAGTCTTCATTAAACCGGAAGACATCATCATCTCAAAGATGCCACTGTTGTCGAGTGCAAGAAACATTCTGAAAGGAAGAATTTCTGAGGCCTCTGATTGGAATGGACTCATCAGACTAAAAGTCGATGCGGGAAAAGAGTTTGTTATTGCAGTAACGAGGAAGTCTTTTGAAGAGATGCAGCTCAACCTTAATTCGGAAGTCTATTTAACGTTCAAAGCTCAAGCGGTTCACATAATCGCTAGCTAACATGAACTAATGGCAGTATGGATCATTCTCGGGGTTTTCGCAAGGTCATTCACTTTTAGGCTTTTAGACTAATCATCTGTTAGCTCAGTCCGTTTCTCTAGTTTGGAGAGTGGAATGTTCAGAAAGAGTGGGATAGCAGATACAGCTAGGGCGCTTCTAATACCCCATAGGCTCGCTACTCCTGAGGCTATTAGAGGGCCTATCATGGCGCCTGAATCGAACGAAACGAGGTAGAGCGAGTTGGCTAGCACCAAATTCTTTGGAAGCGCGTTCTTAGCGATAATCATCGCGGATGTAGGAAAGATAATCCCGTGGGACACTCCAAGCAACACAAAAGCTATTGAAAAATGGATTGGGTTAACGGTTGCGGATACAAGTAGCGTGAAGACTCCGCCTGCCAAGAGACCCGTGGTCAGCACTCTTTCTTCGCCAAACCTCCCTACTAGTCTACCAACAAAGAAACGAGAAGATACTAGCACTAGAAAGTATCCAAAGAAGAGCAGAGTGATCTGCGCCTCGATTATCTGGAAGTCCTGCTGGGCTCTCACCGGCACATATCCAAGCACGACTCCCCACATGAAAGCGAACGCGAAATAGGCTAGGAAAGCCCTCTGAAAAGGTCGGCTTGTCAGGACTTGAGGTACCGCTCTCAAGCGAACCGTTTCGAGTTGCGTCGAATCTCTTCGAATACCCCGTCTGCCAAGGAAAGATGAAAGTAGCACTCCTGAGAAGGCGATGAAAGATGATAAGATGAAGGTTCGATACTGACCTAGGACTGAGATGCTGATCGCCCCGAATGCAGGTCCAAATACCAGCCCCAAGGCGATGAGGAGGGTGTATCTTCCCAAGGTCTCCGTAAGCTCATCCTCCGAAGAGATCAGAGACGCTAGTGTTAACCCCATCGTTGAGAAAAGCGAGAAGCCTAGACCGTGCACTAAGCGAACAAGTGCCATCGACGCGGAGCTATTCGCCATCGTATAGGCTATCGGGCATATCCCAAGAATCAAGAGGCCGAGTAACAAAGCTCTCAACGCCTTTCTGCCGCCGGTTGAAACGCCGATCGGAAGCCTCGATAGAGCGGAAGATACATAGTAGGCCGATATGATCAATCCAACGTCAGAGACGGATGCGTTGAAACGATTTATCGAGTAGACTGCTATTATCGGAGCGATCATCATGAGCGATGTATTCGCGGTGAACCCAGTCATGCCGAGGAGGCTGAGAGACGCAAAAGACCTCCCGACATGATGTCTCCCGCTCGACACGTTTCTCGAACCTCTAGCACTGCCCGATCTGAATTTTTCACTGTGCTGATAGTGCGCGATAGAAGAATCTTATATCCGGCCGGTACAGATAAACTGGGTACCATTAGGGTGACTGACTTTGGCAAAGGGGAAAGCTGCAAAGAAAACCGTACGAAGAGCTAGAGTCGCTTCAGCAGCCGCTAGGAGTAAGCTGATCGCGGCAAGGGTACGAGAGTTGGAGGCGAAACTCGCTCGATCCGTTCCGAGGACTCAACTTCAATCAGCCGTCGCCAAATACCGTATGGCTATGGCCAGACACAAGTCGAGGCTTCACCAAGTGAAGGCTCTGCAAACCAAGATCTGCGATCTCGAATGTAGAATCGGAGAGCTCGAGCGAGAGTTGGCGGCTGCGAAGACAACATCAACGTGACAACAGCTTACAAGAATCCTTGCATACCTGAACTTTCTCCCAACCTACTTTTTTGTTATCCCGTGAGGTCCGTATGCCTACAGATTTCTGAAAGGCTCAAGGTGAATCGATCTGTCTCCAGGGGAAAAGATGAAGCGTATCCTAGACACGATAGCAGATCCGAAGAAGATGTATGTTGATGAGAGGATTCCGTTCTATTCGTTGAGAAGGAGACTGGCAGCGAGAATGGATAAATATCCAGAGCACCTCGATCAGATAATCAACTCGCTTCACAAACTTCTTCACAAGTTCCAAGGCCCTGAGAGAAGCTAGGATCAGTTCCTAGTCTAGTATGTCCACCTCTTCTCCAGCGATCAGTCTGCTTCTCTCCTCTAGGTCGGCTTTGAGGCATGAGATTCTTAGGTTCAGCTCGTTTCGACGGGATCTCAGGGATTCTAGATCCGAGCCTATTCTTGATCTTTCTCCAGTAACTTGCTGGTTGCGGCTTTCGAGTTCACGTCTCTTCTTGTCTATGTCGCGAGCTTCCCCCGAAGATGAGCTCCTGCGATGTTGAAGTACCAATTGCCGATAGGCTTTATGTAGCGTTTCTAATGTGCTACCTGAACCGATTTCAGAAATGCTTCTCAACGCGTTTCTAACTCGACTCTCTTTCAATTCTACAGAACCGCTTGCTAACATGTTTCTAAGCGTGTCCAACGCAGAGCGAAGGTCGTTAAAGTCACCTTCCTCATTTTCAACCGCGTCTACAGGATCGTTTAGGTAGCGTTGGAGGGTATCTCTGACGTTCGATGTGAGTAGACCGTTTTTGGAATCAGCTGTCTTCAAGAGCTTTTCAATAGGCTTCTTCAGTGGTTGAAACAGCTGAGAGATCTGGTTGCAGATGTTGTGCAACTGTTTCTTCTGTTCAATTATCTGTTTTGAAACTTCGTGCTCATCAAGTTCCTTAATCGCCTGATCGATCTTCCGCTTATCTTCGTCCAACTTTTCTTTTTCCTTTTCATGTGACCCAACGGTGCGGTCGAGGTCCCTTAACTCTCGATCTAGGCTAACAAGCGACTTTGAATCTTCTATCATCTTCTCAAGTTTGTCAACATGCCTATGTTTTCCACTCAGATGATTCTCAAGCGAGTTCACGCTAAATCCCAGTAGTTTCATCCTTGCCTCCAATTCTCTGATGACTCCTTTCAACCCGATTGGGAGTCTGGGAATCCACACCGAAGCCGCATTCACCACTTGGGATTGGAACATTCTCAAGGCTTTAACGTAACCGACAAGGGCATTGTAGGTTACCTCCTTCGGAGCCTCCAGGTTTCCCACGAGGTCGATAATCTTCTGTCCGAGTCTATCTGCTGAAGAGATCGATGCTTTCGATGCCTCGTCAGCCTCACCCATAACATTCTCTCTTAGGAGCTTGGTTGCGGTATCCTTGACGTCAGCCAGCCCTTCCTGAACCTTCCTACAAAGCCCCTCGGAACCTCTTCTTGTCGGTGTGATACGTCTCTCAAGTAATGACTCGAACAGCGATGGCAGATCGGCAATAGCAACCGTGCGCCGAGCCATTGCGTCACCATCAACCTGTACGTCCGGTTGACGCACTTAAATACAGAGGCTCCATTGAGTTCAGTTTTTATTGGGACATAGATCAAAATAGTCTCTGTGAACCCTTTGGACATCAAGATAGTCAGACTTGAGATCCCTGAAAGCGCCAACCTTGTGCTAGGAACCTCTCACTTCATCAAGACCGTTGAGGACTTGTACGAGGTTCTGGTAGGTGGGGTTCCAGGAATCAAATTTGGATTGGCGTTTTGCGAGTCTTCAGGCCCCTGTCTTATTCGACATGTGGGAAATGACCGTGAGCTTGAGGACGCTGCTGTTAAGAACTCGTTACAAATCTCGGCGGGTCACAGTTTCATAGTAATTATGAGAAATGCCTACCCAGTCAACGTTCTCAACGCGATCAAAACCGTTCCCGAGGTGTGTACGATTCACTGTGCCACCGCCAACCCTGTAGAGGTAATCTTGGCTAATACGGACCAGGGCAACGGCATCCTAGGCGTGGTTGACGGTTACAGATCGAAGGGCGTAGAGAACGAGGATGACGTTAAGGAAAGGAAAGAATTTCTAAGGAAGATAGGCTACAAGCTTTAACTCCATCGTCGGTGTCCTCGCCCCGCAAGATACAGAAAAACTCTGGTTTCCGATCTACAAATACCTTAAGATACTTGAGCCTTCTTTTTGATCGGCTTATGCCTTCTCGATGAGTGAACGGGATGGTCATTAGAATATACGATACAATGACTGGACAGAAACTTGAACTGAAGACGATAAGAGACAATAGAATCAACATGTTCGTCTGCGGTCCGACTGCGTACGACCTCTGTCACATGGGACATGCCCGAACCTATATTGCGTATGACATAGTTGCAAGATATCTCAGAGCAAGAGGATACTCTCTCTTTTTTCTTATGAATATCACGGATGTAGATGACAAGATTATTGAAAGAGCGAAGGAAGAAGGTGAGGATCCACTTTTGCTCTCAAAGAAGATGACTGAAGAATTCTACAACGACATGAGCGCACTTAGAATCCGCAGCATCAGCCTATTCGCTAAGGCATCCGAACATATCCCCGAAATCATAGCGCAGGTTAGCAAGTTGATCCAGAAAGGATATGCGTACCAGGTTGACGGTGATGTTTTTTTTGGCATTTCCAAGTTTCCAGATTACGGAAAGCTGTCACATCAAAAACCGGAAGAACTGAAAAAACACAGGATAGATCCAGATCCCAGAAAGAGGAACCCAGGAGACTTCGCCCTCTGGAAAGCGCAGAAGCGTGGAGAACTGAGCTGGGAGAGCCCTTGGGGAATGGGCAGACCCGGGTGGCACATTGAGGATACAGCTATCACAGGACTCTACTTTGGATCCCGATACGATATCCATGGAGGAGCTATAGAACTCATCTTTCCCCACCATGAAGCCGAGATCGCGCAGGCTGAATCCGCGTCTGGAGAGAGCCCAGTCGTCAACTGCTGGGTTCACACAGGGATACTGAGGATAAGAGGCGAGAAGATGTCCAAGTCACTAAAGAACTTCATCTCCATTAGGGAAGCTGTGGAAAAGTATCCGCCTGAAGCCCTAAGGTTCTACTTTGCTTCAAGCCACTATAGAAGCCAAATAGACTATGACGATGAAAACGTTCGAAGAGCGGCTGAGAAACTTGAGAGCCTCTACTCCATCCTAGATAGGATGCGAAGCCTAGTGAAGACAGCTCCTGAAAAAGGCGAGACCAGCCTGCAGATCCAGCAAAGCCTAGAAACGCACAGGAAAGAGTTCCATGACGCTATGGAAGACGACTTCAACACCCCAGTCGCAATATCATCTCTCCTAGCTTTTGCAAGCGATATGGACGGGTTAGTGAACGAAAAGACCGCCCTTCAAGATCTAAAGGAAGTCCTCGACACATTTGCTCAGTTCGGAGCAATCCTTGGAATTTTCGAGTCTAAAGAACCGGAAATGGAGAAGGATATCACTCCGAGCCTCGTGAACCTTATCCTAGAGGTTCGGGAAGAGTTCAGGAAAAGAGGCGACTGGGCCACAGCAGATCGAATACGCGAAAAACTAAATCAGATCGGAATAGTTGTTGAAGACCAGCCTAAAGGCGCACGATGGAAAAAATCATCAATCACCTGAGATTCTTGAACTTCTTTGTTCGCCCATTGACTTAAGGGTTCAGGAAGTAAGAGTCTCCATCTTGAGCTATCTTTCTGGGAATAGTATGATACCCGATGATCACTTACCGGCAAAACGTGCGAGCCCTCTAACCTCTACCCTATCAACGGTGAGATGTCTTTGATGAGTACGAAAATCATCGATGAGCCATCTCTACGACAGAAGAAGTACGTCTTTGAGGATCGTCTTCACGCTGCGCAGATGCTTGCAGAGAAACTCGGAGAATGGAGTCGGGGCAAAGCCATTATAATGGCAATTCCCTCGGGAGGCGTGCCTGTGGGAGTCGTACTGGCAAAGAAACTCGGTCTTCCGCTTGAACTAGCAGTAGTACGGAAAGTCCAGATCCCATGGGAGCCTGAAGCGGGATTCGGAGCTGTTACATGGGATGGCTTAACAATCTTCAATGAACCTCTACGGGCAGAACTAGGTTTGGACGAAGAAAAGGTGGAGGCCTGTGTGGTTAAGGCTAGGAAGGAGATTCAGAAAAGAATTGAAAAGTTTAGGGGAAAGAAGGAGTTTCCAGACCTGAAGGGGAAGACGATCATTGTAGTTGATGATGGACTAGCGTCTGGATATACGATGGTTGCAGCGCTCTTGTCTCTCAAGCGGCATATGCCCGATAAAGTTGTAGTAGCTGTACCCACCGCCTCAAAAACCGCTCTAGATCTTGTAAGCGGCCATGCAGATCAAATTATCTGCCTAAACATAAGAGACGAAATCTTGTATGCGGTAGCGGGCGCATATCAAGAATGGCATGATCTATCTGATGTTGAAGTTCTAAGGTTTCTTCAGGAAGCGGTTCAAACCTAGGTATGAGATCCTCGCTTAAGATCCGATAATATGCGTCCTAGGGGGGATCATATTTTCCAAAGGTCATATTCTTCGACGCTGATGGAACATTATTCGACAACTTTGAGGCTCACGTTGGAGCGGTCAAGACCATATTGGAAGATCTCGGGAGGGAAGACATTGATCCCAGAGAGTTCCATGCCGAGTGGGATGGAAGGATGTTTCCATTTCACCGCCATGTTAGGAGGGCTCATCGATTTCTCCCTATAAGTCGTATAATGACTGGCAGCTTGAGATTGGTTCTGAAGGAGCATAAGATCATTGTCGAAAGGGATAGGTTGGAGAAGTACATCGCGTTGACGAGAAGTTCATTCATCAATTATGGGAAGCCTTTCGATGATGCACGTCCTACGCTAGAACTCTTGAAACAGAGATCTTCTCATCTTGGAGTAATATCGAACGCTGATATGGATTTGTACAAGCAATTAGTCAGAATGAAACTATTACCCTTTTTCAAAAGCAACATCACTTCATATGAAGCCAGATCGTACAAGCCGTGCAGGACAATATTTCAGACGGCTCTTCGCTTGGCGCGTTGCACCGCAGACAACGCAGCGATGGTAGGCGACTCCATAGAAAACGATATTCTCGGTGCCTCAAAGGTTGGTATGACAACGGTTCTAGTTAATCGT
>CAZLVF010000013.1:24407-38861 GCA_964562925.1 uncultured Candidatus Bathyarchaeia archaeon
GCTATATTCTGCTCACTAACATCGTATCCTTGATCCCTTGCTATCTGAATCGCTGACGCCCTAGTTATTCCTTCAAGGATCGATGTTGAAATAGGCGGCGTGAAGATCTTTCCGTTCTTGATCATGAAGATGTTCTCGCCAGATCCCTCTCCAAGGGATCCTGCAACGTCCAGTAGTATCGCCTCATCAAAACCGTTTAGAACCGCTTCCATTTTTGCAAGGCATGAATTGATATATGACCCGCAAGCCTTAGCAGATGAAGGCAGAGAAACATCTGGTATTCTTCTCCACGAGGCCGTGCAGACCTTGACGCCTCCCTTATCCAAATATGGAGTTGTCGGAAACGTGCATATCGCAACCTGAACCGGAGACCCTAGCGGGTTAAGGCCAAACTCTCCTAACCCGCGAAAGACTATTGGTCGGATGTAAGAGGGTTCGCGCAACTCATTCTTGCGCAGAAGTTCCAGGGTTGCGTTGCAGAGTTGGTCTAGACTGTAGCCAACGTCCATCATGTATATCTTAGCCGAGTTCAATAGCCGCTGATAGTGATCTCTGAGCCTGAATACGCTCAAGTTTCCATGTGTGGGGTACGCTCTTATCCCCTCAAAGACGCCCGTTCCATAGTGCAGGCAATGTGTCATAATATGGACATGTGCCTCATTCCATTTGACGAACTTTCCATCCATCCAAATGAAGTCAACGGGCTTGATCTGCATCGAAACTGCACCTTGACTGCCGAATCAGGGAATTTGAACGCTATAAGGGTGTTGGCGAAGGGTTTTCACGTCTATTCATCATAGCAGACGAATCCCTTTTTCAAAGAAGCGTGCCAATCGGCAACTGTGAAATTAAAGCTGAACGGGGAATCCTTTTAACCGCTTTTGCCACTACTGGGCCTTATTCGGTTGTTAGACATGAAGATCCAAGCTTCTAGACGGACGCGGGGCGTTGAATACGCGATAAGGGATATCGTGGAAGAAGCAAGTGAACTGGAGCGATGTGGAAAAAAGGTCATCTACTTGAATACCGGCGACCCTGTCAGATATGGTTTCCAGACTCCCCTGCACATTAGACGCGCCTTAGAGAAAGCTGTCACCAACGGGTTCAACTACTATTCTTCATCGGAGGGTCTGAAGGAACTCAGAGAGGCTATAGCTGAAAAAGAAAAGCGCGTGAACATGGTTGAACTCGACCCGGCTAATGTCATAGTAACGACCGGGATAACAGAAGGCATACTCCTCTTGATAAGCGCAATCGTGAATCCTGGAGATGAAGTGTTGATGCCCGGACCATGCTATCCAGCTTACATCGCTTACACAACATTCTTTGAAGGTAAGGCTGTAACGTATCGCACGATCGAAGATAGAGGGTGGGCTCCAGATCTCTCCAACCTAGAAGAGAAGATATCCGAACGTACACGGCTCATACTCATCATTAACCCCAGCAACCCTTGTGGATCCGTCTACTCGCAAGACGATCTGGAAAAGATCTTAGAGCTGGCAGCCTCCCATGATATACCGGTCGCTGCCGACGAGGTTTATGACAGAATAATCTTCGACCGCAACTTCACGAGCGTTGGTTCCCTTGCGAAAGAGGCTCCAATAATCGGCTTGAACGGGTTCTCCAAAACCTATCTGATGACAGGATGGCGCTTGGGATACATCTACTTACACGACCCCTTAGGCAAGCTATCCAAAGTATGGGAGGGAATCCAGAGGCTGTCACGTACAAGATGTGCGAGCACACCGGCCCAGAAGGCCGGTGTTGAGGCGCTTCGAGGTTCAGAAGAACACATCTCTCAGATGGTATCGAAATTAAAGAAAAGACGTGACTTTGCATGGAAACGGATAAATCAGATTCCAGGACTTGCATCCTCTAAGCCCGAAGGCGCATTCTACATCTTCCCTAGAGTGACCATGATCGAAAAGTGGCGAAACGATGAGGAGTTCATAATCGAACTCCTGGAGAAAACCGGGGTACTCTTGGTTCACGGCTCAGGTTTTGATGCAACATACGGTAAGGATCATTTTAGGGCAGTCTTCCTTCCTGAAGAGAACTTACTGGCAGAAGCCTTTGACCGAATCGACCAATTTATGAAGATGTATGCATAAGCCGGTCGAGCCTGCCCAAGGTGCGACTACAAAGCCCGGCATCCAAACATCAGGTCAGATTATGTATCGGCTCTCCCCAGAGTGCTGGACTCAACCAATATAAAGAGTGAAAGGCTCTAGATAGGGCTCAAACGCAGCTAGGGGAAAGGTTTTTCTGGATCTCCAACATTATACGCCAAACCCTTTTTCGTAGAGGAGACATACTAATGGGTGACCGTGAAATCCGGAACGCAACCGGTTTTGCCTGTTGAACCTAGCGGTTTCTGCGGTTCTTTAGGTACACAGACAGCAAAGCCTCACTTCAAATCTGTTCTGAAAGGCATGCCAGAATCCGTGAAGCTTTCTGTGCCAAGATTCTATGATACGACGTTGCGCGATGGGAACCAGGCTATAGGCGTTAACTTCTCGGTTGATGACAAGATCAAGATCGCTAGGAGACTGAGCGACTTCGGCATCGACTACATCGAGGGTGGATGGCCGAACATCACAAGTCCTGCCGAGATCGAGTTTTTCAGGAGGATAAAAAATGAGCAGATATCCTCAGCGATCGCAGTCTTCGGGATAACTAGGAAACCTGACCTGAAGCCTGAGGACGATCGGAACTTGAGGACTCTGCTGTCGGCTGGAGCCGACTATGTTACTCTCATGGGAAAGGCTTGGACTCTTCACGTCGAGAAGGTTCTTGGGACAAGTCTCAGAAGGAACTTGCAGATGGTATCCGACTCGACAGGCTATCTATACGGAAATGGGTGCAATGTGATCTTCGATGCTGAACACTTCTATGATGGCTACAAGGAGAACCCAAGCTACGCCATCAATATTGTTGCTTCGGCTGAGGAGGCTGGTGCGAGGGAGATTGTTCTATGCGACACCAGAGGCGGCACCACGCCCACAGAAATATATGAGATAACAAGGGACGTCAAACGTGAGATTTCAAAACCGATCGGGATCCACGCTCACAACGATAGAGGTCTCGCCACCGTAAACTCGCTCTTTGCCTTGATGGCAGGAGCTGAACACGTTCAGGGAACTATAAACGGTCTGGGCGAGAGATGTGGAAATGCAAACCTCATAGAGGTTATTGGAAACCTGGCTATTACGTATGGCGTGAACACCGGTGTAGACATTTCGAAGCTAAGTGAACTCTCATCCTACGTGTACGAGATTTCGAACGTCCGAAGAAACAACTACCAGCCCTTTGTCGGAAGGTTCGCTTTCGCACATAAAGGAGGTATCCACGGCCACGCGGTTCTAAAATGTCCTGAAGCCTATGAGAGCTTCGATCCGACCCTTGTAGGGAATACTAGGTCGATCGCGGTTTCAAGCCAGACAGGGTTGGCTAACATAGTCGAGAAGGCCAAGGAGTTCGGCTTCAACCTGAAGAAAGGTTCCTCCGCGGCAACGAGAATCCTCCGTGAGGTCAAGGAAAAAGAAGCGCAGGGCTATCACTACGAGAACGCTGGAGCCAGCTTGAACTTGTTGTATGCAAGAGCTCTTGGAGTAGATCTGAAATACTTTGACCTATTGAACTGGAGAGCTTTCGTTCTTGGCGACGGCCGTAGAGTCTCGGCAGAGAGTACTGTCAAGCTCAAGATGGGAAGCCAAGCGCTCATAGCTGCGGCCGAGGGAAACGGGCCGGTGAACGCCTTCGATATCGCGTTGAAGCGTGCGCTCAAGACTCAGCATCCAGAACTCTCGAAGGTAAGGCTTGTTGGCTACAGGGTACGAGAGATTAATGTGGAAAAAGGAACCGCAGCGGCTGTTCAGGTCTTTGCAGAGTTCAAAGCCAACACCAAGAGATGGTCGACTATAGGGGTATCACCGAACATCCTGAAAGCCAGTGAGGAAGCGCTCATAGACGGTTACCTCTACTACCTCCACAAGATTAGGGGGTCTGAGGGATCGGCAGAAAACCCTTCAGTCTCAGTCAGAAAATCATGAAATGTCAGCTCGGCCTAGTGGAGTCGACCTGTTTTTTCAGATATGGAACCAAGCCGCCTTCAAGCAGCAACTTCACAATGAAGTTCGGTAGCGGCGTAGCCTTCAGCTTCAAACCCTTTGTCAGGTCGGCAACCTCTCCCGTTTCAACGTCAACCTTCAGATGATCTCCTTCATCGATCCTCTCATGAGCATCGGCGCATTCGATCGCGGCTAACCCAACGTTTATCGCGTTTCTGTAGAAGATTCGGGCGAAAGAACTTGCGATGATGCAGCGGACGCCAGAGGACTTTAGCGCAACGGGTGCGTGTTCTCTACTGGATCCGCAGCCAAAATTGTCGCCGACGACTAGTACGACGCCATCTATGGCCTTCTCAGCGAATCCTGCGTCCAGCCCCTCTAGAGCATGCTTGCCCATTTCTTCTGGGTCCGTAAGGACTAGGTACTTCCCTGGAAAGATGACATCTGTATCTACGTCGTCGCCAAACTTGACCGCCTTACCTTCGATTATCATTCTACTTCCCACCTAGAGATGTTGGGTCCGTAATTCTTCCTTCTATGGCTGAGGCTATAGTCGTCGCAGGCGATGCCAAGTATACTTTGGCTTCGGGGCTTCCCATTCTTCCTGTGAAGTTTCGGTTCGCGGTGCTTATGCAGACTTCTCCAGAAGCAAGGATCCCCATGTGGCCGCCTAGGCAGGGTCCGCAGTTCGGGTTTCCAACAGCGGCTCCTGCACGAACAAAGGTCTCAATCAGCCCTTCCTTTAGACATTCGAGGTAAACCTTCTGAGACGCTGGGATTATTATGGTCCTGACTCCTTGCTTGATCTTTCTTCCTTCGAGAATCTTTGCTACGATCCTCATGTCCTCGATGCGCCCGTTTGTGCATGAGCCTATGAATGCCTGATCGATCGAAACGTCTCCAAGCTCGGATGCCGCGCGTACGTTGTCGACTGAAGGTGGGCAGGCTACTTGAGGTGGAAGGTCACCTGCGTCCACGTCTATTCGTTTCTCATAAGTTGCATCGGGATCGCTCTTTAGAGGTGTGAAGTTCTCGTCGGTGCGTTCTCTCACGTAGTTAATCGTCTTCTCATCCGGTTCGATTATCCCAGCTTTCGCTCCAGCCTCCACCGCCATATTACACATCGTGAGACGACCATCAACGCTCATATCTGAGATCGTCTCTCCTCCGAACTCTATTCCTTTGTATGTGGCGCCGCCGGATCCCAGTATCGAGATTATCTTGAGGATGAGGTCCTTGGCGGAGACATAGTTCTGAAACCTTCCCTTCACGTCGACCTTGATCACTCTTGGTACCCTGAACCAAAGCGAGCCCTTGACGAAGACAGCCGCCATCTCGGTCGAGCCTATCCCCGTTGCGAACGCGCCTAACGCGCCGTACTCGCATGTGTGTGAGTCAGCTCCTACAATCACCTCTCCCGGTCTAACGAGGCCTTCTTCGGGCATGACTTGGTGGCATACGCCTCCGCTGCCGACATCGAAGAGGCGTGTTATCCCCTGTTCCTTCACGAAATCTCTCATAGTCTTATGAAGCTCGGCTGAGGCTATGGAGCTCGCTGGCACAAGATGGTCAAAGATCACCACAACTCTATCTGGGGCCCAGACTCTCGGGCTCCCGACCTCATGGAAGGCTTTTACAGTTAAAGGTCCCGTGAGGTCGTGAACCATTGCGACGTCGATTCGAGCTTCAACGATCTCGTTAGGCTTTACAGCGTCTCTCGACGAGGCTTTGGCAAGTACCTTTTCAATCAGGTTCAAAGTCTCTTTCGGCTCTTCACCGTTCCAGGCCGGACATCATTCTGATCTGTTTTCCAACCTTCTCGAGCGGGTGGTTCTCCAACTCTCCTATCATACGGTCAAGCGGGTTTTGCTGTGAGGTTTTTATCCACTCTTTTGCGAAGCTTCCGTCCTGGACCATTTTCACAACTTTTCGCATATTCTCTTTCACGTGATCATCGATTACCTTTGGTCCAACAGTCATCCCGCCATACTTCGCGGTGTCTGATACCCCTCGAAGCATGCCTATGAGTCCACGTTGGTAGATCAGATCCATGATCAGTTTGGCTTCATTACACGCTTCGAAGTAGGCGAGCTCGGGTTGGTATCCGGCTTCGACTAGGACCTCGAACCCATTCTTTATCAGTTCGAGTAGTCCACCTACGAGAACCGTCTGCTCGCCGATCAGGTCGCTCTCTGTCTCTTCTTTGAAGGTTGTTTCTAGGACGCCGGCTCTTGTGCATCCGATAGCCTTGCACATCGATAGGGCTGTGTTCAGGGCGTGGCCTGAAGCGTCTTTAGCGACGGCTACCAGAGCTGGAACGCCGAAATTCTCAAGGTATGTCTCTCGAAGCCTAGCGCCTGGGCTCTTAGGTGCAACCATCACAACATCCACATTCGGGGGTGGGATGATCTGTTTGAAGTGTATGTTGAATCCATGGGCGAACCCCAAGGTTTTTCCTCTTCCCATATGCTTGGCGATCTCGGACTTGTAGAGTGAAGACTGCTCCATGTCCGGTACCAGCATATGTACCACATCACCCTCTTGGGCGGCTTGTGATACAATCAGGGGTGCAAAGCCATCCTCCTCGGCGCGTTTCCAAGAGTTTCCACCATGCCTCAGTCCAATCACGATCTCTATGCCCGAGTCTCTCATGTTGAGAGCTTGCGCCCGTCCTTGGATGCCGTAACCGATTACGGCTACAACCTTATCACGTAAGCCTTCAAGCGTTGTATCCTTGTCTAGGTATACATTCACCATATTCCCTCACCTTTGTCTTCGACAGCTATCGATTCTGAACCTCTTGAGAGCGCTGTAATGCCTGTCCTTGATATTTCAAGTATTCCAAAACGTGATGTCAGGTTGATGAACGCGCTCATCTTATCCGGCGTTCCGGTGATCTCTACAATGACCGATCCCGTGGAGACATCGATTATCCTGCCTCTAAAGATGTTCGTGTAATCCATTATGGTGGACCGATCCTCTGGTGAACTGACCTTCAGTTTGACCAAGGCGAGCTCTCTCTTCACTGTTTTTTCAGGGTCAAGCATGGCCACGTTGATCACGTCGATGAGTTTGCCCAACTGTTTCACCAGTTGCTCCGCAGTAGCTTCATCCCCTCTAATCGTTATCGTCATCCTGGCTAGGTCGCGATGCTCGGTCTCTCCTACGGATAGGCTCTCGATGTTGAAGCCTCGTCTACTGAACATGTTTGCGATCTTATGTAGTACACCGGGCTTATGTTCAACGATTGTCGATATCAGAAAATTCCTCTCTATGCTACGCCACCCCCATTATACTCGAGAGACCCCGCCCCGGCGGAACCATAGGGAGCACATCCTCTTCAGGTGAAATTGGAACATCTATCACCGTGGTAACATCGTTCTTCAAAGCGGTCTTAACAGCATGTTCGAATTCATCGGTAGATCCTACACGAACGCCCTCTGCGCCGTAGGCCTCCGCAAGCTTCACGAGGTCAGGCACCCTCCTCAGCTCGACAGCTGAATATCTCCTGTTGTAGAAGAACCTCTGCCACTGGGCCACCATCCCAAGCACAGAATTGTTCAGCACAACCACTGTTACTGGGATCTTTTCAACTATCGATGTTCCGAGCGAGTTCTCTGTCATCATAAAGCTTCCGTCGCCGGCTATATCAACAACTGGGACATCTGGCTTTGCGACTTTTGCTCCTAATGACGCTGGGAAGCCGAAGCCCATCGTTCCCAAACCTCCAGAACTGATGAAGGTTCTTGGGTGATAGGATTTGAAGTAGAGACCTGCCCACATCTGGTTCTGGCCTACCTCTGTTGTTACAATCGCGTTTCGCGGCAACAGCTTCCTCAACACCTTTAAGATCGGTCGGGGTGACAGTCCTTTCTCATCGGCTTCAGAATGCTCTTCAAGCTCTTGTCCGATCAGCCTTATCCTTTCGATCCAGTCCTCTCTCTCCCTTTTCGAAATCTCTTCAGAAAGAGACTTCAGTAGCATATTCAATGTCTGATCTGCATCGCCTATGACAGCTACGTCTGCGATACGATTCTTTCCTATCTCTGCAGCGTCTATATCCGCGTGGATAATCTTCGTCTCTGAACAGAACTCGTCGATGTTTCCAGTAGTTCTATCTGAAAATCTAACTCCGATGGCAAGGAGAACATCGGCTTCGAGTATCACTCTATTCGCTAGGGGGGTTCCATGCATCCCTACGACTCCGAGGGAGAGAGGATGATCCTCTGGGAAGCATCCTTTTCCCATGAATGTTGTGCCGACAGGAGCGGGTAGAAACTCGCTGAGCGTCTGAAGCGACTGGTATGCGCTTGAGACCTTGATTCCTCCGCCTGCGAGTATGAAAGGCTTCTCCGCCTCGGCTAGGAGTTTGGCTGACTCTTTTACGCTCTCACTGCCGGGGCGAATGTTAGGTCGATAGCCTCTGATCTCGACCTTGTCTGGAAAACCAATATTCCCTGTCTGGTTCTGGATGTCCTTTGGGATGTCGATTACAACCGGACCCGGTCGACCGGTCGTCGCTATGTAGAACGCCTTCTTGACAGTAGTTGGAATTTCAAGAGCGTTTCTTGGTTGGAAGTTATATTTTGTGATCGGGGTAGTTATGCCGATCGTATCAGCCTCTTGAAACGCGTCCTTGCCGATGAAGGACGTGGCAACCTGGCCTGTCACCGCGACTATTGGAGACGAGTCCATATAGGCGTTAGCGATGCCTGTAACGAGATTTGTCGAGCCTGGCCCAGATGTTGCAAAGCAGACTCCGGCTCTGCCGCTAGCCCTCGCGAAACCATCCGCCATATGGGCGGCCGATTGCTCATGCCGACAGAGTATGTGGCGTATATCGAAGTCCACAAGCGCATCATAGATCGGCAGGTTAGCTCCGCCGGGTATACCAAAGATAACCTTAGCTCCCTCTTTCTTCAAGGCTTCTAGAAGAGCCTTCGCACCTGACATCTCAACCAATTATATTCGCCTCTAACTAAGAGTTCATGCCCCCGCCTCGACTCTAGCGTCAAAGGTCAGGAGACTAGACGAGAATTACTACTACAATAGACGATGAGACCTTGTTGGACAATGCAGATGATTCGAATAATTGTTGGAACATGTCAACCACCTGGAAAGTCCCTGTACACTTCATCGTCTAGAACCGATAAGCTTGTGAAATCTCCTTTTAAGCATGTCGGTCGGAACGGCTCCGTATTTCAAACCTCGCTAAGAACCGGCCGGTCAAATCAAGCGCCACCAAGTCTGTCTTCTCAAGCGATATTAACGAACACTCTCGTCCGAGCAATGAAAAGAGAGAAAAGAGAATCCGCCTCTATTAAAGGTCTAAACTTGAGTTCCCTTGCAAGCGTCGATAAGTTTGTTCAGTGTTAAGGTGATTTGAAATGGGTGAGGTTCCACCACATCCAAAGTACAACGAGATGGAAGCTGAAGTAGAGCGGTACTGGGGTAGACGTTGGGGAGCGACCTCCGAGGTTGGAAAGCTTCGAACGGTCCTGGTTCACCGCCCTGGCCCGGAACTGAAGGCTATCGAAGACTCTACACGGTGGCTCTGGATAGGCAAACCGGACATCGCGAAATGCCAGGAGGAACATGATGCGATGGTCGAGGCGCTCAGGAAAGAGAAGGTCGAGGTTCTCTACTTGGATCGCTCAGTGAAAGATCGCGCTAAGATGTACTTCATGCGGGATCAAGCATCGGTTATCCGAGGCGGCGTAATACTGAGCCGGATGGCCCTCGAGATCCGTCGCGGCGAGGAGAGATATGTCGCCTCGCGGCTAGGCGAACTCGGTGTCCCCACCCTTCGGACCGTGCATGGTACCGGCATCCTCGAGGGAGGGAACTTCATGTTCCTCGACAGCCAGACCGTTCTAATCGGCCAAGGAGTGAGGACGAACCGTGAAGGCGTTAGGCAGGCATGCGAGGTCCTCGCAGTCCAAGGCGTAAAAGATGTGATCGCCGTCCCTCAGCCCGGATACTTTAGCAAGTTTCCGATGGGATACGTTCATCTGGATGTCGGGTTCAACTTGGCCGACAGGGATCTCGGGGTTGTCTTCCCTGAGAGTATACCGTATGAGCTTCTTGAGACTCTTAGGACCAGAAAGTTCCGTTTGATTGAAGTATCCCAGGAGGAGGCTTCGAGGATGGCGACGAACTTCCTCGTGCTTGAACCTAGTAAGATAGTAACTGCTGCGGGAAACCCTGAGGCTAGGAAGGCGCTTGAGAGACATGGCGTTGACGTTATCGAGGCCAAGGTTGAAGAGTTGATGAAGGGTGGCGGGAGCGTGCGATGCATGACGATGCCTCTTGTTAGAGAGGAGTTGAAAGGCGGTTAGAATTGAGCGAGTTTGCAGGCAGAGACTTCCTAACGCTCATGGATTACTCAAAACAGGAGATCACACGTTTCCTCAACGTCGCAGCAGACCTAAAGGAGAAACAGAAGCGAAGAGAGTCCCACGAGTATCTCAAGGGAAGAACGGTGGCTATGATCTTCGAGAAGCCCTCGACCCGGACGAGGGTATCTTTCCAGGCGGCAGTTGCGCAACTGGGAGGGCAGAGCTTCTACATGCGGCCGGACGAGATGCAGCTCGCTCGAGGTGAACCTATAAAGGACACGGCTCGTGTGATCGACCGGTACTGCGACGCCCTCGTCATTAGAACCTTCGAGCAAGAGAGAGCGGAGGAGTACGCCTGTTACATGACGCATCCCGTGATCAACGCACTGACAGATCTTACGCATCCATGCCAGATTCTTGCAGACTTTCTAACGATCCGAGAGAAGAAGGGGAGATTGGAAGGGCTGAAGCTTGTCTATGTGGGAGACATTTGGAACGTCTCCCAAAGCTTGATGGTTGCTTCAAGCATCTTTGGACTGACACTCTACGTGGCGAAGCCGAAGGGTTACGAGCCTCACCCGAGAATCTTGGATTTCGTGAAGGAGATGTGTGCTAGAACTGGGGCTAGGGTGGTTCTGACATCGGACCTGGCAGAAGCCATGCGCGACGCGGATGTCATCTATGCGAACACGTTTCACAGCATGGGTGGCCCAGAGAAGACGAGGGAGCAACGTGTCAAGGCCTTCTTAACATATCAGATTAATAGACAATCAATTGTAGGCGCTAAGCCTGACTTCATCTTTATGCATTGTCTACCAGGCTATAGGGACGAGGAGATGACCGAGGAGATCGTCGAGGGAGAGCACTCTGTGGTCTGGGATCAAGCCGAGAACAGGATGCACACGGAGAAAGCAGTACTTTCACTTGTTATCCAATAGCACGGTGCTTGGTACGACGAAGTTCGGTTGAGAATATCTGTTAGTTGATCCTCTACCTAATATCTAGCGCAGCTTCCAGCAATTGACTCTTGAACAGTAATGTTTTCAATTATCCTTGGCGCATTGATGTGAGCGGCAGTTGGGTATGAGGAGCGATATTACAAAGAAGGGAAGGCATCGTGCACCTCAGAGAGCTCTTCTGAAGGCGATTGGCCTAACGGAAGAGGATATCGAGAGGCCTTTCATCGCTGTAGCCAACAGTTACACATCAGTTGTTCCAGGACACGTTCATCTTGGTTCTGTTGCGAACGCGGTCAAGACTGGGGTGGCACGTTCTGGAGGTACAGCCTTCGAGTTCAACACGATCGCCGTCTGCGACGGTATTGCTATGGGCCATGTGGGGATGAAGTATTCTCTTCCATCGAGGGAGGTAATCGCCGATTCCGTCGAGTTGATGGTTGAAGCACACAGATTCGACGGTCTCGTACTGATCTCAAACTGTGACAAGGTTACTCCAGGCATGCTAATCGCAGCGGCAAGACTCGACATACCTTCCATTGTCGTGACGGGCGGGCCTATGCTGGCAGGTTACTACCGTGGTGAGAAGGTTAGCTTCGACGCCATATATGAGGCCCTTGGCAAGGTCGAGGCAGGTTTGATGACCGAAGAGGAGCTGAAGGAGCTTGAGAACAGCGTCTGCCCAACTTGCGGCTCGTGCAGCGGCATGTACACTGCGAATACGATGGCGTGTATATCTGAGGCTCTAGGCATATCGTTTACGGGTTGTGCTGCATCGCTGGCGATTAGTGGACGGAAGCTGGGGATAGCAGAGAAATCGGGAGAGTGCGTAGTAAACCTAGTTAGGAGCGATCTGAAACCCTCGAAGATAATGACTTTGAAAGCTTTCGAGAATGCGATAACCGTTGATATGGCGCTTGGCGGTTCAACGAATACTGTTCTACACCTGCCAGCGATAGCTCATGAGCTAGGCATCCGGATAGAGCTCGATCTCTTCGACAGACTGAGTAGAAGAGTTCCTCATCTCTGTAGCATGATCCCTGGAGGCTCATACGCGCTCGAGGACCTTGACAGGGCTGGGGGTATCCCCGCGCTCATGAAGGAACTCCAGCCTCTTCTGAACTTGGATGTGTTAACGGTTACAGGCAAGAAGATGGCCGATAATATTGCCGAGGCCAAGGTCTTGGAGCGAAATGTAATTCATCCGATCTCAAACCCAATTCATCCTCAAGGCGGCATAGCAATCCTCAGAGGAAATATTGCGCCTCAAGGCGCCGTCGTCAAAACGGCTGCGGTTTCGCCAAAGATGCTGGCTCACCATGGCCCAGCACGCGTATTCGACTCCGAGGAGTCATGCATGAAGGCCATCCTGAAGGGCGAGATACATGAAGGGGACGTCATTGTAATTCGCTATGAAGGCCCAAGAGGTGGCCCGGGCATGCCGGAGATGTTGGCGCCGACATCAGCGGTCATGGGAATGGGCATGGGCGAATCAGTCGCGTTAGTAACCGACGGAAGATTCTCGGGGGCATCTCGTGGGCCATGCATAGGCCACGTATCTCCTGAGGCGGCAGTTGGTGGACCGATAGCTATCCTCAAGGATGGAGACATGATAAGTATCGACATACCCAACCGGACAGTCAATGCACTACTCTCTGATGACGAGATGAAGTCGAGGTTACAGTCATGGAAACCGCCCGAGACGAGGCCGTTGAAGGGCTACCTGCGTAGGTATGTTCAAACGGTCTCTTCGGCTGACGAGGGTGGCGTGTTAGGTTTATAGTGACACGAACGTACCGCAATCGGAACATTGATATACCACAAATACCGACGTAGACGTTGAGACCTTCGCCCTACGGAAGCGCCAGAGAAGGAATACTTCAAGGGCGCTCCATAGAAGCGTGAAGGTCTCCAAACCTCTCACGGACAAGACTAGGAGGTGTCGCATGTGGGTAGATGTATCAAATGTGGGAACGAAGAACCGAACGCTAAGAAGGAGTGGAGCATAAAGCCCAAGAGCGGAAATGGACCAGCGCTACTGATCAGGCTCTTTCTCTGCTCGAAGTGTGGTAAGAGCTTCCGGACAACGAGCAAGATAGCGTAAAGAGAATCAAAGGATCAGACTGGAGGTGGGGTCTTTCTTCTTTCTTCTTTTGAAAGTCTCGTCCACCGGATGAACTCTTTTGTTGGGGGATATTCATCGTACAGCTTTTGTCTAATGGACTCGAGCAGAAGGTTCTTGGCTCCCAAAAACTCAGCTGCGGTGATCAAAATGTTTCCCGATCGCTTCGCGGCCTTGAACGCTTTCCTTAAGGAACGCCTCCAGTCCGATGACCTGAGCAGGTGATGATCTAAGATCGTGACCGAGAGCTCAGAGGTCAAGCGTGCAATATTCTCAAGTCCCATAGAAATCGAATCTTCCGAGACTTTGAAACCTTTGAGATACAGTGGCGGTCCGCCTAGAATGAGTAGATCAGGTTTCTCTGCAAGGATAACCTTGACAGTCTCGTTTGACATAGGTCCCTGAACATCAGACGCGTACACAAGTCTCTCATCGTTTGAAGCGATCGACAGCATCAAGACCCACCCAAGTTCACTATCTTCTTCCCCATGGTAGACTGGGGAAGAAAACCTCATCTTTGTACCACCATACTCTAGGGTCTTGTTATCAGCTGTTAGAAAGTCCTTGGCGTATTTTTCAACGCTCTTCCGGAATACCCAACCTCTCCTTCTCTGGCTGAAGTTTATTGAGTCTCGAACATCCTTCGCAAGGATGATTTTGTCCTTGTAGATGGATTCAGCGATGTCAGGGGTGCTTCCAAGCCATACCATTTCCATATAATTTGGCGTATAGTGGTCATGGTGGTAGTGTGAGACGAACAATATGTCCGACTTTGATGCAGCCTCGACGATCCTAGCCCTACTCTCATTTCTTGCAGCGTACTCTCTTGGATGCGGGAACATCGGCCTGCGTGGGCCCAACGCGACTCCGGGATCTATGAGTAGAGATATGTCAGGAGTCTGAACCAGCGTGGACATGGATCTGACACCTAGACTTTCAAACGCAAGCGGCCGGACCCGAATCTTTTT
>CAZLVF010000014.1:0-23082 GCA_964562925.1 uncultured Candidatus Bathyarchaeia archaeon
ATACACGTATTGGGTCATTGCAAGGGCTCTTGAACAAAGACGACCCTGATTCCAGGGGTGTTCCGGATCGCCTTCGATTTTGACCAGCTTGCCATCCTCAACGTACACCAGCACTCCGCAGCCGCCATGGCAACCAGGTCCGGCAGACCAAGTTGTAGTGCGAAAAATCTTAACGTTCTTTCGGCTCATTGCTGAACTCCCTTTTTCGGGCACTCTCCCTTGAGACAAGAAATATTTCCTTTGGACATATATGATCTTGAACCCCTCCTCTGGGGTTCTATCCTTCTGAATTGACTTTTTCGCCTGGAGCGTTTGAAAAAACGAAAACCCACATAACCCTCGTTCGATTTCGTTGCGCACTTTCAGGAATGTCATGTTGACGCTGGGTCGATACACTAGCTAGGGGAAAGTTTCTGCCACCCCGCTATCCATTTACTCTGGTTTTCTCTGTAGCTCTTTCAGTGATCAGATCATGTTGCTACTAAGAGGTTGTGCGGCCGCCGAGATTCATACCCGATCGGGCGTGAAACCACTTCATAATAGTGCTATTGGAACTGCCTCATGCTTCTGTCTTTCCATTCCACAAGCGCAGTCATATGGCCGCGTCCGTAAGCTCTGTCACACGCCGGCGTCTATACGTGCCGGAAGCACTCCTGAGCCCTATGTCTGGACTTATATCTGCTGACATCAACTATCAGCCTCACAAGGTGACAGTGAAATTGAGGTCTGAAGCGAGCAAGACAGCTGAGCTATTCGCCATTGGCAGTGAACTCTGTTTTGGAAAAATCTGTGATACGAATTCTTTTTGGATGGCTGATCATCTGACCAAGCTTGGAGTTCAAGTTCAGAGGATAACGTGCTTGACAGACGATCTCGACAACATAACCTCCGCTGTCAGAGACTCGCTGTCTCGAAGTCCGGCGTTCCTGTTCCTGAGTGGGGGACTCGGACCAACCAAAGATGATATGACCATCGAAGCTCTCTCACGTGTCACCGGTGTCCCTACCCGTGTCGACTTGGGTACTCTACAGCGGTTCGCTGAAAGGGAGAAGGTTCCTTTGGAGAAGTTGGACAAGACACTTACCAAGATGGCTGTTACATTGGTTGGAGCCGAATGTCTGTCCAATCCGGTTGGATGGGCACCAGCAACACATCTGAAGTTTGGTCGAACAGAGGTATTCGCATTGCCAGGCCCTCCGGCTGAGATGAAAGGGCTCTTCAGTAAGCATGTCTCTAGGATCGTTGGCGACAGGACAGGATTGAAAAGCCGCTCCTCCAGATTCGTAGCAACTATGTATGAAGAGGAACTGTCAGCTCTTACCGATCCACTCGCTGCCAAGAAAGGGGACGTTTACATCAAGCCATTGGTAAGCGCGTATAAACCCGATACTGGGCTTCCTCTGGAAATCCTTGTTTTCGGAATAAGTGACGATGAGTGTCAAAGGAAAATGCGGGAAACGGTCGACGAGCTTGGAGAGCTTGTCTCAAGCCGAGGGCGAACCTTGAGGCGCGTCGAGTAGGTCTAGGTGCCTGCTGAACCAGCCTTGTACCACATCTGACGACGCAGACAAAGATGTTGACTATACCAGTGACGGACATGCCTAGCAGAGAAGGCTTCATATCATGCATTTTTGTGACGGCAATCGTCTTGATTTGGGCGGGGTCTTTCATCTTCATACGATTGGCGCTGAGAGAGATTCCTCCGGCCACCTTGGCCCTGGCAAGGTTCTCTATTGCCTCGCCTCTACTGGCATGCTACATGCTCTTGACACGACAGAGTAGATGTCCTGAAAGATTCGAGTGGAGGAAAGATCTTTTGCTGTTCGCCAGTCTAGGTTTGACTGGAGTTACGCTGCTCTACCTCCTGCAATTCTACTCGCTGAGGTTCATAACCGCTACTGTCGGCTCCATTCTGATTAACCTAAACGTCATCTTCACTACTCTCCTTTCAGCAGCTTTCCTGAAAGAGCCGATCACGGCAAGGAAGCTTGTTGGCGTGTTCTTGGCTTTTGTCGGGGTGACGGTGCTTACGACCAGAGGCGCACCTGCAAGCGGACTCGACTCGTTTGAGTCGATCGGCGCGTTACTCATGATCGGCGCAGCGCTCTGCTGGGCAGCCTACTCGATCTTAGGTAAGAATACTCTCAGCCGCTATTCTGCAACCGCAGCCACATCAGTCACATTCTGTCTAGGAACCCTGTGCCTCATTCCATTCGCTATAGCTGAGGCGTCCTACGAGACCCTTGTGAATGCATCATGGATTACGTGGTTCAGCATTCTCTACCTAGCAATCCCAAGTTCGGCCATCGCGTACCTTCTATGGAACCATGTGCTAGAACGCGTTGAGGTAACTAAACTGGCTGTGTCGCTCTATGCGATACCGTTACTGACAGAGATCTTTTCGTATGTGTTCCTTGGAGAGGTCATTACCTACGCCTTAATCCTAGGTGGCGGTTTCGTCATTGCCGGAATATATCTGACTGAATCATCAAGGGACCGTGGAACGGGCTTGGGCTCGAAACAGGAAAAGCAGAAGGCTTCCAAGAAGTCGAATCAAGAGTGACCTCTCGAACGATTAACGTTTGATCCAACCATACTGGTACACCGGCGAAGAGAAACCTTAAGTGTAATAAGAATTTTGTTAGCCTTGCCGGTGCTGTTCAGATGGTGAGTCGACGCGACCTACACGTAGCGGTTGCTGCGGTTGGAGGCACGTTCGACCTGCTGCATAAGGGACATAGACAACTCATTGACACAGCCTTCATAGTCGGTGACAAAGTAATTGTTGGACTCAGCGACGAGAATTTTGTGAAGAAGTTGCATAAACCCCACAGGGTCGAGAACTATGCCGCTAGAGAACTTGAGCTGAAGGAATTCCTCGAGGGAAGAGGCTGCTTGTCGAGGGCGGAGATAATACCGCTTAGAGACCGATACGGGCCGACGATAAACGATGGCGAGATAGAGGCGCTCGTGGTAAGTAAGAGGAGCGAACCCTTCTCGACTCAGATAAACGAGATCAGAAAGAGCAAGGGGTTGAAGCCTTTGGAGATAGTCTCGATAGACATGGTACTCGCTCAGGATCGGGTACCCATCTCGACAACGAGAATTCGAAGGGGGAAGATTGACCGCGAGGGTAGAGTCCTACGTTCTTCTTGACGCTATCGCGTCTGCAGTTGATATGCACAACTACTCAACAAATAATCATCTAAAGAGCCTGTCCCTAGATTCTAGCCTACTACGCAACATAACAGAGACAGTAACTTCCGACCCCCCTAGGGGGGAGGGGGGGTTAACTCAACGCAGAGACAGGCGCAGAACAATCAGTAAAGGGACACGCTCCTAAGAAACAGAGATCAGGCGTGATCGGGTCAAAGTGATTCTTTGTGTGTAGGTCATGTCCTAGTCTACTGTGATCCTCTAGTTTGTTAAGAAACTTTTTTTGTTTGTGTACTCCTTCCCGCCTTGGCTAAGAGCGTCTCTTCAATCTGTTTGGTCGTCCTCTCCAGCGCTGACAGTTGCTTCTCTATCTCGTCGACTTTATGTTGATTCATGACGGCTGAGACCGTTTTGACGGCTCGTAGCACTAAGAAATCCATAACCTGGCAAGTTTCTCCTTGTTTGTTTCGATGGCTTTGTCAAAGCAGAATTCAGCTACTCGTCCGGTGACCAAGCTTAATTGGTGAAAGTATTATGTATGTTTGGTGCGCTTACACAAATTACACTGGCTCACCTTCGATTCGCCAATCAGGCCCGAACCAATGCAATCTGCCGTGACGCTAAGAGTGTCCGTGTCGCCGTAATGCGAGTCTCCCGTTCTTCACTCGCACTTCTCTCTCATTAATCAGATGGTTGATTCTACTTCTGAGCTTATAGTCAGGATATTTGACGAGTTCTTTGATCTGTTTTAACGTTGTGGCCTTCCATTTCCCGATTGATTTGAGAATGGTTTGGTCAATGCAATGATTGAGGAGCTTGTTATAGAACGGAGCTCTGATGTTCGTTTTCTTTTCTATGACTTCAATACTGTCCAAGAGTGGTAAACAGAAGTTTCTTCCTGTCTTCTGCTCCTGAAGAAGAAGCTCCTCAAACACCACTCCCCATTTGAATCCCGTGGATTTCGCGAGATCGATCATGTCGTAGATGTCGCCTTCTCTATCGGTAATCGACTTCAGGAGAAAGATGTCCTCGTTACTCATTAGAAACAGTCTCAGACTGTCTATCGACTTCATTTCGCACCTATCTTTTATTGGCTGGGACAAGCGGAATGCATTGCAGATGATGTTCACAAAGAGATCAACTCGTGGGTAATTCTCTTTCACGTATATTCCGGTAGGCTTGAGTCTTTCATCAGTCCTTGAAATCTTTACTAGCCGCTGGTATCCGAGAGCTCTGAGAGCCTTTGTTAGAGCTTTTGCTGTCTTTTGGCTCTCTACAACGATGTCGACATCCTTGGTGGCTCTTTTCAGACCTCTGATTCTCATAGCTTCTCCACCGAAGAGGTAGAGGGACAATCTATGCCCCACCTGTACCGCGAGTTCACTGAACAAGGTGGGAAACGCAGGTGGAGGAACAAGGGTTTCAGGAGAGATGCCGTAAAGCTTCGCCTTTTCTGCGAATTCGCTCCATGGTAGAAATCTTTCTAGGGATGGAGTGGCCGGATTCCTAACGTAGTTCCCCAGATCCACTACCACATCGTCAACGGCGAATTCTTTGGCAATTCTTCTAAGCTTTACCAGATCCATCGAGTCTTTGTTCTTGATGTAGAAGATAGCACAATCAGTCAGTTCCACAGGGTTTCTGGAAAAAACCATTGCATGTATGAGGACTTCTTCAGTACTTGGTTCTCTTTTGGGTTGAACAAGATACTGGAAGAGAGTCGTAACCTCCACGCCATACATGCTGAAGACTGAAAATCCGGTCAGTGAGCCTTCAGCGCTCTTGCCTAACGGGATTCTCTTCAACATGATGCTGTGGGATGCGTACACAACTTCCGCATATGGCTCAACAAGCCGTCTATGCTTCTCCTCTCTCAGCGTCGATAGAAAGAATCGAAGTTCCTGATCCTCAGCTATCGAGTATCTCCTTTTCTCCTCTTTTATCGCTCCAGTCTCCAGTAGAGCGTCCAAAGCTCTTCTTATGGTTCTGTACGATAGTCCCGTTGCTAACTGGATATTTGGGACAGTGTTTGAACTGAAGAGAGCGAGAAGAACCTTCTCTCTTGATTCACCAAGCAATTTGACAGTGTCATATTTCATTGAAACTCTTCTGTATGTCGTTGCAATAGCGGTAGAAGCCAACCCTACCGTCGTATTTCTCTTGGTAAGATAGCCTTGCTCTACTAGATCTTTGACCAACTTAGTGGCCATTTCATAGCCTAGGTCGATAGCTTTTGCTAATTCTTTCGTGCTCATCTCTCCTGTTAATAGTGTATTTAGTGCTCTCAATGCAGTGGTTTTCATAGTTGACACTAAATTTCATTTCTTTATAAATAACTGTAATTTGATGGCAACTATTAAACGGTTTGCATACGGATCACCTCATGGTGGAGTTGGCCCGATAGGATAGGAAGATCATCCCACAATAACGCTTGGATTAGATATTTGTCCCGCAGCCTGACCAAGTCTGCTTGACGCGTACCTCACGTGTAGTCTAAGATTTATTCAACTACCTATCCGAATGGTAATCCCGTCTGAAAACGAGAATGTTACGCTAGTTGGACACGTTGATGCCTACGATCCAGATCAAGGTTGGATGATAGAATTCAAATCAACTCGGTTCGTCAACTGGCAAAAAGAAAAAGGGTTACTCCCACATGAACACCACGTTCAACAGATCCGCAGTTACTTCACCATGTGGACAAAATGCTACAACTTCCCGGTCGACAAGCTGTTCGTAGCCTATGTCGATGATCAGACTCCCCCAATGTGTTTCGAGATTGCGCCGTACGATCTAACTCAATGGCTTAGAGAACGTACCTCGACACTTCATAAAGCACTCTTAGAGAAGATCACGCCAGTAGATGAACCAACATCTCTTTGCAACTACTGTGCTTTCAAAGACTACTGTCGTGTCTTGAAGTAGACCGAGCCACCTGAACATATTCCATCGAGATGTTAATAGGATGTTAATAAACGAAGATTCCGAATCGACTGCAAGTTCCAATCTGACACGAATTGTGCAAAGCAAGGCAGTATTTATTGAACTGAAAGATGAAGCCACCTGCGTCGTCGACTTCGTATGTAACAGATGCTCGAAATGCGGGGAACCCTTTCAACCACATACCAATGAGTGAGTCATAGATAGTTGTCAAAACTGTCGGGAGTCCGTCACTCACGGGATTCATGGACGGGCATCTAAACAATGCCCAGCAATGATGAACATTCTGCGAGGCATGAACGAAAATGATATTTTGGAACAGACCTAATAACCATCTGGCTTTTTCTTTTGGTTACTAGTTTGTTTGGCGCCACCGTTGGTTCATGGACCCTGAACGAACAACTGAGAGAGGCCGCTATTGACATGACTCCAGAAGATACTTTACTTACGTAAACTGTTACGTATATGCTTAGCATCACTCTCTAGACAAACTATCATAGAATTCGAAGGACTGTTAACCCTCCAATTTTGTGGAGAGAGCATAGAACCGCTCAATGTAGTATCTACCCTAAGCTAACTCGCCTTTCGTGATATCCTTGATTCTCTCTCGCCAGTAGCTAGCGAGCATCTCAAGCTTATTCGCGAAGACGTCACTAAGTTGGGCCGGCTCGTTCCGTCGTACTCGACTTAGCAACCCGCTTCGCATCATCGCCTGCCACGTTTGGCTTAATGTCCGCGCTGAGCAATGTCGTTCTTTTATGATCTTGGGAGCTAGGTCTCTGTACAACTCAACCCGGTCGGTTTTCATGCGGCTCATCTCGCGTAAGATCGCCTCGGCCAGCTCTGCCTTCCTAGGATTAAACGGAAAGAGTATCGTGCAGAATATTCGTAGGTCTCCTACGCTGGTTCTCTGGGCGTCGATCTTTGGAGTGATGTATCCTCTCCTTTTCATATAGTCTGCCCAGTATTCTTTGTCCTTCTTCGTCTCCTTGAACTGTGAAGCCAAGGTTGTCTGCCTTACCCCACGGTGTGGTACGATATCATCCTTAAGGTTTTGTCCCACGTGGGGGTAATTGGGTCCTTACCCTGCTAAAGCATCTTCATTGCCTGCGAGGGAAACGAACAAGGCCTACGAATTACCCCATTGCGTGCAAGAGAGGGCCAACTACAGGATCAGCTGACGCGAACAAGATGCCCTACGCCGTGTATCTCGCTTCACTCGGTTTCGCAGCCTGCGTCTGCGCTGGCAGAGGCGGAAGAGGAGGAGGCACATTCATCGCCTTTGACAACAGGATCGCCTCTGCCATCGAGGCGTTTGATACCGCCTGGACAACAGCCAAGGGAGGTGGCTTTTGCTGTTTGCTTTCATCCAACATTTTTCTTATCTCGTCGCTCTCTCCATTGATCTGAGCCCGTCCTCGAATGCTGATCTGGGCCACCGACGGCACAAAATTGACCGTGAAGACAAATGGTGCCTCAGCCATCACGTCAGACTTTCCTTCCAATCCGAGAAGGTTGATATTGACGGCGATATGAACCTGCGGGGGCATAGGTCGGGCAACATCCCATAGGCGTTCCGCTGACAGGCTAGTTACGAAGACGTTCACCGTCAGCACACTACTTCCCCTACAGCCTCGTAGGGACACCAACGCGTCTTAAACCTTGCCGCCTATGCCTTTCAGCCCGCCGACCCTTCCTCGAACGAGAACGACCCATAACACGCTTCTTAGACCGCCTTCGTCGAGCTCCATCTCCCACGTTCCCACGGACCTCCTTCAGACGCTCAACGACAAGCCTATCGCCATCCACCCTCACAGCAACTTGGTCACCCTCCAAAAAAGGGAAGCTAGAGTCATCCGTCAACTTCGTAGGGAGATAGATCCTAGGCGACCTGTAAACCACCCCACTCTTTTTCGCCCATTTCTTAGCGACAGAGATGGTGGTAAGTATTTTCGTTACCATTTACGTTGGACTTCACGTATCCATTTACGTAAGACCCTATAAGCTTTCTGAACAAGAAAAGTGTAGGTTAAACGCCGCAAGCCAAAAGCCGAAAATTTCCTACGAAACGGAGAAACGGCTGGGAAGCTGGGGGATGCGTGAGGAGCACGGTAGGGTGACTATTCGAGCATGGAACAGATGCAAAGAACTCTGAAAAGACGCCCAGGATAATAGTAGGGATGGGGTTCGCAGCCTGCCTAGGCATCACTCAAGTTCCGTGGCAACCAGGTAGATGCCTGAGGCAATGAAAAGTATTAGAGCCAACGGGTTGAACCAAGTTGCAAGACCCGACGCCAAGAGAAGCATCAAGAAGAAGAGATCGACCCAGCCGCCTCGAGATCTCGGTAGCAGCTCGCCAGCCTTCATATTGAGTCGCCTTGCAACAAAGAGTATGACGATAGCGCTTGCCGCGATCAGAACCATGTGAAAGAAAGTAGCAACAAAGAGGACTCCTCCAATGGGTTTCGACCCACCAGCAAATGGAATAGGGATCCCTTCATAAAGGATCGGTAGAAGTAGAGTCTCCAATGCCGCGTCTAGAGCCACAACAGCGGCCACTGAGGCTACCAGTGTAAGCCGTTGTCTATCCGTGCGATCTCCCCTCGGGTTTCGAAGATTCTGTCGAACCTATCTTTAAAAATATAACTATTCACCGGGCATCGGCTTTCAGGAGTCTATTACAGCCTTTGATGCAACAAGACATATTTAGAGACTTGTTGCCTCCTAGCCGAGACTTAAAACTGGGGGTGTACGGAGACTGTCTGATGAGGCAAGGTACACGGTCGAAGTAAAACAAGTCGAAAAAGCCTTGAAAGCTTCTAAGAAGAGCCTTGAGGCGCTCAAAGGCGTTGTAGGAGGCAAACAAATGGCCCGTATGAAGAAAGAATCAGTAGACTGCCCAGTGATGATGAACTCTACTTGTTTTGTAGACTGCTTCGCCTGCACGAACTTCTTAAGAAGAGTCAGGGGAACCGTACATTGCAAAGGAAACCTGCAACCTTAGAACCGCTAAGGCGCTCATCGCACTCTACGACAATGGCAGAACATCCGACGGCGTTCAGAAACTTTGGTACAGGGTCTCCAAAAATAGGAGTAGAGAGTGTGCAGAACCCATAGGATCGCTACTGCACAACTTCTCCTGTAGCAAACCTGTTTCCTACACGAGTGATCTTTACCTTGACATGGTCGCCTGGTTTCGTATTCGGGACGAAGACAACGAATCCCTGTACGCGTGCGATTCCCTCGCCCCGTCTACTGGTCTCTTTCACGTCTACCTCGTACTCTTTACCTTCTTCTACAGGCTTCTGGAACGGTCTATCGCCGAAGCGTCTTCTTTCAAAACTCATACGTCTCACCTCGCTTAGATTGGAACAGCTAGCTACGGGAGAAAACAGTAGCGGCAAACTGAAAAACGGCTGCTAGCTCTTTCCCTGCGTACCTAACCTTCACTCCCAAGCGTCATAATTTCGTTTGATATAAAGTTTGTTCGATCAATCGTAGGTCTCGCGATGTTTTCAACCTGTGATCTTGCTGGCGATATTCAAGTCATGGTCATCTGCACCCTAACATACCCGTTTTGGATAAGTTCAGTCATTGACGATCCGAGCCTTCTGCCAAATTGATAGGCCCGGTTGAGAGTATCGCAGACTTGACGACTTGAGGTTGACGCAATGTTAAATAGTAATACTCAGCTATTTCGCCAAACCTAGCGATCATACGAAGGAACCAACCTTGCTTATCGAGTTTATACTTGCCGCTTGTTTTGCTGCGCTGATAGTAGCTGGCGTGCTGGTTTTCTGGATAATGAAGCAAGATCCTGGATCAGAGCGGATGAAGGAGATTGCTGACGCGATTCGTATTGGAGCCCAGACTTACCTTGCCCGGCAATACAAGACGATCAGCATTATCGTCGTGGTCTTTACAGTGATCCTCGGCCTCGCGGTCCGGAACCCTACAAACCCATATCTCGGTTTCCAAACCGCCCTGGGATTCCTTCTGGGAGCTACCTGCTCAAACCTAGCTGGGTACGTGGCCATGTATATTTCTGTTCGTTCGAACGTCCGGACGGCTCAGGCTACCCTTTCAGGGCTCGACAAAGCGTTGAAGATATCCTTCCGAGGAGGCGTAGTTTTTGGGCTCGCCGTGGTTTCGATGAGCCTCCTCGGGATTACTGCGCTCTTTTTGATTCTTGAAGATCCAACCTTGGTTGTGGGTTTTGGATTCGGAGCTAGCTTCGCAGCACTATTCGCTCAACTGGGTGGAGGCATATATACAAAAGCAGCCGACATGAGCGCCGATTTGGTGGGAAAGGTTGAGGCTGGAATCCCGGAAGATGACCCGCGTAACCCAGCGGTCGTTGCGGACCTAGTTGGAGATAATGTTGGAGATATCGCTGGGAGAGGAGCTGACCTCTTCGAATCCATCACGGGTGAAAACATAGGTGCTATGATACTTGCCCTGGCGCCTGCCGTTTACGCGGCTTATGGACTCAATGGAATACTGTTCCCTCTCACAGCACGTGCATTCGGACTGCTGGCAACGATCGTTGGGATGCTATTCGTTTTCGCAAGGAAGAACGATGATCCATTCGTAGCCTTGGTACGTGGCCTAGTGGTTACAGCTCTGATAACTGTCATCTCATTCTACTTCATAACAATGGAGCTGCTCCATGGCGCGTTTAATATGTTTCTAGCATCAGTCGTTGGTATAGTAGCAGCTGTTTTGATCGCTCTCGTGACAGACTACTACACGTCATATCATCGGAAACCCGTACAAGCTATTGCTCGGGCAGCGGAGAGTGGCCCGGCTCCTGACATAGCGACTGGCCTATCGGTAGGAATGGAATCGAGCGGCCTCTTCATCATCATAATAGGATCTGCTATCCTCGCAGCGTTCGCTTTGGGAGGCGGGGTCAGCGCCCTGTCCGGGCATGCTTCGGCAGAGCAGGTACAGATGGGAATCTATGGAACCGCTATAGCCACCATGGGAATGCTTTCTGTAACGCCCATGATCCTTGCCATGGACGGTTTTGGACCAATCACCGACAACGCAGGCGGTATAGTCGAGATGTCCGGGGTCGCCCAAGAAGCAAGAGGAATATCGGACCGGATGGATTCAGCTGGAAACACTACAAAAGCCCTTACGAAAGGCTACGGGGTCGCCTCGGCAGCGCTGTCCGCATTTCTTCTCTTTTCGGCTTTCCTAGAAGTAGCGAACCTAAAGGGGGTCGACCTCGCTAAGCCCGGTGTTTTCGTTGGCGGCCTCGTCGGGGCTATGCTCATCTTCCTGTTCAGCGCATTAGCGATCCGCGCTGTCGGAAAGACGGCTGCCGAAATGATCAAGGAGGTTAGGAGGCAGTTCAGGGAGATACCTGGACTGATGGAAGGCAAGAACAAGCCAGACTACTCTAGGTGTGTTGACATCAGCACTAGGGCAGCTCTGAGACAGATGGTGACGCCGAGTATGCTCATAGTCCTCGCCCCGATCCTACTTGGGATCGTCTTGGGTTCTGAAGCTGTAGGCGCTCTCCTGATGATCGGCACTGTCGCGGGAATACTGGTTGCTCTCTTCATGAATAATGGAGGCGCCGCCCTTGACAATGCGAAGAAGTACATCGAAGCTGGGAACCTAGGCGGAAAGAATTCTCCAGCACATTCGGCTGCAGTTATAGGGGACACTTTGGGGGATCCGTTGAAAGACACGGCAGGGCCTTCCTTACATGTTGTGGTCAAACTTCTGAATACGATAACGCTGTCGTTTGCGCCGGTTTTCCTGCTTTATGCGTTGATAAGCTAACCTTTGAGTATGCTACCGAGAGGGCCTGAAGAACAGATCTGCTCGTCTTTCTTGAGCTGTCTTTGACTTGACTCTAAGTATTATAAGTAGATCAGATTCAAGCGTACTAAACTGAACGGTAGATGTGACTCAATTCTGGAGCGCGAGGAGAATGTGCGGCCATGCTTACGAGATTGAGAAGATCGTCGCAAGGGAAATCCTTGATTCAAGAGGAAACCCAACTATAGAAGCCGAAGTATACACACGAGCAGGATGCCTAGGTAGATCCGCAGCTCCTTCAGGCGCATCGACAGGAAAACATGAGGCGCTTGAACTCAGAGATGGTGAGCTTTCCAGATATGAGGGTAAAGGCGTTACGAAGGCTGTTCAGAACATTAATACCGTGATAGCTAAGGCCCTTGTAGGCATCGATAGCAGAGATCAAGAGCTAATAGACAATACAATGGTCCGCCTCGATGGAACTCAAAGGAAGGAAAGGCTCGGTGCAAACGCGATTCTGGCGGTCTCTATGGCCGTCGCAAAGTCTGCTTCGCAGACACTGGGCATTCCCCTATACAGGAACATAGGAGGAGTCAAGGCCAGAAAGCTCCCTGTACCTATGATGAATGTGATAAATGGAGGCAAGCACGCTGGCAACCGATTGAGTATGCAAGAGTTCATGATCATTCCTCTCCGGGCAAAATCGTTTAGAGAAGCGCTTAGAATGGGAGTCGAAACGTACCATCAATTGAAAAGGATATTAGAGAAGAAATATGGCGCTGTCTCGACGAATGTTGGAGACGAGGGCGGATATGCTCCTCCGATGAAAACTACAGACGAAGCGCTCGAAGCGCTCACAGCCGCATCCGAAGCAGCCAACTACGAAGCTGGCAGGGACATCTTTTTAGCGATAGACTCAGCATCAAGCAATTTCTACGACGCAAACGCCGACAAGTACAAGATCGACGGCAAAGTTCTGACACAGGAAGAGATGATCGACTACTACAAGAACCTATGCAAACGGTATAGTCTTCTTTCGATAGAAGATCCTCTGCATGAGGACGATTTCGACGGTTTCGCTAAGCTTCTTCGTCAATTGCCGAGGAATATGCAGGTTGTTGGCGATGACCTTTTCGTCACAAACGTGGAACGACTTGCTAAGGGAATCTCGATGGCCTCCGCGAATGCTCTGCTTCTCAAGGTCAACCAGATGGGCACGTTGTCTGAAGCCGTGGCAGCTTCTAACTTGGCGTTGGCAAACAGCTATCATGTCGTGGTAAGCCACCGATCCGGCGAGACCGAGGACCCCGCGATTGCAGACATCTCCGTGGGACTGGGAGCTCAAATGATAAAGACCGGAGCCCCGGCCAGAGGAGAAAGAACAGCAAAGTACAATCAACTTCTGAGGATCGAGGAACAACTAGGCTTCTCAGCGGAATATCAAGGAACAGATCTACTAGAAGCCTAGCCAACTTTCGTTCCCATGCCACAGCCCGGAAAAAGGCGGTGGAGAAACTGAGTTTGCACATACAAATCCAGAACGCACTGATCACAACATAGGTTAACGAAAATGACCAGATCATACAATGTCGTGGGAGTTGAGGGGTTCCCCCTTGTCGAGCCCGGAGACGACATTGGAGAGTTGCTATCGGCTTGTATCTCCCGCAATGGTATCGTGCTGGAAGACGGTGACATCATAGTTGTTTCCCAAAAGATCGTCTCGAAGGCTGAGGGTAGATTGATCAGCCTAGGACAGATGGCACCTTCCAAAACCGCTCAAGAGTTGGCGAACCTTACGCACAAAGACTCCAGGCTAGTAGAATGCGTTCTAAGAGAATCAACTAGAGTTGCAGGCGTGGCAGAAAACGCTTTGGTTGTAGAGACTCCCGGAGGCCTAATCTGTCTCAATGCCGGAGTCGACAAGTCCAACGTTCCCGGCAAAGAGACCTATTCGCTCCTTCCAAGAAATCCTGACGATTCCGCCCAACGCTTAAGATCAAAAATAAAGGAAATCACCGGTAGAACCGTTGGTGTAATCATCTGCGACACATATAGCAGGCCGTTCAGGAACGGGATAGTTGAATTCGCTCTGGGAGTATCTGGAGTAAAGCCCTTCAAGGATTATAGAGGTATGCGCGACCTTTTCGGCCATCAGTTGAGGTTTAAGGTGGTTGCGGTCGCGGACGAAATCGCGGCTGCTGCGGAACTGGTGATGGGACAGGGAGCGGAAGGCATCCCTGCGGCCATAGTCAAAGGATTGACGGCGACCGAGCTGGATTGCGAAGCAAAATCTAGCGACCTCGTAATGCCTGCCTCGAGGGACCTCTACAGGGGCGCCATCTAGCAAAAGATAATCTTGTGCAGAGGTCAAGCCTTATCGAGGGACGATCCCGACAAATCAAAAAGGATCATAAATGTAGACAGTAACATAGGAAAAAGCCTATGAAGATTCCTTACAACGTCGTTAGTCAGTGGGCTGGCGCTTGAGCGTGAACCCGTGTCTCGACCAGTTTCTTGATGTCATCTGGTATGTCCGGCTCGTATGCAACCTTGATTACCCATCGGAATATGTCCCTTTCAGTAACCATGCCTAGAAGTTTGTCGCCTTCAACAACGGGGAGTCGTCGGATGTCTTTCCTCACCATCTGTTCAACGGCCTCCCAGACTTGAGCTGAAGGGGCGATCGTGACCAATGGTTTCGACATTATCTTTCCCACGACCATACCGAGAACCTTCTGGCCTCTAGCCGTCCTCGTTGAGATGTCTCGTTCTGTCAGGATTCCAACAGGTTTTCCCTTCTCAACTACGATTATGCTTCCGATCTTGTTCCTGACCATCGTGTGAAGAGCCTTGCTAGCCCTCTCATTCGACTTAACTGATACGATCTTGGTGGACATTATCGCGGAAACAATCTCACTTGGTGGGGCCGATACGGTCAAACCTATCATCTCTGGCCGTGTTTATGTAGACTGAACATCTAAAAGGCTTTTGATGAAGGGAGGGATTTAGACCAAACAAGCGGGGGTCCCCGTATCGAGCTACAATACTCCTGCAGCCGGTTGTAAGCTTAATACCTTCTCGACCAACTGTAGAATCGGCGCCCAGTATTGAAGATCGGAATCCTCACAAGAAATGAGGAGTCTTGGTGTGGAACAAGACTAAGAGAAGCTTTTGAAAATAGAAAGAAGGCTGTAGCCTTCTTCGGTTTCCAAGATCTAGTTGCAAAGATTGGACCGACATCGCGTGTATCATTCGCCGAGATGAACCTAGCATCGGATTTGTCGGCGCTCTTGGTAAGGCCTATAGGAAGAGGCTCGCTCGACGAGGTGATATTCCAACTAGATATCCTTCATACGTTATCGCATAGAGGCGTCCCTGTAATAAACCAGCCAACAGCCATCGAGAAGGCTGTGGACAAGTATCGAGCCCTCGAGCTTCTGAGATCTGTTGGCATACCCGTCCCAGAGACGGTTGTAACCGAGAACGTCAAAGAGGCGGTTCAAGCGTTCAAAGACTTCGGAGGAGAGGCGATTGTGAAACCCGTATTCGGTTCACGTGGCATAGGAGCAGCCAGGATATCAGACCTAGACGTCGCCGAAAGAGTGTTTAGAACCCTCAGGTTCTACAAGCATGTGATATATGTTCAGAAGTTCATCCCACATGGAACCAGCGACATAAGAGCTTTCGTAGTTGGAGATGAAATCGTTGCTGCTATGAGACGAGAGTCAAGATCTTGGAAGACCAATGTTAGCCAAGGAGCTAGACCAGTCGGATTCAGTCCTCCTGAGGGGTTGGCAAATATCGTTGTAGACGCGGCTAGGGCGTTGGGCTGCGAAATCGCGGGTGTGGATGTGATGGAAAGCAAAGGAGATTTTGTAATTAACGAGGTGAACTCTCAGCCGGGCTGGAGAGGCCTCCAGTCAACCACGAAAACCGATATTGCAGCGAAGATAGCGGATTACGTAATATCACAAGCTAGAAGTTGAATAACGCCTGACGAATCGTAGTAGAAACGCTGGGGCAGCGTTAGCACTTTTTCCCAAGCTTAAGTGGTCGAACAACGCAGCACGCCACGCTTAAAACGACCGCCGTCTATAACGGAAATTCAATGCGAAGCTGGCTGGCCAGGTCTCGCAGGTTTTCCCAGACCTTCAAGTAAAGCGGTATACCAGTTCTTCTGTACTGCTCCTCAAGCTCCCATTCCTTCTCGCCGTGGATATAGATCCTGTCCTGACCCTTGGCTTTCGCCGAGGCTCTAATGGACCTGATCATAATGTCCATGCGATCTTTGAATTCGTCTACAGAGGTGAAGGCTTTGATATCAATAGCGCCTAAGAAGTGCCCGATATTTGAAGGCTTGGGATCTTCAGGGATTCCTACATGAGGTCCATAGGCCGCGCATGGTAGGATTCCTGAAAGTATGTCAACAAGTAGGGATAACCCGTAGCCTTTGTATCCAGCGGTCTCCTCCAACCCTCCTAGCGGCAGAAGCCCGCCACACTTTGTTTTGTATACGCATCGCATTACAGTTTCAGTGTCAACAGCAGGCTCGCCACTTTCGTCTATCGCCCATCCGACCGGCACGTTTTTCCCATGTCTCCTATAGACCTCCATCTTCCCGATGGGGACAACGCTTGTGGCCATGTCCAACACGAAGGGCCGCTCATGTTTAGTGGGTATGGCGAAAGCCATCGGGTTCGTTCCAAGTATCGGTTCTATGCCGAAGGTTGGAACTATAAGCGGCCAAGCGTTCGTCATGCACAACCCGATCATGTCCTCTTTCAAAGCCATCATGGCGTAGTAGCCGGCTATTCCGATATGGTTGCTATTTCCAACCGCCGCAAACGCGATGTCAGACTTCTTTGCCTTCTCGATACATAGCTCCATTACCCTGTAGGCGACCACTTGGCCTAGGCTGTTCTCTGCGTCGACGAGTAGGCTTACGGGGGTTTCCTTTCTCACTGTAAGTTTGGCCTCGGGCCGGATCCAGTTGTTCATTAACCTCTTCGCGTATCTAGGCAGTCTTGAAACTCCATGGGACTCGACCCCTCTCAGGTCAGCCGAGACGAGTACGTCAGCTGTTATCTCGGCTTCTTCATCCGGAACTCTGAGCTTCCTCAGCGCCTCTGAACAGAAAGCCTTGAGCGATTCAGGCCTTACGATTCTCTCCTTGCAATCAGACAACTAATCTCATCTCCATTTCTCTAAGCGAATAGCCCAGCCACTATGGGCTCAGCGCTGTTGCTAGCTCTTAGCAGACTATAGAGCTTCTGTCATTTGAAACTGATTCCATGTTGATGAGGTTTTCTAGGCTTATAGGACTGAATCAGACTCGGCAATTGCAGGTCAAGAGCATCAAGATCAAAGTTGACACTGGAGATTCATCGTTAGTGATGCATCAGAAATCTGCACATGTGCGGATGGATTCGAACTGGCCTTATGTATGCTGGACCACACGGATCGAGGCGTGGGTGAAGAGTAAAGGTGATGAACCTCTTCAGACAACTCTAGAGCGTCATAACGTTCCATTCGTAGCTCTCAATTGCATAGAGTAACGGGTGAACTGAGATGGCAATCGAACCGGCGAAAGCTCCAGGCGAGGAGAAAGGTTGGGAAGACCTCCTGCAACTTGACTCGAAAGACGTATGCAAGAGAAGCTTGGCCACCTACGATGAGAAATTTTCAAGGTATATGTTGAAAATTTTCACTACAGACTACAATGTGATGTTGAGGGAGAAAGCGATTAGACCAGCGGATGAGAAGAGAAGCTTTCTTCCAGAGTTCGGAACAGACTTTCGAATAATGGTCTTAGACTACCTTGTAAATTCGAAAGAGATACCGGTCACTGGCAGGTTGGTTTCAGGAGCCCAGCTCAAGGCCGGCGAGTTTTTTTTCCGAGGTACACACGGCTTGGAGTTAGATGTCTTGGTCAAGGCCTTCGGTAATGAACCTGAGAGGTTCAAGGAGGCCGGGATCTCCCTTGGAGGAAAGGTTATGGGAATGGGTGATGTGTCTATTCAACTCCAAGTACTGCCTAGGGTTCCGATAACCTATGTTTTGTGGGCTTCGGATGAAGAATTCCCAGCCCGAATGTCTGTTCTTTTTGACTCAACGGCGGACAGTCACCTACATCTCGACACGCTCAGGACCGCGGTGACCACGACCAACAAAACTCTCTTAGCAGTCAAGGAACGATGATCGAGTCTGCGGTTGAAAAGCAACTCCTAGTCCTTCAACACAGAAAAAAAGTATACTCAATTAGGCTACATTGAACTCGCTTATCGGACCTATCTTGACAGGTGGCGTTTCCTTGCAGCGATCCTTTCCATAACGGTTGGAAACAGTTCAGGTTTGCCTGGGACCATTAGGGCTGCGTAGTACTCATCTGTGAAGAGAGGGTCATCTATAAGGTCCCAGTAGGTCATAGTCTTGGCTATCTCGATAGCTTTCTTTCTCTGCTCTAACGATAGAAGACCTAGATATGCTCCTGCGATAGATCCGTTTCCAAGTCTCACAACATTCGCTCTTGGAAACTCGGGAAAGACGCCTATAGTCACAGCTTTGTCTGTGTCTATGTAGTGTCCAAACGCTCCTGAAAGGTAGAGCACCTCTACCTCCGAGATGGTAAGGCCAACTTTTCGCATCAATACTGACACGGCAGCGCAAGTTGCGCCTTTCGAGTCAAGTAACTTGTCAATATCCCTCTGCGTGATCGTTATGTCTTTTCCAAGATCGGTTTCATCAGCAGGAGCTACTACATACTCGATTCCATCCAAGCCTTTCCTAATCCATGGAGAGTCTATGCTCTGGATCTGTCCCTGCGAGTTCAGGATTCCTGCCTCGAACATCTCCGCTGCTAGAGCTATGATCCCTGATCCGCAGATGCCTCTCGGCTTTGTTCCGGGCCCGCCGATCACGTCATACTCCGCCCTCAAACTCTCGGGAGCTATCCTGACCTTCTCTATCGCTCCTTCGACCGAACGCATCCCAAACCTGATCTCGTAACCCTCAAAGGCCGGTCCCGAGGCGCACGACGTGGAAAAGAGCCATCCGCTGCTGCCTATCACAACCTCACCATTCGTTCCCATATCTATGAGAACAGAGATCTTCCGGGATTCCAATAGGCCTGCTGCAAGAACGTTCGCAACAGTATCGCCTCCCAGCCATCTGCTGACGTTAGGCATACAAAAGAGCAAAGCGTCTTTGTTGGTCTTGACGCCGAACTCTTTCGCATTGGCCGAGACGGGTGCACGGGAGACTATAGTCCGGCTGTAGTTCAGCGGTTTTGGATCAAGTCCCGCCAAAAGATAGGTCATGACCGTGTTTCCTGCTACACAAACGTCGAATATATCATGGTTCTCGATGTGGTTTCTATTGGAGAATTGATCTATCAGTCCGTTTATCGTGTGTACAACTGTTTTCTGCAGAATCGCTAGGCCATCCTTCTTGGATACGGCATAGTCGATTCTGGATATTAGGTCTTCACCGTACAGCAGCTGGGCATTGTACTCAGAGGCTACGTCAACGATTGAGCCATCTTCTAGATCTACAAGGTATACTACGACTTTCGTTGTGCCTATATCCACCGCGAGGCCGTAAATATGTCTGGATCTCTCTACGGCTTGAACGTCTACTAGTCTTAACAGATCGTCTTCCCGAACCGCTATCACTGTGAGACCTTTGACGATGTCAGGCAGGCCCGTAGTCTGACAGTCTGTAGAGTCCACAACCTCAACGATCTCCGGAAATTTACTCTTGGACAAGTCCACAAGATCTTGTGAGCTCTTTCTTCTCCCCCCAAACATCTCTGGCTCAAGGAATATTTTGAGGACCCTAGGGAAGAGTTCGACTTTGGGGATGTTCGCCTCAGACAATATCCGCTGGTTTTCGAGTCGAGTTTCTAGAGGCACGTTCACTAGTAGGTTACTGAGGATCTTCGTTTTACAAGCGATATGATATCCCGCTAAGCGCTCTTGTGGAGAAAGGAACCTCTCGTCATGGAACTGTGAAGCCTTAACCTGGCCACCCTCCATAATCACTCTACACTTGCCGCATTCTCCCCTCCCGCCGCACGTGCTGCGCAAGTCTAGACCGGCAGCTTGCGCTGCATCCAGTATTGTGGAATTTTTTTCCGCGGTAACCCTCTTGCCGTAGGGTTGGAAGATTACTTCATAACTCTCGGAAGAACCTTCGATTTCAAAGATCGTTGCATCATACCCTCGCTTTCAGCCATCTCCGAAGGTTGGACGGCAACTTCTGCAGCCTCAGAAACGCCCCCAATGTTCATCTGACGCATAGGAAACTATTTTGTTCCCTGATCGTAGCGGTTGGCCTGATCCTGCTGTCAAAGAAATCCCACAAGCGTTACTGCTCCTTGCACCTGTCGAAATACGCATGCCAACTGAAAATAGGCAATTTATTATAGGTTTTTGTTTATCTTGAATTCAACATCACCTAGGAGGAAAGCTTGGTGGAGAAGGGACCTTACAAGATTGCGGCTAAAGGCCTAGAGGGTTTAGGTCTCGCGGTCAAGAGCCTAGATGTCAGAATCGGCAGACTCGTTCTAGAAGAGGAGTTCGAGAAGGCTGGACCTACTCCTATGCCAAGCGTAACGGCGCTGAGAGACTGGGATATGAGGCTTCTGAATCGTTACAAACCTTTCTATGCGCCGTTCTGCGATCAGTGCTGCCTCTGCACATATGGGAAGTGCGACCTAACCCGAGGAAAGAAAGGGGCCTGCGGCATAGAAATTCACACGCAACAGGCGAGAACCGTTCTATTAGCCTGTGTCATAGGCGCAGCAACACATACCGCTCACACAAGGCATCTTGTCAATCACCTCATGGAGAAATATGGTAGAGAATACCCGATCACCTTAGGCTACGAGGTCAACGTGGAGATGCCTCACGCTAGGACAGTTACAGGGATAAGGCCACGAACCCTTGCCGACCTAGACTACGTATGCAGGTACGTCGAAGGACAGTTGACGCAGTGTCTGGCGGCTGTTCACACTGGACAAGAAGGCAGTTACCTCGACTTCGAGTCCAAGGCGTTGCATGCTGGAATGCTGGATCATCTGGCGATGGAAACAGCCGATGTGGCGCAGATAGTGACCTACAACTTCCCCAAGGGCACCCCCGATGCGCCGCTCACGTGGGTGGGAACAGGGGTTTTAGACCTAACAAAGCCCGCAATCCTCAGCATCGGCCACAACGTGGCAGACAGTGTGGAAATAATGGACTATATGGAGAAGCATAACCTTGGTCAGCCAGGCGAGCTGATAGAGGTTGCCGGCCTTTGTTGCACCGCGCTTGATATGACGCGCTATCACGAGGAAGCGAAGATCATAGGCCCGATGTCGCATGAGTTGAGGTTCATACGCTCAGGCGTGGCCGACGTACTGGTTCTCGACGAACAGTGCATAAATACAGGAGCGCTCTCTGAGGCTCAAAACGTCAAGACACCCGTCCTTGCCGTATCGGAGAAAGCATGCTACGGCCTCCCAGACATGACTGAAAAGACTGTTGAAGAGATAGTCGGCCTGCTTTCGACCTACCGCGCTCCTGGCGCCCTAGTGCTAGACGCTGAGAAGGTCGGCGCAGCTGCACCCCTCATCGCCCAAAGAACCGCCCCAATCCGCAACAAGTACACGGTTATACCCGGCAACTCAACCCTCAAGAAACTCGCTGAGCCCTGCTCAAAGTGCGGAACCTGTCGGAGAAACTGTCCCATTAACCTTCCAATAGACGAAGCGATATACGCAGCTAAGACTGGCGCCCTTGATAAACTGGCACAGATCTACGATCGCTGCGTAGGATGTGCTAGATGCGAGAATGAATGCCCTCAACACATCCCAGTCCACAGCCTAATCGTTGGAGCTGCTGAGAACAAGTTCAGAACAGAGAAGTACAGGTTGAGAGTGGGCAGAGGTCCAATCCTCGACACAGAGATACGTGAGGTTGGGCAGCCGATCGTCTTCGGCGAGATACCTGGGGTAGTCGCTTATGTGGGATGTGCGAACTATCCTAACAGCGGCGTCGAAGTAGCCAAGATGGCTGAAATATTCCTGAAGAGGAGATACATAGTTCTAACTTCAGGATGCTCAGCCATGAGCATAGCCCAATACAGAACAGAGAACGGCACCAGCCTCTACGAAGAATATCCCGGAGGTTTCGAAGCGGGTGGACTTGTCAATGTGGGCTCATGCGTTTCAAACTCTCACATAACCGGGGCTTGCATGAAAATAGCTAACATCTACGCCAGGCGTCCTCTTAGAGGCAACTACGAAGAGATAGCCGATTACACACTCATGCGGATAGGGGCCTGTGGAGTGGCGTGGGGCGCCATGAGCCAGAAAGCAGCGTCCATCGCAACTGGATCTAACAGGCTGGGAGTACCAGTTATCCTAGGCCCCCAAGGTTCGAAGTATAGAAGGCTATACCTTGGTCGCAGAGAAGACGAGAAGAGCTTCGAGGTGATAGATGCGCGTACCGGCGAAAGATCTAGGGCGGCTGCGCAGCCAGAGCATCTAATATACGCGGCGGAGAGCATGGAGGAAGCTTTGGTTTTGACAGCCAAACTCTGCCTCAGACCTGCCGACACCACGAAAGGAAGAATGATAAAGCTTACACATTACACGGATCTTAGCAAGAAGATCTATGGCCGGCTCCCCGAAGACCTTCATGTGTACATAAGGACTGAAGCGGACATACCCATCACCTTCAAGGATGAAATTCTGAGATTCCTCCGACGCAAGGGATGGCGTGCAACGGAGAAACCCTCAATCGACCCAACGCTTCTGGAACGCTTAGTCTACGGAAAGGAGATGGCTAACTGAAGTTTGACTACTGTAGTCCCATGGGAAAAAGGAAATATCTTCGGCCCGAAGACGGCCACAGCCTCGAAAGGCGAGGTCGTTGGCCGCCTAATCAAAGCAGCGAAGAAGCCTCTTATGATCGTTGGAGCAGAAACGCTAGTTGAGCAAGCTAACAGCAGACCCTTACTCAGCTATGTCATAGAACTTTCGAAGGCTGCAAAGATGCCAGTGGTTGCCACTGCACATACATCCAAACCTCTCGCAGAGAATGGACTAGAATCGCCTGTGGGGATGGGCGTGGTTGAGATTACGGATAGGCTTAGGGACCAAGATTGGAGCCTAGATAACAAAGGTCCCCACGACCTGATCGTCCTGATCGGGATAACGTATCAGCT
>CAZLVF010000014.1:23182-35214 GCA_964562925.1 uncultured Candidatus Bathyarchaeia archaeon
TAGATAACAAAGGTCCCCACGACCTGATCGTCCTGATCGGGATAACGTATCAGCTTCAATCTCAGATGCTTTCAACTCTAAAGCATTTTGCAGCGCATGTGAAAACGGTATCGCTTGACAGGTACTACAGCCCAAACGCTGACTGGTCCTTTCCAAACCTCGACCAGAAGAGTTGGGCAGACAACCTAGACAAACTCATGAAGACTGTAAAAGCAGGGTAGTGGATTAGAAGTGTCCATGTTTGAAGGTTTCCCCGTCGAGGTTAGCCCAGCGTTCGAGGGCGAACGAATCAGAAAGGAAAACATGTTCGTTGAGTTCGGAGGCCCAAACGTTTCACACAAATTCGAGTTGGTCAGGGTTAAGCCTCTAGAAGATGTTGAAGACGGGAAGGTAGAGGTTCTAGGTCCGGATATCTCAGAGTTGAAGGAGGGAGGCTCATACCCTCTCGGCATCGTCATCAGGGTTGCAGGACCAAAACTAGACGTTGACTTGGAGTCGGTGATAGAACGCCGGGTCTACCTCTACTCGAACTACATCGAGGGGTTGATGCGCCTAAACCAGAGATATGACATATGGATGAGGATCAGCAGGAGTTCCTTCAAGAAGGGGCTAAACACCTTCAAGTGGATAGGCCTAGCCTTACAGAAGCTCTTCAAAGCTGAGATGCCTTACATAGAGCGGATGCAGACGACATTCATCACGAACTCCGAGGAGGTTGCAAGGATGTATGACGAGGCTCTCCGCCTCTACAAACTAAGAGATGAGAAGGTTCGGGGCATGAAGGATGAAGGTGTGGACATCTACTATGGTTGTACGCTCTGTCAATCGTTTGCTCCGAACCACGTCTGTACGATAACACCCCAGAGGATCTCCTTCTGCGGCGCATTAACTTGGCTTGACGCTAGAGCATCCGCAAACATAGATCCGAAAGGCCCCAACTTCCCGATAGAGAAGGGCAAATGCTTAGACTCAGTAAACGGCGAGTATGAAGGGGTCAACGAGATAACTAAGAAGAAGTCTATGGGAACCGTCAAGAAGGTCTACCTATACAGCATGTTCGGATACCCAATGACCGCATGCGGCTGTTTCGAGTGCATAGCATTCTATATTCCAGAGGTAGACGGAATAGGTGTGGTCCACCGCCCCTACAAACAACCGACGGTGAACGGCCTCACGTTTGCAACGATGGCTGGACAGACCGGAGGTGGAATACAAGCCGAAGGCTTTCTAGGTATAGCCGTCGAATTCATGAGATCCGAGAAGTTCTTCTCTGCAGATGGAGGATGGAAAAGGATCGCTTGGCTTCCATCAGACCTGAAACAGTCGGTCAAAGACGCGATCCCTCCAGAGCTATTCGAAAAGATACCTACAGAGAAGGATGTAAGCAACATAGAAGAGCTGAAGAGTTTCCTAGTAGAGAGACGACACTCATTAGGCGAAAAGATTGAGGAAGCCGCAAAGGTGGTTGAGGAGCCCCCAACGGCTGTCGAGCCTATTCCAGTTCAAACCGCAGAGTTGACGCCTGTCGTGCCGACTGCTAGCATGCCTATGACTGAACTAGTCCCAGCAACAATTGACCACGGAAGCCTCGAGATCATCTTCGAAGGAACGATCAAGATTAGAAAGATAGCAGTGAAGAGATGATGGGATGACCGGCGAGAAATCGAAATCTAACTCAGACCCGTCAAAAAAGAAGACGATCGACATACTCTCGCTTCTATCCGAATTTGGGTCAGTCTCGCTAGAAGGCGTGTATATAGAGAAAATAACAATAAGAAAAGAGAGTAGGAAGTGACCGTCCAACGCCCAAACCTAAGAAGACCACTGAAGACACTCCCACCGAACTCGGGATAGATCTATCCTCCATCCTGTCAGAATCGAAAGACATCGAGATTGACGATGTGACATTGGACATCAAGGAGCTTAGGTTCAAGCTCCCTCTACCGCAACCGGCGGGAGCATATCAATACATGAAGGTTTCACTTGAACCTACGACCCCAAGGGGGGAAAAGACAGAGATCTTTGTACCAGTACTCTCGCGACCGATCGTGCAGCCTGTCCCAGTAACCGCCCCGCCCAAGATACTTCAGCTCATAAGGACCGAATTCAAATATCCCACGTTCGCGTATCCAGGATCTATAGCCGAGGTAAAGTTAGGAGCCACGAAGAGTGAGGGAGGCTCTAGAGGGAGAATCTACAAAATCGGAGGCTCGGCCTCACTTCCCTTTTGGCGCTTCGACGGCGTAGCTCCGCATCTTCCTATCGTGGCCCTCGACACGTTCGACTTGGCGCCGCCCCTTGCCAAACCTGTAAAGGAAGCCTACAAAGAGGTCTTGGAAGATCCGGTTGCATGGGCCAAACTGTGCGTTGAGAAGTATGGCGCAGATCTTCCCTCACTCCACTTGGTTAGCACAGATCCCGGAATAAAGGATACGCCTCCCTCAGACGCTGCGAAACTTGTCGAGGATGTTCTCCAAGCAGTGGACACACCGATCGTTGTTGGAGGGTCAGGTAACCCGCAGAAGGATATGGAAGTCTTCAGCAGGATCGCCGAGGTGACCAATGGAGAGCGTCTCGTCTTTAGCTCTGTCACCACTGACATGGACATTGAGAAGACAGTCAAACCCATGATCGAGTACAACCATGGCCTGGTCGCTCTAGCCTTCATGGACATCAACCAGGCTAGAGAGCTTTGCAGAAAGTCCCAGGAGGCAGGGCTTCCGAAGACCCAGCTTATCCTAGACAACACGACCGGGGGCTTGGGCTATGGGATCGAGTACTCCTTCAGCATCTTTCAACGTACGAGGATTTCGGCGCTTATGGGCGAGGAAGTGTTTCAGGTACCGTTGTCGTCAGCGTCCACAAACGCTTGGGCGGCTAGAGAAGCTTGGCAGAAACCGGAGGTTCTGGCGCCTAGTGATAGTGTGGTTCCCGTCGATTCTTGGGGCCCGAGGGAGCTACGAGGCCCCATATGGGAAGCTACAACTGCACTCGTGCTCAGCCTTTGTGGGGCCGAACTCTTCATGATGATGCACCCCCTCGCTGTGAAACTTCTAAGAGATTTCGGCACCCTAGTCGCCAAGAGCCAGCTCAAGAAGACTCTGAAGGAACTCCATCCAGAAAACTGGGTTGAGATGAAGGCCTAGGAGAGTAAGCCCATGAAGATCCTTAGGCCTCTAGACGTTTACAAGTATCTTCCACAGACCAATTGCATGGAATGCGGTGAACCCAACTGCATGTCCTTCGCCGCCAAACTGGTCGAGGACAGAACTCTGGCCCAGAAATGTGCACCATTGTTCAGAGATCCCAAGTACAAAGAGAAGCTTGCAAAATACCTTGAAGTGATCAGGCCGCCTGTGAAAGCGATACAGATAGGGTTCGGCGACTCTGCCGTTAACGTGGGCGGCAAGGTTGTAATGTTCAGACACGAGTTGACCTGGCATAACCCAACCCCGATGGCTCTCGACATCCACGACGAGATGGATGAGACCCAGATAACCGAGAGGGCCAGATTCGTGAACGACTTCCAATTCACCCGCATCGGCATGGATTTGAAATTGGACATGATCGCTGTCCGATGCGCCTCAGGGTCTCCGGAGAAGTTCTGTAGGACGACCTCAAAGATCTCAAAATTGACTAGGAAACCACTTATCCTGTGTTCCTATAATCCTGAAGCCCTGGAAGAGGCGCTGCTGGCTGTAGGGGGCAGCAGGCCCCTGATATACGCAGCAACCGAGCGGAACTGGAGAGAGGTTGGAGAGCTGGCTTCGAAGTTCAAATGCCCAGTAGTTGTTTCAGCACCTGGAGATCTCTCTACGCTCAAGTCCCTGTCCAAGTCCATGAGAGAGGGCTACAGGATCGATGACATTATCCTTGACCCTGGCACGTATACCGAAGGAGACTCATTCGCCGAGACGTTGAGCAACTTTGCAGCGTTGAGGCGTGCAGCTATTGAGAATGGTGATCTCGATACTGGCTACCCGCTTATGGGTGTTCCTGCAGCAGTCTGGCTATCGCCAGAAGAGGACCAAAACGCTACGAAGCTGAGAGAGGCGATAATATCAACGCTTCTCATGTCCATGTACGCCGATCTTTTGGTACTTCATAGCTCAGATGTCTGGGTTCTACTCTCTAGTATCGTCTGGCGCCAATCGGTTTACACCGATCCGAGGACTCCGCCCTCGGTGAAGCCCGGCATCTATGAAATAGGAAAACCCGACGAGAACGCGCCGCTCATGGTAACAGGAAACTTCGCCTTAACCTACTTCTTGGTCAAGGAGGACATAGGCAAGTTGAAAGATCCGTCGTGGCTAATGGTCGCCGACAGCGAAGCAACGAGCATTGAGTCAGCGGTTGCTGGTAGAAAATTCACCGCCGAGAAAATAGTCGAAGGCATAAAGGAAACAGGCATCATGGAGAAAGTTAGACACAGGTCTATCATAATCCCTGGATACGCAGCTCGACTGAGCGGGGAACTCGAGGACAACCTCAAAAACTGGAGGGTCTTCGTTGGACCGAGGGATTCCTCAGCCATAAAGGACTTTGTAGAGAAGGTTTGGAAAAAGGAAGTTTACGGCGCGGAACTTGCCGAAGAAGCCGTACAAGTGGATAGGAAAAAGACCTCATAGACAGAATTGCGTCGAATTTAGAGACAAAGGCCAACCACTTCGAGAAACAATCGTTCGGGCTTAGAATCTCAAACTATTCTCGACCGAATTGCCTTTGCGTTCTTCCTCAACCCAAAAGGAAGCTTGAATCGATTGGCATGTATCGACGTAGGACCGTCCACTGGCACAGATAGATCCTGCCAGAGGATTAGCTCAAAGAGCTAGGAGTGCTTGGAAACGAAAGCCAAAAGAAGGTAAGAGCTTTCGACGACGGATCTGTCTCCTCTAACCTATCAAGGGATACTTACCGACTGAGACGAAATCGGGATCTCAAATGACGATTATCGTATTCACTGGAAAGGGCGGAACCGGTAAGACCACGCTATCGGCCTTGAGCATCAGATGTTTCATTGAAAAAGGCGAGGTGACTCTGGCCTTAGACTTCGATCCGGACTCACACTTATACAAGCTTCTTGGCGTGCAAGTAAGAAGTACTCTCGGTCAGATGGTTGACCGCATCCACAAAGAGAAGAGAGCTGAGATCGAGCCGAAGAAACCAATCGACATTTCAGACCAGGAATATCTTCTGTCACTCATCGCACAAGAGGTAATCGTAGAGAACGAGGGGTTCGATCTTCTTACATTAGGAAGACCGTCCTTAGACATAGATTGCTACTGTCCAGTCTACGTTTGGTCGGAATACGCGATATCTCAGGTTATGAAGAGTTATGGCATAACTTATCGGAATGTTGTCGTCGACTGCGACCCTGGGACCGAGATCTTCCCAAGAAGGATACTGGACAGGGTCGCAGAGAGTCCAGGAATAGATTATCTTCTAACCGTCTTGGACGGTTCTAAGATGAGTCTCGACACGGCTAGAGATATAAGAGATGAAGTGGAGAAAAGGAAGCTGAATGTCAAGAATGTATTTGCTGTATGCTCAAGAGTCGACGACATGGAGATTCAAAAAGAAATAGGAGAAGTTGCCAAAAGCGATTATGATATTGAAGTCGTAGGTTTCATCCCAACGGATCTTGGAATTGCTAAGGCAAGTCTGACGAATCAAAGTCTTGTTCGAATGCCTGACTCTCCAGCTTACAAAGCCACAAGAGATCTCATCAATGTTTTGCATTCACTCTGATTGGGAGACCCTTTTCCAACGCTGTATGTGTAAGCTAGGGCTGGTGACTGAGTCCTAGAAGCTCCCCTCGGTCGGAAAGAGTCCTGATCTTCTAGTTTCTATGATCTAGTCATATGACTATTCGAAATAGCTTAACCCCATTGTAGCTTTCAAAATATCTGGGTTAAGCTTCCCAGCTGTGTATGTGGCTCCCGTTTTCGTGTTGTTTATCGTTACGACAGCCGGAGCGAAAAGGTTAGGGTCGATACTGTAGAAGTCGTGGTTTGCAGCCTTCAAGATCTCGAAGAAAGGCTTTCCATAATCTCTCGCGGTTGAAGACGGTGCTCTCCTAACAAAATCCTTTAGTTTCTCATCGTCTTCGAAGTCCACAGTATAGTAGACCTCCCCGCCATAGTACAGAGCATCGTTTGTTCGACCCATCGCCTTCTGGGAATCGGCATGTATCGGAGCGATCGGCGCGTAGCCACAGCCGTAAAGAACCTTTTTCGGGTCAAAACCAATCTCAGAGAGTTTGTGGATACCTGTCTCAACGATCCTGCCTGAAATCTGAACCGAACCCGTAACTGAGGAGGTGGGGGCGACCATCAGGACCATATCTTTCACCTGAACCCCGCACTTTTCAGCGATATAGTTCACGGCCTCTTTCGTTGGTTTGGCATCTGATTCAAGAACTAGGGCAGCCTTCTCTGACCTGTCTTTGTAACCTATTTTTTCATATAGCTCCTTTGGCTTCAAGGCGAGCGCGCGGGCGGGGCCAGAGCCCATACCAAAATAATTCTCGGTCTTGATCCTCCACCCTGCAAATTGCGACCCGAGCGTAGCGACGGCTGGATATGCCGTCTCGACGAATATGCTAGGCAAAGAGAAGTCTCCGTATTTGCCGTAGAAGAGTGAGGCTTTGCCGAGTCCAGCCAAGCATAGCTCGGTCATGGCTAACCCTGCGTTGTAGCCTCCACGTGCTTTTACACCAGCGTCGATCAACGTGCAACCTAAAGAATTCTTTTCAACAACGACGTTGAGGCTGTCCCTATTTCCTACAATTTCTTCAACGATCCGCATGGCGGTCTGGTTGACACTTATCGACAACTCCTAATCCTCCAATCTCTCAACATACGATTCACACCATTTCAGTTGTGGGTTGTTCGGAATCTTCACAAACAGTCTTCCGGCTCCGTTCTCGTTCATGTCTCCTAGAAAAGCATAGAACGGCCCCAGTAGCTTCTCTTCTCCAACCTTGACCTTGTCCCGTTTCTCCTCAAAGAGAAAGCTTGGCAAGATCGATGGCAGGCTTCCTAGTACTATGACTTTACCACCGGTCATTCCTGCTCCCACCCTCCCCTCACAAGAGCCTTCAACCAAAATTGTTCCATCACTCATATGGATCCCGGGAAAAGTTCCAGCTTTTCCTTTAACCCTTATCATGCCGCCTCGCATCCAGCATCCTATCTCGACCCCAGCGTTGCCTTCGATCATTATGGATCCACCTTTCATTCCATGTCTGCTTCCTCGGTAGGCGGAGCCGACAAAATCTCCGGCGTTTCCTTGGATCTTGATCGTTCCATTCATCATCCTTGACCCGACCCATGAGCCGGCGTCGCCCTCTACCGTGATCTCTCCACCGCACATTTGTTCTCCAAGGTGCATTCCAACATCTCCCCGCACTTCTACTATGCCTGCTGTCATGCCGCGGCCTAGTCTCCGAACCTTCTTTAGGTCTCCTCGGAGTCTTATGCGGAGTTCTTTCGGTTGTGCATCTGCGTCGCCTGCTATGGTGAAGATGTTTGACAGGGGGATCTTTCTGTTTCCTTCCCAAAGTTCAAGCGTGAGGATCTCCTTGTCCGTCTTTCCGCTTAGATTGTCAGGCGAGATGCAAGATGCATCGACGGGAACTGTGAGAGGACGTTTGAGACTGAGAGCCACTTCATTCAAGCTTTCGAACCAGCCCCGGTTTCTATTCTTTTTGAAGCGAGGAGATATTCTTCGCCTATTGGATAGTTCGCCATCTTCATAGTATAGTAGTCTTGGAACTTCTCCTCTAGGTCCGACAGCATCTTCTCGTTCGTGTCCGCTGGAACCTTCGCGTCCACCCAGTAGGTTTTTCCAGGAACAGTATCTACAATCTCACCATCTTTCACTAGAATCCTTCCTTCTTTTATCGTGTAAGCAGCTCTTCGAAACGCTCGTCGTACGAGCTTGTACTGTCTCGATGAGTTGATCTTCGTTGGATCAACTGCGTATATGGAGACGTCACCTTCGGCTCCTTCTCCCAGATGCCCTTTCTGTGTTAGTCCCAACGTCTTGGCCGTGGCGGCTCGGGTTGTGATCGCAACCTCGTAGAAGGAATATTCACGATCAAGCCCTGGAAGGTCCAGACGCCTGTGCGCGCTCTTATTCAATTTTACTGCTACCCTCCCTCTAGCTTCTTTGCTCATCAACCAAGCTATGACTCGTGGATACTCAGTAAATGGTCCACCGTTCGGATGGTCGGTCGTCATCTGCACGCGCCAAGGATCTTTTATCATCAACGCAAGTTCAAGGCCTATCCCCCACTGAATGCAGTTCACATAGTTGCTCTTCTTGTAGTGGAACGGAACGATCCCGCCTCCTGTCTCTGCCTCTACGTCGGTGTTAGCCCACTTGTTTCCAGAGATCATATGAAGCAGAAACTGGAAGCCGCCGTCAGCCGTCATCGTTGTTGTGTCTGTGAATATTATCTGTCCCAGGTCTATATCGACGTGTTCATGTTTGTTGACATAGTCAGCGATCTCAGGCGCGCCGGAAGCCACGTTGATCCAGTCGGTTCCGCTTCGACCCGTGAACTGGACATGTGTTATGTGGATGATCGGTTTTCCGCCGTGGTAAAGGTCGCGTACGCAGTCCATCGTCTCAATTGTGGTCTTATAGTTTCCAGCTTTAGCCAAGTCATTTGTATGAACGTGGATGGAGTGAGGAAGGTTTAGAAGCGTGTTAACTTTGCATAAACCCCGAACGATCTCCCTTGGAGTGATATCGAACTTCGGCACGATATCATCTATGCCTGTAATGTATTTCCCCCAATGCCAGGCCTCGACCCCGCCTGGGTTAACGAGCTTTATGGCGTAGCCTTTCGTGGCGTTCAGCATCCATGCTACGTAGGCTGCGCACTCCTCGAACCTGCCGTCCCTCAAGTATTCCATAACGAACCAGTTATTTCCCAGAAGTGTGAAACATCCCTTATCTATCATCGGGGTGTCGTTCAACTCCTCATGTGTATGTCGAGTCTTGATAGGCGGCGTCGCAGGTTCAAGGACAGTTGTGTACCCCATCCTAGCGTAACGGTACCCTGTAGTGAACGTCGAAGGGATAGATCTTCCAACACCCGCTCTAGTAATCGATGTTCTTGATTCAGCATCTTTTTCATGATCTTCGGGTCGAAGCATTCTTGCCAAGTTGACTTTTGACCCAGCAATGTGAGAGTGGATATCAACTCCGCCCGGCATAACGATCATGCCGGACGCATCAACCACTTTGGCGGAGGAACTGACATTCTCCACGACGACCCCGTTCCTTATGGCGATGTCCATCTTCTCTCCGTCGATACGGTTCAGCGGATCGTAGACATATCCATTGCCTACCAAAAGTTCCGACATCTACCTACGCCCCTTTGAAGCTCTTAACCCGCTCAAGGATAGCTTTCAGAACGTGAACATCCGACCTGACATCGCGAGGGGGATCCAAGAGCTTCTTACTTTCTAGGACGACCCCATCCATTCGGTAGAGCGACCCCCCAGTCTCGATACCCATTATAGCCGTTGGGAAGACTACATCCGAGACCATTGTGGTAGCTGTTACATGCGGGTCCATAGTCACTAGCGGGATCTCTGACAGATATTTTGCCACTGGGTAGGGCAGGTGAGATATCGGGTCGGACGAGATTACAAGAGCAGCGTCACAGTCTTTTCTTGACAGGATGTCCACCGCAGATGTCTCGCCCGGGTTATAGAACGGATATCCTCTACTCAGATCGACGGCGAATGGATATCCGGTTATCCATGAGGTAACCTCGTTTGCGCCGCAGACATTGAAGTGACCTCGCATTGGCATTATCAAGAACTTCGTAAATCTGTTGAGATCTCGAACTAGCGAGAGCGCTGCATCCAAGTTCCTGCTCTTTCCATTACTCATCGTCAACCCTACACCATAGAAGATTATGCCGAACTCTGCCCCCACAAGGGTATCTGCCAGCTCCTCGATCTTTTCTGAATCGACGCCCGCAATAACCTGCTGCTCGAACTCTTCTCCTCTAACCGCCATTCTCAAAGCGCTCAGTAGTTCATAGTCTCCGTTAGGTTCGACTTGGATGAAGAGATCAGCCATCTTCGCGGTATCAGTATTTCTTACATCGATAACGATCAGTCTCCTCTCTTTTCGTCCTTGCCTGAATCTTCCCTTACTCTGGACAGAATACCTTGGGATATGTCTAGGATGAGCGTGAACAGGGTTTGCCGCCCAATAGACAACGACATCCGCTCTATGTCTTACCTCGCCTAAGGTGCAGGTTGAGACGCCTATGTCGTGACAGCCAATCAGGCCCGGACCATGACAGAAGCCTGTGTTATTGTCTACGACGCCGCCAACGAGTTCAGCAAGCTCCACACCGACGCAGGTTGCCTCCGTGCTCGTAAGGCTCCACCCGAGAAGGAGTGGATACTTAGCATCCGAGAGTATTGTTGCAGCCTTCAGGACAGCCTCTTCAAACGTGGCAGGGGTCAACTCACCATTACGTCTTATCATAGGCGAGCTGTAGCGTTCAGCATGAGGTCCTAGGAACTTGCTCGTTGAGACGGCGCAGGCGTTCTTTGCTTCAACTATCTTTCCATCTTTGATCTTTACCTGAATGTCATCGCATCCTGTTCCGCAGATCGTGCATACTACGTCAGGAATTATAGTCTCGCTCATAGCCACTTCCTACCATACGAACCTCTGACCAGATTCTTTAGTCTTGGAACATCTTCTCCAATTGCTGGAGTAAGTTCAGCCTCGATGCCCTTCAATGATGGCATTCCACTTCCATGGGTCTGAGGATCTGTTAAGCGATTGGCCCAGGGACCATATGGAATGAATGCGACACCTTTCGGTAAACTCTGTCTCGATGTGTTGGCCTTTACAACGACGTCGCCAAAGGCAGTCTTGACCCTGACGCTTTCACCTTCCTGTATTCCCAGACTTTTCATATCTTCAGCGCTTAACTCACAGATAGCAACGCTCTGGAAATATTGCTCAGAAAACTTGCCCATCTCTTTGCCCCTGCCCTGTCCTATGCTTCTTCCTGAAATGAGTGTAACCTTTACGAGATTCAACTAGGAACACCTGCCGAAGTGTTTCTTATTGGTCGGAGTGTATCGATTTTTAAGATTTACCTTAAATTCTTCCGACGATCAGTATTATCCCTCGTGCAAACTTGTTTGGGCGCATGAGCCGTATTGATGCGTGCGGATGTGGCAGTTACGCCTCTAGAACCGAGAAAAAGCGTTCAGGTTGCCTTGGTAGCAGTACTCGGAGGGCTTCATGCAACGCTATCTCTTTTCCCAGGTTTGTGGCGGAGATGGAGCATAGTCATGATCCCGCTTGAAGGAATGATCGGCGGTCCAGCTCTAGGCGCATCAGCATCTATTATCGGGGCTCTCGCCGGCCGTCTGGCTAAACCTGAGTTCTTCTTCGTAGAGAACTTCTTCGGCATCGCTGAAGCGGTAGGCGCGCTGGGAGCAGGCCTACTCTTTACGAGAAGATGGAAGATCGTTTCAGTTATCTACACTTTCCTGTTGGGCGCGTTTCTATTGCATCCTCTCGCAAGAGTTATACCGCTGTGGACCCTCTGGAATATCTATATCGCATTCTTGACGGTTTTTCCAACAGCATTCTTTGTGAGTAGGCTACATAGCGATAGGACTAGACCCACTTTTTTATTGCCCGCGATAGCTCTTACAGCCTTTGTCTCCGTCGAGTTAGACGTCATGGTTAGAATATTCATGCTTATAGTTCTTGGGCTTTATCAGGTCTATCCGATTCCCATAGATCTTTTGCCCGAGATATTTGTGGCCGGCGCCTTCACAACACCTGTCGAGGCTGCGTACGCTGTTGGAGCTTGCTCCCTAGTGGGCGTACCACTACTGATCTCACTTGAAAGGGGTGCACTTATCCGTTGGCCTCTTAGATGAGCATGTCTGGGACGAAGTTTTATGGAAGAGATGCAGAAAGAACTTCAGAGGGGAACGCTCGACAAGAATCCTAGACTCTGGAGAAGA
>CAZLVF010000015.1:0-20512 GCA_964562925.1 uncultured Candidatus Bathyarchaeia archaeon
GGAATTCCAAAGAGCCATTGTATGGGCGGGGTTGTCGTAGCCGTTATGTTTCCAGAAGGATCGAGTGCGTAGATGTCTATGCTTGTATTAGGATTCGCCCACTCAAGTCTAAGCACAACTATATCGGCATGTCGAGCTCTGATTTCTATTGGCATGACACGCCAATCTCCAGATTCATAGCGCCACCTCCAGTCAGTCGCTCCATGCACATGAACGTTCTCGTAAAGTATTGTTGTGGATGTAGGCAACGTACCAACCGTCTCAGGTTCGTTTAGCTTCGTCATCTCGAACGGAACCTTTACGGACACGGGAGCATGCGTTGCCTGTTGGCCCTCATTCTCGACGACTAGGAAACCTGCATAGACTCCTGACGACGTCTCAGGAGGTACGTAAAGTCTACTAGTAAATTCTGCAGAACTCTTCGGCTCAACGGTCAGGCTGTCCGTTGATGTGGACAACCAACTCCAAGGAGCCTCTTTGAAAAAGTGTATCCGAAGAGTGAAGTTGACCGGTTTGTACAGGTAGGTTTCGTCGGCGGTTGGGTGACCTGAGCTCAGCATATAACGTGGCGTCGCCTCCCAGACGCCGATCACCTTTTCATGCAGCATCTTCTGGAGCGGGTTGAAGATACGGATCTCTTGGCTGTTGCCCCAGTTGTATCCATAGTTGACTAAGGCCGTCTCGTTCCATTCCACATTTCCATTCAAATTGATGTCTGTCCAATCGTAGGCGTACAAGTAGAGTAGGTTTGAAGGATAGCCGTACGGCGTTATGGTTGCGTTATAGAATGATTCGAAAGAATAATCAAGTCTAACTATCATGAGAGTTGTATCGGCAGGTATCGATCCAACTATCCTCGTGAGATTGAAGTAGACCGGAACGCCCTTCAGAGATGGATCGGACCTGTTCCCAAAACTGTAACTTGAAATCAACTTGAGAACCGAGGATCCAATTGAAACCTCTATTGGGCTATCCGACGGGTTTTCTATCACGAACCTAGCGGTTCCAGAACCGCCGTCGGCTATCGTTCCTGCGTACCAGGCGGAATCCTCAAACATGGCCTCTGCTTTCGTTGGAGCGATGGTAGCGTTGGGAAGAGCCGAGTCCAACGTAGACCATGCCTGACTTAGAGATGCCATAACATTCTGGTACGTTGCATTAGTGTGCAGCCTGAACAGTGCAGAGCCTCCATAGTTGGTTCCGATCGCGTAGGATGCAGCCCTGTAGACATCAACCCTTCCTGAGCCCTGCACGAACGGGTCGTTTCCAAGATCTTTCGCTGTACTCATGAGGGTTGTCTTGACGAGTGACGGATCGAATTTTTGGCCTGTTCTCCTGAAGCCTTCAATTACTATGGCAGCCGCGCCAGCTGTGAGCGGAGCCGCTTGACTCGTACCCCCGAATATGTCGTACGCCTGAGATCCATTCCCGTATCCTCCATTGACCGGCCCCGCGTTAAAGGCAAAAGCCCCTACATTGAGGAGGTCTGGTTTTGACTGTCCCAACGCGTTTGGTCCTCGACTTGACCATGCGATCACATCGTCCCCAGCGTTCGAGTATGCACCCATACGCTCAAGACCAAGAGACGAGACCCAGTGCAGGCTTGTGGAGGCACCGACACTTAGAGCGAAAGAGCTGAAGCCACTAGAAGTCATCGTCCCATATCCGGGTCCACCATTTCCCACAGCGTGCACAAACAGCGTCCCAAGATAGTCGGTCGAGAGATAACCGGGGATGGACAAGGCGTTCTCAAGTATGCTGAGAAGATCGTATCCCACGCCCGCGCCGAGTAGAGGCCACTCAGACCATCCCCAGCTGTTGCTCACCACTTCCGCTCTGTGACGACCTGTATAGAGCCATCTCCCCGATTTCACGTCTAAGTCGAAGCCCGAGACCCACATCCACGTGTAGAGCATATCACCCAGCCACAGGGCCTTAGCTGCAAGTATTGATGATTCCGGAGCTACACCAGGAAGTTGATGTAATGTTCCGTTCTTGTACACGTCGTAGCCGACTGTTCCACGGCTTGCTACATTGGCAGCGCATAATGTGCCGTGTGGCGAAAAGTCAAACATAACGCCTAGGAAGTTCCCCTCAGAATCCAACCCAGGCAAAAGGTTCCCACTAGAAAAGCCGAGAATCATATCGTACTCTGACAGCTGGTCTGTGAAGACGCCCCATACATCCAGAACCTGTGCACCCAGTAGCCCTGCAGAGATGTCAGGGATGCCGTCACCTGTAAGATCAGCGGTTAGAAACTCGGTTCCATCTCCCACGTGGTGCGGGGTCTCATCATAGAAACTGTAGTCGGCCTCTCCGTTTTCGTTCCAAAGCGCGTATGTCGAAGAGAGATCCATGTACACGGTATCATAGACCCCAGCGGTCTTGTTGTCGACGACGAGAACAGGATAGAAAATCCCCCTGTCTCCAGGTCCTCCAAAAGAGTCCTGTTCCATCATCAGTCCGAAATGGTATACGCCACTCTTTGAGAGGATAAAACGCCGTGAATCCTTTCCTATCTTGTAGTTCTGTGTGAGATGAACGGTTGCAACACTGGTTCCATTCCAGTACTTCACCTCGGTTCCTTCCCCTCGCTTCCCTAGGTTTAGGAAAACACCTTCAGATGTAATTGAAATGTCAGGGGTACTTCTGATAATATCCTGGCCGCCAAGCAGTTCCAATCTAGCCTTGAAAGTTAAATTCGTCATAACCAGCCCTTGTCCGTCAGCATCTATCGCGATCGGTCGCCCGTCAGCATCCCTAGCCACTGCGCTAGATATGTCAGGATTTCCAAAATCGACGCCAGTATCAACAATTGCGACAGTTACGCCTGAACCGTTGAGCCCGAGATCAGAATTCGTCTTTAAAGCGCCTGTCAGTTCCCTAATCCGAAACATATCAGTTTGCGGTTTTGGATTGTCCATTTCAAGTCTACCTTTCTCATCATATGTGATTGGCAAGTCAGGCAAGATTCGAATTACGTTATCCATTGCAGAGAGCGTTTGCAAATGAGACTTCGATACAGATCCTACAACTGCAAACCCAGAGGGAAGGTAGCTCGTAAAACCTGACCGCATCAAGCTACCGACCGCATTTGCCCGTCCACGCCCAAGAACTATCACCCTAACAAGACCCTGCGATGTGCCAAGCCCATCAAAGCTCTGGGATAACAGACCAAGGTCTTCCGTAATTTGATTCTCAACCTGAAATGCGAAAACTCCTGACACTGCTAGCCAGATCATAAGGCTTGCTCCAAGAAATGAAGTTAAGCCCATTTCCATCATCTCTGAAGAAAACAGTTGAATCGAACCAAATTCATTTCCAGATCAATAAAAAACTTTGGTGAATTGGATTCCCGAAATAGGTCGCTATCACATTGAAACAGCAAACGCCGCTCTGAAGAATTCGTGCGAGTTTTCTGGTTTGATTCGATATTCCACTCTAATCGATGCCTCTCATGGGAGTACAGCATGACAATCCAAGTTAAGAAAGAAACAATCAGCAGACGCTCAGCCCTTGTTCCAGCGCCTTGCTTCGTATTTATATACCCTTCATCACAAACGCATTTGTTGCCCACTGAAACACTAGCGCTTTCGTTAAATGGTAAGATGGAGCCTATGCCAAGAGGTGCATCACTTTGACCGAGAAGTTGTACTGGAAAGATGCCTACATGAAAGATTTCACAGCCTGTGTCACCTCAAAGACAGAGCAAGCCGTGATTCTGGATAGAACAGTATTTTTTCCAGAAGGCGGCGGCCAAGTTGCGGACACAGGGATGTTGAACAACCTGAAAGTTTTCGATGTGCGCAAGTTGGATGAAGATATCACACATTTCGTTAACGAAATCTCGAGTTTTGCTGTTGGAGATGAGGTTACCGGAAGGATCGACTGGGATCGACGATACAGGATCATGAGACTTCATACAGCGGCACACATAGTGTTCTTCTGTTTCCGCGAGGTTTTTGATGAGAACTGCACAGCAAGTTCCGGAAGGGTTGATGAAGAGAAAGAAAGAAGCGACTATCTCTTCACAAGAGAGTTGACCCCCGAAATTCTAGGCATGGTTGAGAATCGTGCAAATGAAGGCATTAAGAAATGTTTGGATGTCAACATCTGGTTCGAAGACGCGGAGGCTCGAAAAGTCAACCCTTGGACAGGCGCAGTGGCGCCGATAACGTCGGGCTTACGAAGGAAGTGGAAGATAGAAGGGTTCCCTGAGATGGAGTGTGGGGGAACGCATGTTCGCAATACGTCGGAGATTGGAAGTATCACCTTGAAGAAAGCTAAGAATCCAGGCGGCGGCAGACGCCGCATTGAGATGAGATTAGCCACCTAACTGATGCTCCAACACTGTTGAAAAGAGGGAACATCGCATGCCAACCCTACTAGATTCGATAAGCATAGGGTCGCTAAAGCTTCAAAATCGGATAGTAATGCCACCGATGGCAACGGACCGTGCGACCGCAGATGGAGAAGTGACAGATTCTCTGATAAATCACTACACACAAAGAGCGAAGGAAATGGGCTTACTCATAACGGAACATTCCTACGTAACTTTCGAAGGAAAGTTCTCTCGAAATCAACTTGGCATATACGAGGACAGACTCATCGAAGGCCTTTCGAAATTGACTGCCGAGGTTCACAAGAAGGGGACTCCAATCGCGGCGCAAATTAATCACGCTGGTGGAAGATCAACCTCGAATGTTACGGGAACTCAACCTGTTGCTCCCTCGCCTGTATGCGCTCCCGAAAGCACTGAGGTTCCAAGGGAACTTACAAGCTCTGAGCTCGATGGCCTCGTAGAAGCTTTTCGTCAAGCTGCGAGACGAGCCGTGAAAGCTGGATACGATGCTGTCGAGATTCATGGAGCTCACGGCTTCCTCTTGAGCGAGTTCATATCACCGTTGACCAACAAACGTTCCGATGAGTATGGCGGATCCTTGGAGAACCGGGTCCGCTTTCCACTGAGGATCGTTCAAGCCGTAAGAGATGAGATTGACGCTCAGTTTCCACTCCTCTATCGGCTCGGAGCTGACGACAGGCTACCTGGCGGTCTAACTCCAAGTGAAAGCGTAAAAATAGCAAAGTCACTCGTCGAAGCCGGCGTAGATGCACTTGACATTTCAGGCGGGCTGTGCGGCTCTAGACCAGCAGGTTCAGAACGCCAAGGTTACTTCCTCTATCTTGCGGAGACGATTCGAAAGGCTGTAGAGGTTCCTGTCATTGGAGTGGGCGGCATAAAAGAGCCAAGGTTTGCTAACGAAGCCGTTTGGAAAGGAAGAGCGGACCTAGTAGCGGTTGGAAGAGCTATCCTAGCAGATCCCGATTGGGCTGTCAAGGCTGCCAAAACACTCAGCAGAACCTGATGAAAGACAACAAGCGGATGTTGGTAGAATGGTTCAGTACACAGTCTCGGTCATACCCGGGGACGGTATAGGTCCCGAAGTCATCGCCCAAGGGATCAAGGTTCTCAACTCGGTCTCGGAAGCGATGAGTTTTGAATTGAACTGGATGAAGTATCCTTACGGGGCGGACCACTACATCGCCACAGGCGAACTTCTTCCTGAAACAGCTCTTGAGCAGATCGGAAAGCATAAGGCGATGTACATGGGGGCCGTCGGCGACCCTAGATGCCCAGAAGGCATTCTAGAGAATGGTATCCTTCTCGCACTCAGATTCTACTTTGATCAGTACATCAACCTCAGACCCGTCCAGTTGATGGATGGAGTATCCACACCCCTCAAGGACAAGACGGCTAAAGACATCGACTTCCTAGTTGTCAGAGAGAACACTGAAGACATGTACATTGGGCTTGGAGGCAGAGTGAAGAAGGGAAGGAGCAGACAGGATCTTCAACTCTTGAGGAAGTTGTACAAGATCAAACTTGGGCTTGATATAGATTCGGATCATGAAGAAATCGCTTACCAACTGATGGTGATAAGTAGGCGGGGAGCCGAGAGGGCTATCCGATACGCTTTCGAACTCGCCCGCCAGACGGGTAGGAGAAAAGTAACGAGCGTAGACAAGGCGAATGTCCTAACATATGCTTACGGTTTCTGGCGTGAGATCTTCAACAAGATCAAACAGGACTATCCGGATATAGAGACCGAGTTCAACTATGTGGACGCGGTCACAATGTGGTTCGTAAAGAACCCTGAATGGTTCAGAGTCGTTGTAACTCCAAACATGTTCGGCGATATCATCACAGACCTTGGAGCCATGATTCAGGGCGGCCTGGGGGTCGCCGCAGGCGCCAACCTCAACCCGGAAGGGACCTCCATGTTTGAGCCTATCCATGGCTCCGCCCCGAAATACAAGGGGCTAAACAGGGCAAATCCCGTCGCAACGATAATGGCGGGGAGCCTCCTTCTCGAAACTATCGGAGAGAAGAAAGCTGCTAGAACCGTTGAGAATGCCGTAAGAGAAGTTCTGAAGCGGAGGAAGATCCTAACGCCCGATCTGGGTGGAACCTCAACAACGTCAGAGATGGGAGAAGCGATCTCTTCAACAGTTAGAGAGATAGCACCATCCCTCTAGCCAGTACAGCCTGACGAGTGTGTTCTCGTCACAGACTGCAAACCCATCACCCAACCAAGCCGATCGACTCAATGCTTATCGGTATATAAGTGTTACAGCTATCAACGCAAAATTCTGAGAGAAGCAAGATGATAACAAACGTCCAGAATAAGACTTTCACAGCCATGCTTTCCCCAAATTGTTCAAAACAACGTGCACCCATCAGCTCAACCGAGATATGTAAGTGGCGAAATGATACCCTTGAACAAACTTGCTATCTTCGGACGACATCTGGCGTTGATCGAACTAGTCGGGATCACGGCCTTCGCCTTAAGAAAAAGCAAGACTTCATATCAGACAGAACTGTCTATCCGTAGCCGGCTTTTCGCGTGGTTCTAAACTCTGAACCGAGCGCGTTTCTTCTCCTTTTTGGTTTCCTCACTTATTGCTTTCGATTATGTTTGAGAATTTCTTTAAGACCTGCAAGTCGATCTTGGACCGCTTCCTCAATCGCGACCTCTAGGTCTAAGTCGCCAAGAACAACCCTTTACGCATCCTCGGTTAGAATCTGAAGTTTCACGAAACGACGAAATCGGGTTTCATAATAATGAGATCAATGACGTTCCTCAACTTTGAATTTCAGTGATGAGTTTTTACCCTGATCAAATTCTTGATCTACGCAGTTTAGAGGGTCGTGCGTATGAAATTAAATAACTGACTGAATATCTTTACCTACCAATAGACTTTCGAACCATTCCCACAACACATAAGAATATCTGAAACGCATTTCTCGTTGAGGCGACGTGATCAAGTTGACCAAGAAGATAATGCTCTCTGAAATGACTTGGCCTGAAGTTGAACAGGCGCTTAAGGAGACTGATATGGTCCTCTTGCCGGTTGGGGCATTTGAGGAGCATGGACACCACCTTCCGATCGATAATGATACCTTTGTTGCGCATGAAATCGCAAAGCGAGCAGCCAGGGAAGTGGAAAGAGACGTTGGAGTTGTTGTGGCTCCACCGATTCCCTTCGGCGAATCTGAAGGAGCCATGGAATTCCCGGGGACAATTTCACTTTGCAACGAGAATCTAGTCAACCTCTACAAGGATGTATGTAAGTGTCTCATTCATCATGGTTTCAGAAAGATAGTCTTTGTCAACGGACATGGTGGTAATCCACCAGCCATTTCAATCGCAATAAATGAGGTTGCCAGTGAGACGGGGGCTTTTCTTGCATGCGTCAATTACTGGGAAACATCTTCAGATGTGATTATGCGAATTAAGGAGACAGAGCTCACCCCTTTTCATGCATGCGAGCTAGAGACGTCGATTTCTCTGGCAGTTGGCCAAAGGGTCGATATGGAAAAAGCTAAGGCGGACACGCCACCAATCGACCCGGCTCTTTCCAACTATATCTTGCCAACACCCCTAAAGCCTAAGGTCGGTATCTCCGTCACCCTCCCAACGGTAAGGCCGCCTCACAGCGGGACGATGGGGGACCCCACGAAAGCCACAAAGGATAAGGGGGAAAAGCTGGTTGACGACACTGTTCGTAAGATTGCTGATTTCCTTAGATCAATAAGAAACCTATCTGTACAGATCAAGAAGGTAGGTCGATAAGAAGATAGATTGAAGAAACATCCATTTCCACATTCAATGCCATGTGGTCAACGTCTCAGCCTAGGATCTAATATGTCCCTCAAACCATCGCCGAGCAAATTGAATCCTAGAACCGTAATGAGAATAGCGAGACCTGGAAATGTTGCTATCCACCAAGCTTCACGTAAATAAGTGCGACCCAGACTAAGCATAGCTCCCCATTCTGGCGAGGGGGGTTGTGCTCCAAGTCCTATGAAGCTCAGTCCAGCCGCTGTCAAGATCACGAAGCCCAGATCCATAGAAGCGTTCACGATCACTGGCGAAAGGCAGTTCGGTAGCATGTGACGGAATATTAATCGGAAACTGCTTACGCCAACCATTCGGGCTGCTTCTGTATACTGTTTCTCCCTTACTGACAGAGCTTCGGCTCGGGCCAGTCTAGTGTACCAAGGCCACCAGGTCGCGCAGAGGGAAAGCATGACATTATACAGACTGGGCCCTAAAGCTGCGGCTATGACAAGTGCCAAAATTAGACTGGGGATCGAAAGGAACATGTCCGTAATCCTCATCAACACTTCATTAATGGCACCTCCATAGAATCCAGCGACTATTCCTAGACTTGTGCCGAAAGCAAATGCGAATGCCACAACCATAATGGCTATCTGTAAAGAGATACGTGAGCCAGCGATCACTCTACTGAGAATGTCTCTACCCAGATCGTCTGTGCCAAATACATGGATAGAGCTCGGAGGCAGAAGCTTGTATTGCAGGTCAACAGCTAAAGGATCATAAGGAGTCAACCATGGGGCTAAGGCGGCCGTCAGCACCAATGCCAAAATTATTGTTAGCCCAGCCAGAGCTAGTGGGTGTGTACGGATCAAGTGAAGGCTATACTTGATTTCCGAAGCGATGGGCCGCATCTCTTTCTTCCATTGCTCGATTCTCGACCCACCAAACTCCAAAGCTCTTGCATTACTCATCTTCCGTCACTCCAATCTTATTCTGGGGTCCAAGAAGCCATAGAATAGGTCTACGCCGAGGTTGACTGTTATGTAGACTAACGTAACCAGCAACGTGTACCCCATAACGGCTGCGAAGTCTAGATATGTTATTGCGGTAACGGCGTACCTGCCTATTCCTGGCCATGAGAAAATAGCTTCCACCAGAACTGTGCCCGAGAGCAAGGTACCAAAAATCAGTCCAATGAGAGTGACTGTTGAGGTTACAGCGTTCTTGAAGGCGTGCCTATAGACTACCGCACGCTCAGATAGCCCCTTCGACCTTGCCAACACTATATAGTCTTCACGAAGCACTTCCAACATGCCTGATCTAACCATTCTCACAATCATACCCATCGTAGAGAAAGAAAGGACAGCTGTCGGCAGGACCAGATGACGTACACTACTCACAAGAGCTGGCCAGTTTCCTGTAATAATACTGTCCAACACTAGCATTCCGGTTATCTGCTGAGGAGTAACCAAGCCCACATCTATTCGACCCGGGCCTGGAAACCAACCCAAGAGATAGTAAAAGACCAACAGAACCATTAGACCCGACCAAAAAATCGGCGTTGCAACACCCGTTAGTGCAAAGATTCTACTAAAATGGTCTGGCAATCTGTTCTGTCGAGTCGCTGAGACTACACCCAAGGGAATCCCTACAACTATCGAAACGATCATAGACGCAAGTGTAAGCTCGAGCGTGGCCGGGAAGAATCTCAGCAAGTCAGCTGCTACAGCTCGGCGTGTAGTGATTGACATTCCTAGGTCTCCGTGGAGAAGGTCAGAAAGATAGATGAGGAATTGTTCGTAAATAGGCTTGTCAAGTCCCATCTTGGCTCTGAGAGCGAGAACGACCTCAATGGGGGCATGGGGTCCCGCCATAAGACGTGCAGGGTCTCCAGGAACGAGATGAGATATTACGAAAGTTATTGCGGCGACTCCTAAAAGGACCGGTCCCATCAGCAATAGACGTCGAACAACGTAATGATGCAGTTTCAACGAATCGTTAGCCTTCGGTCTTTCAGTATTTCACAAGCTGATAACACTTAAGAAATAGAAAAGAGAGTGGGGAGTGTTTTGCCTAGAAGGCTAAGCTTTGTAGACAGTATCAGCTGGGATGAACCAAGCGTTCAGTGGGTTAAACACGTATCCTTTCACCCAAGATCTGAGGGTGAGCCCCCCATACCCTAATCCTTGGTATAGCCAGATGTATGGAGCCTCGTCGACGGTAATCTTCTGTATCTCACTGTACATCTCCAGTCGTTTGCTCATGTCGGTTTCCGATCGTCCCGCTATGATAAGTTGATCCACCTTCGGATTGTTGTAGAAGGCGAAGTTCCAACCTGGTCCGGCATTCTTCGAGTAGAAGTAGAACCATACCTGCATGTTCGGATCAGCGTAGTCCGGAGTCCACCCCATCAGAGCTAGGTCATGATCTCCGTGACTCAGTTTCTCAATGTATGTAGGCCATGCAAATTGTTGTATATTCAGCTTGACGTTGACTTTAGCGAGGCTTGATTGAAGTGATGTCGAAATCTTGATCCATTCTTCGAAAGGTGCAATCAACATGTCCAACTCCAAGCCTTTGTCATAGCCAGCGTCAGCCAGCAAAACCTGAGTTTTGTCTAGGTCATAGTCATACAGTGGAATGCTCTCGTCAGCTCCAGGGAAACCTTTCGGCAATGCGCTTCGAAGTCTGGTTCCGCGTCCAAAGTTTATGTCGTTGATGATGCCGTCGAAATCTACCGCGTGAGCAATCGCTTTCCTAACCTTTGCGTCCTTGAGTTTCTTTTGCGTGTTCAATATCATGAACGATATGAAGAATCCCGGATCGTCAACTACATGAATATCCGGGTTCTTGCTCAGTTCACTGAGAGCAATCACCGGTATGTCTTCTGCCCCATCTATCTCTCCTGTTTCCAACATCAGTCTCTGGGTTGATGGCTCTGTGATTATTTGCACTATCATCTCATCGATCTTTGGAACGCCTCCCCAGTAGTCCTTGACCGCCGATAACACGATCTTCTCGTTGGGAACGTATTCTTTCAGTTTGAAAGATCCTGAACCAGCTTCATTCTGTGAGAGCCATGCCTTGCCCAGATCACCTTCGGTCTCATGTTCCATAACTTTGGGTGATACTATGCCAAGTGCTTGCACAGCTAAGCATGGTACGAAGGGAGCGTAGCGCTCTCTAAGGTTGAATTGAACGGTGTAGTCATCCACAGCCTTCACACCTTCCTCATCTACTATTCCTATAAATGTGCCAGCCCATCCCCCTTGTTCTCCAAGCTTCAACGCTCTCAAGAACGAAGATACCACGGCATTTGCGTCTAAGGTCGTTCCATCATGGAACTTCACTCCATCCCTCAAGTGGAACGTGTAGGCCAAACCGTCTTCAGAGATGTCGTAGGATTTGGCGAGCATCGGCTCAGGCGTTGTGCTCGACCCACGGTAGGTAACGAGTCTGTCGTACATCAAGTATGTTTCGCGATAGTCTGTGTTGGCAACTGTCCAAGCAGGATCAAGCGAAACCATAGGCTCATCTGTCGCGTAGATAATCGTATTTGGGTTCGGTATCGTTGGCGTGGTGACGGCCGTTGTTGGTACCGTGGTTGCGGTTGTTGTGGTTGTTGGAGGAGCTGGTGGTCTTGTGAAGTAGTAAGCTCCCGCGGCCGCTCCGGCTACAACAACACCGGCGGCGGCATATTTCACGTAGCCCCTCCGAGAAACTTTTCTCTCTTCACTCATTGCTTTTCACCACCTTCAAAATTGTCCCGTGAAGAAAGGGTGCGGCGTGAAGCGCATATAAGACTATCTTTATGTCAATCAGTTGGCTAGACCGCTGAAGAGTCTACTGGGGCAAATCAGTGCATTACGCATTGACGGAGTGGCAGGCAACGAAATGCTCGTCTCCGACCGGTACAAGTTGTGGTTCTGTTGACTCGCAGATCGGCCTACTCGACGGGCACCTAGTGTGAAACCTGCATCCCGAGGGAGGATTGACCGGACTTGGTACAGTTCCCTTGAGAGGGATCATTTCCGGTCTGTAGTCAGGATCGGGCACTTGAACCGACGATAATAAGGCTTGGGTGTATGGGTGAAGAGGTTGCTTGAATATTGTTTGCTTCGATGCGTTCTCAACTATTTTGCCTACGTACATCACGGCTATGTGGTCACTTACATGCTTTATTACCGCCAAATCATGAGAGATGAAAAGAAAAGTCAGCTCCATCTCAGATTGCAGCTTTTGTAGCAGGTTGAGAATCTGGGCTTGAACGGATACGTCAAGTGAAGAGGTCGGTTCATCCAGGATTAGGAGCTTCGGATTAAGCGCTATTGCTCTGGCTATTCCAATTCTCTGTCTCTGTCCACCACTGAATTCATGTGGAAACCTGTACATGTGATCTGGGTTCAGGCCCACTCTTTCGAGTAAGATCTGTACTTTCTCCCTCAGATCCACACCCTTCACGCCTTTATGAATCATCAGGGGTTCTCCAACTATGTCTTTCACAGTCATTCTTGGGTTAAGGGATGATTGTGGGTCTTGAAATACCATCTGTAGCCCGCTTCTAATTTTTCTCAGATCCTTCTGATCCAATTTGCAAATATCGTTGCCCTCGAAAATAATTTCTCCAGACGTTGGTTCGATAAGCCGCACGACCAATCTGCCAACTGTCGTCTTTCCGCAACCACTCTCACCGACGACTCCCAAAGTTCGGCCTTTGGGAACTGAAAAGCTCACATGATCCACGGCACGCACGTAACCAACGGTCTTTCGAAAGACCCCGCTTTTTAACGGGAAGTATTTCACCAAATCCTTGATATCCAATAGAGTTGACATTCAGTTCATCTTTTGGAAATAACTCGGTTTTCCACAAGCGTGGCACATTACGTAGTGGGCGGGCTCGATCTCGATCATTTGGGGCTCTTCCTCTGAGCATATGGTATGAGCGAAGCCGCATCTTGGGTGAAATCGGCAGCCTGAGGGGGGATTAATCAGATCTGGTACGGAGCCCGGGATAGATGTCAGTTCGCGTGTCTCTTCAACGAGTTTTGGAATAGATTTCAACAATCCCACCGTATAGGGATGTCTGGGATTCTTAAATAGAATTCGTGTCTCAGCCAATTCTACAATATTGCCGGCGTACATCACAGCGACACGATCGCAGGTTCTGGCGACCGTGCCCATGTCATGTGTAATTAAGAGTATAGTCATATTCAATCTTTGTTTGAGCTGCATCAGTAGCTCCAAAATCTGGGCTCTAATCGTTACATCTAGTGCCGTGGTGGGTTCATCTGCTATCAAAAGATCTGGGTTGCAGGAGAGAGCCATCGCTATTATTGCCCGTTGTCTCATTCCGCCGCTGAGCTCGTGCGGATATTCGTTCACAACTTTCTCAGGGTCCGGCATGTTCACCATTCGCAGCACTTCGATGACACGGCTCAATGCTCTTTTCTTTCGTGCACTTTTCGAAAATCTTGGAGGCTTTTCTTTCATGGCTCCAAGTTGCTTCGTCAACCTGTCTCTTTCGTCTTCTGAAAGGTCAGATGCTTCCAGTTTTCTTCTTATTTCACTTATCTTCTCATCAAGTAACAGAGTGTTCACATCTTGATGTAACATTATGACCTCAGCTATTTGCTCTCCAATCGTGTAGAGTGGGTTGAGGTATGTCATTGGATCTTGGAAAACCATTGAGATCTTTCTACCTCTAATATGTCTGATCGCCTCTTCACTCTTCGTTACAAGGTTATCTCCTCCATACCATATGGCGCCTCCGGTTATCTTGCCAGGAGCAGGAACAAGCAGTGTTATTGCGCGAGCCGTGACAGATTTGCCACAACCGGTTTCTCCTACAAGCCCCAGAGTCTCACCTTTTATCATCTCTAGGTTGATGCCGTTGAGAGCTTTAACGACGCCAGCGTATGTGTAAAAATCAACTCTAAGGTTTCTTATAGTTAGTAGTGTGCGAGTGGCCCCTTTCATTTCTGAGACCCTTTGATTTTTTTCGGCTCTCAAGTTACGCATCTAGCTTGGATGGAGACCCCGGAGATCCAATATTCTTTCCCCTTGTAATAGAGTTCACGTTTATCATGTTGTCGATACCAGCTTTTGTCTTCCCAAGGCGATTCTGGTTCTCTCAGCATCACTGTCGAGGTTGATCTACTGTCGTACGGGGGATCCTCAGCCACCACAATGTAGATAAGAACAGTAGAATCGGTCAAGATTCAAACTTACTGCCCAGAAGATTTCGTGGAAGCTATTATTCTACCCCCGCTACACACGACTACTATTCAGCTGCCAAATGCAGACTGCTCACTTGGCACCTAAAGGGTTTGAGGCGGATCTTACCTACTCTTGACCACAGGTTAGATCATATGTCTTCCGCTGAGTATAGGGGAACTATGGCCGCTGGGCGGGTAGGAGGCTTGTTTGGAGGAAAGGTAAAAAACGCATCGTTTCATAGGATGGATTTGATAGTCTTCTTGAAACTTGCGCTGGCATCCAGAGTCTCTATCGCTAGGTCGACAAGGGCAATAGCTACGCCATAACCAATCAACTTCAAAGCCTCAACCAGCCGCATCTCCAACACCGCAAATAATCAGCAATGTTTCCGTAGTTAAAAGACATTATTCAAAGAATGGATATATCGCAACATCGATATATCGAAAATTGACATGTAACTTAGTTCTTGTGTCACACATGACATCTGCGATCTCATGCTTGCTCATAGATGCCAAGATATCTTCTGTCAGATCTTGAGCTGCCGACTGCCTAGCGTCTTCATTAAGCCATGAAGCCGTCATATGTTAAACACCGCCATTAACGCCGCTAAGCCTGCCGCAAAAAAGCCACTAAAGCCGTTTCACCTGGGCTGATTTCTGACGAGATTGTATGAAAACATAGTAGGCTATGTGTCTCGTAGCTTGTGACTGGGAGTTCAGCCTGCCTGTTTTAGAATCTTCGACAGAGCTTTGAAATCCTCCGTCATAGTCTCTTTCAGATTATTCATGTAGAGCGCAGCCGCAGGATGATAGGTGATAAAGAAGCGTCTGTCAACGGTCTGCACCTGTTTGCCATGCATCTCCGAGACAGGGTAGCCCTTGCCCAATATGCCATTTATGGCGTGATTACCCATAAGGCAGACTAGCTTTGGGTTGATCAGCCTTATCTGACCTTCCAGGTATGGACGGCACGTCTTAACTTCGTTAACCCTAGGCGGCCTATTCGCCGTTGGCCTACACTTCACGATATTCGTTATGAAGACATCTTTCCTATCTATACCGATCGATGAGAGTAGGTCGTTAAGAAAACCGCCTGCAGCACCCACGAAAGGTCTTCCTTCGAGATCTTCGTTCCTTCCTGGCGCCTCACCTACAAGCATGAGAGAAGCGTTGAAAGCCCCCTCCCCGGGTACGGCCTTCCTCCTAGATTCTGAAAGCTTGCACAGAGCACATGCAAGAATCCTTCCGTGAAGCTCGATCAGTTCCCCTGCCAAGAAGACGCCGCCCTTCTTCTTCAATGCTTCTTTCGAGTTCTAGTTAAAGGGTACATTCAAGTTTGCCGACTACACTTTCTCTTCAAGGAACAGAAACGAATTCTATAGAAGGAAATTGAGATGTCTAATGTTGACAAGAAGCAAGTCCTTCGTGAGACGATATACGAAGAGATGGAGAAGAGGGGTATAGCTCGATTTCCATTACCTTGTAGAGGACGTGTCCCAAATTTCGAAGGTGCTGAGGACGCTGCCGAGAAGCTTCGTGAACTTGAATTCTACAAGAGAGCTTCAATTATCTTGGTTTCGCCCGATTCGCCTCAAGCTCCTGTAAGAAGGAATATCCTCCTTGACGGAAAGAGGTTGGTGATGGCTAGTCCAAGGCTGAGAAGAGGCTTTGTCCTAGTCGATCCACTGGATGTCATAGGCAGAGAAAGCGAGGCAAGCACTATTAGAGGAGCCTTCAAACATGGTCGCATCTTAGATACCATGCCACCGGTTGATTTGGTCGTAGAGGGGTGCGTAGCCGTTGATCCCAAAGGAAACCGGTTGGGCAAAGGTGGAGGATATGGTGATCGTGAGATCAAGACTTCACGAATCTTGAACGATGAAGTGATTGTCGTAACCACATGTCACTCCATGCAAGTGGTGGAGTCAGTTCCGATTGAAGAAGGTGATGAGAGAGTGAATTATATCGTAACTGAGCGTGGCATAATCAAGACCTTAAGGAACGGTGTTCACCTTTTTGACTGCAAATAGAGCTAGCTAGATCTGGCTTCTTCCACATCCTAGACAGAACAGGGCTTCCACAGGTTTTGGAGAACCGCAGAATCTGCATTTGGAAGTAAATGCTCCGGAAGCGTTCTTCCACGGTCGACCCTCTGCTTGACATCTGCGAAGGCTCTGCATTCTGAGAACTCGAAAACTGCTCTGACCCCTTCTGGTTACACCCCTCCCCCACCATGTCAGAGATACGCACTTCGACGTTGAGAAAGAGGCTTCCGAAGATGTTAATGTGTCTAGGCTATAACGCCGTTATCCATATATCTAACGAAAACTGTTCATTTCGCAGGTGTTTGCCGTGATAGCAAGGAGCATCCTAGAGCTGATCGGGAGTACGCCGATGGTCAGAATTAACCATCTTAACCCCAATTCTAGCGTTGAGATGTACGTGAAGCTTGAGAAGTTCAACCCTGGAGGATCCGTTAAAGACAGGATTGCGAAGTACATGATCGAGTGCGCCGAAAGGGAGGGGGTTCTGACAAAAGACAAGACCGTCATAGAACCTACAAGCGGTAATACAGGCATCGGGTTGGCGCTTGTCTGCCGGGTGAAAGGCTATGACTGTGTGCTCGTCATGCCTGAGACTATGACCATGGAGAGGAGGCAGATGCTGATCGCGCTCGGTGCGAAGATCATCCTCACTGATGGTCGGAAGGGGATGAATGGAGCCGAAGACTATGCCAGGCAGCTTGCGGAAAATAACCCGGAGAGATACTTTATGCCTAACCAGTTTGATAACGAATACAATGTTCTGGCACACTACGAAACTACAGCGGAGGAGATCTGGAAGGACACGGATGGCAGAATCACACATTTCGTAGTTGGACTCGGAACAGCGGGTACATCTGTAGGCGTTTCCAAGAGGCTCAAAGAGTATAATCCGCATGTAAAGATCATCGCGGTTGCACCAGACCACTTAACACCGATCCAAGGTCTAAAGAACTTCAACATCCAATATGTTCCACGCATATGGAAGCCAGAGAGTGTCGATGAAGTACATTACCTGACACTCAAAGACGCGGAGGAGACCGCTCGACTTCTGGCCCTTGGTGAAGGTATCTTTGTCGGACCGAGCTCCGGGGCCATCTTCCATGTTGCTTTGAAGAAGGCCAAGCAGATTGATGGTGGTGTAATGGTTGTCATGGCGCCAGACGGCGGCGAGAAATACCTGAGCACATCTCTATGCGAGCCAGTCCGATGCCTAGAATGTGCCCAGAGATTCGGGATCAAATGTTCCTATTTTGATGGAAGACCGATCATCGAGGTAAAGACTCCTCCTGAGCACGTTTCGCCCTAAAGCATAAGCCTTATGACTGCTGGCTCTGACGCAGCAGAACAGAGAGGACCCAAGTTTCGCATTCCACCAAATGTTATTATCTCATTTCGATTCTAACTCGATCTAGTGAGAGCCTTGCCTGATGAAATCGACCAGAAAATAGTTGAGATCCTAAAGCGTGATGCTAGGATGCCGTATTTGGAGATGGCTAAGTTACTTAGGATGTCGGAGGGGGCGATCCGGAGAAGAGTGAGGAAGCTTGTTGAATCTGGTATCATACGGAGGTTCACTGTTGAGGTCGTTCAGGAGGGATCGGCTGCTGTTATGTTAGTGTCGGTGAACCCTTCTATGCCGACATCGCAGGTATCTAGAGCTATGCTGAAGATCGACGGGGTCAACAAGGTATACGAGGTCACTGGAGAATTTGACATAGTTGCGCTTCTTTTGGCCAAGGATACACAAGCACTGAACGCCTGTATCGAGAAGACAAGAATGCTGGAGGGAACCAGTCGCACTAATACTATGATGGTGCTCAGGTCCTGGTAGAATTGACGCATCTAACCTTTGTATAATTAGGCTCGAGACGGTTAGTTGCCCTACGCTTGTCTTTAGATGATGCCGGTTATCCTCTCGCAGGCTTCTCTAATTCGCTGTGTTGGAATCGTAAGCGCAAACCTGACGAAGCTTTCCCCGTATTTGCCGAACCCTACGCCCGGCGTTACCATGACTCCTTTCTCGAGAGCTCTCTTTGAGAATTCCATGGAATCCATTCTGCAGTTTGCCCAAACATAGAAGGTGGCTTTAGGCGTCTCGCATTGAAGCCCCAAAGATCTCAGTTCCTTAACCAACACGTCCCTTCTCTCTTTATAGATCGCGACATTTTCTCTAACGCACTCCGGCGGCTCCGCAGACGAGTAGCTTCTCAACGCTCTTACAGCGGTCTTCTGGACGTAAAGAGGCGGCCCTGAGTCAACCTGGGCTTTTACATTCACCAGATCCGCTATAACTTGTTCGCTTCCAACAGCGAAGCCTATTCTGTCGCCTGTCATGTTGAAAGTCTTTGAACAGGAATGGATCTCTATACCAATATCTTTCGAGCCTTCAATTTCCATCAGACTGGGAGGTTTGAAACTGTCAAATGCAATCTCAGAGTATGCGTTATCGTAACAGACCACTGTTCCCTTTCTTTTGGCGAACTCGACTAACTCTTCCAAGAAAGGTCTTTCAGTAATGGCCGATGTTGGGTTGTTCGGATAGTTTAGAAAGATGAGCTTTGCCTCTTCGCTTGAGAACTGGTCCAGTTCAGGCTTGAAACCATTCTCTTCAAGTAGAGGCATTACGAGTGGCGCTCCATCGCAAAGCAGCGTTGCCCCATTCCTGTAGACTGGGTAGGCGGGGTCCGGTACGAGCACTTTTTCCCCAGGATTAACGTAGGCCCTCGCAAGGTTTGCCAATCCCTCCTTTGATCCGAGCAGAGCGAGTACCTCTTTGCGGGGGTCCAAGTCAACTCCGAATCGTTTCTTGTACCATTCCGCGACCGCTTCCCTGAACTCTAACTCTCCTTGACTTAGAGAGTAATTGTGGTTCTTTGGGTTCGAAACTTCCTCACTGAACGCCTCAAGAATAAAGTTTGGAGTTGCAAGGTCTGGATCACCTATTCCAAAAGAGATTAGGTCAACTCCCCGCTTTCTCTTCTCGAGCGCAGCTTTCTCCATCTCGCTAAAGAGATATGGAGGGAGCCTCTCCAGTCTCTGAGCTTTTCTAATCGCCATACAAAACACCATCAAATAGTTGTCCCTCGAAGATCTTCTCGACCGACCCTTCCAAGGTAACTGTTGGGCCAAGTCCTACAAGCAAGTTTCCACCTAACAAAGTGACGTTGACGCGCTTTCCAGTCTTGCCTAATCTATGTGCAGCTACAACGCTTGCACAGGCGCCGGTTCCGCAGGCAGGGGTCTCGCCCACACCCCGTTCCCATGTTCTGATGCTGATCCTTTCCTTGCCTTGGACCGTAACAAATTCAACATTCGTACCCTCCGGAAAGTGTGGATGTTTCTCAAGTTTGGATCCGACAAGCTGTACAGGGAACGTTTCCAGATCGTTGATGAAGGTTACGCAGTGGGGATTTCCCATCGATACGCATGTAACGTTAAGCGTTGTCCCGTCGATGGTGATCGGCTCGTCTATGCATTCTCCTCGACCGACGAAAGGTATGTCCTCTCGTTTAAAGGATGGAGTTCCCATCTCAGTTCGTACATCGGCGCTATTCTTTTTCTCCGCCAGTATCTCCACTCTTCGGATTCCAGCTAACGTTTCAACATCCATCATCTTCCTCTGAACTACTCCGTTATCGTAGCAGTACTTGGCAATGCACCTTATCCCATTGCCGCACATCTCCGCCTCGCTGCCATCTAGGTTGAAAATTCTCATTCTGATATCGGCGTCTTTCGATTCACGTACTAAGAGAAGACCGTCAGCTCCAACAGAAGAACCCCTCTTGCAAAGCCTCATTGCCAGCCTCGGAAGACTCTTCTCCTCTATGCTTTCTCTTCTGTCGTCAATGACAATGTAGTCATTGCCCAGGCCATGCATCTTCCAGAATCTCACTATATGTCGACCGACATTCACAACTTGTCTTGCAGCCTGATTCAAACGAACTATTTCACTTCAGAAGGTCTGGCACGCATGTGCCCATCATTGAAGCCACTCCGCGATCTTCTGACCCATACTCATTGTCTCAAGGCGTTCTCTTTCTCTCACAACAGAGTATCTGCCGTCCCTTACTAGAACCTCAGCCGGTCTCGGCCGAGAATTGTACTGCGAACTCATGACGAAACCATATGC
>CAZLVF010000015.1:20612-23680 GCA_964562925.1 uncultured Candidatus Bathyarchaeia archaeon
ACAATAAACCTTCCCGGCTCGATGCATAGAACAGGTTCACCAAGTCTATACTCTGAAACTCGTTTCTTGAACAATTTGATGATGCGGTCACCAGTCTTCTCCAAATCGAGTGGGTGCTCTTCAGGTCTGTACGGGACTCCGAAGCCTCCTCCGATGTCGACAAACTCAAACTCGATCCCTGTATCCTTATGCACATCTCTAGCAGTAACAAGAAGGTTTTCCAAAGCTTCGAGGTATGGTTCTGGGTTTAGTATACCGGATCCTATATGCATCTGAATCCCGAACCTTTCTACTCCCGCTTCTCTAGCCATCCGGTACGCTCGAAGCGCGTCCTCCTTCAAAAGGCCAAACTTCGAATCTCTCGCGCCCGTGACACAGCGTTCATGATGACCCGAGCCAATCTCTGGGTTCACTCTCACAGAAACTAGATTCGGCCGCGTCTTTCCTAGAAGATATTCCATCTGGCAAAGAGAGTCCACGTTGATCGTAACATTTGACTTGATAGCGTAATCGAGCTCCTCTTCACCGACGCTCGTTCCCGTGTAGAGGATTCTTTCCGGTTCGAATCCTGATCTCAAGGCAAGATATATCTCGCCTGAAGAAACAACGTCCAGAAAGGCTCCCTCGTCACGCATGATCTTGAGGATTGAAATGTTCGAGTTCGCCTTAGCAGCATAATAGATCTTCATCTTCTCGTAACGTTTGTGAAAGGCTTCAGCCAACCTCCTATAATTACTACGGATCCTACTCTCGCTCAGTACGTACAGAGGCGTCTTGAACCTCGAGGCGAGTTCAACAAGCGAGATCCCGTCAAAATAGAGCACTCCGTCTCGTCTTTCGAGAAGCCTCTCGCGAAGAAGAATTGGCTGAGACACGTCTTCAACACATCGGGGATTCTGGAGCTACCCTGCCAGAACGTCCTCCATAGTGTAAACCATCGGGTCGGATTGTCTGTTCAACCACTCTGCGGCGTAAAGTGCTCCCTGCGCAAATACGCTTCTCGAGAACGCTATATGCTCCATCCTGATCATTTCATGTTGACCGGCTATGACTACATCGTGGATTCCTGGAATCCCTCCAGCTCTGACAGAAAGTAACTCCAACTGTCCTTCACGTCTCTTCGACAGGCCCTCCCTGCCGTAGACTCTCTCCGAGTAGCCTCGTATCTCTGCTAGTATGTCAGCCATCTTTCTAGCTGTCCCGCTTGGCGCATCCACCTTGCCCGAATGATGTACTTCGACTATGCTGAAATCATAGCCCTCTGGAAACAGTCTACAAGTGTCCAGCGTCTTGAACAGTATGTTTACGCCAATCGAGAAATTGGGTGATATGACCGCAGGCACTTTCCCCCTCAACATTTCTACAATACTATTCATTTGATCTTCTGCAAACCCAGTTGTTCCCATGACCACTTTCTTACCCATCCGCACCGCTATCGGAATGTTGGTCAACTCTGCTGATGGGGTCGTGAATGATATGTAGATATCAGCCTCTTTGAGCGCGTCTTCTAGCTTCTGTGGAGGGACTATCCTGAGATCTGTCGGTGAGAGCCCAAGTTGACGTAGGGTCTTTCCAACATTCTCGCTGCTTGGAGCCGTAACCGCTCCAACCACTCGGAAGCTTCTGGAGGCTGCTTCTTTGATCATTGTACTTCCCATCCTTCCGTCCGCGCCTACAACGCATATTCTAATAGGCGTCGTAGCAGAGACCCCTCCAGCATCTTTCATCGTACAGTCTCTTCTCAAGATTGACAGCAAAGAATTCCTCGACTGGACGGAGGATCTCTGGAGTGTTCTTGTAAACCATCCGTGCCTTCTCTAAGAGGGTTTCAATTCCTCTCCGCGTCATCTTTCCAAGGGGAGGCCTGCAAGGCCCTGACGGCATCCCCATGATGTTCATCAAGGTCTTACACGGAAGAGGGTTTCTTGCTTTGCATGAAACGGTGCCATACGGGGTTGTTTCCTCCGTCTTAATTGTAACCGTTTGGAAGAGGGGTCTCAAAGCCTCGGCTATCCTCTCAGCCTTATCGCGTTCTCCTTCTATGAGGAATTTGCACATTTCTTGAACGGCCTTGGGCGTGATATTGGAAACTACGGATACGACACCATTTGCCCTGATATCGTCTATCGTCATCAATTCGTATGTCCTGTCGTCATCTCCCGAAAGAATGTTAAACCGGTCTCCGCAGAGCTTCCGGGTCAGCCGAGCATTCTCATAGTCTCCTGTGGCCTCTTTGACCGCATTGACGTTTCCGCAGCTCTTGTGAAGAATCGCAAGATCTTGTGGCAAGAGTTGCGTCCCCGTCCGTGCGGGAATCACGTATGGGATAAACTGCATATCGGGAAAACGTCTTGCGATAGGCTCCACGTACTCTTTTCTAATCTCTATAGAGCTTGGACCGTTATAGTAGGGATCTATCAACAAAGCCGCCTTGGCTCCGAGATCCCAGCTCTTTCTAGTAGCTTCGAGCGCCTCATCGCTACTATTACTGCCCGTTCCTGCGATTACTAAGAATCTTTCACTCGAATATTCTAACGTGCGTTCGATAACAGTCATATGATCTGACCAGCTAAGAGTTGGCGATTCTCCAGTCGTCCCCACCACCACCACACCATTGGCACCACACCGGACTTGGAAACCCAGCAGGCTCCTCAGACCTTCATAGTCAATCGCAGAATCTCTCATCGGTGTGATTATCGCTGTGTAGCATCCACTGGACAAGTAAGACAGCCCTCAAAAGTTGATGGATTCGGCTAAGATCAACTCACCTATTAAAAAAATTTGCGCTTCTGACTACGGATTTCACACAAGAACTACGAAAAACGTCACGAGGTTCCCGAGGGTCGCGGATTCTGAAGCAGCGGTGGTGGTTTGTCTCGTTAACTGCAACATAGAAACGCTGTTGATACGAAACTCGCATATTCGTCAGAATGATGCTATCTCGCCTACACCGAGAAGCCATTGGCTCTTAGAGTTTTCAGAAGAGCCTCTCTGTTAAAGCCTACAATGATCGTCCCATTAACGTCTATCACCGGAACGGTCCTCTGGCCCGACTTATCGAGCATCTC
>CAZLVF010000015.1:23780-26526 GCA_964562925.1 uncultured Candidatus Bathyarchaeia archaeon
CTCCGATTCTAGTTGTTAGTAACATAGATGTTGGCGCGGCGTCGAAGGGGCTCGTGAGTGATGTTCGAACTTACTCAGAATATGGGTACGAGAAACTTTTGGCGAAGTATGGTAGAGATAGAGTGGGACCGTTGCTGTTCGATCGAATCCTGAGAAAGCATAGGGTCACCGGTAGGATTGGACTTCACGGGAGAAACGATGCAAGTGAAATCCTAGACCTTTCAAAGCAACTTCGAAGGCTTGGACACAGAGTTGTTGGTGAGAGACATCCAAGTCTCTTGGAAGCTGCTAGGGAAACCAAATCATCCCTTGAGGTCGATAAGGTCAGGGATGTAGGGTCAAGGACGAAGAGAGTCTTCAAAAAGACTATCGAGTTTTTGGAAGGTTGCAAACGTGACGAGAAACATTTGATCTACGAGAGTCAGATACTAAGGGTCGGGATAGTTAAGACTGAGATCAGACGCTACCTTGCGGAAGAGAACCTAGCCGCGCCGGAGGATTTGATCTTCGCCGTTGGACCTAGGTCGGCTGACCCGCACTATACCGGCGAGGATGGAGATCTCGTGCTCGTAGACCAACCAATCGTCTTCGACATTTTCCCTCAGGAGACAGGAGGCTATTATTTCGATATGACTAGGACTTTCGTCATCGGCAAATCGTCGGAGAGAATCCGGACGATGTACAAGTCAGTGAGTACCGCGCAACAGTTTGCATTCGACCTAGCCCAAGCAGGATGCAGGGCTGAAGCCTTGATGAACGCGGTTTGTGACCATTTCTCTAGCGAGGGTTACAAGACTATTCGAGACCTGGCCAGAGGCGATAAGATAGCTGAAAAGATAGGCTTTGTTCATTCACTGGGACATGGGATAGGTTTGACTATAGGCGAAAAACCATATCTAGCGCTTTATAGCGATGATAATTTGAAGATTGGACATGTCTTCACCGTTGAGCCTGGACTCTACGATCCAGAAGTTGGCGGGGTTAGGATCGAGGACGTCGTTGCCTTGACCGACTCTGGCATGGTCAACCTGACAGATTGCGAGAAGATTCTGGAGATCGGAGCCTAGTAGATCGAGGGAAAGTTTGAATGGTCATTGAACGTTTGGAATCCTCTGGCGGCGTCGTATTTCGGAGGTCTGGATCTCAGGTTCTCTATCTTCTCTTGGGGTTTAGGCGTCGAGGTATTTGGTGCCTTCCGAAGGGTTTGATTGAGCCTGGCGAGAGCGAGGTCGACGCGGCTACCCGTGAAGTTAAAGAAGAGACAGGTGTGAAGAGTCTTAAGCTGATCGAGAAGATAGGAACGATCAGGTATCAGTTCGGATATAGAGAGAGAAGGTTTGACAAGACCGTTCACTTCTACCTTTTCGAAACCGATCAAGCTGAGACTATTGTGGGTACGGAGCATGACATCTACGCATGGCTACCATCCGAGAAAGCCATCCGAACCCTATCATACCCGAACGAAAGAGACATCTTTGAAAGAGCACACTTGATAGTAAAAACTCTCACCCCGGAACAGTCGACGATCGAAACCTTCGCTAAGCCTGAGACGAAGGCTCCTAGCAGCTTGGTCTCATCATAATGATCTAGGACATAATGCTGCGAGTACATGGACACCTGAATGACCTTTGAAGGTGGTCATAGATGTCCATTGTCTCCCTCACCGTCTTCTCAGTCTCTGAAGAGCCGTACATCACAAAGTATCTTCCAGAGTTCTCACAACGCAGATGCGACGCCCAGAGCTCCCTCTGTTCCGCAGATCTACTGAAAAAAGACGTAGATCGTACGATTGCCTTTACACGCGTGAAGAGCGTCCTGTGATCACATATCTGAAGTTCTTTGCGGTCAACGATCTCAAAATTTCCGACCTGTCCGTCTTTCTTGATCCTTTGAATGCTTGCTTCGACTTGAGCGTCCAAAGAAGCATACTTCTTCTGGATCGTTTCTATAAGTCCCCATGAAACGAACATCTTCGTCCCATCGGATGACTTGAAAGCAACATCGCCTTTCGCATGTTCAGACTTGGGATTCAACTCAACCCTCCAAGTTCTAGGATAATCCACTTGGAAGCCGTAAACCGCGAATTTATCATACTCCAAACCCGTCAACGCAACACCGCCGTTTACATCGACCCATTGTTGGAAAGAAGCTAAGTCCAATCACTATTGAAGCTAATATATATTCTGTACAGTCGGTTCTTTCAATAAAGCCTCGTGCAAACCTTTCATTGGTTAGGGAGTTTGCCAGAGCTCAGACAACAAAAATGTAGGGCACGAAAGAAGGAAACAGATGGATGACCTTGATTGTGCGAGGTCAGCCATGCGCAAAACAAGTACAGCTTTCTGCAATGTCTTAGTTGAACACAATCAGGTTAGCTTGGCACATAACTGGCCTCGTCCTTGCTCGTAAACACGATGATGACCGTGTGCGTTCTCACAACCCCATCAAGCGCCCGAATCTTTCCCATGACCAGCTTCTGGAGCTCATCAATGTTGCTGGCAACAACCTCAACAAGGAGGTCAAAATCCCCCGTAATGCCCTTCACCTTAAGAACCTCCCGAGCTTTGGCTATTTTTTCGGCCAGAAGCCTCTCCTTTCCCGGGATTGTTGAGACAAATACATAGGCGGAGACGTTCTTCCCATATATCGCTGGATCCACAAAGATACATTTTCGATACAGTCCGCTTCTCTTCATCCTCTTGAGACGACTATGAACTATCGCAGATGTTGTCTTCAGTTTTTCAGC
>CAZLVF010000015.1:26626-30343 GCA_964562925.1 uncultured Candidatus Bathyarchaeia archaeon
TCATCCTCTTGAGACGACTATGAACTATCGCAGATGTTGTCTTCAGTTTTTCAGCGATGTCCAAATGGGTCAATTCGGGGTTCCGATACAGAGTCCGTAGAATGCAAAGATCAACATCTTCAAGCATACGATCTTTCAACGTAATCGCACAATCTCTGTGTGCGCTCGTTCCTATTTTAGTTCTCGGCGTGTTTGCCTAACGAATTTTCGGGTCGAGAGATGTTCTGCTGAGGTGGTAGGGGAGGTACATTCAAGACTTGTCGACGAGGAATTTCCATTTGACTTGGCAGAGGATTTTTTCTGGGAAGACAAGCTCGTCTTTAAGCACTTACATATTCGCCTGAAGGATTTTGCAGATTGCATCGGCCATCTCACTGGTCTTCGCTGAGCCTCCCAAGTCGTAGGTGAGAAACCTTCCTTCTTCCAGGGTTCTGTAAACCGCCCGTTCGATCTTCTCGGCTGCATTTTTTTCTCCCAAGTACTCGAGCATCATTTTTGAAGCCATTATGGTCGCCACAGGGTTAACTTTGTTCTGGCCTGCGTACTTAGGCGCAGATCCGTGAACAGGCTCGAACATCGCATATTTGTCGCCTATGTTAGCTCCTGCAGCTACGCCCAATCCTCCAACCGTCTGCGCGGCTTCGTCTGATAGTATGTCCCCGAACATGTTCGTTGTTACTATTACGTCAAATGACTCTGGTCTCTTGATGAGATGCATCGCCATCGCGTCGACGTGCATGTCTTCAACTTTGACATCTGGGAATTCTTCTGCAACATCTAGTACTGACCGCTTGAATATTCCGTCTGTAAGTTTGAGGATGTTACCTTTGTGTACGTAGGTTACATGTTTCTTTCGTTTCACCGCAAGTCTGAAAGCGAATCTTGCGATACGTTCCGATGCTTTTCTAGTTATTACTCGCATGGCAACAGCAACTCCAGGGGAGACCTCGAACTCGTTTGCCACGTACAACCCTTCAGTATTCTCACGCAAGATTATCATGTCTATACTCGGGTTTAGACAAGGCACTCGAGGCATAGACCTGCAGGGTCTGACGTTCGCGTAGAGATCATAAATCTTCCTTAGCGTAACAGCAACGCTTCGAGGGGAGCCTTCCTCTTCAGGTGTAGTCATGGGTCCTTTCAGGCATGCTTCTGTACCCTCTAGCAGTCGCAGCGTCTCTTCCGGAAGGTTGGTTCCATACTTTGGGATGCAATGGTAGCCAGCCTCGGCCATGACGTACTCGAGTTTCAGTTCGTCTATAGCTGATTGAACAGCGTTCAGCGTCTTCAGCGCAGCATCTATAACCTCAGGTCCAACGCCGTCTCCTGGGAGGATAGCTATCCTATGGACCCTGCCCAATTGACCTGTATCACCCAGCATGGGCTGTAGGGTGTTAAACCTACGCTATGCTACGTTGTAGAAAGGAGAGGAAGAAAAGGTTTGGAGCTTACGATCGGCTTCGTAACTAGATTCTAGAACCTTCGCCTTCTTCCTCTGAATCCGCCGCGTCCTCCTCGCCCTCGGTATCCTCCTTCATCTCGGAAGCTCGGGCGGAAGGTTGGGTAGCGGCGCTCCTGTTCGAACCTCTTGTCGGAGAGGTTGTTCTTGTCGTTTACTTCAGCTATCGTTCCCTTAGACGCTTCGAAACTGCCAAACCTTCCGATGTTGAGTCGCATCGAACCTTTGAAGAGGGAGACGTAGCCGTTCTTGACATCTATGACGTCACCTTCCTTGACCTTGTCTATGTTATCATCCCACAATGTTAGGTAGATCGATCCGGTTTCGTCTCCAACAAGCGCGTCAACGACCCTGTGAGTTGAGCCATCGCTTCTTGAGATCGTCTCTCTAGCCTCGCCTTTCGAAACAACTTTCACCGTCAGGTTCAATTGTCTCGACTGCGGATTCAGATTTTCCACTTTCACACTCGCCTGTGCTGGCGGCTGTTCAGGATACGTCATATGTGGTTGCACTCACCTTAACGGTGAACTCTGAAGAGTTGACGACCCTTCTTAAGGATTATGTTCAGTCATTAAGGGCCTCGACCGAAGGAATCTAGGATTGGTGCGTTCTTGATGCGGGAAAACCTCTTCGAACCTTCTGACTGCTGATAGGTGACTTCTTAGGCTTACAGTGGAACCTCGATGAAAAGGCGTTCTAGAAGTTCTTTGTACCTGTTTCGGATCGTAACCTCTGTGACGTTGGCTATCTCGGCTATCTCTCTCTGGGTTTTTCTTTCGCTCATGAGGACCGTTGCTATGTACGTAGCAGCGGCCGCTATTCCTGTAGGTCCTCGTCCGCTCGTCAGCTTCAAGTGTTTCGCGATCTCCAAGATCTTTATCGCTATCGCCTCAGCTTTTCCAGAGACGATGAGTTTGTTGGAGAAACGTGCCGCGTAGTTTCGACTGGTCGATGGTGGAACGAACGTTTCGAGTTCACGGACCATGAAACGGTAGCTTCGACCGATATCCTTCTTGTTCAAGGTAGACGCGTTAGCGATCTCGTCGAGTGTTCGTGGCACACCGCACTGTCTACAACTCATATATACAGCTGCGGCTGTAACATTGTGAATGGATCTTCCCCTGATCAGCCTTTTCTTTATGGCCTTCCTATAGATCACCGATGCCGTCTCGACAATATTCTTGGGCAGGTTTAGTGAAGACGCGATCTTACTCAACTCTGATAATGCGACAGCCAGGTTCCTTTCTGTAGCATCTGAAACTCGCACCCGCCTCTGCCATTTTCTCAGTCTGTAGAGTTCCATCCTCTGGTCTGGGTCGAACTTCTTTCCAACAGCTTTGTCCCGCCAGTCGATCATCGTTGAAAGTCCTTTGTCATGAATCGTGTAAGTGAGCGGCGCTCCAACCCTGGTCCGTTTGGCTTTCTGTTCATCATCGAAGGCTCTCCACTCCGGTCCTGGGTTGGTCAGTTTCTCAGCGATTACACAACCACAAGCCATACAGACGACTTCTGCCGCGTCGTAGTCACGCATCAGTTTCGAGCTTCCGCATTCTGGGCAGGCGCGTACTTTTGAGTGTGTTGAAGCTACTTCGAGTCCAGGTTCTTCTGACAATATCTCACCTTTCACGCTTCTTCATTGGAAGCATATACGACTCTTCCAACAAAAGCGGAAGGTTCAGAAGCCGTGGGTTTGATCGATACATAAGGAGACGAGACAGGGCCGAAAACGTCGACGACGACACCTAACTGTCTCAGTTTGCTGTCGAAGACCCTTGTCTGCAGTCGAGGCGGTGAACCTGTCTCTAGTCTTATTATGAGGCTACGGCTTCTTGAGAGATGATGAATCTTACCGAGCCTCCTCAACTTCGCGCATTCACTCCTCGAGCATTGAGAAAGGGGAAGTGTAGAAATCGAAATATAAACGTAGCTTTGAAATGCAACATTCGTCTAGGGGCAGGCTCATGCCAACTGACAGCAATCAACTCCATCTTTCAATGATGTGCATCGTAAGAAGTCGTTGACGGCATGAAGGTTTGGTATTTGAAAATGATCTCCGATGTGTCGAAGAGTCTGAGAGAAAACATTCTTGGAAGTTGTTCTCTCAGTCGCGTTTTCTCTAACGCCTGCAGAGGCCTATGATATCGCTCGAATGTGAGTTCCTTTTTTTGACCCAACACCTTGAGCGATTGGGGGCAGCGGGCTAAACGCCTCGGCCGAAGCCTCGGCGCGTACACCCCTGCTCCATCAACCTCATCTTC
>CAZLVF010000016.1:0-1123 GCA_964562925.1 uncultured Candidatus Bathyarchaeia archaeon
CCAGTATTATCTCAAAAACCTTTTCAGCTATGCTTGAGCCGTTCCTCTCTCTCGCTTCAGCGTCTCTGATCCTCCAGCTTTCAACCATTGAGAGTGCTCTTACATTGCTAGCGAGTGCAATTGTAAGCCTCACATATACAGCTCTGGTTCTTGTGTACGTTGAAGGCCGGGGTTTGAAGAAGATAGGCACCTCGCCGCTTCGTATGTTTAGGGGCTTCCTACTTGACTGGCTTGACAGATCTAATGGCGTTCTTGAGAGCCAGCTCGAGGAACTCAGCTTAGAACAGGGCTTAAGCACAACGGTTCTAGGTCTTAGACGAAAAGGAAGCAAGAGCGTGGGGGCTATTCTGGTTGTATCGAACTTTCACCCAGGGCCTTTCTTGAACGTTGGAAGTAGTATCCTTCCTCAGGAGATTCAGAAATCCCTCGAAAAAGAGACGAAGGCCGTAGTAGCCGTTCCCCACGGGATCTCGGGTCATGAGATGAACCTGGTTTCTCAAGAGCAGAATCAAAAGGTTGTCAAAGAACTCTTGCGTTCAGCAAACTTTTCTGAATTCCGGCCGTATGCAACTCGGCTTGTGAGAGCAAATTTTGGAAATGCCACCGCCAGCTGTCAGGCCTTCGGCAACTGTTCGTTCGTCACTATAACCCTCTCTCCAAACGATATGGAAGATATTCCCCTGAACGTTGGGGTTGAACTCACATCTGTGGGGAAGAAACTCTTTGACGATTTAGCCCTTGTCGACGCCCATAACTGCATAAGACAAGTCACAACTCTGAGTGGGGAAGATCAAAGAGACATAGTGAAATCGGCAAGCGACGCGATGGAAAGAGCCGCTAGAGAACCAACCCATCCGTTCAGGTTTGGAGCTTCCAAAATCACCTTGGAAGAGTTCACTTCTGAACAGGGGATCGGGCCAGGAGGTCTCGTTGCTCTCGTCATAGAGGTTGCAGATCAGCTCTCGGGGTATCTGATTGTCGATGGAAACAATATGAAAGCAGGTTTGCGGGAAAGGATACTCAAAGCAATTTTGGAACTGGGCATAGAGTTCGGCGAGGTTATGACGACTGATACCCACGTGGTGAATGGGATCGTTCCAGCCAAGCTTGGATACTACCCTGT
>CAZLVF010000016.1:1223-9494 GCA_964562925.1 uncultured Candidatus Bathyarchaeia archaeon
CAAGGCAGTAGTTGGAAAGATTCTGGCTGAAAGGCCGGAACTCCGGTCGCTCGCTAAAGACGTCACGCATTTGGTAGTTGGTATAATCAATGAAGTGAACTCTCTTGCTTATGAGGTGCAAGTCACGGAGATCGAGGAGAAATGGCCGGATCTCCTGAAGATTGAGAAAACGAAAGAAGAGAAAGCTCTTCCACCTCTACCTGATGTCGATAAATTTGGAACAGTCGTGACAAGGTTCTCCCCGAATCCCGACTGTGCACTCCACTTAGGGTCGGTAAGGGCTATAATCCTCTCTCATGATTACGCTCGAATGTATGTTGGAAGGTTCCTCCTAAGGTTCGAGGATACAGATCCTCGACTGAAGAGGTCCTCCTTGCGATTTTACGATATGATCCGAGAAGACTTGGCCTGGCTTGGCTGCAAATGGGACGAGGAGTGCGTACAGAGCGACCGGGTTCCCGTGTACCTGGAACATGCAAAGAAACTCATTGAGATGGGAAAGGCATACGTCTGCACATGCACCAAAGATCTCTTCGCTGCTAGCGTGTCTAGTGGCAAACCTTGTTCTTGCCGCGACCTGTCGGTTTCCGATCAGATTACCAGATGGGAAAGGATGGTTAGTGGTGGCTTCGCTGAGGGAGAGGCTGTGGTTAGGATAAAGACTGACCTGAGCCACCCGAATCCTGCTGTTAGAGACTGGCCTGCACTTCGGATAATTGATCCTGAAAAGAATCCTCATCCTCGCGTGGGAAAAAAGCATCGTGTCTGGCCGCTGTATAACTTTGCTGCTGGCGTAGACGATCATCTAATGGGGATCACACACATAATTCGTGGAAAAGAGCACTATACGAACACGGTCCGCCAGAAGTACATGTACGAATATTTTGGATGGCGATACCCTGAAGCGATACACTATGGGAGGCTTAAGGTTGTAGGAGCCGAACTAAGCAAGTCAAAAATCATGAGAAGTCTTTCGGACGGCTTAGTTCAAGACTTTGACGACCCTAGGCTTGCCACCCTAGTAGCCTTGAGGCGAAGGGGCATAACACCCGAATGTCTGAGAAAAGTTGTGGTCGAAATTGGGCCGCGGCCTGTGGATGCGACACTAAGCTGGGACAATATATACGCTTACAATAGAAAGATCGTCGACCCAACATCGAATCGGTACTTCTATGTTGAGAATCCTATTCCGCTGCGTGTGGTCGGGGTATCAAAGGAATACGTTTCCACGCCGCTTCTACACCCCAGCTACCCAGAGAGAGGTACGAGATCGATCAGGGTGAAGCCAGAGAACGGTGTGGCTATGCTGACGGTTTCAAGTTCTGATCAGAAATTGTTGAGTCAAAATAGGGTGGTAAGGTTAATGGAGCTCTTTAACGTCGAGGTCTTGAAGGCTGATGGGCCTGTCTGCGAGGCTATGTTTCACAGTGAAACTTATGAAGACTCGAAGAAAATTGACGCGCCTCTGATTCATTGGCTCCCCAAAGGCGGATGCATAAACGTGAAGGTCGTTATGCCGACGGCGAAGGTTTCTGTTGGGCTGGGAGAACCGAGGCTGTTGAATGAGATCGTCGGTAATATTGTCCAACTCACAAGGTTTGGATTCGTGAGAGTTGATGAAGTATCGTCTGGATCGATGAGGCTCTACTTCGCTCACGGGTGAATCTGTCTAGTTGATCTACAAGCTGGTGGTCAAAGTCTTCTTTATCTCTTCTTCAGCGTTGTCGGCCTTGATGAATATTGGAACGTTCTCCATACCTGTGGCTATGTAGCTTGAGAGCAGCCACTCGCCAGGTGCGAACTCCAACGTCTTCTCGAGGATACTCTGGTCTATCGTGAACGTTTCGCTGACAAGGTTTCTATCGTATGGTCTGGGAAGGGTTCCCACAAAGTATGTATGGAGTTGTTGAAGCGCGTTCGTGTTGAGGTAGGCTATCCGTTGTGTCGCTATGCATCCGCCTAGGCCATACTTTCTTCCTTGTCTTAGAAGGACCTCAACAGCCTCCGAGGAGTCTCTGTCTATGCCTCTCGCATCGCCAAGGGCCGGAGCAAATTCTTGTGCTTCATCAAATACGAAGAGGACGAGCGGTTTGACCTTGAAATGTTTCTTCCTCTTCCTTAGGAACTCCTTGCTCAGGTCTATAGCCAACTCTTTTATTATAAAGGGATCCGCGATCGAGAGGCATGCCAGTCGGACTGGGCCCTCGACCAACTCGATTATCCTCTCGGTCATGAGGCCTCTCCTCCGTCTCTCGTCTGCTTCTCTAGCCCGTTTAATCGCGTCAATCAGCGAAGAGCGTGTGGTGGCCCAGCCGTAGACGTTGCTTTTCTCGCTCACCCTGAACTTTTCAACCGCCTCCTTGCCTTTCTCATCGATGTATCTTACAAAGTCCTCATCGATCGCTTGGCTATCGTCGAGTCTTCTCAACCTCTGGTAGTCTAGGACGGCTTGGCGTATGTTTTCCAACGCGTCTTTGTATGTGGCCTTGCCAGTTATCTCTCCAGCCTGTTCGTTGATTTCTGACATAAACTGAGCGTATGTAGGTATCTTGAACCTAGGTCTCGTATAGTGGAAGATCTTGTTCTGACCACAGATCAGATTGAAGACGCGTTCGACATCCTCATTGACTTCAAAATCACGCGGTTTCACCACGGACGAGAATAGTTGTTCAGGCGTCTCCGCAGGTGCCTCTAGGACTATGATTGATTCGACTTTTGGATCTGCGAAAACATCCATGAGAAGGAACGGGTATTCACAGGATATGTCAAAGATCAGGATCTTCGTATTCTCTGCATGATAGACAAGCCGTCTAACGATATTCGAGACGAGGTTGGATTTTCCCCCACCTGTAAAACTGAATATGCCGAAATGGTATCTTACGAGGTTCTCGAAATCTACATATATCGGGATCTTCTCCGGGCTGTCTTCAAACATCTTTATGGTTCCAAGCCTCGGGCTTTTTCTAGCGTCTGGTGTAGAGTCCAACTTCTTCGAGGCGCCGCATAGTTTCTCTGTTACACGTTTGTTATACATCCGGTTGATCATGTCCTTATTCAGGAGGTAGGCATGTTCAGCCACTATCGGATAAGAAAATCCGCGAACGTATTCTGGTTCTTTGCCAAGCCTTGTTATCAGGTCGTAGTTGATCGGTATAGAACTGATCTGAATCATCATCGTGGACTTGTCGTCTGAATCCCAATCCGAGACTGACTGTTGGATTATCTCAAACTGCATAGGGTAGTAACTCTGGTCTGATAAACCTCTGAGGCCGTAGTGTTCGGGATGGACTCGCGAGATCTCGGTTAGAGTGAATCTCTCTCCAGCTTCCCTCGTCGATTTGAAATTTCTAGTTGCTAGAAGCATGCCTTCTTCTACAAGCCTCATTAGGTCTCTATGGTATTCGACCTTTACTCCACACGTATATCTAGCGGATGCGCCCAGCGTCCTAACGTTTGTTGCTCCTCCTGAGGTTCGTGTTGGGATAACGGCTGAAAGCCTGGCCTCAAAACGGCCGTCGAAGTCTACGAAGTACTTACGTTGTTGCTCGTCTAGTGTACTCATATCGAGCCCTCCTCTCTCTAAACGTGTCCATGTAAAACGTGAACCTTCTAAGATCGCGACTATTCAGGATCCAGTCTTGAGTGGCATCCACGATTCTCTTGAATTCTCTAAAGTTCCATTTCGCCACGTTATCAGCTATGAAGAGAGGTTTATTATGCCCGAACATCTCGGGGATGCTGGGGTCGCACATAGATTCGAGAACGGTCAAAACCAAGTTCTGAACAGGGTTGTCCACTTCTTTCCGTTTAAACAGTAGGATGGTAACCGGCTCATCGGTCGAGCCATACTCATGTCTGAATTGAACCCTTGTATCGGCTCTCAGATCATATTCTGGATAGACCAGCCTATCGATAAGCAGAACGTTACTCCTAAGCTTTGGATCAAAGCTACTCTGGGCAAGTTGGATGTAAGACTTTAGAAATAGCCTCTCCATCTGGACGATGCGGTTAGCCGTAGCTCCACTTACAAACATCGGCTTGACAGGCTTTTCGAGGTACGGTACGATGGTCTTGAAAGCCGAATCGTACTCCGTAAGAGCCCATGGAACCTTCATCCCCTCATGATTGAAGACCGAGACGGATTGAAGAAACATCCTGTCGGTGCTGGGCGCTTCTCGCACCCTGTCCAAACCCACATCAAAGTCCAACACCTTGTTTATTGAGCATACGGTTAGAACCTGCCTCATGAAGTCTCTTGCCGATGTATCTTTTGTCAAGCCGATCAGAAGAACTCGTCGCTTCCAAGATTCTTCAATGATCATGTAGAGGCAGAACAAGGTAAGAAAAGCCAAGTCCACGGTTGTAAGCCATGCTCTTCTATCTCTCTTCTCCAAGAGCATAGGGTTTCCAGTCTTCTCTAGTCCTCGACTCATGAACAGTCGGTCTCCGATGGAGACGACAAGTTTCTTGAGACGGTCCCACGTGCCACGATATTTCTTGTCAAGCGTGTATCCCGATGCTGTCTTTCTGAAAACGCTTGCACTAGCGCCGGAATCCAGCAGCCGTCCAACCCTATTTCTACGTTTAGGGTCGTCGATGTGAAGTTTTGAGCAGATCTCCTTAAGACTCAACTCTCCATTCTTTTCAAGGAGATACATGAGACGGTGTCTGAGATAGTCTCCTCTAGAAGGCGGCAAGTCCAAACTTGGATTTACAACTCTGCCTCTTCCAAACGCTAGGTGATACCTGTCTATTCGGACACCGTCAACCTCGAGGCCTAGCAAACCATCATTGTCTTCAATCCATTTTAGTTTCGCGGTATCTGATAGCAGAGCGGAATGTTCGCCGGAGAGCGTCCGATCCATCAAGAGAATCTGAACTCCCTCGTCGATAATCATCCTATACGCAATATAGAACTCTGAAAAAGCCATGATCCAGTCTGCTATCTTTGAATTGTCAAAGACAGCTTGATCGTTATGAGACTTTGCCAATGCAGGGGACCTATCTATGTCTGGGATATCACTTACATGGAGGGGTATACAGCTGGATATCCCCTTCCCATATTCGATGATCCTGTCCGAATATTCTACGGTTGGCTTCCCCGACTTGTTAAATCTAATAGTTCCAAGCGAAGCGTAGGCGCCGCCGAAGAAGATAACTAACTCATGCAGTTGACGTGCGTACTCGGTTCCATCAACAGCTGCAAACCTAATCGTGTCAGAGCTAAAAATCTCGTTTGCCGTCGCATAGGCTCTGGCATAATCAAAGTCTGAAACGATAAGGTTGCATAGAAACTCTTGGTACACATCCTTAACCGAATCAAAACGTCTGTAATAGTCAGTTACCCTTTCCTCAGCCCCGCTCCTCAGAAGCTCACCTGTTCTCCGGATCTGGAAACTCAAATAAGACGGCTCCAATCCAATGACATCCTGCCCAACTACGTCTACTTCAGCTTTAAGCCCTTCATGAATCGACTTTTCTGCAGTGAAAAATCTCCGCTTAAGCCTATTTAACTCAGAGACGTGATCGAAAGTGAAGGTTTAGGCACCGTGGTCCGAACGTAGGAAGTCCATAAGCTCTTTCAGTGTGAGAAAGACTGCGTCGAGAGGCCTTCCTATCTTTCTTGTCAGCCAAATCTTTCTTACTCTACTTGTTTTCATCTTCGCAACGAGCTGGTCAAAGCCTAGGTTTTCAGGGTGTGGGTGATCTCCTTCGATGTGAATTTGTCTGAGCAGCTCCTGTTTTGAGTGACCCGCTGAAACCTCAGGTGGTAACTTGAAGTACGCTATGTGGCCATGTCCGAGCTTGTAGATTCCATAGATGGTTTTGTCTCGCATCCAGAATAGGAGTATTGTGAATGGGTGAATCTTGTTGACGATGCTGGCGATCTCAGTTTCCTCGATCATCATCTATCTGGGCCCAACGTCTTACATCACTCGTAAGGATGCCTGTGAATTCTTATATCCATTTAGGATCATGATCGGCCTACAATGGCTTCAGAACATCTCTTGCTTAAGGTCAACTTTAGAGAAACATTCATAAAACACTCTCGGAACGTGTAGAGCATCTACGAAGCCAATGAGGGTGAAGTGAATGCCGAAGGCTTTCTACGTCAAGTTCCAAGTCCCTAAGGATGTGGCTGACAAAGCCTACCAAGTGGTACAGGTGTCAAGGGACTCTGGAAAGATAAGAAAGGGAACTAACGAATCGACCAAGGCGATAGAGAGAGGAATCGCCAAGCTGACCTTGATCGCTGAAGATGTTGAACCGCCGCAGGTTGTAGCTCACCTTCCGATACTATGTGAGGAGAGGAAGGCTCGCTACCTCTACGTTCCAAGCAAGCTTGAACTTGGAAAATCGGCTGGACTGGATGTTGGATGTGCCGCGATCTCTATAGTCGATGCCGGCGAAGCATCAGACTCTTTGAAGGAGCTTATGGAGTCAGCTGAGAACCTGAGAAAGAGCGGCGGACCCAAGACATGAGCAGCTCCAAAGCGAAATTCGAAGAGGTTCTAACCCCGGCAGAGGTGACGCAGGTGATTGGAAGAACCAGCGTGACAGGCGAGGTTATCCAGGTCAGGGTTAGGATCCTCGAAGGCAAAGACAAAGGCAGAATCATAACGAGAAATATTAGAGGCCCTGTCAAGCTCGGCGATGTCTTGATGCTTAGAGAGACCGAGAGAGAAGCCAAGAAGATAAAGTAGAGCAGGCGCGGCGCCCATGGCAAAGATCTACAAGTGCGTTTTCTGTGGAAAAGGCTACCCACCTGCCAGAGGGCTTATGTACATCAAGAATGACGGCACTATCATGTACTTCTGCTCATCCAAGTGTCGGAAGAGTGTACTTAACCTCGGAAGGGATTCGAGAAAACTAAAATGGACGGTCTTCTACGGCAAGAAAGAGCGCGGTAAATGACCCTCCTCGCTTGAAGGTTTGAGAGTTGCCTGAGAGAACCTTCGTCTTCCTGAAGCCTGAAACAGTCATGAGGGGCCTCGTCGGTGAGGTCATCTCCAGAATCGAGAAGAAAGGCTTCGTTATTGCTGCTATGAAGCTTATCTGGTTAGATGAGAAGCAAGCCCACAAACTGTATGAGATGCACAAGGGAAAACCATTCTTCGAGAAACTTGTGGAACATGTGACTTCAGGCCCGATCGTTACACTTGTCATCGAGGGACCTAACGCGGTCAAGGCGCTTAGGAAAATGGTTGGCCCCACAAACCCTTCAGAAGCCGAACCTGGAACGATCAGGGGCGACTACTCACTGGAGACGACGTGCAATACGATACATGCATCCGACAGTCGAGAGAACGCTAAGAGGGAGATGAATATCTTCTTCCAGAAGAACGAGGTACTTTCGTATGTGAAACCGACCGAGAAACAGTTCCTCTTCATGGAAACGTGGAAGTAGCTCTGGGAAGGACTGAACCTAACTAGGAATTGCCCGCGTTGAAAATGTATATTCGTGACCGAAGGGCGAAAAACGGCTGACATATTCTGGGCGATGCCTCTCGCAGTGGGGAGACGCGCCCTTGTCGCCCTTGGAAGAGATACGCACAGTCAGACCTACGTCGATCAGAAACTGTGGACTGTCACAATGACTATTCCAATGTTAGCTTTCAGTGACAGAGGCTTTCCGAGCTCGACAGATGGTATTAAATTTGTTGTCTGGAAAGATATTGGTGGATGAGATACCATGCCGGTTAGGCTTGATGAGGTTGACGTAGGTATAGTGAAGGCCCTTGCGGAAGACGGTAGAAGATCTCTGAGAGAGATTGCGAGACTCGTCTCGGTCAGTACGCCTACGGTTGAGAGTAGGTTGAAGAGACTTTTCGATATGGGCGTGATAAAGAGAATATCGCCGGTTCTAGACTTGGATAAGATCGAGCATGGGATAAATGCTCTTGTCAACTTGAAAGTTGAAACCTCGAAGCTTGATGAAGTGAGCTCGCAGCTTGCAGAGATGGAAGGCGTAAGCTGTGTATTCATGGTCACAGGTGAAAGCAACCTTTCTATCCGACTTGTTACAGACAGTGTAAAATCGCTTCAAGAGTTTCTCACAACAAAAATAGCTGCACTTCAAGACTTGCAGCTTGTATCGTCAAACGTGATCACCAAGATCGTCAAGGAAGAGCAAAGCATCGTGTTGCGTCCAAGTCTGAGAGTTCGCTTGCGATGTGACTACTGCGATGGGAAGATTGAAGGTGAAGCCTTCAAACTCAGGGTAGGAGAACGAGAGCGGTATTTCTGTTGCAGGGTCTGCCTCTCATCCTA
>CAZLVF010000016.1:9594-29711 GCA_964562925.1 uncultured Candidatus Bathyarchaeia archaeon
TCAGGGTAGGAGAACGAGAGCGGTATTTCTGTTGCAGGGTCTGCCTCTCATCCTACAAGGAGAAGTATGGTCCAAGAATCGAGGCCCTCTCAAAACAAGATGCCCCTAAGATATCGAACGTCTAGCGTAGACTAGATTCGAGCCTGTAAAGAAGCCTCGGATTCCATCAGGGACAGAAGAAGAGGTATTGTTCATTCTATCAAGTCGTGAGCATGATCCATAGTGTTGTATGATCTATAAGTGTTTCATTTTTTGTGAAGCCGACTAACCTTCGAGTTCTCGTATCTAAGCTTCCAGAGTTCGTTAAGAAATATTTTGAAACGTTTAAATCGAGTCAAGGTCATAAACGCTTCGACTATTCAGGCGGAACAACTCTTGCCACTGCGTCATCCGATAGTTGCGGTGCTCGGTCACGTAGATCATGGAAAGACCAGCCTACTCGACCGGATCAGAGGCACCTCTGTCGCGGCCAGAGAACCAGGCGCAATCACTCAATGGATTGGAGCGAGTATGCTTCCGGCTGAGACTTTGAGACTCCGGTGTGGAGACTTTCTGAAACAGTTAAAGTTTCAAATTATCGTGCCGGGGATTCTTTTCGTCGACACGCCTGGACATGAAACTTTCTCAAACCTTAGAAGGCGTGGAGGATCGGCAGCCGACATAGCCGTCTTAGTAATAGACGTGATGAAAGGCGTCGAACCACAAACGGTTGAATCGATAAACATTCTAAAAGCAAGACGGACGCCTTTCGTCGTTGCAGCAAATAAGATCGATATGATAACGGGATGGAGGCCTCTTAGCGATAAGTCGTTCACGGAAGCTTTTGCGAGACAACCACCCGAGGTTCAGACGGAGCTGGATAACCACATATACCAGTTGCTAGGCTCACTTTCGAAGCTTGGCTTCAAATCGGATAGGTTCGATAGAGTCAGAGATTTTCAAACAAATATCTGCATAGTTCCAACCAGCGCGAAGACTGGCGAGGGCATACCTGAACTCCTAGCTATCCTCGTAGGCTTGACTCAAACTTTCATGAAAAGCGAATTAATGACCACGACTGGACCTGCCAAGGGAACGGTTCTTGAGGTGAAGGAGGAACCCGGTCTCGGCGTTACTGTCAACGTTATCATCTACGATGGCGTCCTCAAAGTTGGAGATACCATCGTTCTAGGTGGTCGTCAAGACGTAATTGAGACGTACGTGAGAGTTATCCTCCTTCCGAAACCGCTAGATGAGATTCGGGATCCAAGAGACAAATTCTCCAACGTCACAGAGATAGCAGCTGCAGCTGGGGTAAAGGTTGGGGCGCCGAACCTCGACCAAGCATTGGCAGGATCTCCTATCTTCACGGTTCCATCAGGTGAAACCTCACAGAAGCTTGCGTCTCAAATAAGAGATGAGGTTCAGAAGCTAAGGATAGAGACTGACAGGATAGGCGTAGTTCTAAAAGCAGATACATTGGGATCGCTGGAGGCCATAATAACCTCTCTCGAGGCTCTCGGAACTCCAATAAGGTTCGCAGATGTCGGTGACGTCTCAAGAAGGGAGGTTGTTGAAGCTGAAACTGTGATGAAAAAGGATAGGCTACTTGGAGTCGTTCTAGCTTTCAACGTAAGAACTCTTCCAGATGCAGAAGAAGAAGCTAACCGAGAGAAGATCCGGATATTTCACGCAAATATCATTTATCATCTGCTTGAGGACTTCACAAGGTGGATGGAAAAGGAGAAGGCAGCAGGCATCAAAGCGGAACTAGACCTTCTAGTAAGGCCTGGAAGGTTGAAGATACTGCCAGGGTGCATCTTTAGGAGGAGCAAACCTGCCATCGTGGGCGTCGAGGTTCTAGCGGGCAGGATAAGACGAAAATATCCGCTTTCCATAGAAGGCGGCCGAGCCATTGGCGAGATAGACAGAATCCAAGACAAAGGCAAGGATATTGAGGAAGCATCGGCTGGAAGCCAGGTAGCCATCTCAATAGACGAGGCTGTTGTTGGTAGACACATTAATGAAGGTGACATACTTGCAGTCTCGGTTCCGGAAGATCATGCAAGGAAGCTCTTGGCAAGATTCAAGGATGAGCTGTCAAGCGAAGAGGTTTCTCTTCTGGAAGACCTGCTTAAGGGTAAGACGGTAATAGGCCCCCTTGATCGAGGCTAAAGGATAGCTCAGAATATCCGATACCGTTTGCGCCAAGATCGGCATGTGAAAAGTGAAGGTTAAACTGCAATGAACCTAGTACGCCATGTCCCCGCGCGAACATGGTGCTCTTAGTTGTTGATAACGCAATCTATTTATGAGGACTAGGTCACTATAGACGCTCCGCTTACAGCAGACTAGTAGGATTTCAGGCTCAATGATGTCTGAAAGATAGGGAATAGGGATTGAACAGTGAAAGTGCTCGTGTCAGATCCCAAGGCCGGAAATGTGACTACCGTCGAGCTTGAAGGATCGAAGGCTCGACCCCTAATTGGAAGAGAGATCGGCCACCTTGTTGATGGATCCATTCTTGGGATGAGAGGGAAGAAGCTTAAGATCACGGGTGGAAGCGATAAGGATGGGATACCACTTGTTGCTAATATTCACGGGGGTGCCAAGAAATATGTCCTTCTGGCAGAAGGAGTTGGCTTTAAACCTGGAACCAGAGGCGAGAGACGTAGAAAACTGGTCAGGGGTAGAATGATAACTGACGAAACCTATCAACTTAATATGGTCATATCTGAGACGGAGAATCTTGAACCTTCAAAGGAGACTTTAGCTAAGGAAATTGAGACAGGAGGAAAAGACGGTGGAGATAAAGGTACTCAATGAGTCGTACAATCCAGTCATGAAACGCAAGGAGTTTGAAGTAGAAGTCTCCCACACCTCTGCCGGAACGCCAGAGAGGTTTCTAACTAGGAAGGCCTTGGCTGAGTGGTTCAATACGAAACTAGACAGCCTCTACATAACAAGGATGGCGACTGGAACAGGCACTCAAAAAACCATCTGCAATGTTCAAGTGTATGATGATCAGAAGATTGCGGAACGAGCAGTTCTTTCATACATTAAGGTCAGGAACCTGCCGGTCGAACAGAGGAAGGGGCTGAAGGAAGAAGAGAAGGCTAAAGAAAGGAAAGCAAAGCCGCCTTCTGAAAAGAAGGTTGAGAAGCCTAAGGAGAAAGAGAAGCCTGCGAAGCCGGAAAAGCCTGCGGAGAAGCCGGCTGAGAAGAAGCCTGAGAAGAAGGAGACAAAGAGGGAAGAGTCAAAGTCGGCAAAAGTATAGTGATGAGGCTTGAGCGAGGCAAAGTCCAAAGAAGCAAAGAAGAAGCGGCCGGGTCTAGGGACATTGTACGAGTACAGTTACGACAAGGGATCGATCACGCTGAAAAACAAGAAATGTCCAAGGTGCGGTGCAGTAATGGCCCACCATAAAAAGCCGGTTCCAAGGCTTACATGTGGATCATGCAGTTACACAGACTTCCTCAAGGAACAGAAGTGACCAACCTCATCCTTTCGGCATCGAATTAATCATCGAATAGACCTCGTCTCTCACTTTCTTGTTGACCACAACCAATACGATTCCAGCCTTCGGCTGCCCATAGATCACCACGGAGCCCATTGGGGCGAGCGCCATAGCAGTAAGCGCTAACAAGTCTTCCTCACCATCCACGACTACTATCGCGTTGCCAGCTTCAATGGCCTCACTAACAGCTTGCCAACCAGACATGTCAATCGTTCCAGCTCTATTCTTTGCAAAGAAGATTCTTTTTGAATCATCCAACCTTACCGGCTTAAGTTTCTGCCTCATCTCTACATTATCTATGATTCGTACATCGGACCTAAGTTTGTGTTGCGAGAATAGTCTGGACACCGCGTCGCCGACGCACACAACTCTCTGGGGTCTGAGTTCTGTGATCTGCTGACGAAGGGTTTCAACTACGGCTTCGGAGGGTCCAGCAACCAACCGGCCCAAGGGGGTCTTAAGTTTACTTCGAAGTCTATCTGTAAGCATTAGCGCGGGCAATAGGGTTCATCTATCTTAAGCCTAGACGTGATTCAGGACTTTCTATGGTATCAACGTAGAAAAGAACTGTGCCATGCAAGAGGTTATCTGACGCGAATAGCATATTTCCCCGGGGTTTTGATACCCATCTTCTTCGCTATTTCCGAGTCATTAGGATCAATAACGATGACGAGTCCGGTCCAGTCGTCGCTGAGGTTCGTTGACTTGCAGTTGGGGCATACCGGGCCGGCGCTTATTAAGCGACAGCTTTTGCAGGCCTTCTCCTCCAAGTCTATTTCTCCCCTTTGGATCCGTGGATCTTTGCAACGTCTGCCTTGATCCAATCCAACTTGCCGAGAAATGGCTGTCTCATGGTCACGCCAATCTTGCCTCCGGCTCCACCCCTCGGAAAGCTGACGGCGATTATCCTAACCCTCACCAGATCTCCTTTTCCCACTTTCCTTTGCGACTCCTTGCCCATGAGGACTCCATGCTTCTCGTCGTATGCGATGAAGTCATCCATTACCTGTGAAACATGAAGGAGAGCGTCCTCTGGGCCTATCCTAACAAAGGCTCCAAAATCTGTGACCTCAACTATCTCTCCTTCAATCACTTCATGCATCTCGGGGTAGAAGGTTAGCATCTTGAAGGTGGCCTTGTGATAGGTTGAGCCGTCTCCAGGCAATATCTTCCCAACAGCGTCCACATCAACATTAACAACGAGTATCACATACCCCAACTCCTCGTCCACAACGTTCTCGTACTTCATCTTGATCTGTTCATGCGCTACCCTGTCTATGGGATTTCCAAATTTCTCCGGCGGGATTCTAACAACATCCTCAACCGTGAGCAGTCTGAACATTATTTCTGCACTCCAAAGACTCAGAGATGAGATAAGCTAGGATTCGACCTAGAGCCGTGCCTCTTACCTTGCTTAAATATCTTTTCTGGAAAATGGAGTCTTCTGGGACCTTAAAGGCCAATACTCTGCTATATCGGGTTCGCAGTAGAGTCTATTTCCTCTGAGACTGAGGACTGGAACCTTCAGCGTGCGAAGCCTTCTCCTTAGCTGAGAGTCCGCGGTGGCCACAATTGCCTTAACCTCTCGTGAAGCTATGATCAAAGCATCATCAGTTCGGGTATCTGATGTTGATCCTATTTGCAAGGTCTTGTGCTTCGCAGCTACCTCGAGAGCGTGGGATGCTCTAACTCCGGTAGGCGTCTTCTTCTGGGAGAGTCTTTGAAGCTCCTCCTGAACCTCTTGTAGTATTAGGAACTCAATATTGGCTTTGAGTAGCTTCTCAATCTCGCCGAAAAGGTCGAAGGGTAACTCTAGAGAGATCATGAGTATGCTTGTATCGAGGAGAACTCTGATTGGCAAGTCTTACAGACTCGGTTGTGAAAATCTGTTCGCGCACGATTTTTCTCATTTAAACCGGTTGCGTCTCTGAGAGGTCAAGCTTACTTTATCTTGCCGAATCCTATCAGTCGCCACCCCTCACCGATCCTCCTGCTTATAGCCACATTGGAGCTGGGTTCGGCGCAGACTGGGTTCTTTAGGGTCACGTCTATTATCTGCTCCCTTGCCGATGTGACGATTCCAGAGGTGACGGTTGTGGAGACGTTTAGAACCAGTGCCTCGTTTGTCTTTATCTTGTCTACGGCGACCTGCGACTCGGTTCCTACCGCTCTTTCAAGCAACTGTACCTCTAGGGTTAGCTTGTCCAGAGTTTCAGGTAGCGTTCCAGCTTTTCCTACGACGCTTCCTACAAGCCCATCGCTCTTTGTTAACGCGGGGTCGAGAGAGGTTCCGATGCCAACAAGTCCGCCCGGTTTCACTTCTTCGACTGAGCTGCGTCCGACGTAGAGACTTCGGATGCTCGTTGTTATAGGTTCATAGCGTGCGCGTCCGCCCTTTTCGATTTTCAACCCAGGTCTGGTCTCGATCTCGTTGCCTATCCTGAATATCCCTTGGGTTACAGAGCCGCCGATTACTCCTCCTACAAGGTTCTTGACTTCTGTGCCGGGTTTGTTGACATCGAAGGATCTGAGTACGTGCATCCTTGGCGGAGCTGTAGGATCTCTCTTTGGTGTCGGGATAACCTTGTCTATGGTCTCTAGTAGGACATCGACGTTGATCTTATGTTGGGCCGAGATAGGTATGACGGGCACTTTTTCAGCAATCGTCCCCCTCACAAAGTTCTCTATCTCATTGTAGTTCTCTAATGCGCGGTCTCTATTCACGAGATCGATCTTGTTCTGGACGACTATGAGGTTCTTTATACCAGCGATCTCGGCGGCTATCATGTGCTCACGGTCTTGGGCTTGGGGACATTTTGCGTTGGCAGCTATGATAAAGAGCGCTCCATCCATGAGTGCGGCACCTGACAACATGGTCACCATGAGACTGTGATGGCCCGGGCAATCGACGAAGCTTACCAATCTCTGAAGCTTAGTCTCACTGTTGCAGAACTTGCATTTCTTCTCTGTCGTGTAAGAAATAGGTGGGCTGCAGTTCTGACACTTGTAGTAAGCCATATCAGCATATCCGACTCGAATAGTTATCCCTCGCCTTAGCTCTTCAGAATGTCTCCCAGTCCAAGTGCCAGTCAAGGCTTGAACTATCGTACTCTTTCCGTTGTCCACGTGGCCAAGTGTGCCAATGTTCACCTCAGGTTGCAGCCGATCGCTATCTCCACCCATACTGTTCTTTCCAACCATATACTGTTGAGCGACACAGATTACTAGGTCGTCTAGATAAGAATACCGTGAGAACAGTGCATAGATGATTCATAATCAACATGTTCTAGCATGAATCTGGACTGAACTTGTCTGTGAACCTACAGATTAGAGCTATCAACCATCTCCGGAGCTCGGCTAAACTAGCCAAGAGCTACTAGGGCACTTCCGATGGTACTAGGAAAACGGCGTTTCGTAGCCTCTCCAGACGAAGCCTCAGAGACGATCCTTCTATCGAAAAGTTAGGCCGGCCCGTAGATTTCGATGTCTAAGAACAGCTTTAAGCGCGGGAACTTTTCAATGGCAGGTCGTCCGGCCGAAACTTACGAGTTACAGCGGTTTTGAGGAATGTGCAAGAAAGCGCACAGCAGCGGTTTTCATGTCGACGACTTTAACAGGTCCTCTCACTTTGCGGAAGACGCTCATAGCGACCGAGTGCGCTGACTACACATAGGCCTACGTTGTGACAGCGATTGCGGGGAGTTCCAAATTTGATCGCGCTGTGGCGAGATAGAAGAAAGCTGGGGTTAAGATAGAGCCTAAACTATAACTCAGTCATCTAATGTTATTCGTGGGATCAGGATAGCCTTGTCGGAGAGTATCCTATGTCTGGGAATAGAATGCACCGCTCATACTTTTGGCGTAAGTATAGTCTCTAGCGAAGGCGAGATACTTTCTGATGTCAGGGACGCATACGTTCCTCCGATTGGGAAGGGGATACATCCAAGGGAAGCTGCGCAGCATCATTCTCAAGTATGCGCAGGGGTCGTTGAGAGATCCTTTAAGGTCGCAAAGAAGAAGCCAAGTGAGATAGATGCGGTCGCCGTTTCTCTCGGACCCGGGCTAGGTCCAGCCCTCAGAACAGGTGCCACGGTCGCGAGAGGAATTGCAGCTATTCTGGACAGACCATTGGTTCCAGTTCATCATGCAATAGGTCATATTGAGATAGCCGCGCTTACAACCGGACTATCTGACCCGCTTGTGTTGCTTGTCTCGGGGGGTCACACCGCGATAGCTGCGTGCGCAAAAGGAAGGTGGAGGATCTTCGGTGAGACCGAGGACATAACGATCGGAAACCTCTTCGACATGTTCTCTAGGGCGGCTATGCTTCCGCCTCCGGGAGGGGCTAGTGTAGAAAGGCTTGCGGAGAAGGGGGCTACTTATATCGATCTGCCTTACACGGTCAAGGGGAACGACGTTTCCTACTCGGGGCTTCTTACAGCCTCGATAAAGAAATTTGAAGAACGAACCCCGATCGAGGATCTGTGCTTCTCTCTTCAAGAGGTCTCGTTCTCTATGTTAACCGAGGCGACCGAGAGGAGCCTAGCCCACACAGAGAAGAAGGAGCTACTGTTGACCGGTGGGGTCGCTGCGAACGTACGTCTTCAACATATGATGAGGATAATCGCTGAGGAGCATGATGCGAAGTTCCGGGTGGTGGACACGCGTTATAGCGGAGACTGTGGAGCCCAGATAGCTTGGACGGGAATTCTAGCCTACCAGTCTGGAGTTCAAGTGGAAGTGGAGAAGAGCTTGGTGAAACCAAGATGGCGGCTTGACGAGGTTCAGGTCCCATGGAGGCCATGAAAGATACTATGCCGCTCTTCCGAAAAGGAGCTGAAGCCGATCTATACCTCGAAGACTGGCATGATTGCAAGGTCGTGATAAAGCGGCGCATATGCAAGGCATATCGACTCCAAGCTCTAGACACAAAGCTGAGAAGTTTCAGGACCATTCATGAAGCTCAGATAATGCATGATGCCAAACACTCCGGCGTTCCAACCCCAACGATATACATGGTTGATCCAAGAGAGTACACAATAATAATGGAGTACGTCTTTGGGAAAAGGTTGAAGGAAGCGCTCAATGAGAGTTCGAGAGAAGATAGAATGAAAATTTGTCAACTTGCAGGATCACAGATCGGCATGCTCCATAAGGCCAACATCATCCACGGAGACCTGACAACCTCGAATATGATCCTAACGGAAGAGGAGAAGATCTTCTTCATAGACTTCGGTCTAAGCTACTACTCGATTCAGCTGGAGGATTTCGGGGTTGACCTCCATCTTATGAAGAGAGCCCTCAACAGCACTCATTTCCTTCACGCCGACGAATGTTTTGATCAGGTGATTACCGGATATAGGAGACTATCGGGCGATAGGAGAACTCGTGACGTAGTCGCGAAGGTTCGTGAGATCGAACGGAGGGGAAGGTACTACGCGGAGCGCTAGGAAAACCTGTCCTGCTAGGTGTGTCGAGTGTAATGGTCACGTCTCGTGGTTCCTCAAAGCCCAAAGAGGTTTCTACGTGGTTTGAGAATCTATTTTGTAACCACTAATACTAGCAAACTTGAGGAAGCTAGAAAGGCTCTAAGCGAATTTGATATTGAGTTGGAGATGCTTCCGCAAAGAAAATCTGAGATTCAATCCGAGAAACTTGAAGAGATCGCTGAAGCAGCTGCAAAGGAGATAGCGAAGTCTCTCAAAGTCCAAGTAGTCACTGAAGATTCCGGTTTATTCATTCATGTCTTGAACGGGTTTCCAGGCCCATACTCGGCTTACGTTTTCAAGACAATCGGTTGCAGAGGGATCTTAGATCTGATGCGAGATCGAGCTGACAGAAAGGCGGAGTTCAAGGCGGTTGTGGCTTATTGTGGACCTGTGCAGGAGCCGAGATCTTTTGTCGGGGTCGTTGAAGGTAATTTGGCCAGAGAGGCTAGAGGAACCAGCGGGTTTGGATTCGATCCGATATTCGTTCCACTAGAAGGTGACGGACGAACCTTCGCCGAGATGACACTGGACTCGAAGAACCTGTATTCTCATAGGGCTCGAGCCTTCAGAAAGTTTGGTGAATGGTTTCAAAGTTTTCAAAGAAGCCTTAAATAAAGCACTTCTTTCTGATTAGGAGCTCACGTGAGAGCGAAGATCAAATAGCTGGTATAGATCCTTGGCAAGACTGTACGCGAGTAAACGAGGACAGTCAGGTTCGACGAGACCTATCAGCAAGAAGACTCCGGTCTGGTGCAAGTACCAACCCGAAGAGATCGAAGCCTTAGTTACGAAGCTCGCCAAAGAAGATAATAAACCCAGCATGATCGGGATGATCCTGAGAGATCGATATGGCGTCCCACTTGCCAAACCGTTACTTGGTAGAAAGATTACGAAAGTTTTTGAACAGTCAGATTTGAAGCTGAAAACTCCTGAGGATCTGGACGCGTTGATAAAGAAGGCTGAAGCGATGAAGAAGCATCTTGAAAAGAATAGGAAAGACTACTCGAGTAAACGCGCCCTCAATCTGATCGAGTCAAAGATTCATCGGCTAGAGAAGTACTACAGGTCCCGAAGCATTCTACCTCCAGACTGGAAGCATAAGTCGGTCGTAGCCTCTGTGTCCTAGAAATGTCCAACTCCACCTATGAACAGTTTCTCTCGAAGGTACTGGAAGCGCGAGATTTCATTCTGGATGAAGCGAAGAGGAATTCCAGATTTTTCATCCTCTCACATTTTGACGCGGATGGCCTAGCTGCCGGTGCGATAATTGGAAAAACGTTACTGAGAATTGGATCGACATTCCAGCTGAGAACTGTTAAACAAATCGATGAGAAGACACTGTCGGAGGCGCTCGCGGCCGATCCCGACATCATAATATTCGCTGAGATTGGAAGCGGGTATCTCGAGACGATAGGAACAGCTCTAAAGACACGGAGATGCCTGGTCCTCGATCATCATAAACCTCTAGGGGAAGCCTCATCGGGTATGGTCCACATCAACCCACACGAATACGGTGTTGACGGCGCCAGAGATATCAGCGGCGCTGGCGTCGTCTACCTCGTGGCCAAAGCGATTCAAGAATCTAACTTGGATCTCTCGCCTCTGGCGGTTGTAGGAGCTCTGGGCGATATGCAGGATAGGAATGATAAGAGGACACTTCGTGGATTCAATGAGCTGATAGTTGACGACGCTGTAAAGAACGAGCTCATCAGAACCGATACAGACCTCATATTCTACGGGAAGGAGACAAGGCCGATCTACAAGGCCCTGGCTTTCACCACTAACCCGTTCCTGCCTGGACTGTCTGGAGAAGAAGACAGGTGTCTCGCACTCTTGTCTTCTGCGGGAATACCTCTAAGAAGCGAAGACAGGTGGAGAACCGTTGGAGACCTCTGTCTAGAAGAGAAACAGAGCCTTCTAACAAAAATAATCGAGCATATAGCTTCGCTAGGCTTTCCAGGAAAGGTGGCGTTGAACCTTATCGGAACCAGCTACACTTTGCTACGTGAGCAGAAGGGCACTCAGCTGAGAGACGCGAGAGAATTCGCGTCTGTACTCAACGCATGTGGGCGAATGCGTAGACCAAGCATAGCCGTCGCAATCTGCCTCGGAGAGAGAGGCCCGATCCTTGACGATGTACAGCAACTGGTAGCTGAGTACCGGCAAACCTTGGCAAAGTATGTTGAGTGGCTTCACCAATCGCGGGATAGGATAGTTGAATTGAAGGCTACATATGTAGTTCACGGAGAAGGGGTAGTAGACGAGAACATGACAGGTGCCATATCGTCAATGGTCGCGTCTGCCGGTATCCTAGGAACCGAGAAAGCTCTACTGGTTTTGGCAAGAACCTCAGAAGGCAAGATTAGAGTCTCCGCGAGAGCGCCGAGAGCGCTTATAGAAAGGAACGTTAACCTAGATCTGGCATTGAGGGAGCCGGCTAAGAAATCCTTGGGGATCGGGGGCGGCCACGACGTGGCGGCTGGAGCCGAGGTACCTGAGGAGAGGCTTCAAGAATTTCTCAACGATGTCGATCAAAAGATATTGAGCCAGATGAGTTCGAGCGAGAGTTGAAAGCTGTCGTAAAGTTGAAGACCGAAGACGTCAGAAAGGCTCGTTCTCTCGTCAGCGCGACGGCTCCTGACAACACCTCCACGCCCAAGCATCTTCATGTAGAGTCCCATGTCCGTGGCAACTTGGTCACGTTCAAGGTTGAAACCCCAAGATTGGATACACTCGTCGCTACGATCGACGACCTGCTCTCCTGCATTCAAGCAGCCGAGAACTCTATGGCAGCTATCAAGAAATCTATGAAGGTGCGCTGAGATTACAATTCTTCTCGGATGGTATGGAATAGACTATTTTGCAGCGGGGCCGATACGCATGATTCCAGCGTAGGGCACAAGTGCTTCTGGCACAGCTACAGACCCGTCTTTCTTCTGATAATTCTCGAATATGGCTACGAGCGTCCTTCCAACGGCGACTGCAGTGCTATTCAGCGTGTGAACGAACCGAGGCTTATCGTTTGGGTTCTTTCTGCATCTAATGTTAAGCCGCCTCGCCTGATAGTCGGTACAGTTGCTACATGAGACTATCTCCCTATACTTGCCCTGTCCGGGCAACCAGACTTCAAGATCATATTTCTTGGCTGCCGTCATGCCCAACTCTCCTGAACAGATACTCACGATTCTGTAATGGAGATTGAGCTTCTGATAGATCTGCTCAACGGTCTCGATCATGCTTTCATGCTCAACCCAAGAGTCTTCGGGCCGCGTAAACTTGAATATCTCTATCTTGTCGAACTGGTGAACCCTGAATATCCCTTTTGTATCTCTACCGTGCGCGCCTGCCTCGGTTCTAAAGCAGGTGGAGAATGCAGCGTACTTGAGCGGTAGAGTAGACTCCTCGAGGATCTCATCCATATGCATAGCGGCTAAAGGAACCTCAGATGTCCCTGCTAGACATGCGTCCTCGCCTCTTATCCGGTAGATATCTTCCTCTCCCACTGGGAGAAAGCCAGCACCGAACATCGCTCTCTCTTTGACAAGGACGGGAGGCACGATAAGTGTGAACCCTGCGTTTCTCAGGATATCCAGCGTCATCCTGACCAATGCGAATGCTAGAATTACCGCATCATTCTTGAGATAGTAGAACCTCGCACCGGACACCTTGGCAGCTCTTTCAATATCTATAAGGTCCAACCTCAGTCCGATATCTATGTGATCGCTGGGTTCAAAGTCAAACTCAGGTTTTTCATTCCAGGTTCTGACAAGAACATTGTCATTCTCATCTTTGCCTGTCGGTACGGAATCATGCATCAGGTTCGGCAACCGATACAGGATCCAGTTGACCTTCTCTTCATACTCCGCCATCTGGGACTCGAGTGCTTTGACCTTTTCTGGAATCGACTTGGCTTCAGCAAGCTTTGTTGAAGCATCTTCGCCACGTCTCTGAAGTCTAGCTATCTCATCCGTTACAACGTTTCTAAGATGCCGCAGATTGTCGACCTGAGCTATGAGCTCTCTTCTCTTGCGATCATACTCGAGAATCTCATCAACCCATCTAATCTTCTCTTGATCCCCTCTCTTCGCCAGATCGTTCTTTACAAGTTCGGGGTTCTCTCTGAAGATCCTTATGTCAAGCATGTTTTCTGGTTCTCCAGAATATCTATTCAATGGCGAAGGCTGTAAGCTGTCGCTTCTTTAACCTCCAAACCCTTAGACAACCTCCTATCTGCTTCAGGCCTTAAATACTATAACCAGAAACGAGAGCTCGGGTATAAGTCGGTGAACCAGCGCTGGAGCTTGTAGACTCCAGAACCGAATCCTGCGATAACGGGTCTCTATGTCTAACGTTTCCAGAGGCAAACTCCCATGAAAGTCGACTCGGTCCATACATCTCAAGTACATCAAACAGAGCGTTGACAGTTGTCTCCTAGGTTCTCAGGATTGCTGGGGCCACTGCTTCAGTACAGGAATGATGAGCAGGCTCCTAATACCAAGAGAACAGCTGTCAGGGTAGGCTCAAATTATCTATGTGAGAAGCTGGGTGACCTCTAGAATTCTGAAGCATAACGTATCGTTGTCACGGTATAATATGCCTCTCGCCTTGAACCTCGCATCCTTCTTGATAAGGTCGGTTGGGCCTTCGAAGTCTTGAGGCGTTATCCTAGCTCTCCACTTATCATTTATCAAGATCACCGCCTTACCTGAATAGACCTTTTCGACCTTGATCTCATACGCGTCTCCCTCGGCTTTTTGGAGGCTCTTCAGCCTCGGCATGTTTCCGATTGTGGCTATCTTGTTCCATCCAACCTTTCCTATCTGTCCTGTATCTTCGAGTTTCTCGATCGCAGCCTTCGCCGTCGCGAGTGATATGCCCTGTTCGCAAGCCTCGTCGATCAGATCTTCTATTAGCAGGCCTCGGCTCCCAGCCTGCATAGCCTTTGTCCATATGTACTTCGATGTTCTATCCACTTCTCTCCGGTATTGCTTGGCGTCTTCTTCTTCACGTTTGGCAAGTTGTGGCTCTAGGTGAGTGATCTTGGCATGTTCCTCTACCTCTCTTATCTCATCCATCGTCATCAGATCAGGTTCCGGTCTCGTTTCAATCCTCATTAACGGGTTCAGTTCTTGATTGAGGCTTGATGTTATCTGTCTCATCCTCTCGACTCTACGTCTACTCGCATGCAGGTAGGCTATGTCAAGAGTGTTGTTGGCGGCTAGTATCACTGCTCTACCAGCTGCTCTTCTTCCCGTTCTTCCCTTTCTCTGTATGTATCTGATCTCGCTTGGTATGGGCTCGTAGAAAATGACGAGGTCTACGCTTGGAATATCCAAGCCTTCCTCTGCGATGCATGTTGCAACGAGGACATTCGTCCCTCCTTCTTTGTAGTTTCTTATTATCTCGGCCTGCATGTCTTGGCTTAACCCTGGGTCGTCCTGCTTCGAGGCTTGACCTACAAACCTTTCAACAGAGAGCCAACCAGTTTCTCTGAGTCGATTGACCAGATGGGATGCTGTATCTCTATACTGCGTAAATACAAGTATCTTCGAGCCTGGATGCTGCCGAAGCTGGTTCTCGACCTCTTCTAAGAGAAGAAGCAGTTTTGGATGTTCGAGCTTTAGGCTCTGATTGACGAGTCCTCTAAGCTCTTCGTACTGAAGGTCTTTGAATATGTTCTTGTAGCTTCTCTTCTCTGCGTTCTCCTCTATTCTATTCAAGAATGTAGCAAGCGTCTGTATTCCTTGCGTCTCCAATAGTTCTAACGCATGGAACAGAGTTAGAGAGGCAGACTGCACTACGATGGCGCTGTAGACAGGGCCTCTCTTTTCTTCAGTGGATTCCTTCAATCGGTATCTAAGCTTCTCGCCAGCCTCGAGAAGGTCTCTTCTAGTTACATACTCTGGTCTCTCATGGATGACTCCTGTGCGGTTGAGCCGATCTAGGCGGCTAATTAGCATGGAACGAATTATCCGGCTTATCTCATTGTACTCAGCAGGTAGGTCGATATACCTCCATTCCACCTCAACCGGGTTGACGTAGGGAACTACGTCCGGGTCCTCTTCTGATCTGTACTCGATATGCTCGATGAATAAGGCCTTGCATATCTCAGCGATCTTTTTCTTGTCTGCGCCCGGGCTGGCTGTCATTCCAAGTATGATAGGCCATGATGCTGTCTCAATATACTTCTTCGCAACCTCAGTATACGCGTACTCTTTCCTAGCCCTGTGACATTCATCGAAGACGAGGAGGCTGAAATTCTTCAAGCAGAGGATTCCACTCTCCAAATCGTTCTTTACGATTTGAGGCGTTGCAAATATTATTCGGGCCTCTCCATCCCACACTTTCTTTCTATATTCAGAAGGGGTCTTCCCTGTTAATGTGACCGCATCTTCATCTCTAAGCTTCAAGATGCTCATGTAGGTGTCCCGATGCTGTAGAACAAGAGGCCTTGTCGGAGCCATAACCAAGACTCGCATCTGCTTGTAGTTGCAGAGGAAATAAGCCGATGTTAATGCTGAGATTACGGTCTTGCCTAGGGCCGTGGGCAGAACAACAAGTGTATTCTTTTTGGACGTTTTCTCTGTGATGGCTTTCTGATAGAGCCTAGCCTCCACTCTGTCGGGCCATACAAGTGGAAGCCCCAGATGCTGCTCTAGGCTATGCCCCTCGAGTGGCATGCTACATTGTTCGCCAACCAGATCTCAATTATCTCGGGTGTATGCTTTTACTTCTTCGGAGGCTTGATTCTTAGCGCTCTTGAGCAAGGATGACAGCCGTTCCTCTTCAGGCGATTTCTTGTATTCAACCAATTCTATCGACGATTCTTAGATAAGACCTCTCTTCCTTGTTCGACTCAAGGAAATCAGGATCCAGCCTCCAAGCTCAGCCACCGGTCTGGTATCCGTTTTGTAGGCACAAAAGCCTTTGTCCACGGATCACTACTTTAGATGTTGGTCAGTTCTCTGTTTACCCTCGAAGAGACCAAGTGAGTTCGGAAGCTGAGCACAATAAGTGAGGCACTCAATCTCGCGGAGGAGGTAGGGGGGACTTCGAAGCTCTGCCAGTGGATGATTCCGATTTCATTACCTCCGGAGAATTCGTTTTTGAGGTTCCGGTTTTGATATTCATCTCCTTCGAACGGTGGAACTAGTCATATGAGGCTCTGTTCGCTAGTCGGCGGGTCTAGGTTTCTGTTCGGTTTCAGCGGCTCTTGTGCTTCGACCCATGTTCATAAGCCCCCGTCCTGTAGTAGTCTTGTGTGAGAGATGACACAAGAAGTGAGTATCCTCAGACGATCTGTGAAGTTTCTACGGATCGGGGTCATCGCTTATGTGATCGGCGGGATTGCCTACTGGACGGCTGCTGAATTATTCCTTCGCTATGTTGGAAAAGAGATCGTCTTCAGCCCTGTGGTTTCGTTTGTGTTGAGGGTTCCATTCTGGCCCATGATGGTCTTTGCGGATCTGAGATGGGTCGGCGTCAGGCCTCAAGACATCGTTGCGGTCTCTGCCATTCCAGTTGCGATATACCTCTTATGGATCAAGACATCGAGTCGTGATCCCAGTAATTCGAAATCACGATTCAACGCCTCATAGGACTATAAACCGTCAAGCTCAGCAGGTCAGTTTCGGCCAGCCGATTCCGAACAGCCTTCATGAACAGCCATAAACCGAACAGAGCCCATATGCAGAGGTTTTATAATCATTAGATGGTTGTTAGGGTAGGTTATGGCTGATCTTGCGGGTTGGCTTCTCAGCTTCGTGAGAGCCGTTGGAAACCCCTACATTGGAGTTTTCTTGGTCAGCCTAGTCGGGAACTTGGTCGTCTTTTTTCCTGTCCCGTACCTGATAGCCATATTCACAATAGCTATAGAGCTGGTGAAGATAGACATCTTTCTTCTTACTTTTTTCAGCGCTCTCGGAGCTACAATTGGAAAGTTCGTCAGCTACGGCATCGGATATGGAGGTAGGCTGACCCTAGGGGAAAAGTACAAGCGAAGGTTCGATGCTCTTCGCATAGCGTTGGGCGGTAGCCCGTTCATAGTTGCTCTTGTCTTTGCTTCGACACCTCTTCCGGACGACTCGGTTTTCATCCCTCTCGGAATGATCCAGTACAGTCCGGTAAAGACATTCATAGCCTGCGGGATCGGCAAGTTCATTCTAACGTTCGTTATAGTATGGTCGGCTAGGTTCTCCCGTCAAACGATAGCTTGGCTGATTGGTCCAGAGAACCCGATGATCTGGGTCGCCTCAACTATCTTTGTTGTTATTCTGACGTTAGTCATAATAAAGGTTGATTGGGAGAAGATCATCACGAAGAGAGCCTTACAGAAACTCTGAAGAGCAACCTTCGTTTGGGTCGAGAGTTCTTCGATCAAGCTGAGCAAACTGATTGTGCAAGCAATAGATATAAGAGACGTAGATGCCTCTCTTGCGTACGTCTGGCGAAGAGACGAATTAGAAGTTTCAAGCCTCAAGTAGAATCCTGCTAGAAGTGATTCGTACTAGTTGGCGTAGGAGAGCATAGATGTCAAAGGCGACCAAGAGAGTACGTGACAAATGGCGAGCGAAGGATTGGTACTCCATATATACACCCTCATATTTTGGTGAGCTTAACGTTGCAAACGTTCCTACAGCGGATCCCTCTGCCCTCTTGGGTAGAGTGATCGAGAACACCCTATATGACGTGACGGGTGACTTTTCCCATCAATCGATCAAGCTCCACTTTCTTGTCGTAAACGTCAAGGGGGACAAAGCTGGGACTATAATGAAGGGGCATGAGTACTCAGCTGACTATCTTAGAAGCTTGGTCAGAAGGGGCAGCAGTAGAATTGATGGCATATTCAACGCGACCTCGAATGATGGTTACACGACTAGGGTGTCGGTTGTTGCTTTTGCTCGGGGAAGGGTGAAGGCTTCGCAGGAACATACGATCAGGAGTCTTATGAGAGGCGTTGTGGAAGAGAGGGCTAGAAGCCTCGCTTACGATCAACTCTCACATGAGATGGTCTTGGGAAAGATTGGATCGGATGTCTATAATGTGGCCAAGAAGATAATTCCTCTGAGACACGTAGGCGTCAGGAAATCCAAGCTGATGGCTATGCCCGCCGGTGTTATGGTCAAGCCAGGCGAGAAATTAGAGGCGCCTAAACCAGAGGAACCGATTCCGGCTAGCTAGGATCCAGACTTTAGCGTCTGCCATCGCGGACCTGTCGTTTTGGATTCGATCTTTAGTAATGCAGATGTCTTACGCTGTTGGTCCAGTGACGCAGACCTCTGGAGCTAACGACTTGTAGATTGTACTTTAGGTCTGCTAGTCTTTCACGCAGCCGCAAGTATTGATATCTCGAGCTGCATTAAACATCACTGGACGCGCATAGATCCTTCGAGAGGGTTGGCTTGTCAAAACTCTTTGGAACATCTGGAGTTCGAGGAGTCATTAACGTCGAGGTATCCCCAAGGCTCGCTTTTGATATCGGACTTGCAGTTTCGACAATCCTACAAGGTAAGAAGGTGGCCGTGGCATGTGATACGAGAAGGTCTGGGCCGATGCTACTCTCGAGCTTCGTATCAGGGGTTATGGCTGGCGGCTCCGACGCTATCAACCTTGGGATCCTGCCTACGCCAGTGCTTGCGTATCTTACACGCACCTTAGGTTTCGGTGTGGGCGCGATGATTACAGCGAGCCATAATCCACCTGAGTATAATGGGATAAAACTTTTCGATCCGACCGGCATGGCGTACGGTCTCATCGAGCAGTCCGCAGTGGAAAGGGTCATTGAAAGCGGAGAGAGAAGACTCGCTACTTGGAATCGTGTGGGGATTCTAGATGTAATGGATGAGACAGACCGCTACGTAGAGATGGTTACTGGGCAGGTGCACCTCAAGAAGAGGTGGCGCCTCGTCGTTGATCCTGGCTGTGGAGCAGCCGCCTCATTGGCACCTCACATCCTGAGCCTTCTTGGATGCAACGTAACATCAGTGAATGCTCAACCCGATGGTTTCTTCCCTGGGAGAACGCCTGAACCCTCCGCTGAGGGGTTGAAGCATCTTTCTTCCTTTGTCGAAATGAGCGGGGCGGACCTTGGAATCGCGTACGATGGAGACGCTGACAGGGTTGCGTTTGTGGATGAGCGGGGTATCTTCATGCCATTCGATCGATCCCTGGCTGCTATAGCTGGATACTTTCTAGGACAGAGCAATGGAGGCATCGTAGTTACGCCCATCGATGCTTCGATGAGTGTGGATGAGGTTGCACGCGGGGAAGGTGGCGTAGTCGAAAGAACGGCGGTAGGAGACGTGCAGGTTGTCCGAGCCATCAAAGAGAAGAGGGCTATATTTGGTGGAGAGCCCTGTGGCGCTTGGATAATCCCAAGGTTTCACATGTGCCCTGATGGAATACTCTCAAGTGTCATGTTCCTTCAGGCGCTTGAAACGATGGACGTGTCCGCTTCAAAGTTCATATCAAGAGTTCCCGAGTATCCTATTAGGAGAGCGAAGGTCAAATGTTCACCTATGGCGAAGGCTTCAGCTATGGCTATACTAAAGAGTCGATTGCCCAAACGATTTCAAGAAGGGGTTCAAGTCTCATTTCTAGACGGGATTCGAATTTCCACTGAGGATTGGTGGCTTCTTGTCAGATCTAGCGGGACTGAATCGACGGTGAGGGTTACGGCTGAAGCCAAGACGGAAGAGACAGTGGAAAGAATATTTGGATTAGGCTTAGCTGAAGCTTCAAACGCTGTCAAGGAGATAGGCCTTTGAAAGCTGTGATTCTGGCTGCAGGTCAAGGGGTTAGGCTTTGGCCTCTAACCGAGACAAGGCCTAAGCATCTGATCCCCGTCGGTGGAAGACCAATAATATCCTACGTTATTGAGTCGCTGAGAAAGAATGGGTTTTCGGATATTCTAGTCATAGTGGGGTACAGGAGAGAGGCGATACAGGCCTATCTCGGAGATGGGAGCCGATTCGGTATCTCCGTCAAGTACGCGGTTCAACCTCATATAGCTGGAACCGCCGACGCGATAAGACAGGCCGAAGGCTACGTTGGAAGTGAACCCTTCCTTGCGGTATACGGGGATCAGTTGATATTTCCAGAATCGATAAAGAAAGTTTTGGCAGTGCATGAGA
>CAZLVF010000017.1:0-27432 GCA_964562925.1 uncultured Candidatus Bathyarchaeia archaeon
GTTGAGGTTCTCGACCATCTTCCAGCCACAATAGAGTTGACTATCTGGGGGTTCCTTGTAAGTATCGCTATAGGCCTGCTAGCGGGGGTCCTATCAGCCCACAAGCGAGGGACGGTTGTGGATCAGAGTCTGAGATTCTATAGCATAGTCTCGTATGCGCTCTTTATACCCTGGGTTGGTATGCTCCTCCAGATGCTTTTTGCAGTTGAGCTCGGACTTCTACCAGTCGCTGGAAGGATAGAATCAGGCCTCTACGTCGAGCATGTTACGGGTCTCTACTTGCTTGACAGCCTCATCACAAGCGACTGGAGAGCGTTCTACAGTTCATTGCACCACCTTGTCCTTCCATCAGTGACGCTTGGGATTGTTATATCCGGGATCTTCTCCAGGCTTTCACGTAACTCAATGTTAGAGGTCATGTCTCAGGATTTTATAACAGCGGCGAGAGCTAGAGGCTTGCCCGAGAGAGTCATACTCAAGCATGCTCTCAAGAACGCCTTCATACCGATCCTGACAATGATGGGACTACAATTCGCACTGCTTCTGACCGGCGCAATACTTACCGAGACGACCTTCAGCTGGCCCGGCATGGGTAGCTTCCTCCTCGAAAGAATCAGTTACCGCGACTACACAACCCTACAAGGTAGCGTGGTCATCTTTGCCGTCATGATATCGTTAGTCAGCCTCATCGTCGACCTAGTCTACGCCTACGTAGATCCGAGAATAAGGTTCTGAGGTGGCAGATTTGGCTCTAGAGTTCTCCAAACTTCTCTCAAGACTTGTGCCGCGAGGACAAGGCTTCGGCGTCTTAGCTGCCGGATCGATCGTGGTCACCCTTGTCATCATCCTTGCGCTATTCGCACCTTACTTGACACCGTATGACCCAACAAGCACAGCTGGACCATCGCTACATCCTCCCTCTACAGAGCACCCGATGGGAACGAATAGACTCGGCTACGATGTCTATAGCCGAGTTCTTTATGGCGGACGGACGATCCTGATAGTCGTCATTCTTTCAACTTTGATTTCTATGATCGCGGGGATCCCTCTAGGACTCTTCTCTGGGTACCGTGGAGGAGCGGTTGACCGCTCGATCAGCGTTGTTATGGATAGCATCTACGTCTTTCCAGGATTGATACTTGCGATAGCGATGGCCGCGGCACTCGGCCCTGGAATAGCCAATACCGCACTCTCAATCGCGATCGTCTACATACCGACATACTTCAAGATGGCTAGAGGACAGACTCTTTCGATGAAAGAGCAGACGTTCGTTGAGGCGGTTCGGGCTTTAGGCGCCAAGTCGAGTACTCTAATGTTTACGCACATACTACCGAATATTCTGCCAACTTTGACCGTTGTCTTTTCTCTTAACGTTGCCGACGCTGTACTCACGGAGGCAGGCTTAAGCTTCTTCGGACTAAGCGTCCCGGCACCAACACCCGACTGGGGATACGACCTCAGAGCCGGCCAGCCATTCCTGCCCTCAGGATACTGGTGGCTCATCACATTTCCAGGGTTGATGATTATAGCTCTCGCTATAGGATTCAGCCTCATCGGAGAAGGACTCAACGAGTTGACCAGCCCATGGACAGCGAAGAGATAAAATCGGAAACGATCCTAGAGATCGAGGGGCTCAAGACATACTACCCAACATCCCGCGGAATGGTGAAAGCTGTAGACGATGTGACTTTGAATGTGCATAGAAGCGAATTCCTGGGGGTTGTAGGCGAATCAGGATCGGGAAAATCAACCTTAGGTTTCTCGGTCCTAAGACTGATCCCCCCGCCAGGCAGAATTCTCGACGGCTCCATACAATTTGAAGGAATTGATATTCTCAGACTCTCAAACGAGGAGATGCGCCGGCTCAGAGGACGAAAATTCGGCATGATCTTCCAAGACCCCATGACATCACTTGACCCACTCTTAAGGATCGGTGAACACATAATAGAAACGCTCTGCCTCCACAGCGACATGTCCAAGAAAGAAGCGAAAACAAGAGCAACCGAGCTTCTAGACCTTGTTGGGATCGGATCGGAGAGGTTTGATGACTATCCCCACCAGTTCAGCGGTGGCATGAGACAGAGAGTCATGATAGCACTGGCAATATGCCTCGACCCGAGTCTAGTAATCGCGGATGAGCCTACAACCGCTCTGGATGTAATCGTACAAGCAAGGATACTAGACTTGATTTCAAGCCTGAGAAAGAAATACGGGTTGACTCTAATGCTGATCTCTCACGACCTGGCAGCCGTCATCGAGAGATGCGACACGCTAGCCGTCATGTACGCTGGACAGATAGTTGAATACGGTACTAGGAGACAAATAGGCAAGGAACCCCTTCATCCATACACACAAGGTCTGCTAAAATCGACTCCTAACGTTAGACTGGTAGGAGCGAAGGCCAGTTTCATAACAGGCCCAGTTCCCGATATGACTCAACCTCCACTTGGATGCAGGTTTCATCCTCGATGCCCTCACGCAATGGAGGCTTGTAGGACGACGGAGCCAACCGTGCGTCGCTTAGACGACAATCGAGTTGTAAGGTGCCACCTATACTAACGGCGACAAGCCATGGATGAGGTTGCAAGAGCCCAAGACCTGAGAAAGTACTATCCAGTTCAGAGGAGTGCCCTAGAGAGGTTTCTTTCACGGAGCCGAGAGTTTGTCAAGGCTGTTGACGGAGTTACTTTCGGTATGACAGAGGGTTGTGTTCTAACTCTGGCCGGCGAAAGTGGGAGTGGGAAGACCACCACCGGGAAGATGATGGTGGGCCTGATAGAACCTACTGAGGGACAGGTATTCCTTCATGGAACCGACCTCACCAATCTAAAGAAGCATGAACTTCGAAAACTTCGAAGAAAAATGCAGATGATCTTCCAGGATCCATATGCTTCACTCGACCCGCGACAGAAGATAGGAGATGCCGTGTCTGAACCATTGAAGATCCATGGGCTGGAATCAGCTCCTGACAGGAAACGCCTCGTTCTAGAGATGCTTGAGAAAGTTGGATTGACCCCGCCAGAAGAGTTCTACAGTTTATACCCGCGAATGATGAGTGGAGGACAACGACAACGAGTGGCTATAGCTCGAGCGATGATACTTCACCCTGATTTCGTAGTAGCGGATGAACCCGTCTCAATGATTGACGTATCATTGAGAGCATCTGTGCTTGAGCTGATGCTAAAATTGAAGAAAGAACTCGACCTTACCTACCTCTTCATAACTCATGATCTAGCAGTAGCCAAGGATATCTCCGATGCGATAGCCATAATGTACGTTGGCGAGATCGTTGAAATCGCATCAAAGGAAGAGCTGTACACAAAACCAAGGCACCCCTATACGATTTCCCTTCTATCAGCGGTACCTGTGCCCGACCCCGACACGGAACCCCATAGACTGATTCCCAAAGGTGAGATTCCAAGCACAGTCAACCCACCCGCGGGATGCAGGTTCCATCCAAGATGTCCATTCGTCCAACCAGTCTGCTCGAAAGACCATCCCAAACTGGAAGACATGGGCTCAGGACACCTCGCAGCTTGCTTCTTCCCTCGTGAAGAACGATAAGAAACCGTCATAGATCCGTTGTTCTTGCGCTATTAAAGATCAAGAACAACTGGACGAGATCGTTGGCATTTCGTAATATCTAAGAACATCTCGAACCAAATCGTTCAACTTATTTGTTGCCATGATTGACGACTAGGAAGCTATATCACTTACTTCAATACTTGACCTAGAGGCCAGAACATGATGAAGCCAATGATTTGTATCGCAATCATTTTGCTCATGTTTTTCCCATCAGCCTCATCGGCCGACGCAAGCTCTAGACCACATACTGAAATAGTCGCGGCAACCTACCCTGACCACGTTGCTGTCGGCGAGTCTTTCACAGTGGATGTTTCGATCAGTTATTCCTACTCAGGCTGGACGTTAGCAGATCTAGGCATTTTCCATGAGAGTTACACTCACATCCTAGATTATGTTAGGTATCACTTAACCGGCGAGGCGGTTAGATCCTTCAGCTTAAGAGCGATAGCTCCAACTACACCTATGGATTTGCATCTAAGAGTTGAAACTAGATATTGGCACCAGAACTTTTGGATTAGTGATGTTAAGGGATCCGCAGAGTTCTACGTGAAAGTTTTGAATTCAAGCGCAGAGCAGGAACAGATAGAGCCTCCGACCATAGTCGGGATTGGTGAAAATGAGTGGTACTACTGGAACAATAGGGCTAGCGACACATGCCTAATCTGGCTGAGTGGCGGACGGGCTTATCCAGATCACGTCACCGTAAACCCCTATGAGATGGAGACCTTTGGCGCAATGAAATACATCAACGATCTGGCCGAGCGATATAGTGTGCTGGCTTTACATGAAGGAACTGAAGGACAGGCGGTTCCGTTCACTAACCAGACGTTCTATGCCTTGGGCTATTATCCGAGTAGCGTGCTCCTAAAGGAGCTCCATGATTGGATTCTAGAAGCAGGATACAACTTCACATACTTGGTCGGTTATTCAACTGGCGGAGCTGCTGCCGGGTACGAAGTAGCTGTCAGAGATCCAGAAACGTGGGCTTCGCCTGATGGGGCTGTGATAATTAGCGCCCCACTAAACGGTACGCCGCCAAACGCTATACTGAATTCAACTTCATTCGGAAACAATCTCAAAGCCAACGTTCAATTGCTCTACGGAGAGATCTGGAGTGAAAAACTCTGGCCTCAAGGAAGAGAATTCTATGATGAAGCTCCAGAGACAACCGAGGCACCTTGGTATTTCAAGAGGTGGCATCTCTTTCCAGACTCGAGTCACGAGGTTTGGGTTAAAGTGGAGGATGGAGCACACTACAACAACCTAGCTTATCGCTTGACCGCTCAGTTCGTAGAGAAAAGCAGAAGCCTATCCGGTAAGCTTACAACCTGGAATGATGGGTCCATAGAGGCCTGCGATCTAACAGCTAACACTTGCAGCGGAGAACAAAAACCGAAGACAACCTTCGCATCTTTGGCGACAAAGGTTGGCCACACGTTGAAGGTCAAGGTCTGGCTCTATAACTACTCGACAGCGACCTCTAGTAGATCAGCGTTTTCGGAACTCGAGGTTAGCCTGTACAGCTCCGAAGGATATGTTGACACCCATTACACGAACATAGACGGTTACGAAGAGTTTGTCTTTGTGGTCCCAGAAAGTTGGGTGAACAAGACAGTGAAGATCTTTGCTACTCTAGGTGGAGAGTATAGAGGCATCTACACGCCGACAATAAACCTCACAGTGGAAGACTAGATTCGGGCTCTAACTTTTGAAGAGAGGCGGATTCAGAATACAAGCTATACGTCACTCATGGTCGTTTGCTCTTCGATTACCATATGTTGCATAACCTTGAAACTATTTAGACGCAAAAAGTCAACTGGAACTGTTAGAGTTTGAAGCTTTAAGTGGGAAAAAACATTCTTTTGCTCTTTCACAAGATTGGAGCCTCATCGTCATGCATAGCGTTGGAATTACATGGTCGACTGGTCGACCGCTACTCTTCATAACATTTTCTTGCCAGTTGATGATAGATATTCTTGGCATAACCCTTCCAATATTTGCGCTCTCGCTTTCAGCCTCGCCATTCGAGATCGGCTTGTTGGCGACTTCAAGAGCGCTTGTATATAGTCTCTTCACGTTTGTGATGGGTTACGTCTCGGACAGAGTGGATAGAAGGCAACTGTTGGCATACTCCATGTTGATTGACGGCGTTGCGTCTGTCCTATTGTATTTCTCAAGAACCGCATTCGACCTGATAGTTCTAGGCTTCTTCCAAGGGTTGGCTATGGCCATCTTTTGGCCGACGATGGAGGCCCTGATCGTCAGCGATCAAGACTCTGGCATAACCAAATCTCTCAGAAACTTCAATGTATCTTGGGGCATGGGAGTGATAGTCGGCCCACTCATCGGAGGAGGCCTAATAACGCTTTTCGGCGTGAAGTCGCCCTTCCTTGTCGTGTTAGCTATCGCGGTCATGAACGAAATTCTTGTCCTCAGATATGCTCCGCGAAGATCGACTCGACATGAGATAATTGAACTTCCAAGCTTGGATAGGCCGCCGATCAAGCTTGTTTCAACAACTGTTCTCGTAGGCGCACTTGGGACAATCTTTCTCGCCTTCTTTCCAGCTTTCGGAGTCCAAAGGGGGATCAGCGCCTTCGAGATAGGGGTCATGCTCTTCTTTTTCGGCATTACTAGAGCCCTATTATTCTTCAGAATGCCATCAATAAATGTAGGCCTACAAACTAGCGTAGCCCTAGCATCTCTGGGGCTCTTTCTAGTCTACATAGGAGATAGGGTTACGATGTACTTAGGCACAATTGTCTCGGCCGCCGCTACCACCCTCTTATTCGCATATTCGCTTGAAAAATTCTTGAGGGGTGAAGAAGCGACTAGAGGTCGCCGAGCAGGGATCTTCGAAGGGTCGGCTGGTATAGGCGCTATACTAGGATCATTCTTCGCTGGACTTATTGCACAGTCGTCGCTGTCCTACGCTTTCCTAGCTGCCTCCTTGATCGGGTTGGCGTTCCTTGCGGCTATCAGAATAGAAAAGTTTGCTCTACAAACACCAAGCAAGGGGATAGGGGCATAGATTTCCCAAGCCAGTTTTTTCTCGCCTAGTCAACTGAGACCATTAGTCATTGACGATCCAAGCAAGATTGTGCCAACTCCAATTCTTTGAAAGCATAGATCTTAGCCCCGTATTCCGAACAGACGCCCGCTCTATCGCTTGTTCCGGCGGTTGCATTTAACGTTGACTTACCGTCCCCTCCGATCAGACTTTCAGCGTTGTCTTCTTCAGCCTTGGCCGACTAGTCAAAGTGTCTGTGATCACGGTGACCCGATGATAGCGAATGACGGCACCTTATCGGTCAATTTAATCGACCAAGATATGCTATCTAGGATAACATCAAGTTCAAGCTCTTCAGGGTTGACTGTGAAGCGTTCTCTCATGTGACATATGTGACATGCGTGTAACTGGACGTTTCTAAGCTGGGTTACGTTCTGAATAAATGTCAAACCAACGCAGCCAATTAAGCGGGCAATCAACTGTGAACAGTTGGATACGCATGATGATTATCGGGTTTCTAGTCATGCTCGCTGCTATATGCGTTCCAATCAGCTTGATCTCGGATATCACCGGAAAACTCAATTCGAAAATACGCGTACAACACAATACGGCCGATGCGACAGGATCCGATCGGTAGACTTACTACCTGCAAACTCTCATTGCACAGCCCGTTTAGAGCTCATTGGATCAGCGCGACTTTGAAACGTTTGTCGTATTTCACATGTCTCGCCATAGATATTCATAGGACTCTTCTGTCGAGTCAATAGTTTCTACTGTGATTTCAGTCTTTTGATAGCTGTCGGCAGAGAGACGAACCTGTTCACAAACGCGGTTACTCAGTCTCTCTGCACTCTCCCATAACTCCCCTTGGGAAAATAGTTTGTAGATGATTTAGATTTCAAAAAGTTTTAAGAGTTCTGTTCCGTAGCTTATGCCAAGGTTTTGGTCAAGTTGAGTTTCTGCGACAAGATACTTGCAATAAACGACAGAATAAGATTTGTAGCCCACTTAGACGAGGACTTTAACCTTGTAGAGATGAAGCAAAGGCCTGGCGTCAAGTCTCTAACAGAAGAGAAGACTGACCAAGAGTTCTTCGGCATTATCCAGCCTATCCTTCTTGGAGCAGCTTCCAAACTCGAGAAAGACTTTGGTATTCTGAAGAGCATAAGGTTGAAGTACGCGAAAGCGTCTGTTGTGTTTCTGCGTATTCCAAGCGCCGTCGTGGGAATATCCGTGGAACCAGGACCTCTCACACCAGTCATAGAAAGCGTGGGACGAACATACGGACTGGACTTGGAATGATAATGACCTCGGTCCAAGGCGAAGGAAAGGGAAGGTTCTGGCAGGATTGTCCAACCAGAGAAATACCAAGGCTGAGTATGATACTGAGACCTAATCACCGGAGTTGGAAGGTGAAACGGATATGTGTAGACTGGCTAAGCTTACCGAGAATGAGTTGAAAAATGTTCGGGATTGTGAGAAGCGCTTGGATCTGGTCTTAGTTGCTTATGAGAAATGTCCAAAACTAGCCGAACTAACCGATGAGCAACTTACAAGAATTAGAGACGTAGAAAACCAGCTAGGTCTAAGGCTAGTCGCATACACATAGTTACAAACTCACGTCTCCCTCACCCTTCAACCTAAGCCATAGCGATACATGAACCGAGGTGTCCCTCCACTTCTCTTGCGAATATGGTAAATTCCCTTTGAAAACTCGGATCAAGTGAACTCAAAGATGTCGTTGGGTTCGATCTAGGTTTTGACAGCGGAAACCAAGGTTCCTGCGGGGCTGTGGCAGATCGTTGTTCTTGTGCTCAGTTCGCTTAGGTCTTTCTTTGATCTACGGCGCAGCCTTTGTAAGAGTCTCCAGCAACTTCCGTAATAGTGTCAGCCCGAAGGCGTCCCCTTATCGCGGTAAGGTAGACGAATTGCTTCCAAGCTCGGTTAGATCTGGCTTTTATTGCATTTTGGACAGAAAACGGCGTCCACAGGTTTTGACGCATTGCAGAATCTACATCTCGAAGCGAGGGCTGCGCGCAACGTTATTCGACGATCGATCTTATCCAAGATGGCCGCGTATTCTCTTGACAACGCGAACTGGTGGATGGCTCTAACTCTTTCAAGGTGACTTGGATGACTTTTGAACATCACGGCGATGTCCTGCGGCAGAAGCGTGAGGTCTGAAATCGATTCCTGTCGTAGATCAAGTAGTCTTGCAAACATTGAGGCCACATAGTCAGGGCTACCAGACGTTATGAGTCCAGCTCTATCAGCTGAGTATTCAGATTCTCTATGCCATGCGAGTAACGTCAACCTCATCCCAGCTGATATCAGGTTCAGACCCATTAAGGACGTTGATATTGCCACACCCTGAGCTAACGCGTTAGCGAGCGAATGATAAAGCAAGTGTCTACTCTTTACGTGACCCATCTCATGCCCTAACAATGCACTCAGTTCTTTGACGCTCATACTCTGAACCAGTCGGTGATCCACAACTATTACTGGAGCGTTATCATTTCCAAACGTGAAAGAGCTAGGTTGTCCGGATCCCTCGATGATGTAGACCTCCGGCAAGGTTTCTAGACATAGCGTATAGGCGCATTCCTGCACAAGCATTTCCAAATCTTCGAAACCGGCTGACAACAACCCGTGAACTGCGAGCCACTCACGTTGCTCTCGTTCCCTAGGTTTCACAAAGAACTGATCCACAAAGTAGGCCAAGATCCCTGTGGACTTCAGCACGTCCAGCGCTTCCTTGTCAGCCGGACATTGGAAGTCCACAAGTCGCAACCAAAGATCTGTTCGTGGCTCAAGTATAGCACTGCATTTGCCACAGTATAATCTACCACTCCGATTCTCAGTTAGGCATTTGGGACATGTCGACTGCAAGGCCACTCAAATCTCTGTCTTAGGCGGCTCTATTCATATTTGAGTGTGACCGCGGGCTTGCTGGCCAACTCGCAGATGATTACCTGTTAAACTATGAAACGAGTTGTAAATGAAATACATAAGAAGCTCGGTCGCAAGTCTATGTCTTGAATTCGCTTAATGAACGACCAGCCTTGACTAGTCTTTTTGATCTTTCCTGATGCGAACGGACGGCCCTAACTCTTTTCTTTGGCTGGCTAACACTTATAATGGCGACGCTAGGCGCATAGACGACTATCAGGCGTCGAGGACGGTTTGGTTTGAGGCTTAAAGATAAAGTCGCAATTGTAACTGGAGCAGGCTCTGGGATTGGCCGCAACACGGCTATTGCGTTTGCAAAAGAGGGGGCAAAGGTCGTGGTTGTGGACATCAATCGACAAGGTGGAGAAGAAACGGTTGACATCATTAGGAACAGCGACAATGAAGCGACGTTTGTGGAAGGAGACGTGTCTAAGGCAACTGACGCTGAGATGATTGTGAAGAAGACAGTTGAGAAGTATGGTGGAATCAACATACTCTTCAATAACGCTGGGGTGGTCTCCTTTCACCCAGTGACAGAAACATCAGAAGAAGAGTGGAACAAGACCATAGACGTGAACCTCAAAGGCATCTATTTCTGTTCGAAGTACGTTATCCGCGAGATGAAGAGAGCTGGCGGGGGATCGATCGTCAACACGGCTTCTATTGCGGGGCTTAGAGGCCTTCGCAACAACGCCGCTTACGTTGCTTCTAAAGGAGGTGTCATCGCCTTAACCCAAGCAATGGCTCTGGACCACGCATCGGACCATATTCGAGTTAATTGTATATGTCCAGGGGGTATTCGAACTCCTATGTACGACGAATGGTTTAGAGAATTCTATCCAGACGTCGACCCAGAGGTCTTGTATTCAAAGAAGGCAAAGGTCCACCCACTCGGCAGGATGGGAACCCCTGATGACATTGCCTATGCCGCACTGTTTCTCGCATCTGATGAATCATCTTTCATAACTGGAGCCGCCTTACCGGTGGACGGAGGGCGGACAGCAGACATGCCCGACATACCGGCAAGTTCCAGCGATGGTTCGACAACAAGTACTCGTAATGCGGGGTCTCGTTAGCTCGCGCGGCAGATGCGCTAGACCAGGGATTTGGCTCAGATCGGTATATGAAACCTATTCAAAGAGCCCATATGCTCACCCTACTCGAATGGGATATTCCGCGCGACGGACTGAATGACTAGGATGACGGAATGTTTGGGCAACATTCAGGACCTCAAGATACCATCTAGCACGGATATACATCAAGTCGAAAGCGGCGTTGCGACAATCATAGGTTGTCTTTGAAGCCCGTGGCTTCATTCCATAAATACTCGAAATAGTTTTTTGCAAACTTTGCCAGCCCGATGTGGTCGGCCCAGATGGCAAGGGTTGTCTTCTCCTCTTCTCCCAACAGGAGCACAACCTCCTCCGAGTCCGATATCACGCCTCCGCCGAACATTTGATCGCGTATCCTTACATCTGCGACGTCGGCTAGGCTCTTCAAACTCTCTTTGCTCACATTCTTGGTCGTCATCAAGGAGATTGAGACGCCTTGCTCTCTTAGATGGGCAAGGACGGGTATGAGGTTCGAAACCACGAGTTCGGGTAGTAGTGGAGAAGCGATCAACAGCTCTCTGCGTGTTCGAGTAAGTGTCTCCCGGATCTTTGCAAGAATGTTGTACTCGCCTCTAACGATCCAGATGTCCGGCCTCTCGTGCGTGTCTCTCTTCTCATACAGAGGCTGGAGCTCTTTCAGCACTTGAGCGCCGCTCAGGTTCAGCATATCTTCAAGTCTCAACCTCGTAGTGGCAACGGCTTCTCCCGGAGGTTTAGGATAGTACTTAGAGGGTCGACTATGCTCCGTCTCAATCCACCCTTTCTTCTCTAGGCTTCCGAGCACTTCGTATATCTTCGAGTACGGCACGTTTGCGTGTTCGCTGATGCGACTTGCTGTCATAGCTCCATGCTCAAGTAGGGCGATGTAGCTCCGCGTCTCATACTCCGTCAAGCCGAGCTCTTGCAAAGATCTGCGCGTTCTCTCACTTATGGGCAAAGCTCACTCCCACTCATCTGTTTCTATCAAAGTACTCGAAAATTGATCTTTTACAGTGTGTACTTTCCCGCTTACATATTATGGCGTTGTCATATATCTGTGGCCACTGCTCACCTTCCAAGGGGCTTAACAAGCCAAGCGGGACAGGGATGAACCAGTTTGGGCTGTTCACGGCGAACTCGATAGAACAATGACATAGACGTCAATGGCGGTCAGTATGAATACCAGCAAGAGGCTAAGCAGAAAACTCTAGGAAAAACCGTGGCTGATCTATGTTCCGCTCTGGGCACAGAGGCTCGTTCTCAACTTCACGGGAGCCGAAGCATGGATCGGTCCCACGGTCTTGAGGCAACCTCTATCTGGACCGAAAACCGATGTGAATATTATCTTCCCTGTAACCTGGACTAGCGCCGTCGTTTCATTCCTCATCATTACTGTTCTGTTGATCGGGAGAACTTCAGTATTGAACGCGTTTTCAATATCCGCTGCTTCACAGTTCGGGGCAGCTTTCCTTTTTGAATTCGTATTCAGCGTTATCGCTCTGTTCAGATACCGCCATCCTGTGTTGCAAGGCAACCCCCTACTACGTCATTATCGGCGTTTCATGGCTGATTATGTCTTTCTCCGGCCTAGGTTTCTGGACAGGAAACCCTGTTCTTTACGTTTCCCTAGGAGTCTTCGTTGTCGGATTCTTCGTTTGGATACTCATTGGCTTTCCAATACTTGAGGGAACTCTAGGCGTTGTCTTGAACTCTATTACGAAGGTCACCACATTTTCTATTACAACTGCAGCCTATGTCAAGGATAGATGATTGCTTGGAAAAGGCGGATCATTGCAGAAGTCGAAGGGATTCTTCCCTTGTTAGACCGGCTTCGACTATTATCTCCATCAGTAGACCCTTCTTTATTTGGTCGTGTCTCGGTACAGGTACGATGCGCTCATCTTTGACTATTATGATGTGGCTCCCTTTCTGTCGTGCGACCGTAAATCCAATCTTGGCTAAGGCTTTTACTATTTCACGCCACGAGAGCAGAGGGAGCTTCGACAACGACCTGGACCCGTTCTCCTTTCATCTGTTTCCCCAGCCTCTCTGCTTTGACCTCTAAGTAACCTTCAATCGCTTCCCTTATGTTTTCAAGAGCTTCTTCTCTTGTCTCTGCTTGCGTGGCGACGGGAAGCTCTAGACACTTTATTACAAAACCTCCCTCTTCTGCAGGTTCTAGTATGGCTGTAAACCTAAGCGTGACCATGCTCTGGTCGAGCCTAATACTAGTTGGTTTGAACCTATAAACAACACAGCCTAGGGACTCGAACTCTACAAGATGCTCAAGGATGTAGTCTCCAAGAATATTCGAGAGATTCAAAGAAAGCTTATGTTTGGAAAGCGCGCGTCAAAAGGGTGCCGAGTCGTGATACCTTTCACCGGATGAGTAGTCTGGAAACGTTCTTATACGGTGGCTCGGGTCTCGTTAATCAACTATTTACAACTTTCAGTGGTGTCAAGACATGCGCGAGCTGAACCGGACAGATAGCCTCTGCCCTGAATGCTTGAAACGTATCCCAGCAACGATCTTCGAGAGAGACGGGAAGATCTGGATCGAGAAGACATGTCCTGAACATGGTCGGATAGAAGACCTCTATTGGGGCTCATACGAGATGTATGAACGGGCTAGGAGATTCGCACATGAAGGAAGAATCATCGAGAACCCGAACATCTCAAAATCAAATCCAACCTGTCCGGAGGACTGCGGCCTCTGTAACATCCACATAAACCATTCTGCCCTAGCCAACATGGTCATAACCAACAGGTGCGATAGGGCCTGCTGGTATTGTTTTTTCTACGCCGCGAAGTCCGGCCATGTCTATGAGCCTACTCTTGAACAGATTAGGGAGATGTTCCGAAGCATTAGAAGAGAGAAACCTGTGCCTTGCAACGCGGTCCAGTTGACCGGCGGTGAACCCACTCTCCGAGATGACCTGGTCGAGATTATTAGGATAGGTAAGGAAGAGGACGTCGATCATGTCCAGTTGAATACAGACGGGATACGACTTGCCACTGATCCTGGACTGGCGATCAGGGTTAGGAAGGCCGGCGTCAACACGGTCTACCTTAGTTTCGACGGAACGACCCCGGAAACGAACCCTAAGAACCACTGGGAGATCCCAAGCGCTCTTGAGAATTGTAGAAGTGCCGGACTCGGGATCGTTTTGGTTCCTACGATAATCAACACCATGAATGATGGTGAGGTTGGAAACATCGTAAGGTTCGCATTCGAGAACATCGATGTGGTTAGAGGTGTAAACTTTCAACCTGTGTCTCTGGTTGGAAGGATCAGCAACGCTGAGAGACAGAAGCTTAGAATTACGATCCCAGATGTCATACTTAGATTGGAGGAGCAGACCAACGGGGAGATTGCAAGAGACGACTTCTACCCTGTTCCGAGCATAGCACCATTCAGCCACTTCGTGGAGGCTCTCACTGGAGAAGCTGAGTACGAGCTTGGAAGCCACTTCGCCTGCGGCATGGCAACCTATATCTTCAAGGATGATAGCAAGCTCGTCCCGATAACTAGGTTTGTCGACATCGACGGTTTACTCGTGTATCTTGAAGAGAAAGCCGACCAACTCAGGTCCGGCAGGAACAGGTACCTGGTCGGCCTAGAATTACTCTCTAAGCTGGGCAAGTTCATTGAAAAATCGAGACAGCCAAAAGGCCTGAGCCTGTCCAAAGTCCTTTACAACGCCTTCCTCAGACATGACTATGAAGCCTTAGGAGACTTCCACCATAAAGCGCTCTTCATCGGCTTGATGCATTTCCAAGACCTCTACAACTATGATATCGAGAGGGTGAAGAGATGCAATATCCACTATACAAGCCCAGACGGAAGAATCATACCTTTCTGTGCGTTCAACGTGATACCCGAGTGGTATAGAGACAAGATACAAGAACAGTATGGAATCCCGATCCCTGAATGGGAGAGGAGGACTGGAAGAAAGCTTGTTGATGACCTTTACAGGCGAGACGTGCCAAAGCAAGAAGTAGAGCCTAAGAAAAAGACCGTAGAGTTACTTGCGGCTACGAGAACCTCTCTGTAAGGTTTGAAGCTTTCTTCTTTGTCTCGCCGATCCTCCACCTGCGCTCGTACGTAAGAAAAAGAGTTGAAACTGCCAATACCGCAAGGCGTAAGCTCAACGAGTGGGTAGTTCCACTTGTTGCCCCCCTAGGGGGAGGGGGGGGTTCTCCTAAGCTTGTCGGTAGTAGGATCTGGTTTCTGTCTTGACTCAAGAGAACCTGGTTGGCCCCGCAACTTTATTTCGTTCAACCCAGAGTTCGTTCCTTAAGCGGATTCCGATATTTTGAAGGAATCGAGGTTATGCCGTACCTACGGGCTTCCAAACGAAAATGGATACTCGTCGGGTTGCTAGTAGGGCTTGTAATCATCGGAACCTTCTTTGTCTCGCTCTGGATTCAGAAACCACGAAGGCCGCAAACAACCCACGCTGAGGCTTCGATACCCTTACCCGCGCCTGAGACGAGGGGAACTGTCTCTGTTGAGGAGGCGATCTCAAGAAGGAGATCGATAAGAGAGTATTCGAAGCAACCTCTCACACTTCGCGAACTCTCTCAGTTGCTATGGGCTGCTCAAGGCATAACAGAACACAAGTGGAAGCTTAGGGCTGCCCCATCGGCAGGCGCCACCTACCCGATCGAGGTCTACGTCGTCGTTGGAGAGGATGACGTCGTGGGATTAAGCCCCGGGGTGTATCAGTATATCCCGGACGGCCATGAACTACGCCTACTCTTTCTAGGGGATGTTAGAGATCAGCTTTCATCTGCGTCGCTTGGGCAGGCTTGGGTTGCACAGGCGCCAGTAGACCTGGTGATCACGGCCGTATACGAAAGAACCACGATGAGATATGGTGATAGAGGCGTTAGATACGTTCACATGGAAGCAGGCCACGTTGCAGAGAATATCTACTTGGAGGCGACTGCGCTAAACCTTGGAACGGTAGCGGTCGGAGCCTTCGAAGACGAAGAGGTTCAGAAAGTGCTAGGGTTGCCGGGAGATCATAAGCCTCTGTACGTTATGCCCGTCGGCCATATCTAGCATAACGCGCCGAAACAGTCCGCATAGCGCTACGATTGAGATCTGTTGAGATTTTGGTGATAAGAAGATTCACCTTCGAAAGACGACTCAGACAAATGCCTTCAGCTCACCAGTTCAGCGTAACTTTGAGACATCATCGCCGTCACAACTGTTCAGCTGGAAACGTCTGATTTATACTTTCTCAAGACTCAGGTTATGTAGTTTTCAAGTCCCGCTTCTAAAGCCAGCTCGATCGCTCTTTTCCTCTCCTCTCTCGTGAGCTGCCGCCTGAGTTCAGGAACCTCGTCAGCTCTCCATTCCGGTCTATACTGGAACATAACATTCACACGCGTGTCGGCGCCAAGGTTCTTCGCGATCCACTCAAGGATCGGTTTAGTGCAGCATTCTAGATGTTCAGGGAGAACCAAGACTCTTATTATGAGCTCTCCATACCGTTTCGCTATCAAGTGGTTCCGCGTGCAGACGCTCCAATACTCGGGCGCGTTTGATATCCGTTCAGCACAGTCTCCGGGGCCATACTTGAAGTCCAGTAGGTAGACATCCACGAAGCCTGCGAGGAGGTTCGCGGTCTCTTCGCTATAGTATGTATTGCTGTTCCACACGACCGGAACGTTCACATCCACAATTTTGAAGGCTCTAAGCCAAGCTGCTAGCCACGGCGTTGGATCACCGCCCACGAGATTTGCGTTTCTACATCCTTTCGCATGAAGCCTTCCGACCACGCGAGCCAGCTCCTCAGCGGTAAACCGCATCCCATCCTCTATCGATTGAGATATGGAATAGTTCTGGCAGTGGAGGCATGTCAACGTACAACCACATGTGAATATCGTTCCTGATGGAACTAGCTCGGGTTCCTCTCCCCAGTGATCAAATGCGGTTGAGACGATGATCTCGTCCCCGCATCTGCAATAGCCTCTTCCACCAGCTGTCCTGTCAGCGCCGCACGCTCGAAAGCAGAACCGGCAGCTCTTCAATATCCTGTGAGCTAACCCAACCTTGAGGTCGAGGTATGACTTGACAGGGTTCGCTTCATCTTTGAGGTTTAGAAGCCCACTCTCAACATCGCTTAGGAACTTGAGGTACTCTGCGGTTAGGCTTTCATGAGTCTTCCAGAGCTCCTCATCGCTCTCGTGTTCATTGTAGTTTGCACGAAGCATTTTCGAGAGGAGAAATTGAGCGGTTCTAGTGCCTTCTAGTATTCCGAAGTATCTTCTGAGACTCTTTCTGCATTTCTCGTCTCGAAGCACATCAAGCGAATCAGGCCTGAGCGACCACAAACTAGCATCCAACATCTCGGGATAATGTCTACGAGGAGAGCCGGTGCCGGGCAGCTACGTTGCTTTCGTAACCAAGCTTTCCTTATAAAGGCTGGTCTCCATTAGAAACCTAGCCCTGAACAGAGAGACAGGATTTTATCACGACCAACGGCCCGTTACTGGTCCGAGACGAAAAGCAATTCTCATAGAAAAGAGGGTTTGCATTCATTCTTTCTTCGTTGTACACAGCTTGTGCGAGGCTTGCTGAGCATATCCTTTGCGCAGGAACGCACATGCTACTTCTTTCTACGCTGCCTTTGTTTTCCCTTAACGGGTAGAATGAGGAGTCTCTGTCTCTTAAGATCGAGTATTATCCTGACGGGCATGGATGATTCAACTTTAAGAGGGAAAGCGCTGTCTTCGACCAGGTTCTTTGGAAGATAGATGAAGTACTTGCCATCCGTCCTTTTGAAGATACTTCCTGTCGCTTCGGCAACCACTATTGGCGACTCTCCGAATATTGTATAGCATCAAGGTTCTTGGTAGGACCTTATTAAACCTGAGCTGTCTGAAGCGCTAACTGTCAATCATACTGAGTCGGCCACCAAGCAATAGTTATCCCTTTGTAGGTGTCAAGTTCCATAAATGGGCATGATCTTCTGGGCATTTTCGCTTGCCTTAAATGGGCTTTGACGATGTTAGTCTGCATTCGGAGTTGAGGGATTGGCTAAGATAGTTCTTGGTCCGGCTTCCGTGGAGTTGGGAAAGAAAGTGGCCCAGGAACTTGGAGCGGATGCCATTTCTGTCGAGGCAAAGTCGTTTCCTGACGGCGAATCGTATATCCGGATTGTAGATGATATCTCAGGTGAGAGGGTCATAGTCGCCCAGTCGACTTATTCACCCCAAGACAAGCATCTGATGCAGCTACTTCTACTCCTTGATGCGGCTCGAGACTTAAAGGCGTCTGAGATTATCGCGGTCGTCCCCTACTTTGCCTACTCCCGTCAAGATAAGAGGTTCAGGCTTGGTGAGGCTGTAAGTGTGGAAACCGTTGTGAAGTTGATAGAGGCTGCTGGAGCAGACTCCTTCGTAACTGTTGACGTTCACACAGAAAAGATACTGAACCTCTTCAAGATAAGAGCCATGAACGTGTCAGCTATGGCAACTATAGGCAAATACTTCTCTAGGTTCAAGTTGAAGGAACCGTACGTTCTCGCGCCAGACGAGGGATCCGTCGACCGAGCAAGGACCGTGGCTGGACAGCTTGCCGCTGAGTACTCTTTCTTTCAGAAACAAAGAGATCGAGTGACTGGAACTATCAAGACCGAGGCTAGGGATGTTGATATTAAAGACCGAGACGTCGTCATTGTGGACGATATCATATCCACAGGGTTGACGATAGCTAACGTTGCATCGATTTTGCGCGAGCAAGGCGCGAGAACGATCTACGTTGCTTGCACTCATCCCCTTCTCTTGCCCGGCGCCAAAGAGAAGATTTTTGCGGCTGGGGCAAGCGAGATCGTTGGAACAGACTGCATCCAAAGCGATGTGAGTCGAATCTCTGTTGCCTCTGTCATCGCGGAGTCACTGAGGAAAATCATGTGAGTCAGAAGCTCTTCTTTGTCATTTCCGGAGAACATCCGACACTTCCGGATGCTGAGTTGAAGGCCGCTCTAGAAGCTGAAAGCTGTCAATTTCGCCTGATCGAGTCAGTTCCTAAACTTCTCTTGATAGAAGCTCCTCTATCGTGTCTAGAGGTTGTTAGCGATAGATCCTCAATGTGTGCGATTTCAGGAATTGTCATTCTCGATTGCTCTAGCGATCAAGCGAGTGTTAGACAAGCGATTGGAGAGGCTGACCTGTCAAACATCTTGAAGCCGAACGACAGCTTCTCTGTCAGAGTCGTGAAGGCAGGCAAATCACAAGGTCGAGAGAGTTCAGAGGCGATTGAGGCGTTTACCGGCAAGATAATCGAGCAGACTGTACAGGATGTCTCAGTCGATCTCGTCAGGCCCAAGAAGCCTCTAGTAGCGATCGTATATGATGAAAAGTTCTTATTAGGTTTGGAGACTTATCGGCGTAAGCCTGGAAGCTTAGCTTCGAGGAGACCTAGAAAACGGCCCGTCTTCCACCCATCAACAATGCCACCGAAGCTTGCACGTTGTATGGTGAACCTTGCAAGACCCAAGAAGGGAGACTTGGTTCTCGACCCCTTCTGCGGAGTCGGCGGGCTGCTTATCGAGGCCGGCTTGATCGGATGCCGACCTCTCGGCTGTGATCTCAAACTCAAGATGATCAGAGGCTCCATAGCTAACCTGAAGTATTTTGGCATCGAACCAGCTGGGGTTCTGCTTGCGGATGCACGGGTTCCACCCTTCGGAACGGTTGACAGAATCGTAACGGACCCCCCATACGGAACCGCTGCCTCAACCCATGGATCTACAACTAGAGAAATACTAGAACAATTCCTGAGTGCAGCTTACGAAACAATTTCTCAAGGAGGCTACATATGCGTAGGTGCGCCTAGAAGGGTGGAGATCGACTTGCTAGGAAGAGATGCTGGTTTGGATCTTGTAGAACGCCACGAGGTCTATGTTCATCGAAGCTTGACCCGAGAGATAGTGGTGTTCAGAAGAAAATAGCTAGGTAGTGATGGGCTCTGGAAGTTATTTTTCTAGGAACAGGTGCAAGCCTGCCAACCAAGGATCGGAGCCTTCCAAGCGTTGTGGTCCGACGAGGCCCGGAGCTCCTAATGTTTGACTGCGGAGAAGGAACGCAGCGGCAGATGCTAGCTGCGAGGCTGGGACTCAACAAGAAGATGAAACTCTATGTCACTCACATGCATGGCGATCATGTGCTTGGAATACCTGGACTTATCCAGACCATGTCTCTTCTTGGAAGAACAGAGAAACTCGAGATCTTTGGACCGGAGGGCGTGAGGGATTTCATAGAGTCATTCAACCGAACGGTTCCATACAACTTGGCTTTCGAGTTGGAGATAAACGAGGTTAGGGATGGAATTGTGGACAAGGAGGCAGAATACGACGTCTTCTCGGTCTGGGGAAAACATGTGATACCTTGTCTATCTTACGCGCTGCTAGAGAAGCCTAGACCTGGAAGATTCGATGTGAGAATGGCGAGGCGTATGGGAGTGCCGGAGGGACCGCTTTGGAAGAGGCTCCAGATTGGAAGAAGCGTCAAGGTTCATGGAAGAACGGTAAGCCCCACGAGGATTGTTGGATCGCCTAGACCAGGATCGAAAGTAGTGTACATCGCTGATACGAGACCCTGCAAGTCCGTTGAACGTTTGGCTAGAGGAGCCGACTTACTCGTGGCAGAAAGCACCTTCGATGACTCCAAGGCAGACAAGGCTTCAGAGTATGGACATTCAACCGCAAGCGAAGCTGCTAGACTAGCTCGGAATGCGAGAGCCAAGGAACTCATCTTAACTCATCTCAGCGTAGCATACAAGGATCCAAGCGTTCTCCTGAAACAGGCGAAGAGGATATTTCGCCGTACGTTGATGGCGTATGACCTTCTCAGACTTGAGGTTAGACCTTCACGAAAGTAGCCGGCGAACCGCTATGATGCTCTCGGGAACTTCTCTTACAGACTCAACCATGACGCTTCCCTTGAAGCCCATGCTTGCCAGTCTGGACGCAACGATCTTCCAAGGAACCGTTCCATCCCCGACCTTGTCGTGGCTGTCCATCTTGCCATTGTTGTCATGTACGTGAAGGTGGACTATTCGTCCACTTTGTCCGTCAAAGAATCTTTCAATCTGGTCAGTAGTATTTGCATGACCAATATCGAAGACCATGTTTGGTGCCACAGTATCTGAAAGTCGATAGAAGAGTTCGAAATCTCTGTTCTCACGCAGCAAGAACGCGATCGCTGAAGGCATATTCTCAATGACTATTGGAACCCCGCCTTGCTCCGCCGTTTCAGATAACTCCTTCACTGATAGGACGCATGTGTCCATGTCTCGCCCAGGATAGAAAAGGCTGAGTCCAGAATGAATGCCGGGATGGAAGACCCAGAGCTGCGCTTCTATAGCCTGAGCATACTCTAACGACCGTTTCAGACGTTCTATTGTCATCCTCCTGAAACTCTCGTTTACGGCAGCTATGTTCATGTCGGCGAATGGTGCGTGTACTGTGTAGTCAATGCCCAGCGACCTCTTGAGATCGAGAAGGGCTTTGGTTCTCTCGTATGTGAGCGTGAGCGTATCATCATCTACGATCTCCCAGAGATCTACATCATAAGTTCGGATCGCCTCCAAAAGAGAGCTGAAAGGTTTGCCTATCAGGTGTAGCGATGATACGCCAAGGCGCATCGCTCGATCACTCTCTCGCTAGACTGTCGGAGCCAACCAGTCTATCAGCAGAGCCGGGTTCGAGCATTCGACCCTGATGGTTATCGGGCCGAGCGGCGATTCTCCCTCAGGACTACAGAATGAAACGTGATTAACCAGCGCTACCTGCTTGTTCAAGTGAAATATCAAGCCGTTACTCGTCATCGAAGAGTAGAGTAAGGCTCTAGCCGCCGCTCGGATCCTGTCCTGCTTGAGAAGGTTCTGTAACTTGAACAAACACTCTTCACCGGAGCCTTTGCCCCGAATGACTTGAACGCCAGGTCTGACTTGCAGCTGAGAAATGTCTCCGACGGTAACGACATTGTTTATCGCAGTAAGCACCTTTTCCCGATCCTCCGTAGGGTAGACTATAGCCTCAACCTCCACAGATACCTCATCCAAGTTTGGACATCTCCGCTAGAGCCTCGTGCGCTTGGCGTCTGAATGTTTCCACATCAGCCTCGTTTACGATTCGCCTGTCCGCCGACTCGATGAGCTTGGCTATACCAAAGCTGAGCTCTCGTTCGTCCCTCTCACTAAAGTCGTCGATGCTTTTTGGATCGTCGCTTCTTCCCCTTGCCTCAAGACGAGAATATCTAACCTTTGGCGAACATTCTATTGCCAGAACGGTAACCTTGAAACGCTTTCGGAACTCTTCCACTTCTTCAACGCTTCGGACACCTTCCACAACGGCTGTACTAGCACTGTCGGCTGTGATGTGTTCTATCAGCCTCCTAGCGACGACCGCTGACCCTTCTTTTCTTCTCAACTCGAGCGTGATCACGCCTAGATTAGCCGGTGTCGGCTCGATCCCAAGTCGTTTTGCCTCGTCTCGAATGATATCGCCCATAGAGTGTACATGATAACCTAGTTCACGCGCAACGTCCGAAGCGATGGATTTTCCTGCACCCGGCATTGCTGCAATCGCTATGATCCGCTCGACCATCGACTATTTTACCACTTCTCAACAAGTTTCAATAGCCTCAGCTATGAATAAATCGGTCAACACGTTAGACCGAGATGGAGATATGTCAAGTGTCAGATGGGTTGATTAGAAGTTTCGTAGCGGTCGATTTGAATGATGATCGTGTCCTAGGCAACATAGTGGATACTCAGCAAAAGCTTTCAAGAACTGGAGGAGACCTGAAGCTTGTCGAACGCCAGAACATACATATAACGCTGCGGTTCTTGGGCGAAATACCACGGGAACTCGTCCATGAGATTATTGAGCAGATAAAACAGATCAAGTTCTCGAGGTTTGAAGTAGAATTCAAAGGGTTGGGCGTCTTTCCGAGCCTGCGTCAGCCTCGTGTACTATGGGTTGGGATAGAGAAGGGCGCTGAAGAGCTAGCTCGCATCTTCGAAGATTTAGAAAAGATCCTACGAACGCTCAGAGTTCAACCTGATAGGAGAGGCTTCAGCCCACATCTGACCATAGCCAGAGTTAGATCAGGAAGGAATAGAGCTGAACTGACCCGCATAGTATCTGAGATGGAGGACAAAGAATTCGGATCGATAGATGTAGACAGTGTAAGATTGAAGAAGAGTACTCTCACACCTCATGGACCTATGTACGAAGATCTGTATGCGCTCCAGGCAACAGCGCCAGAAACGCATCGTTAAGCAATAGGTTTCCGAACAAAGATTAGAGAAGCACCCTGACTCAAATTAAGATCGTGAACGAGATTGAACGATTTTGACAGCTTATGCGAAGAGGTGACGAAACGCCTCACCCCAAGTCCACAAGAGAGGCTGAGAATAGAGAATTTGGCAGATACGATTCGGAGACATGTAAGCAAAACCTGTGGTGAGAAAGGACTTGATGCAGATGTCAGGATCGACGGTTCCGTAGCCAAGGACACTTGGCTAAGCCAGGAGGCCGATGTCGACATCTTCATCCGCGTTCCATCCTACTTCACGAGGCAAGAGTTTGAACGTAGATGTTTGGAGATTGCCAAATCTGCTATGAAGGGACAGAAGACCGTTGAGAGGTTTGCTGAACACCCTTACTTGGAGGCTTGGGTCGAAGGAATAAGGATCAACATAGTCCCGTGCTACAATGTTGAGAAGGGTAGGTGGCAGAGCGCGACCGACAGAACGCCATATCATACCGAGTATATGAAGGCTCGTTTAGACGAGAGGCTTAGACGTGAGGTCAGACTTCTCAAGAGATTGACAAAGGCAACGGGCGTCTACGGCGCCGAGATTAAGACAAGCGGGTTCAGCGGGTTCCTTTGCGAGATTCTGACTCTCTATTCAAAATCATTCGGAGAAGCCTTGAAGTCGGTTGCAACATGGAAACGGAGGCATATTATCGATATCGATGACATCTATGCTGGAAGGAAATCAGAGGTCTACGACCTTTTCGACGAGTCACTGATCGTCATCGACCCTGTAGATCCGGCAAGGAATGTTGCTGCAGCCGTAGCTGAGAAGAGAATGTGGGAGTTCGTAGCGCTGTCTAGAGCGTTGCTCAAGGGTCCGCGCATCGAGTTCTTCTATCCACCAGCAACTAAGACTCCCACTCCAAAGAGCCTACAGAAACAAGCGCTAAAGATCGGATCAAACCTCGTCTTTCTCGCTTTTGGAAGAGTAGACGCGGTCGTCGACATCCTGTGGAGTCAATTATACAAGACTGAGAGGTCTCTGAGTAATGTACTTGAAGAGAAGAACTTCACAGTATACAGGTCTGGAGCCTGGAGCAACGAAAGGAACCTTAACGTGCTAGTCTTCGAGTTGGAGAGAAATAGAATATCGAGGACAAGAAGACATCTGGGACCCCAAGTCGAGAGAAGGGAGGAGTCTGAAAGGTTTCTCACGAGACACCTCGACGCCTCCGACACATTAGCCGGACCATGGATCGAAAAGGAGAGGTGGAAGGTGCATAAGGCAAGAGCCTGTGTGGACGCCATATCCTTCCTCAAGAATAGTCTCCAAGCAGGTGGAAAAGAGATCGGCGTTGGAAGCAGAATCGCAGCAACTATGAAGACCGGCTTCAGGCTGCTACGCGAAACCGACATAGCCAAGCTCGCCAAACGAGACGCAGACTTTGCAATGTTCCTTTCTCAGTTTCTAGCTGGAACTCCAACTTGGTCAAGGTGGACTAAGAACGATCAGACTCGAAGGTCCTCTTGAAGATAGGTATGCGCGAGTACTGTGCTATCCCAAGGTTAAGAACGAGGAAGTGGAGCGGAGACTGGTTGAGCTCCGCAAGATCGGAGTCAAAGAGCTGAATTTCGTTGGAAGACAGAAGATAGGGAACGTGAATATCCTTGGAAAAGGCTGCGTAGGGATAGTAATAGCTGCACGTCTAGATTCACAATTCATGGCGTTGAAGATACGGAGAACAGACGCCAACAGAACAAGCATGGAACGAGAAGCAAAGATGCTGGAACTAGCCAATTCGGTAGGCGTCGGTCCCAGACTTCTCCAAGCAAGTGAGAACTTCATTCTTATGGAACTGCTCGAGGGTGAGCTTATTGAAGGTTGGATCGCCCACTACGACCCGCGTCGTGATGTAGATATTCTGAGAAGAATGTTACGTGATATTCTCGGACAATGTTTCCGACTGGACAGCGTCGGACTCGATCACGGGGAGCTCAGTCAAGCCCGAAAACACATCTTGATAGAAAGAGGAGGACACCCTAGACTCCTAGACTTTGAAACCGCTAGCCTAGCAAGAAAGCCAAGCAACCTTACCAGCCTGTGTCAATACCTGTTCAGATCAGGCCCAGTACCCAAAAGAGTTGAGAGAATACTTGGTAAGGTAGACCATGATGAACTGAAGAAGGCCTTGGCCGTTTACAAACGGGAGAAAAACATCGGATCCTACGACAAGGTACTGCGTATCTGCAGTCTATCTTGAAGGCCTCTGACGAAAAGATGATCCGTAAGTGCCAAAACGCGCCGAAGATAACCTGTATGGTGGCGACAACTCTGGTGGGGCAGACGGGATTGTCATGGCTGGAACCATTTTGAACCCGTGATCGCCAGCGTTCCGGGTGTACCTCCCCAGGCTCTCCGCAGCTGAGCTGCTCTGGAATCCTCTTGGCAGGCCTTGCGCCCTAGACCAAGCTAGACTACTGCCCCTTTTGCCACAAGCTGTATTCTAGAGCTTTTGACTCTTGCCAGTGGCGACCTAGTCCAGCTTCTGTCCCATCCGTATGTTATGTATAAAAGTTTTTCAACTTTCGTTGACACATCTGCTAACGTTGCGAGATCCTGAAACATGGTTGATTGAAGTGTGCAGTCGTTTGAAAAGTTGTGGAAAGTAAGAGTTTCTATCATCACTTCGAGAAGACATATGTGAGTAAACATCGGACACAAGCGAGATTGCCGTATTGAGTTAGCCATAATTACAGGTACTCTCAATAACCCTGTGGAGAGAATGCCATGCAGATTATTCCCGAGATCGGTATACGTGAGTTCAAGAAGATCGACCTGAAAGGCGCAAACGTCATAGATGGTTTTTCAAGCGTCAGCCCGATAAACGCGATCGCGGCCACTTACCTTGTGAGTTCGCTGAACCTTGACCAGATAGCAGCTCTAGACTCTGAGGATTTTCCACCGATCTCCATGATCTACGATTCAAAACCAAAGTTTCCCGCGAGGATCTACGCCAGATCTGATCTAGCTGCTTTTGTGGCCGAGTTCGCTCCGCACCCACGACTATTCAGATGTATTGCACGAGCTATGATCGAATGGACCAAACAGCAACAGTGCGCTAGAATAGTTACAGCTGTGGGGATTCCTGACATCACGAAAGGAGCGGCTTCAGAGATATACTCGGTCGCCACCACTGAGCAAGCGAGAGAACTTCTAAGTAGAGTTGGAATCCCGCAGATCAGAGTTGGGATTATTCCGGGTCTAGCTGGAGTGCTTCTGAACGAAGGTAGATGGAACCAGCTTGAGGTTATAGCTTTGGTCGCACCGATCAGAGAAGGTATGCCAGATGCCAAGGCCGCAGCAAGGATCTTGGAAATGATGGCGAAGCTGCTACCGAATCTTACGATGGACCTAACTCCACTCTATCAGGAAGCTGAAAGGATAGAATCGGCCCTCAAAACCTTGAGACAGCAAACGAAGCCCATGGAGGATTCGATCAGCCGAGTCTACGGATAGGATAAGCCTCAATAATCATGTATGATTGTGTGCTCATCATAGGATAGGTGCCCTCTGCCAAGAGAACTCGCTGTAGAGCTTTTCCAAGAGCCGTTTTGTCGATAGATGTCTTGTCTTTGCGATCTTTGAGAGGGCATTATGAATCCCGCTCCCATACTGAACGGCCCTTTTTGGAGCTTCAACTATGGAACACGGCGTTCCTGCAAGCCTAGCGGATTCTCTCAAAACCCTTTTCCTTAAAGGATCGCTTCCTTTGTTTAGGTTCAACTCGATTGGAAGGGACAGGGCCAGACGTGTCAGTTCCCAATCTGCGAACGGGTGTCGTATCCTAACCCTATATGGGCCTGAGACTTGTTCGTCCCGAGTATAGTTTGTTAAATGCGCCTCGACCACGCTTTTGACTGCAGCCTCCTTAGCAGCTTCCGGTCCTTTCGAATCATATATCCTAGCAAACCTCGAGTAGCCTGCGAAGAGTTCGTCGCCGCCTTGTCCTGTGAGAATCACCTTGTAACCTTCCTTAGCTGCTATGCTCGCAACCCAACCTATCGCCACGCCGACTTCAACCTTCATGGGGTTGCTGTCTTCTATGTACCATATTGTTTGCCTTACGGCCTCATCCAAGTCTTCTTCGTGAAAAGCCTTCGATATAATAGGAACCTTCAGTTCTTGCGCGGTCTCTTCAGCGTGAGCTAGATCATACGAGCCTCTAATGCCAACTGAGATGAGTAGAACCTCTTTGTTCAGAGAGTTCGCTAGAAAAGCTACAAATCCACTGTCCAGTCCGCCTGAGAATGCGACTGCAACCTTATCAATGTCGCTTGTCCGAGCTCTGACAGAATTCATAAGTTGATGGTAGACCCTTGCCGTTTCAGTGCCCGATGCGGCTTCTCTTGACGGAGATGTCTGAACGGTTTTCACCGGCCTCAGAACCATACTGTTGCTTGTCATGAATGCAAGATGTCCCGGCGGAAAGAATCTTGGTGAGTCGATGCCCACGC
>CAZLVF010000018.1:0-5227 GCA_964562925.1 uncultured Candidatus Bathyarchaeia archaeon
CCCTAGCGAACCTTCTGAACCTACTATGAGAGATGTCAGATCGAAACCTGAAACAGACTTCAGCGTTTGGGACCCGGTATGAACAATTTCTCCCGAGGGCAAGACCAATTCGAGCCAGAGCGTATACTCGCTTGTCCCACCATACTTGACGGCTCGATTGCCAGCAGCGTTAGTATTTACCATGCCACCTATCGTGCATGCTGGTCCGCTAGAAGGATCTGGCGGAAAGAAGAGTCTGTGTCTCATCAACGCCTCATTAAGATCGTCACAAACTACGCCAGCTTCCACCGTGGCGATCTGATTGTCAACGTCTATTGTCAGGATTCGATTCATGCCAGTCATGTCGAGTAGGATTCCACCTGCAATAGCGACAGCAGACCCAGCCGCACCTGAACCGCCGCCCCTCGGAGTGACGGGAACCCTCTCCCGGCTTGCGAGCCTCATGATAGCGCTTACATCTTCAGTCGTCCGAGGTCTGACGACCACGTCAGGAGCATGTCGGCACGGAGACGAATCGACCGAGTAGCAGAGAAGATCTTCCTCACGCGTGGAAATTCTCTCAACGCCTACCATGCCCTCCAGCTCCTTGACTATCCGTTCGTCAACCTTCCTGTATGAAACCAATTACAGCACCTAGGGTTTGGCTGCTAGTCGGCTATGGAGGCTATTATAAGTTAATCGGACTTCCGTAGCTCCTGTAAGCATGCTATGATTTTTGTAGATCTCTTAAATTGTTTTTGCTTAACACTACATCGCCAAACCTCTGAAGTCTTTCGATGCACTTGAATCCTAATTCTAAACGTGAGTTGTCATCAGTGATCTCTATCTTTACATCAGTCAAGAATCGAATCACCCGAGAAGCCTTTTATAATTTAATCGACTACTAGTTTGAGCCGGTGAACAACTTGCCTTTCAATGGATATTGGGGTAAAATCTTACGCGCAGATCTCTCAAAGGGAAAGTTGACTGACGAGAGCCTTTCGCCTGAAGATGCGAAGAAGTGGATCGGCGGCGTCGGCCTAGCGACGAAGATCATCTACAACGAGGTGCCAGCCGGCGCAGACACGCTAGGCCCAGATAACGTCTTCGTCTTCGCGATCGGCCCATACCAAGCTACTGGAATACTGGGCAGCGGACGCTTCGCAGCCTGCGCAAAATCTCCTCTGACAGGTGTATGGGGCGAGTCATTGGGCGGGGGATACAACCCTGAGGAGATGAAAAGAGCGGGATATGATGCTATCGTGGCTACAGGAAAATCCGAGAAGCCCGTGTATATTTGGGTTCATGACGGGAAGGCGGAACTGAGAGACGCATCTCATCTATGGGGAAAAGACTCCTTCGAAACTGAGGATGCGATCAAGAAGGAGCTAGGCGATGAGAAGATCCAAGTGGCTCCCATCGGTCAAGCTGCAGAGAACCTTGTTAGATATGCAGGGCTGATCACTAACTACGGCCACGGATGCGCTGGAAGGACAGGAATGGGCGCAGTTATGGGATCGAAGAAGCTGAAGGCGTTAGCTTTCCGTGGCACGATGAAACCACAAGCCGCTGATCCTGAAAAGCTCAGGGCTTTGATCAGTGAACTTGCACCGATAATCAGAGATGCAGAGTTCACAAAGAACAATCGTGAATACGGCCAAGCGATGGCGGTCATTCCGCGAGAAGAGAACGCTCTACTGCCAATGAGAAACTTCGGCCAAGACAACTGGAAAGAAGGCGCAATAGCTATAGGAGCGCCTCTTGGCGGACCCGGAAAATTCAATGATATTCTAAAGCCGAAACCAGAACCTTGTACTCCTTGCGTGATGGGATGCCACCGAAGAGTGACGATAACTTCTCCGGAAAAGTACGCGATGGACGGGTACGGACCTGAATATGAGACGTTGGGGATGATGGGCTCCGATTGTTTGATCGACAACTTACTTGCGATAAACAAGGCCAATGATCTATGCAACCGCTACAGCATCGACACGATCGAGTGGGGAGGCGTATGCGCCTTCGCTATGGAAGCCTACGCGAAAGGAAAGATAACTAAGCAAGACTTGGGTGGCATAGAGCTCAAGTGGGGCGACGGAGACGCTATGATAGCTCTATTACACAAAGTTGTTAAGAGGGAAGGACGCGTTCCGAGATTGCTCGGTGAAGGCGTCAGACCCGCAGGCAAAGAGCTTGGTTGCCCAGAGGTCGCGCTGCATGTGAACGGCGCTGTCGTGCCTGCGCATGATCCTCGGGCATTTTTCTCGATGGCAGTTGAAACGGCCACATCGACAAGAGGAGCATGTCACCTCCATGGCTTTCCAGAAGCTATCGAACTTGGAGTACCATTCCCAGAAGCTGGCCCCGAACTCTCGAAACCGTTGGATAGGTTCGACAAAGATAAGAAGGGATTTGCCGCAGCGAAATTCCAAGACCGACAGGCTGTGAACAACTCTCTCCCATGGTGCTTCTTCTACGAGTTCTCGGGAGTGAACTTCACCTACACAACAAAACTTCTGAACGCGATTACCGGGTGGGACCTTACTCCACAAGAGCTTCTCAAGACGGGGGAGCGCATCATAAACTTACAGAGAATGTTCAACCTGAAACATGGACTTAACCCCAAGAAGGACGATTGGTTACCGGACAGGTTCTTCCAGGCGCACACAGCTGGCGGAGCGGCAGGCAAGGTGCCTCCGCTTAGAGAGATGCTTGAAGAATACTACAAGGTAAAGGACTGGCCGAACGGCGTACCCAGCGAGGCCAAACTGAGAGAACTGGGATTAGAGTTCGCTATAAGAGATCGGCCGAAATAGAGGCCGGTCTCCCATTTCTTTTTTTTGCAATATAGTAGATATCTGTCGTTTTCTAAAAGCTAGCCCCCAGCCAGCAGAGGAAATATCAGAATCATATCACCGTCTTTGACTGGGGCTTCGAATGGATTCTGAAGTAGCAGTCTATCGTTCAAAACGATCCTGACCATTGCGCGAGAGTTACCCTGCTCGTCCATGACCATGCTCTTTAGGTCCTTGCCTTCTAACTTGGTAATCTCGGTGATAACGTCTCCTACTGTCCGCTTGCTTGAATCGTCGAGCCTCAGCTTGACCTCTCTCTTGCCCATGAAGATCTCGACGTTCGCAAGGAATTTCGCGGTGACGACGATCGACATCGCGCGGATCCCGAACTGCTGTGTGTGTTGATCAGATACATGAGGCGGGGAGTATATTTTCATTTCTAACGAAGTCTATCAAACGCAGGGTGATCCGCGTTTAGAACATGCTTTCGAAAGGATGTGGCGGTGCTTGACCTAGACTCCACTTAACACACCTATCGATGAGCTATAGATAGAAAGCCTTTAAAATTTTCAGGGACTCATAAACGACCTCTTGGGGAACCACTTTGGTAGAGATCGAAGGGTACAACATGCCAGAGGACCTGTACTATTCCGACAGACACCTCTGGGTGAAGAAGGAGAGCGACGGTACCTTGACGGTCGGATTCGACGATATGGCCCAGAAACTCATTGGAAAGGTTATGTTCGTCAGACTGCCCAAACCCGAAACGCAGGTGGCGCTTGGTAAAGATTTTGGCACCGTTGAATCTATGAAGTGGGTTGAGAGACTGAAGTCTCCAGTAACAGGCACAGTTAAGGAAGTGAATCCCCAACTGAGAACGATGCCAGGCTTGGTTAACAAGGATTCGTACTCGTCGGGCTGGATTATGAAGATTCGGCCCACAGGGAACGTTGACGAAGAATTGTCAAAGCTAGTGCACGGAGCAACACTCACAGACTGGTTGAAGAAGGAAATCGAGGAGAAAGCTAGGAAAGCTCAGAAGACTTAGACGCGATGGGAAGGCCCCCAGCGAAACTCGGGTACCGTTTCTCAAGAAAAGACATTGGCGTGCCGTTCGTCTCAAAGGGCTTTGGTTTTCCAGAAACTGAGATGCCTTCAGGCGCTCCTTCCGGCCTATGCTTGAAAGCTACTTGGATGCTCTACACGCTCGACCTCTTCGACATCGGTGTACCATTTCTTCGAAGGTCCAAGTCTTGCTCGCATCTTCCACCTGAAGCTTTTCGGTTCTTTCTCGATAGCCTCTAGCAGCCTGTCGATCTTTGATGCAACGTTGCTGCATTGCTCTCGTTTGAGAACCTCATACTTCGGAAGGAACTCCTTTATCCTGTTAAAGTTGGCGGTTGTTGTGTAGTAGAAGCCCCAGTCCTCAACCATCATCTTGACGATGCGAGGCATGCTAATCGTTTCCTTGTCCCCTTCTCCCACGTCATGTTCAAGCAGAAGAACGATCGAGTCCTTTATGTCCTTCTCATTGATCTGCACAATCTGTAGCTTCTCAAGCAAAAGCTCAGCTAGAGGTATCGTCGGATAGTCTATTTCTAGCCTATCCTTGAAGTCTATTACGTGGTTCATCTCGAGCCGGTCGAGAAAGACATCGACATGCGGCCGGGCTCCAGATTTGTCTATGAATATGCACCTTCCAACGAACAGTCCGGGAGTCACAGCCGCCCGTACAGCCTCGTATTTCAACGGTCCTGTGAACAAACGTTCAATCTTGCTTCTCTCTTTTGAGTAGCTCATGAAGTCCACGTCCGAAAGGGCTCGGCCGAGCGCATCATGCACCCTAAGGTTGTTCGGACAGTGAATCCTGAAAGCGGTAGCACCCAAAACTCTCAGCGTTACATTCGCTTTCTTCGCCTCTTCGACCGCATCCCATGCCAACCTGACAAAATCAATTGGGGTGCCGGTATCAACGCTCAACGCGAATTCCTCTTACTCTGATAGATCAGCTACTGCCCGCTTAAGCGTAGGTTTTGAGCTTTAAGCCTTTTTTACTTCGAAAATATCTAGCGTGTCTGCTCAAGACATGGATGGATCATGCTGCATAAAACGCTTTTCACTCTACGTTACAATACATCAAGTGTGGCTCAGATGGTCAAAGAGAGAAAGGTGGGACTCTATATCGGAAGGTTTCAGCCGTTCCATAATGGCCATCTTCAAGCAGTCAAGAGCATCCTAGCAGAGGTTGATGAAGTCATCATCGTGATCGGATATGCTCAACTCAGCCACACGGAGACGAACCCCTTCACAGCTGGAGAGCGACTTTCTATGATCAGGCTGTCCCTAAATGAGGCTGGTGTGGATCCGGGAGGATATCTGACCGTAACCGTCCCTTTTGATGAGTCAAATTCAGTATACGTTTCAAGGATCACATCTTACACTCCAGAGTTTAATGA
>CAZLVF010000018.1:5327-23672 GCA_964562925.1 uncultured Candidatus Bathyarchaeia archaeon
AGTCAAATTCAGTATACGTTTCAAGGATCACATCTTACACTCCAGAGTTTAATGATGTGTATTCGAATGATCCCCTGATAAGGCAGCTGTTTGAGGAGAGTGGAGTTCTGTAGAAGGGTCTTGGCAGGAGAGGTTTGGGAGGAACTCGTTCCCTCTAGCGTCGCTGAATTTCCGAAGAAGATCGAGGGTCCTGATCAGGTGCGAAGAATACTTGCCGCGCGGTAGTACAACGGGCTCCGTACAAGAGATCAGGCCAACCTTAGCGTGGAGCTTGCGGATGGTTGAACTCTACCCTATGGGATTTGATCGCTTCTGAGATGTTCCGCACGTTCGACCTCTTCAACTTCACTATACCATTTCTTTGAGGGACCTACTTTTGCTCGCATCTTCCATCCGAAGCTTTTCGACGCCCTCCCTATTGCTTCTAACAACTTGTCGATCCTTGACACAACGGTGCTCCGTTGCTGGTCGGTTAGAACATCATACTTTGGAAGGAAACTCTTTATCTTGTCTAGGTTTGTAGTCGTTGTGTAATAGAAGCCCCAGTCCTCGGCCATTATCTTGGCGATGCGCGGCATGTTAATCGTCTCTCTGTCTCCCTCTCCGACATCATGTTCGAGAAAGAGAACAATTACGTCTTTTACGTCCTTCTCGTTGATATGCACTATCTGAACCTTCTCGAGCAACAGCTCAGCCAATGGGATCGTCGGGTAGTCTACCTCTAGTCTCCCATTGAAGTCTATGTTATGATTCATTTCAAGCCTGTCAAGAAAGACATCAATATGCGGGCGAGCGCCAGACTTATCGATGAATATACACCTTCCAACGAATAATCCAGGAGTCACGGCAGCTTTTACGGCTTCGTATTTCAGTGCGCCTGTGAAGAGACGTTCAATCCTACTCCTCTCCTTTGAGTAGCTGACAAAGTCCACATCAGAGAGCGCCCGTCCGAGCGCATCATGTACCCCAAGGTTACTGGAGCAATGAATTCTGAAGGCTGTGGCCCCAAGCACCCTCAGCACGACGTTCTCTTTCTTCGCCTCATCAACTACATCCCAAGCCAACTTTGCAAAGTCGACCGGCGCCTTGATGCCTGCGGTCAAATTATATTCCTCTGAGGCTTAATGGGTTGGGTGCTGTCCACGTAAGCTTGAGCTTAGATCTTTAAGCCTTTCGAGAATCTTGACTTTGTTGCCGAAAAGCTTGCATTGCAAAACGAAGGGCAGCGCACTGCTTACGCGAGCTTAACAAACGTTTGGGTGGTTCCGCACTAGTTATACTTCTATGCCTCTTCTTCGCATCTCTTCTATTTTCATCAGCATATCGTCTACAGAGGCAAGTATCTTGTCCACGGAAGGCACGTCCGGAACTCTATAGTAGCTATAGGCACCGACACGTCTGACAGTCGCAAGTCGACCCTCTCTCAACTTTCCCAGGTGAGATGCCGCTACCGTGTCTTCCATCCCAACCGCTTTCGCAATCTTGTCAGTCGGAGCCTCGCCCTCGAAGAGAGCTTCTAGAACCCTTAGCGTTGCGGGGTCGGAAAGAGTGTTGAATATCTTGGCTCGAAGCTCGTTAGATGCCTTTCTTCTCGACGTTTGAGCACCACCAATCCTAAGCAAGATAGATTGCAGATTGGTTGGTACTCACTATTAAAGGACTTCTATGTCCCTCTATAGGCTTCCAGCAACTCTGTTTCTACTCGCTCTAGCTCCTCGACAGGGTTGTACCACTTCTTCTTGGTACCAATCTTTGCGCGCAACTTCCATCCTCCGGACTTTGACTCTTTCTCTATTGCGTCCAGGAGCTTGTCAATTCTTGTTACGATCGTCTCGGTATGCTCTTCGGACAGTCCGAACCTGGGAAGCCACTGGTCTTTCAGCATCTTGAGGTTCTTTGTCACTGTGTAGTAGAAGCCCCAATCCTTGCCCAAGGTTTTCGCGATGACCTTCGAGTTTATGGTTTCATCATCGCTATTCCCAACGTCATGTTCCAGGAAGATGCAGGCTAGGTCTTTCGCATCTTTTTCTCCCATTCCAAGTTCTTTTGACCCGCCAACGATTTGCGTTTTCTCCAACACCAGTTCAGCCAGCGGGATTGTGGGGCTATCGATATGCAGCCTCCCTCTCCAGTCGATCACATGGTTCATCGGAAGCCTATCGAGAAAAATGTCGCCATTCAGAGCCCTCTTACCGTCCGGCATCATCCTCGGATTTTCGGAAGCATCCCAGAAAACGATTCTTCCCACGAGAAGCCCGGGGGTGAGAGCTGGTTTCAGCATCTCATAGTTGAACGTCCACTTTAACATGTTCTCTGTTTCTGTCCTCTGTTTGTCGTATCCTGCGAAGTCCATATCGGTGAGCTTTCGCCCTAAGGACTCCCAAAGTTGATGAAACGTCTTGAGGTGCATACTAACAGATACCGCGCCCATAACACGTAGAGTTATGCCTTTCTTATCAGTTGCATCTACAATCTTTAGTGCTTCAGCTGCTATGTCTGCTGCTCGCGTTTCTGCAGCGCTCGTAGGAAACCCCTCGTAGAATTGTGAATGCTCTATTCTTAAGGTTTCTCATGCGAGTCAGGCCGGCCAGCTAACAATTCAAAGGTTCACGAGCTCTCTATGAGTATCATCCAAGATTTCGACGTTGCTTGGAGGTCTTGTTCAGATGGGGGGAATCTTCCAACAGATACTCCGCAACGGGCTTGATGCGACCGAATCGGTGACAGGATGTCCCTGACTGGGAAAGCTTCCGGCTAAGGCGGATATGGACGAGAGCATTTCCACTACTGTGATGATCCTCACAACAGGAGCTTGTCCAACCCAGTCCAGCGCGGTGTCCCGGCCTGCGTAGCAAACTCTTTTATACATTTACACCTGACAATTGGTTCGCAGAAAAAACCGTGGTGTTGTAGATGGCAGAAGTTTTCATTCGGAGAGCATCGGGACTTACGCGAGTCATAGGCCCATGGGACGCTCTAGCTTATGCTTTCATGAATCCGGGTATCATGTACGCCTTCCTATACATTATCTGGACACATCAGCTCTATCCGGGAGTAAACATGCCAATCGCTTCATTTCCGGGAGTACTGTTGATGTTCTTTCCGGCGCTGCTCTATGTCTGGATGTCCATAGCGATGCCTCGTTCCGGCGGTGAGTACATCTGGGGAAGCCGAACCATTTCTCCAGCATGGGGATTCTGTGCAGGTTGGGGTCTGACTATGGTTGGGCTTTCATGGGCTGGTAGTTGCACGTACTGGGCTGTCTCATGGGGTTTCAATATGATGCTGAGAGCAATAGCGATCTCGGAACTTGGACCTGCATTTGCCACTCACCCGCTATGGGCCGCTGCTGACTTCATAGACTCCGTACCAGTAATGCTCGTGGTGGGCACACTGACCATAATATCGTTCATGGCAATCATGTGGAGAGGTGCAAGAGCAGCAATGATACTTTCTTGGATTGGAGTAGTCTTCGGTACAGTCGGCCATCTGGCTTTCGACATTGGAGTCATCACAGGAGGAGGCCTCCCAGCATTCATAGAAAGATTCAACGCCTTATCCGGAACTACCTACGAGGCTGTACTAGAGGCTGCAAGAGCTGGCGGCTGGCCGGTTGGACAGTACATCATGTCCGTCTCTCTAGGCGCCGGTATCACCTATGTGGCCTTGAATACCCTAGGCTCGACCTACACGGCGAACATCATGGGCGAGGTGAAGGAAGTCAGAAAGTCGGCTATAGTGGCTATGCTAGGCGCCTTGGTACTCTTCCTTGTGTACTGGTCAATCTTCTACTCACTCGCCTATTATGGATTCAGCGGAGATTTCTGGGCTGCTGCAGCTTATTTCGGCCCGGCCGGTGCGGGCGCTGGAACTTGGGAAGGCTGGCCGTTTGGAGCTGTGATGCCCATGCCGAACTTCATGCTAGTATACTTGAACCCCAACGTCGCGTACTCGGTCGTAGCTTCCTTCTCGTTTGCCGTCTGCACATATGCTAGCTGCATGGGAATGGCTTTCGGACCGGTTCGAAACCTCTTCGCGTACTCATTCGACAGAGTCATGCCAACTTTCTTCGCCAGAACGGATAGACGTGGATCTCCATGGGCGGCTGTGCTGCTAGGAACGATAATTGCAGAGATCTTCTTCATCATGATGGTCTATGTCTATGCATGGATAGCCTATTCGATACTCGCGTGGTTCTTTGCCTGGGCTATAGTCGGGGTCATCGGCATAGTCTTTCCGTACACATCAAGAGGAAAAGCGATATTCGAAAAGTCACCAGAGATGGTAAAGAAGAAGATAGGCGGTGTTCCAATACTAGTCATTTGGGGAATACTAACGTTCATAGTCAGTATTGCAATAGACTACTATATGCTGGTACCATTTCTGACAGGTCTCGCAAGCTCCTTCTACATATGGGTAACCGCGCTGTTCTTCATAATTCCGCCATTCGTCATCTACTACATATCCCGTGCATACCACAAGATGAAAGGCGTCCCGATGGAACTGCAGTTCAAAGAGATCCCGCCAGACTGACGGGATCCTCCTCTTCTTTTTTTGTCTACGTTCTTCCACTCGATTTGATGCCGCTTCCTGCAATGTAGTTGCTCTCACAGCTCTTTCCAGACTTGACTGAGAGAAAGAACGCTTATATCAATGTGGAAACGCTAGCTTGAGCGACATTCAATTCGAAGGTGAAATGCAGGTGCGCATTTACTACACGACCGATCTACACGGCTCCACCGTTTGCTTCAAGAAGTTTGTCAAAGCGGGAAAATTCTACGGAGCCGATGTGGCTATCGTAGGTGGCGACATAACAGGAAAGCTGATAATTCCCATCGTTCAACAACCGGATGGATCATACAATTGCAAACACATGGGAACTGTCTACGATCTCAAGAGCAAAGATGAAGTAGATCAACTTATGAAGCGAATTGAAGATCAAGGATACTATCCATACATCACGAACAAGAGCGAGATGGAAGAGTTCGGCAAGGACAAATCAAAAATTGATGAATTGTTCACGAAGCTTATGATCAAGCGGGTTGAAGAATGGGTTCAACTCGCTGATGAGCGTCTGAAGGATAAGAAGTTCGATTGCTATATGCAACCTGGAAATGATGACAGGTACGAGGTTGATCCCGTTCTAGATAAATCCAAGACGATTATCAACCCAGACGGGAAAGTCATAGAAGTAGACAAAGATCATGAGATGATAAGCACGGGGCATGCGAACATCACACCATGGAATTGCCCACGCGACGAGCCCGAAGAGAAACTCGCTGAGATAGTAGAAAAGATGGCCTCACAGGTGAAGAACATGAAGAACTGCATCTTCAACTTCCACTGTCCACCATACGACACGTACCTCGATCAGGGACCCAAACTCGATGAAACCCTTAAGCCCGTGATGGAGATGGGAGGAGGCATCAAAATGATTCCGGTTGGCAGCCCAGCCATTCGAAAAGCGATTGACAAGTATCAACCCCTGCTGGGCCTGCATGGTCACATTCATGAGTCGAAGGCAAGCCAACGGGTAGGCAGAACGTTCATCCTGAATCCCGGAAGCGAGTATGGAGAAGGGATTCTTAGGGGCGCGATTGTAGAGCTGAGCGGAGACAAGATCAAGAGCCATATTTTCGTTCAAGGCTGACGACATAAACTGTTCTTTCCGGGACGAGCAGGGCTCAGACACTCGTCTTCATCCATATTTTCCACTTACGAAGATTAGCCGTATTCAAGCGACTCGCGTTGAAAGAGGCTGTGGCTATGGATATGTTTCAATACTTGATGATGGGTCTGAAACTGAAGCGAATACGGTTTAACGATTGTTTCTCCTTCTTTGTTAGTAATAACTCTATTTTGTGGTTGCGGTCGCATGTCGCTCCTTGCAGAAGGGATTCAGCTATCCTGAACTGAAAGGCAGTTCCTCCTGACGTCTGCTCGAGAAGAGAAACTAGGAAAATTGTTGACTTAACGTACCCACAATAGAATGTGTAGTAGAGTCCTACAAAGAAGGATTTTAGCTCGTCCGACCCAAACTCTTTTATGTATAGTACAGTCCTCCGGATAATTAGGGAAAACTGGCATGGGAGTAACTGATGTCTTCATAAGGAAAGCTTCAGGACTAGTCAGGGTGGTAAGTCCGATCGACGCTCTAATGTATGCGTTTCTGGCTCCGACCATTCCATACGCCTACCACTATATCCTTTGGTCTCAAGCGCTCTTTCCAGGAGCCGACATCTACGCCGCATCTCTTTTCATCGTGACACTGTATCCGATAGCTGCGCTCTACATCTACTTGTCCGTGGCAATGCCAAGATCAGGTGGCGAGTACATATACACGAGCCGAATCATACATCCGTTCATCGGTCTCCTAGCCTCTTGGGGGATGGTTCTAGGCGGAGGCCTGAACTGGTCGGGTTCTCTGGCATCTTGGGGAACGATGTGGGGCTTAGGCGGTGGCACGGTCGTTCAGGGGTTGATGACGCGTGATCAGGCATTGGTTGATCTCGGCATACGTCTCGGTGATCCTACAACACCACTTGCATGGGTTCACGGTGCTCTTCTGATACTGGTGGCCTTCTTTGTGATGTGGCTCGGAACGAAGTGGGTGATGAGAGTCTCTTGGTTCGTAACCGTTGTTACGTGGATAATGCTCGTCGCATTCATCTACATCAGCCTCACATCTTCTCCGGCCATGGCTGCACAGAGAATGGCTGAATTGCAAGGCTTGGACTATAGCGGAATCCTAAAGCAAGCGGAAGAGGTTGGTTGGGTCCCAGGGGTAATAGCCGGCCCCTTTGGACTAGCGACGGTGGGGGCTGGGCTGACCTACATAAATCTGAGCACATTGGGTTCAACGTACGTTGCGAACATAGCTGGAGAGATCAAAGAAGTTCGTAGGGCTCAGATCCTTGCCCAACTCGGTTCTCTAGCGTTATTTATAGTCTATTGGGAACTTTTCACGTATGCAACCTACAGCGGCCTCGGAATCGACCTTATTCAAGCCATATCGTACTTGAACGCCAACGGACTTGACAAAGCCGCTTTCGGAAACTTGAGCTTCATGCCCGCAGTCTACTTCTTAGCCGTCTACCTCAGCGATAACCCTATACTCGTTCAGATTGCAGGTCCCGTCGGCTTCTACATAATCAACTTTGGAGGCATAATGGCCTTGGGCTTCGCTCCTATCAGAAACCTGTTCGCTTATAGTTTCGACGGCATCCTGCCAAGCTTCGTCTGCGCAGTAGACAAGAAGGGACACGCATGGGGTTCAGTGCTACTGGGATGCATCCTGGCTTTGATTATCCACACCATCACCACATTCACAGTATGGCTCGCGATGATCGCACACACAATTGCTGTCTGGTTCATCAGCTGGACGATCTTCGGAATAGCGGGTATGATCTTCCCGTACCGAAGACGTGACATATTCGACAAGTCTCCAGCACTCGTGAAACAGAGTATAGGCGGTGTACCCGTCGTGTCGATACTTGGCCTCCTCACAGCGATAATAAGCGCTTCCGCTGCGTATCTGATAGTGTACCCAGCATTGACCGGCGCAGCTGCAGCACTGCAGGCGCGATATCTGCTCGCTACGATAGCGTTCCTATTCGGTGTACCAACGGTTGTCTTCTGGGCATCATACGCTTACCACAAGGCGAAAGGCGTTCCCGTTGAGTTACGGTTCAAGGAAGTACCACCAGACTAAACGCTTCATATCCCCTCTTTTTTTCCAATACGATCCGGCGAATTTCATAGAGGATCCTCCCTTTAATGGAATAGTTATAAGTCGCAAGTCCAAAACTCTTACTGACTATGCCAACGACTGAGGAGCTTCTAAAGTTCTTGCGAATGTTCCGCGTGAGGAAGAGAGACGCGCCAAGCCAGATAGTAAGGGAGGACTTCTTCCTTCGGGGCGCAGCCGACAAAGAACTTCTGGATCATCTGATAAGCATGGGGGTGCTAAAGGTTCTTGGAGAGGAAAAAGGAAAGCGATTCATCGGATGGGCCGAGTCGCTCGAGGCTCTGCGAGGAAAATTCCCTGACCTTGCTAAAGAGATAACGGTATGATTCCCTGAGGCCGAGACCTTTTCTAGTTTATTATCATCACGCGACGGTCTGTTTTCCTGCTGCGCACCGAACGCGCAATTGAGTGATGTTGTTATTTCACGAAGTGTAGATAGACCTGTTCCGGACCTCATGCCGGTATACAAAGCCCTGCCGTGCGCAGTCTGGCTTTATGGATGGGTGAGCTTTGCAAATGTTATCTGCAATAAGTCATGGCACGTATCGGATCTACTCTGTATGTCATCCTTTATCCGAGGCCTAGCTACTATTGCGCTAAGCGTTAGAGTTTCTCAAGCCTCTCGATCTTGTCGACGAGTTTCTTGAGGTATTCGGGGATGTAAGGCTTGTAGGTCTCTCTCAACACCCACACCACGATATCTCTTTCTGTTATTATTCCTCGAAGTTCCTCATTCCTAATCACTGGGAGTCTTCTGATTGAGTTGCCCAACATAATCTCAAGGGCCTCCAAAATGGGGGTTTCAGGTCCAACGGTTATTAGCGGTGCGCTCATAACGGCTTTCGTCTTCATCTCGAAGCAGCGAGGGTCTTCACAATCGGCGCTAAAACGTGTGATATTCCTCTCGGTTATTATGCCGACGGCTTTTCCAGCTTCCGTCACGACGAGGCTTCCCACATTCTCCTTATGCATCTTCTTCAGAGCGGTTCTCAAGGTCTCGGAGCAGTCGACGGTAAGTACGTCCTTCGTTAGAATGGAACCGACCGCGTCTCCGGACATTGCGCTTTCCGTCATAATCCATCCTGAATGGCCTACTCCTATCGAGTATATATGGGTTCAATCAGGGTCAGCTCACCTTCTGAGCGGCAGTCGAACCGTGAAGGTGGTGCCTAAGTTCAGCTTACTCTCGACCATGATGCTGCCGCCGTGACCCTCAACGATCCGCTTGCAGATGGGCAGCCCGAACCCTGTACCCTTGGGCTTCGTTGTGAATAGGGGGAGGAAGAGCTTGTCCAGAATCTCTTTGGGTACACCGACGCCGGTGTCTCGGACAGTTATGTATGCGGCGCCCAGTTTCCTGGATGCTCCTATCATAATTTTGCCTCCTCTCGGCATCGCTTGGATAGCGTTCGCGATTAGATTGATGAAGGCCCTCTTCATTATTCGCGGGTCAACCATTACCTGGGGGAAATCTTCGTCGAGCGTTACGGAGACCTTAACGGTCTCGGGAATTTTTATCGTTGAGAACGTCTCGTTTATGAGTTGGTTCAATCTGGTTTCAACAAGTCTGGGCTTCACAGGTGTGGTGTAGTCTTCGAGGTCGGAAACAATCTTGTTTACATACTCTACCTGTTCCTCAACCCTTCCAAGAAGCTCATAGGCGCCCATTTTCTTCGCATAACTCCTATAATAAGAGGGCATGAGACTCATCTTTTTCTTTGCTGAATAAATCGCGTCGGTTATAACCTGTAGCGAGTTGCGGAGGTCGTAGCCGACCACACGCGCTACCTCACCGATAGCGGCCGCCCGCTCAGCCTCCCGCAGCTCCGTAATTTTCTCCTCCACCATCTTGTCCAAGCGCTTGGAGTAGCGTTCAAGCTCCTCCTCAACCCGCTTATGCTCCGTGACGTCCCGGAATATCTCCTGAACCATCGGTTCCCCTTCTACCAAGACTGTGAAGGCGGTTATCTGTGCCATTTTTATCTTCCCCGATTTCGTTATTACCTCCGCCTCACGAATAGGCTCTCCCTGTTCTATGTAGGCTCTGAGCATCTTAGCGTAGTATTCGATTCTTTGAGGTGGGTGAATCGCTGTTTGGGGGTGTCCTACGATCTCGCTTCGCCTTTTCTCTAGGAGGGTTTCTGCCGCTCTGTTGCAGTTGATGATGAAGCCGGTCTTTGGATTTACCCAGAAAATTGCATCTTTCGCGTTTTCAAATGTTAGTTTAAATCTGTCACTACTCTCCCGGAGCCTCCCCTCAATCTTTTTTCGCTCGACCATTGCGCCTATTAACTTCGCCAATGTTGCCAAATGATCCTTGGCGATATCGATCACTAGAAGTGGACAAGGCTTGTACGAGTTGGAGTGTTTCCGAAGCTTATCGAGGCTAACGCCATATCTCTCAGCGATTGCCACTAGTTTCTGAGGGCCTTTGGCTGGATCGCCATACGCTAGACTGATGGCCCCCGCTATTTCCCCTCCAGCCCGGACTGGGATGGCGCAGATGCGTCTGCCACCACTGCACCGAACATCAACCGGCCTGCCTGTCTCAATCGAGACTTTTGAGGCCTTGGTCCAATGCGACTCGTGGCAGAGCCACCTCCCACTTTCCAGAGCCTTTGCGTTATCGTCACTATCACAGAGTTTGCGTGACGCTTGATCCAAGAGCTGACACCAGCCTGAGGCGAAAGCACTTAAAGCATAATTCCCGTTCTTTTCGTATATCGCCACTGATGTGTCGAGCAAGTCAAGATACTCGTCTACGATTTCGGTGAGGGCATCTTCTCCGACCGCGTCCACCAACACACGGCTCGTGTTGATTTCAACGAGGCTACCATAGGGCTGCTTCTGACGGCTCCTCCCTTTTTTCTGTCTCCTAGTCAACTCGCATCAGCGCCCTCTTGCGGCGCTTTCGCTCAGCCAAAATGGATATATCAAACAGAAGAAGAACTGCAAAAAACCGAGCCTTTCTAACCGCATCAGTAGGACCAAGACGCATTACTATAGTACATTAGGAAGTGGTTTGAAAAGTTTGGGTTTGTTGCGGACTTGCCAACCTCTTATTCCTACCAACTGAATCCGCCATCTTTTCCCGATTGCGAGTGAACTCTCTTTCACCTTGCGTCTATGTCTGGGTCTCCGCAGCACCCATGTCCACATGATTTGGATTGGCGATTGTCTCATCGGAGTCCGAGGAAGAAAGCGGCCAAGGCACTATACTCTCTACTGAGACAGCATGTCTCGCTATGCTCTAGCCTCGCCTCTTCTTTTTCTTCGTGCCTTTGAAGTACGGTATGATTTTTCGAGCGAACATCTTTAGGGTTTCTTCGCCACGTTCGAGTGAGCCATATACGTACTGGCCTATCACGTCTCGAACTGCTATGTGCCTAGCCCCTGCCTTTATGAACTGATCGATCCTCTCGATGAACTGACTTGCACCTCCAACCGTCATAAATTTGGACACGATCTCGTAAGGCATGTTCTCAGCCGCTTTAGCCGCTATCTGGGCTTTCTCCTCGGTTGGCATCGTCTTCTGGTACTTGTAGTCTGACCCCTCTATTGTGACCTCAAAACCCATCTCTTTCAAAACCTTTCGATCAACAAGCACTAGGATCTCAGGCTTCAGCGCATCCATTGCACGCTTCTGAAGTTTTTCGTCCGTCGTTGCTGCCGTAAACAGAAGAGAGACCCGCTCTATCTCATCAAATGATCGCCCAGCTTGCTCAGCAGCTTGCTTAATAGTTTCCGATCGACGTTTGAACGTCTCTACGGTATTCAACCATGGAAACCAACCATCGCCATACTTTCCAACAATCTCTAGGGTGCGGTGACTTCCTAGTGACCCAACATACAATGGCGGGTGAGGTTTCTGTACAGGATGTTGATCCAGCCAAGCTTGACTTAGAGCATAATATTTTCCATTGAAGTCAATTGGTTTCTCCCGACTCGAAAGCCAGAGGCACTTAATTATCTGCACCGCCTCCGCAAGTCTTTCCGTTCTACCTACTGGATCTTCCCATGGCAGGCCGAACGGCTTCACGTTCATTACCTCGCCCGCCCCAATGGCAACGGCGCCACGACCGTCTGTCAGCTCATCCAACGTCGCCACGGCGTGGGCTGTTACAGCTGGATGTCTCCGCTGTGTATCCGTCACACACGTCGACAACATCACATGCTTTGTCTGCGCTCCAATCGCGGCCAATGTTACCCAGGGCTCCACACGATCGCCTGAAGGAGGAAGGTCGGTTAGATGATCTGGAGCCCAAACAGAGTCGAAACCATACTTGTCAGCAAGAATGCCAGCCCGGACCAAATCTTTAGGTGGATACATAGAGACTGTGAGACCGAACCTAATGTCTGACATGTAGAATCATCGGCGACGATTACCCTATCCGAAAATATAATTCTTTCCGGAACCGCAAACTCTTATATTCACAACTCTCCTTATTGGGTCGCGGTGAAGAAAATATGTCTTCACTTTTGAACACAGACAAGAAATATGTGCTACACGGCTGGGGCTACTCTGACATAATCATAACCGAAGCAAAAGGAGCCACCTTCAAGGATCAGAACGGGAAAGAGTACCTCGACTTTCTATCGCAAACAGCAGGAGTTCTAGGCGTAGGTCATGCACATCCAAAAGTTGTGAAGGCAATCAAAGAACAGCTCGACAAAGGGTTGACTCATACACTAACCATGTTTGGAAATGAACCGAGAATACACCTTGGAGAAAAGCTTGCGAGCATAGCTCCGGGACCACTGAAGAATAATTGTATGACATACTTTTCATGCGGTGGCACCGAGGCCAACGAGACAGCGATCAAAACTGCCATGAAGGTTACTGGCAAGAAAGAGGTTGTTTCAGTCTTCTGGGCATATCATGGTGGAACACTAGCGATGAGCGGCCTGCTAGGACAGTCATGGCATAGAGAGAAACTGGTCAGGTTTCCTGGATTCAGTCAAATGCCCAATGCCTACTGCTACAGATGCTACTTCGGCCAAAAATATCCTGGATGCGATCTTGAATGCGCACGATACTTGGAGCATCACATTAGACATGCCACATCAAATGACGTTGCCGCGTTCATACTGGAGCCCTGCCAGGGGAACGGCGGCCACCAGACTCCTCCAACGCCAGAGTACTTCAAGATAATAAGAGAAGTCTGCGACAAGTATGGTGTCCTCTACATTACGGACGAAGTACAGACAGGGATGGGACGCACAGGTAAGATATGGGGCGTTGACTACTTCAACGCGAAACCAGACATGCTGACTACTGGCAAAGCTATTGGAGGAGGGTTACCTGTCTCAGGAACTGTCATAAGATCCGATCTCGTCCCGGAGGATCTGAAGACTGCGCAATGGCATATATTCACCATGGGCGGCGGACCGGTGCTAGCAGCAGCAGGAGCGGCCGCGATAGACGTTCTACTCGAGGAGAAGCTATCGGAGAAGGCTGCGTCAACAGGCGCGTACATGACCAAGAGACTCAAAGAGATGGAGAGCAAACATCCATCGATAGGCGAAGTAAGAGGTCCAGGTCTGTTCATAGGAGTAGAACTTGTCAAGGACAAGAAGACGAAGGTTCCAGCTACAGACGAGGCTGTACAGGTATTCTCCAACTGCCTAGGCAACGGTGTACTCTTCGGCCTCAACGCAAAGGCTGGAGTAGGCAACATAATAAAGATGAAGCCTCCACTGACAACGACGAAAGAAGAAGCGGACAAGGCCCTAGACATCTTCGAGAATGCACTCAAGACCATAGAGAAGTAGTACGCTCGAAAACCTAAGCCCCCTGCGGGGCTTACCCCCTTTTTCTTAGAAACAGATGCTACGTTCCTTCCAGCGGACAAGCCTCATTCATATTAGCCCTAGCAGCAATCTTCAAATCATGAACTGTCGGAACAGCAAGACAAGAAGGCCAATGTAGGCTAGCCGTCCCTTTGGCAGAAGATGGATGCCGGTATCCGGTAGAGAGTGATATTCAAATTGAGACAGTTGTACGGCAATCTGGATATCAAAGCGGCCGAACGTCTTCTCGCAGACGCTTGGCGACTCGATGTCAACGGTTGGATCTATGCACGTATCAATGGAGAACCCTACAACAGAGGTTTTCAGAATGGCTATCTGCTAGCCTACGAAGCTCTCGAAACCATTGAAAGTTTGAAACTGTTCGTTGAAGGTGCGTACAAGAGGAGTTGGCGTTTCTTCCGCGAAACTGGCATGAACTTATTCTGGCCCAAACTCTCAGAGGAGTACAAGACCGAGATCTCTGGCATACTAGAAGGAATCCGGGCGCGTCAAGTCACAAATGTTGACCTGGAAGATATTGTAGCACTTAATGGTTACTTCGACGTCGTATCGTATCATTACTGGTTAAAATCTAAGGAAGGCCCCGGCCAAGTCACATCAAATAGAGGGGAACACTGCAGCGCGTTCATAGCTACAGGGAAGACAACAAAAGATGGAAAAGTCGTTCTTGCCCATAACACTTGGTTCTCCTATCTGACTGGGGCTGGATACAACGTTATCCTAAGCGTGTCTCCCTCATCTGGGAACGAGTTCCTGATGCAAGCGTATCCAGCAACTATCTGCAGCGGAACCGATTGGTACATCAGCAAGTCAGGGCTGGTCGTTGCGGAGACCACTATAACAGGTCTGACCACATTCAGCCCGCAGGGAATCCCCTACTTTATGCGGGCGCGAAAAGCGATTCAGTACTCGGAGACGCTTGATGAATGGACCAGAACTATGATCGAAGGAAATAACGGTGGATACGCATGTGACTGGCTCGTAGGAGACGTAAAGACCGGTGAGATAGCATGCTTGGAACTGGGAACATACAACTATACTCTAGACCGGACATTCAACGGAATATTCGCTGGGAGTAACGTAGCGGCAAGCGAGAAAGTTCAATCGGAAACGACGATCAACTACTCCGACAAATCGATGTCATGTACAGCGCGCCGCGAAAGATGGAAAGAGCTTGTAGAATCCAATCGCGAGCCGTTGGATGTTGGATCCGCAAGAAAGTTCCTTGCAGATCACTACGACACATATCTGCGAAAAGATACGCCAGGCCGCAACTCGTTATGCGGGCACATAGACGAAGACAATAGAGGATGGCCTGAGTGGGAGCAAGGACCGTACTACCCAGCCGGATCGTTCGATGGAAAAATTACAGACAGCGAGCTGGCTTCCGTGGGAGCCTTCTGGGCGCATTGGGGAAAGCCTTGCGACACACCGTTTATCGCCAACTCGTTCCTAACAGAACACCCAGAGTATGGGTGGCAGAAGCCGCATCTCAAGGATATCCAAGCCTATCCATGGATACTGATTAGAACCTACCCCAAGTGGAGGACACAGCACAAGAAGGGGTAATGGTCTTAGAAATCCAAACCATTGTCCACGAGTGCCACGAGTCGACCTATGTTCTTATTCTATCTTGGGTCAGTTTCTGGAGGACATTCACGGAAAAGATGTTGTTGAAGTCTTTCGACAAAATCTTCATGTAGAGTGTTGTTTCCTCGTCCGTCATGTACTGAAACATGTAGCCGCCTGTGTACGGTGAGGGGTCTCCGTCCCTAGTTATGAACTCCATATGCATGAGCGGATCTCCCCTCTTAATCGTGATAGGCTGTCGATCGTTACTGAGGTTGACCAGCTCTAACGCCAACCTTCCAACAAACCCACTATGAATCTTTGCGGCGTTGAGAAAAGACAGCCCCATCCGACCATACTTACTCTTAGCAGTCAGATGAGCAATATAATCCGGGGGAATAAAAACAACCTCGTGCGAGATTAGATTCTGATGCTCAAGATAGTGTAGCGTCATCTCATCCTTGACCGTTAGAACATAACCGTCGCCGTCAAGGAGATCAAAGTTGAATGGGTAGATGCACCTGTACTTCTCTACAAGTTCGATGATCCTGTTCTTTCCGATCACGCACAAAGCTTCCACACGACCTAAGCTTCTTTTCAGCGATCCTTTCTAGGTTTCGGTCGTTAAGAAGCCTCTTAGCTTCCCGCGATTCGAATCTAACTTCAAAGCCTAGCCAAGGGGCGGTGTCAATACTGCTTCTAACTCAAGGCGAAGGATGCTTGTAGAGGCGGCTTCCGTGGCGTTAAAGCTGAATTGAACAGTCACAGTCAACCTTGAAAAAGTCTTCAGAACCAAGGGAACGGTCGCATAATACTGTTCTGAAGATAGTTCTAGCACGGTTTCGTTCGACCCTTGAACAAGGGAAGCCGAGGTAACTTGAATCGCTATCATATCATACCAGCCAGTGTGAACTGTCCCCTCTGCAACGAAACTAGCCAAGCTATCTGGATCGATGAGATCCATAGTCCTCGTCGCGTTCGAGATAAGGTTCCAACCGGTTCGATTATCAACTCCAGCTTCGTGCAGCTCGATGAGATTGACCGTTATGTATAGATGATCAGCGCTTCCAACGCCTTTGCTCTTGAACCTCACAGATACGGTGCCGGTCGAGAGGGGCGGGTACACTATCAAGGTGACCACCACGATCAGCAAGATTGCTGCCACAATTCTTCGCGGGTTCAAGGCGTCAACACCTCTTCAAGATCGAGTTGTTCCAAACCTGTTAGATGCCAAGGTCGAACATTGCGACTATATTCTTCCATCTCTTAGGCCAACGCATACAAAACGACTTTTCCGCAGCCTTTTGTGCCGCTGATATAAAAGTTATCTACGTGGGTTACGGAAGTCCATCGCATGACGCATGGCACTCTCTCAAACTTGAAAGTTGTAGCGTGCTTGTATGAAGAAATCTAGAGATATTGAAAGGATCGGTGTCGGACTGTTCAAAGTTGCTAACGAAGAGACAAGACAGTTCCCGTCGGCGCGGCCTGCATTGAGCTTGAAGGGCTTTACACAACATCTCTGGCGCCAAGAATGAGTGTCAGGAGGAGCAAAGATCCAGTATCTATGGCGAGGCTGTTTCCATTCGTCTGCTTGGCTCAACCCAGATAGGTTGCCGTAAGGAGCGTCACCATTGGTAGAATCTCCTCAGCTTTCGTAAGGTCTACCATGTTTCAACCATGAGACTGGGAACCCTCTCAAAATGTTTTTTGTCCTTGGTTAGCAGAGACTCTCCATGGACTAGCGCAATGCTCGCTATCATGGTGTCTAGGTCTCCTATCGGCGATCCCTTAAGCTGAAGCTCATTGACAAGTCTGCCATAGGTCTCGCAGGCCTTGAGTGAAAAGTCTAGGATCCCCAAATAGCTAATTATTTTTCTGATCACCGAAACGTTCTCATCCTTCTTTGACCTGTAGGCGCCCTTGAAAAGTTCGCAGATTGTAATCGGGGTTGTTGACATCGCAGTCCCGTTGGACGTATAATCCTCTAATCGCTTCTCGGCTCCGGGATCTCGTCTAACTAGCGCGAGCAAGAAGGAGGTGTCGAAACATACCATACAGGGCACCTAAAGTTTTGGCGCCCTCAACGAGATAGTTCTTCTTTCTTTGATTACCTCTTCCAGTATCGCCGCGAATTCTTCGTCTGGCTTGATGGCTTTGAGGAAGTCCAAAAGAGTACCCTCTTCCCTTTTCCTAGCTATTCTCAAGATGGCTTCCGTGAAGGACTCCTTTTCGCCTTTCATCCTAGCTAAGGCTTTGTACGCTTCTTCGGAAACCGTAATTGTCTTGTGCGCCATTTGGTTTCCTGAAGAAGCAAATACACGTACGTGTATTTAAAACCGTCCGAGCCGTCAAGTCCTTCAATGTGTAAGAAGACGTTAACCGATACTTGCATTTTCGAAGGAGGCTCCGGCGCACAGGCGTTTTGGCGGAAGACCTCTTGACAGCATATGGCGTTAGACTTTGAGACCAACGCAGAAGTCTACCTCAAAGACATGCCAAATGTCCTGTGATGACACATACGTGGTTTACGGAAAGCCCATGTTTAAGAGAGCTGTTATCAAGACGTGAGTGGATCTGGAACGACTCCAAACGCAGTGACCATGATGTGTCATGTTTACTGAGCTCTTATAGGATATTCGAGGACGATTTTAGGGTATAGATAGCTTTGATTATTGCAGGAATTGATGATGCGGGACGGGGCCCAGTGATAGGCCCCCTCGTAATCGCGGGAGTAGCCATCCCGGACGAGAGTGTTGAGGAGCTAAGGTCGATAGGGGTGAAGGACTCAAAACTCCTCTCTCCAAGATCGAGAGCTTCACTTGTAAATCAAATTAAGAACATTGTATCAAACAGCACGTACGTCATTGTAGATCCATCAGAGATAGACGATGTAGTTCTCAAAGGACGAAAGCTGGAGCGCCTAAACCTTCTCGAAGCTAAGTACATGGCTCAAGTCATCTCAGAGCTCAAACCTCAACTCGCATACGTCGACGCCTCAGATGTGATAGCTGAAAGGTTCGGCAGAACCATATTGGATATGGTAGCATTCCCAGTGACAGTAATCTCTGAACACCATGCGGATAGGAAATACCCTATCGTGTCAGCCGCAAGTATACTCGCAAAAGTCCGCAGAGACGAAGTTGTTGAGAGCTTGAAGGCAGAGTATGGAGAGTTCGGATCCGGTTATGTGACCGATCCCGCCACAATGAGCTTTC
>CAZLVF010000018.1:23772-26736 GCA_964562925.1 uncultured Candidatus Bathyarchaeia archaeon
GAGTATGGAGAGTTCGGATCCGGTTATGTGACCGATCCCGCCACAATGAGCTTTCTCAGGCAATGGATAAGAGAACACGATAACCTTCCCCCTGTCGTACGAAGATCGTGGAAGACGATCCGTGAGCTATTGCAAGAGAAGAATCAAGGAAAACTCTAGGATTCGAATATCTGGACACATGGTATGGTCAAAACAACGAGTAAAGATTCGCGCTTCATCGGCGAGGTACTTTCTGGGCCACCAGCATCGCGTGGTCGACCTCGTACGGGTCAAGTCTGATATTCTCTTCAACCTTCATACCACGATCTCTCAGCACCTGCATTTCCCCCTTGAAGACGTTGACAGGCGATTTAGTAACGTCTATGCTCCTCGATTTTACGGCGATCATCGCCCAGCCTCTGTCTTTCAGGTATCTGTCAGAGTTGTCGGCTAGAATCTTCGCCTGTTCGACCTGCGCGACATCACAATATACTACATCTACCAACCCCATGATAGTTGGGTATCTTTCTGGAAAACGTGCATCTGCCAAAATTGGATAAAGATTCTCACGATGGGAACACACGTTCTCAACGAACTCTCGCATAGCCCGTGAAGAAAACTCAACGCAGTAAGCCTTACCGTCTTCCCTAATGATGTCGCTGATGTGGCTAGCGGTAGTTCCGGTCGCAGAGCCCAAGTAGAGAACGCCTTGTCTCGGACATATTGGCATGTTTCTAATTCCTCTGACTATAGCCGCTGCAAGCTTGCTCCTATAGGGGTCCCAAAGCCTATACTCGGTCTTGTCGGGTCGGATTAACCTCTCGCCGTAGACTGATCGTCCAGGTGTCAGGTTTTGGGTCGCAAGCTTCCTTGTTCCTGTCTCATCGTAGGACCAGAAGACTCCGGGGAAACTCTTGTGGGGTTTAACGTTGGGGTGAACCATGCCTTGTCCTCATTGGAGGATTCTTGTACTTTTCCTTGATCTCGTCGATTCTCTTCTCCAATCCTCTTTTCAAGGCCTCTCCTCTGAATTCTCCTTTGAACGCGTCTATCCTCGCCGCGATGGAAAGTTTTCCAGAGAGTGCTCGGGCTATCTTCCCTCTCTGCCACCGTGGCGCCTGATGGATAGCCGCGTACTGGAAGATTATTCCATGCTTTGGCGGTCGGGCTCCGGTCTTCAAGGCTCGAAAGAGAGCCTTCTCAGCTCCGAGAACTTGGAGCGTACTCGCAGGCATTTTTGCAAGATGATCTAGGCTACCTGCTATCGATATCAGTTTGGCTGATAGTGTCGGACCTATGAGAGAGCTCATGTTCGGAGTTACATCCTTCATCAAACCTTCTAGATGCTTCTCAGCTAGTCCACGCAACCTGAAAAGCTCAAGAGTTTGGTTGCAGAACAAACGCATCCAATCAAGGTCGTCGTCTTCTATCTCTGCTCCCATCGATCTTTTCGCGGCTTCCGCTAGAGCTCCTACCTTGTCTTTTGGTAGCCCCTCCTTCTCAAGCGCTTCGCCAGTAAAGTTGCTTTTCTTGCCTAGATTGTATACGAGCCTCAGGTAAGTGTCATGACCTTCAACGAGTCTATCCATCTCGGGGAAATGCAGACCATACCACTCCCGAATCCTGCCTGAGAAAAGGTTAAGGGTTTTGTCCAGGTCGTCGAGCGCACGAACCGTTTGAATAGCGTGTTGATCGCGTTTCGCTGCTGAAACTGCAACAGCAGCCCTAGTCATCTGGAGGGTTACGTCTCTGACGAAACGATTGAATTCGGTCTCGTCCTTGACGATCTTGAGCTCCGTCAATACGGAAACCAAACGTTCCCTGAACCTGTCTGCAACGTTACAAGGCTTCTCGAGCTCGATCTCAATGCGAGCTACGTCCCTTACAGCCTTCATGATTGCTTCATTATCGACAACGAGAGGTCGGTACTTTCGTTTTCCAAGCCTCACGAATAGGTCTGAAGAGACTGTAGGAAGACTCCCCGATTGAATTTGTCTCAGCGCGGACGATGCTTCAGAAGGGTCGGAACCGAATAGACACTTATCGACCACTTTGCCAGTCTTAGTTATGGCGAACAGGCCGAACGGGACATCAACAACGTACGCTTTCATTGAGTAGCTCTCCCTGCTAGGCGGGTCCACTGCATCTCTTGCACCGCTAGCGTTATTTGGCTATCGGAATTAACGCTTTGGGTTGAGCGAGAATGAAACCAGACATCGCTACAACCCTAAACAGAATTAGGCTGCGAACTCCTACCATCCTATCGGCTGGGATACTTGGCATATCTGCTGCAACGTTGAGACGCGCCGTTGATTTCGGAGCCGGCGCCGTAGTCACGAAATCTGTTGGATTGAAACCTCGTGCTGGACATCCAGGACCGAATATTGTGGAGGCTCCATCAGGCCTGCTTAACGCTATGGGCTTGCCAAATCCCGGGATCAGACAGATGAGTAGAGAGATCCAGAGGCTAGCAGATGATAAGGTAACCGTCATAGCAAGCGTTTACGGTTTTAGCCCAAGAGATTACGCCCTTGTCGCCTGCGAGGCTTCTTCCGCCGGTGCTTTGGCCGTTGAACTGAACATCTCATGTCCAACCGTTGGCAAGATTGGACGTGAGATTGGACAGGATGCGGAGATGGTTGCCAAGACTGTAAGAGCTGTCAAAGCGAAGGTCGACCGTCCAGTTTTCGTTAAACTCTCTCCTAACGTGACAGACATCGTAGAGATAGCAGAGGCTTCAGCGAAATCCGGAGCAGATGGAGTGACCGCAATAAACACAGTAAGAGGGATGGCGATTGACGTTGAGACTATGATGCCGGTGCTAGGCGCCAAGGTGGGAGGTCTGTCAGGTCCAGCTATCAAGCCGATCGCTCTAAGATGCGTATACGAACTCTACAAGTCTCTCAAGATACCGATAGTTGGATGTGGCGGGATCGTCTCCTGGAAGGATGCTGTAGAGTTTCTTCTAGCGGGCGCCACCTCAGT
>CAZLVF010000019.1:0-1687 GCA_964562925.1 uncultured Candidatus Bathyarchaeia archaeon
AAGGGATCCACATACAATTCAACTCGGGGCGTTTCGCTCGCTGAAGAATCAGTGGAATTGTTAGCGGTCTCTTTGATACGAAAGCCTATCCACGAATGTTTTCGATAAGGATTTCCTGGAAGATAGATCGATTAGGTTTCTTCAAATATCACCGACGACTCAGGCTAAGCTTCGTTGATGGGTTGAATGGTGCCCAAGAAGAAGACAAGCAAATTCGATTTTCTCGTAGAACTAGCGTTAGGGCTAGGAGCAGTTGAAGCAAAGATAATACGGGTAAGCAAGATTGTCGTCGAAGACAGGGTCCTATTGAAATGCAGAGTTGGATGTGAAACATACAAGAGAAAATTGATGTGTCCTCCCTTCGCTCCGACCGTTGATGAGTTCAGAAAGATGTTGAAAGACTACAGATACGCTCTTGTCTCCAAGTTTCCCGCGGAAGCTGAGACGCAAGTGGATGTGGGAAGAAGCCTTCTAAGGAATAGATATGACCCAACCGTCCCAGCCGAGGTCAGAGAGAAAGCGTCGAGGTTCTGGTCCGAGTGGAGCAAAGACAAGAAGAGGATACATCTTGCGCTCCTTGAACTTGAGAAAGCCGCATTCAACAAAGGATATGTCTTAGCAACCGGGTTCTCAACAGGATCTTGTGCATTGTGTGAAAAATGTAACGTGGAGGCTGGAGTCTGCATTCACCCGACAATGGCTCGATATCCAGAGCATGCCGTTGGAATAAACATAAAGAAAACTATGGAAAAAGTTGGAATGCCAATAGCATTCCCGTTCCCAGGGAAACCTGAACCAGTCTCATTAATGTTGATCGACTAGGAATCGTAACTGCTGGACCACGTATTCGAGAAAGCTCGGACGTTGGTAATGTGGAAACCCAGTCAACGTTGAATCAGAATTCATCGAACCAGTCTTACAAATGGATTGTTCTCTTAATCACCACTGTTGGAGCTTTCATGACTCCTCTAGACAGCAGCATTGTAAGCATCGCTCTTCCATCGATCGCGTCAAGTCTCGACATTGAATACACAGCGGTCGTCTGGGTACCTACCTCCTACCTTCTCTTCCTTTCTATTCTGCTTCTCAGTTTTGGAAGACTCGCCGACATAAAGGGACGAAGGACGCTATTTATCGGAGGATTTACTCTATTCACAGCTGCTTCTCTGCTCTGCGCCATCTCACAGACTGGCTTGGAGCTCGTATTATCTAGGTCTATTCAAGGGATAGGTGCAGCACTGGTAGGAGCAACCTCGCCAGCCATAGTTACCGATGTTTTTCCAAGTAGTGAACGTGGAAAGGCTCTCGGCATTAACGCGATGGCTGTTTACACAGGCTTGTCCGTCGGTCCGACTTTGGGAGGATTTCTAGTTCAAAGCTTGGGGTGGCGCTGGATCTTCTTGGTGAATCTGCCGATCGGCATTTTTGTTATCTCTGTTTCTCTGTTAAGGTTGAAGGAGTCAACGAAACCTGCGAGGCGCGAAAGATTTGATCTTTCAGGCGCTGGGTCTTTCGCTATGTGTTTGGCCGCTCTGCTCTCTGCTCTGACGCTCGGCCCCAGTTATGGGTGGGCAACTCTCGTAGTCACTAGTCTCTTCTTGACGAGTGGAGCCTTCTTCATTTTGTTTTTGGTGATTGAGAAGAAGAAAGGTAGGGAAGCAATGTTAGATATCTATCTATTCTTTCG
>CAZLVF010000019.1:1787-26581 GCA_964562925.1 uncultured Candidatus Bathyarchaeia archaeon
GGGCTTTTCATGTTCAGTACTTTAAGAACTGATTCCTCCAGTCTAGACGTTATCGTCAGGTTGCTTATGTTGGGTGTAGGCATGGGGGTCTTCTCTGCGCCCAATACTAGTGCAGTGATGGGTTCGGTCGACAAGAGTAGATTAGGAGTGGCTGCTGGTACCCTTGCAACGATGAGATTTATGGGTCAATCTATGAGCTTGGCGGTTATGGGGGCTGTTGCTGCTACCGCAATCCCTTCCAAGATACTTTCAGACCTGTTCATCGGATTGAGAAGCGAAGCTGAGGTAGTTATAGCGGAGGCGTTCGTAGAAGGCATTCGTAGAGCGTTCATCATCTCAAGTATCATATCAGCCTTGGGCGTCTTCACATCTCTGGTCCGCGGAAAAAAGAACTAATTCTAGACTTTCACAAGGAACGCTGAGGGTTGAAAGCGAGTATACCCGTGTTCTCGATCGCTGAAAAGAGCTTAGCGCGCTGCACACAGTGTGGCATATGCGACGAAATCGTTGCTTGTTCAAGCCTCTACGCTGGCTACGCGGAAGATTGTGTTGGCTGTGGCGCCTGCTATCTTGCATGCCCCAACGAAGCCATAGAGATGAAGGATAGAGAAGAAGGGAATCAAATCAGGATTAGAGTGGATGACAAGAATTTCTCGGTTCCAGAGAAGGTAACTGTAAAGAAAGCTCTTGAGCTTCTCGGTTATCGGGTATTCGCTCCCTGCGAGGTTGGAGGCTGCTACAGCTGCGCAGTTGAGATTAGAGGCGAGACGAGGCCTAGCTGTGTAACTGGCGTTAAGGAGGGGATGGAGGTGAAGACAGAGTTTTCTGGAGACCGTACTCCCAGAAGGCTAGTCCACGGTTGGATGGGACACTCGGTCGGTGGAGTTGGAACCCCTTGGCATCTGAAGAGGGTTTACGGATACGTAGAAGCCGCCGCCTTTGCTTGCGGCTGTAACCTCCGCTGTCCTCAATGCCAAAACTGGACCACAACCTACTGTGGGAAGGAGGTAGCCCTCACGCCGAGAGAGGCAGCTGTGCTAATGAGCGACGCAAGAAGACGTTCCAGAGTCGATAGGATGGCTATATCCGGAGGAGAGTGCACCCTAAACAGATCATGGCTGGTCGAATATATTCATGAGCTGAGAAGACTCAACCATGACGAGAAGGCGAGGTTTCACATTGATACTAATGCCACGATTCTCACCAGCGACTATATTGACGAACTAATAGAATCTGGGATGACAGATATCGGGCCGGACCTGAAAGGCTTCTATCTTGAAACTTTCATGAGGATAACCGGGCTGAAAGACAAAGATCTTGCCACCGAGTATCACAAGACCAGTTGGGAAGCCGTAAGATACCTAATTGATAGATACAAAACTAGAATCTTCATCGGCATAGGAATACCGTACAACAGAGACCTCATTTCACTGGAGGAAATTGCTCGGACAGGCGAAGAAATATTCAAGATAGACCCCGAGGTTCAGGTCTGCGCCCTAGACTATAGGCCGGAATTTCGAAGAAAGAATATCTCAAGACCAGGATACGAAGAAATGGTTAGAGTCTGGAAGGCCTTGAAAGCCACGGGACTCAGAACTGTTATTTGTCAAACAGAACGAGGACATATCGGGCCTGATGAACAAACAAACCTGTATGCTTGAGGCCAGACTGCTGAACTGAAAGCAACTTTTGGTTTGGTTTCTGTCTATGGGAGACTATCAACGTTTCTTGGCACCCAACTTCAAGCCGTTCAGTCCTTTAGAGCTGGCTAAGGAGACTGAGAAGATAGTTGCCAGAAACGGACCGGAAGGACCCGAGAGAAAGTACACTGGCGTTTATTCCGCCCCTGTTTACGGGGGAATCGCTACAGGATACGCGACCGGATGCTGTCTACGCTGTGTATATTGTTGGAGCAGCTGGTCGAGAGACTTTCCCGAACAGCTGGGGAACTTCTACTCTGCCAAGGAGATCGCTCAGAAACTATTCAGAGCAGCCGAAGAAGGGATAACCAGCCCTGGATGGAGACGCTTCAGGCATCTTAAGGTGAATAAGCTTCGACTCTCAGGCTGCGAACCGACCATTGGAAAAGAGCATCTCCTCTCGCTGTTGGAACATGTTAAGAAGTCGAAGTATCAGCTATTCATCTTGGAAACGAACGGTTTACTCATCGGAGCTGACAGAAACTATGCAAAGGAGCTTGTTGAATTCGCAGAAAAGCTCTACGTTCGCGTATCATTCAAAGCAGCAACTCCTGAAGGGTTCACTCAAAGAACTGGAGCGATAGGACAATTCTACGAGTTGCCGTTCAAAGCGTTCAGTTACCTGTTGGAGGAGGGGATCTACGCGCGGGCAGCTGCGATGACAGATCCGAAGATCATGTCCGGGGAAGAGAGAAAGCTTTTGATCGATATGCTCGGAGAAATCGACAGACGAATCTCAGACAGCCCTGAAGAGCTTGAGGAGGAGCAGATCGACGCATATGACACTACAGTACATCGTCTCACAGCCTCCGTTGACGAGAACTATGCGAAAGAACTCGAAAGGAAAATGTTCCGTCGTTATACTGGACAAGAAGCATCATAGTCAATGACTTGACGTTCAACAGACTTATCTATTGGTTGTTGCCGCGTAAGAGGCTTGGTAGAGCAAGATGTACTGTCCTAGATGTGGAAAGGAGATAGGAAAAGAATCTGGGTTCTGTCCACATTGCGGATCCTCAATTACTCCTGAGAAAGGGTTCATCATAGTAACTACCCCGACGATACCTGGACACAAGATAAGCAGAGTGTTGGGCGTGGTCACAGGTCTAACTCCGCGGACAAGAGGCGTACTGGGAAAGTTTGTCGCAGGCATTCAATCGATGGTGGGCGGAGAGGTAACGGCTTTCACAACGGAGCTTGAGAAGGCGAGAATAGAGGCGATGAACAGGGTACGTGAAAAGGCGATAGCCTTAGGCGCTAACGCGATAGTAGGGTTGGATATAGAAACGTCTGATCTAGGGTTACAGGCTGGAGTCACAGTAATATCTGCGACAGGCACCGCAGTTATTGTAGAACCAGAGTGACTCTATCACTGTGACCGGACGGCTTACGGTCGCTTTTCAAATTCTATTTGGAGTTCTTCAATGGATTCGACGGAAGCCATCGAGGTTATCTTGGCCCTTCAGACTCTATGTGCCAACGCTCAGCCACGGTTCCTCCGTTATCATCAAACCTAGATTGCCACGCTGTGGCGGTCTGGTGCAACCCATCCACACCTTCTACATGTAGCGTAGCCAAGCTGATCTATTGAGAACACAGCGATCTTACCACAGCGTAGGCAATGCTGGCTGATACTTTTGAGCATCTTAGAAGGTCTAGGTTCAACTTGGCGGCTTTTTCTAACCTGGTCTTTTCGTGATCTGGAAACTTGACTCAGCATCCTATGCAATGTTTCCCTGTCGTATTTGAGTCTAGGCATCTTTGAACAACATCGCATCTACAGAGCTTTGCCTGTGTCTTCAACCAGCGGATACCTATATAGAATTGCAACAGGCAACACCAACTCATGAATCTCTCTTATATTGATGAACATCGCCACTACCATAGCGGAGGCAGCGCATTGTTAGGCAAGTCACAGCCTAAGGCACGGTTCTCGAGCCGCCTTGCAAATGGAGACTTTCTCACACTGGCTGTTTGGCCCGGAAAAAAGGATCCAAATGCTGAAGTACTAACGGTGCAGATTCGACATTCTAGTGGTGGCGGTTGGGAAACGGTTGGCAGGTTGGCTGCGTATCGGTCGAGCGACGGGAACTACTCCCTACTCCCCGAACGTCAACCTTTGAAGAATGTTCCAGCGGATGTGAGCGCCAGCATATCAGAGGGAAAAGAGGATTCAGAGGATGAGATGACCCTCTGAGAGTATTTAGACCGATGTCTAGATGATCTTCCACTGTGTTGGAATCAGGTAAAGCTGTCTTGAGCGTTGCTACGGGCTTCCCGGTTCTTGCACCGGAGCCTCTCCCTTGATCTTTTCGACGATGCTGACCGCTTTCTGTACTTGGATCTCGGTTCCCTTGATCAAGAGGACGAGGTTTCCTTCAGCTCCACCGATGCCTCCTGCGGCTATGGGAATCGCCTCGACCTCGGCCAGAAGCCGTAAAGCTTCAACCTCTGTTATCACGGTTCCAAACATAGGGATCAGTTCGCATGGAATTCCAGTCGCCAGATCAATCTTGTCTGTTGAGATCTCCTTCGACCCTACTAGCACTGAGACTGGGATGGACTTCTCGAGACCCACAGGAATTACTACCTGAATTCCTCTCGCCATCGCCGTTGTTTGGTAGATTCCCAGAGTTCCGCCCGTGGTCTTCAGGTTTTCTCGACCCACGAGGAGGCCGGGGATACCATCCGGGCCGACAGCATTCGCGCCTTTGATTATGACGTCGCCCGGTTTCAGATCTTTCATTACGTCCGCTAAGGTAGCGCCCTCTTTAGTCTTGCCGTTCACGAGAATAGTTTCTGTTGGAGGGTTCGGGTTAGCCTGCAAACCCTTACGACCAATATAACCTGCAGTATAGTTTCCTTTCTTTATTGGCGAGCCCTTGAGTTCCTCAACGATGTAAGCGTTGGTGCTGCCACGACAGATGACTAAAGTTCCAGTCTTCAACGCATTTCGGACAGAATCCATGTTGAGGACGGCTTTGGCCAGAAGCCTCTTCGACTCAGACGGTGTTAGACTGATTTCTGCTTTCATTTGATCATCCACCCGGATTCATTGTCCTAAGTTAGCATCTTTACTTCATTTCTCTTTTGGTTAACTTGATTGAAGCGGGATGAGACCAAGCCAGAGATTTGTCTATATCTATTGAGAGGACAGTAATAATTGATCAATGAGACGTTGATAGCGGGGTTTCGTATGAGGAGGATAAGCAAAAGACCTGCAAATGAAATGAGGCAGGGTGTTGACTGCATCTTTGGCCCTAACGTTAAACCGGTCGCCACGGCCTCGTCTGGAGATGTTGTAGAGGTCGAGGTCTACGACTGCTTTGCAAACGCCATCAGACCTGACCGAGGTTTGAAGGAGGTTCTGGAGTCGGGTGAAGAGATGTTTGATAACCCAGTCACCGGCCCAATCTATATCGAAGGAGCTGAACGTGGAGATACGCTTGCGGTAGATATTCTCGGGATCGATGTAGGGGAAGATGCTGTTACCGCCCTCGTGCCAGGCTTCGGCGCACTCGAGGGTTGGCTGACAGAGGTTCCACCGGTAACAAAATTTAGCGAGATAAGAGACGGGAAAGTAGTGTTTGTCACCTCGAAGGAGAAGTCAATCAAGATCTCAATTCAACCGTTCATTGGAACTATCGGCGTTGCGCCTGCCGTGGAGAGTGTATCAACCGTGACGCCATCGAGACATGGCGGAAACCTTGACACTTCTTATGTGACTGTCGGAAACCGACTGTACCTGCGCGTTAATGTTAAAGGAGCTCTATTTGGACTCGGGGACGTTCACGCCAGACAAGGCAACGGAGAGATCTGCGGAACCGCCGCCGAGGTACCAGCATTGGTGAGACTCAGGTTCGAGGTGATCAAGGGCAAGAGGATAGATTGGCCTAGGATTGAATCTCCAGATGCGATAATGACAGTCTGCAGCGCTCGGCCACTTGAAGATGCTGCTAGGCTGGCTGCCCGAGAGCTGATGAGATGGCTTGTAGCAGACTTTGGACTTGAAGAGTACGAAGCATACATGCTGCTTAGCATTGCAGGCGACATCGAGATATCGCAGATTGTTAATCCGCTGTATACCGCGGTTGCAAAAATCGAGAAGGAACTGCTCTCCCAGCTCGGATAGACTCAGTCTTCCTTGGCAAGAGGAACAGGTTTCATCTAGTCTAACAATTTTCTGGCATGTGAGTTGAAGAGAACAGGTGCTCGTCACGCTTAAGAATAAGGATGGAAAATTGTCAAACTGTGTGATGTGACGGGAATGTCAAGTGAATCTTTCAAGATCAAATCTGTGAAGGCGAGAGAAATTCTTGACTCTAGAGGCAACCCTACGTTACAGGTTGATGTCGTTTGTGAAAGCGGCGCCTTGGGGAGAGCTGATGTTCCGTCTGGGAGATCGAGGGGAAGCAACGAAGCCTTCGAGCTGAGGGATGGAGGCTCAAGATATGCTGGGAAAGGGGTTCTCAAAGCGATAAAGAATGTAAACGAGGTTATCGGACCAAAGCTGAAGGAGATGGATGTTCGAAACCAGAGAGAAATAGACCTGATGATGATAGAGCTCGATGGAACCGCAAATAAGTCTAAGCTCGGTGGAAACGCAATCGTCGGTGTATCTCTTGCTGTTGCGAAGGCTGGAGCAGATGCCCAAGATCTCCCACTCTACAAATACGTGGGCGGCGCCTACGCGCATATACTTCCCGTTCCTATGATAATATTCATCAATGGAGGAAAGCTGGGCGCCACCGACCTAGACTTTCAAGAGTTCAACGCTATGCCGATCGGAGCCGAGAGCTTCTCCGAGGCTATACGTCTGAGCGTAGAGGTCTACTATAAGCTAGGAGAACTCCTAGCGAAGCGGTCAAAGTATGCTTTGAATGTAGGCGATGAAGGAGCCTACTCGCCTCCGGGGGTAAGCGACCCGCATGAGGCTTTCGAAGCGTTACAAAGGGCGATAGAGGAGCTTGGCTATCGGGACAAGTTCATACTAGCGACAGACGCGGCTTCTACACATTTCTATAACGAGAAAACAGGCAAGTATCATCTAATGGGGAAAGAGTTCACCCGCGAGAAGCTCATGGACCTATATGAGGATCTTGTGAAGACCTTTCCACTTCGATCGATTGAAGACCCCTTCAACGAGAACGATGTAGCGGGTTTTGTTGAGATAACCAAGACGCTGGGAAACGTACAGATCATGGGAGACGACTTTTTTGTGACCAACGTAGGCCGCGTAAAGAAGGGAGTGGAGGCTGGCGCAGCCAACGCGGTCCTCTGGAAGGTTAACCAAGCAGGAACACTTACAGAGGCATTGGACGTTGCAGAATACGCGGTGAGGCATCGATATAGCATAGTGGCCTCGGAGAGATCTGGACAGACAGAGGATTCTTGGCTGGCTGATCTAACCGTGGCGGTCGGCGCAGGTCAACTGAAGAATGGAGCTCCCTGCAGGAGCGAGAGAACCGCCCAATTCAACCAACTACTAAGGATAGAGGAGGAGCTCGGCCAGGCAGCAAGATACGCAGGAACGAACTATAGACATCCTTTCTAAAAAAAGAGTAATGCAGGTCGATCGTCAGACGCTGCCTTTGAGCTCTACAAGAACTTTGACTATCCAATCGATTAGAAAACGGGTTAGAGAAAATGATCTTACATAGTAGATCTCACGTAACACCAGATGTAGCCCAGCGCTAGATAGACAATGATCAAGAATGTGGATCAGCTCGTATCCAAAGGCAACGTTCAGGGCAGAAAGACAGTGCTCGACGTCGTGGAACATGCTCTTGAACAGGTAAACTCCTATAACCTCGTTAAAGAGCTCGTCAAATTTCAAGAAGACCTCAGGATAGGATCACTGACTTACGACCTATCCAAAATTGACGAAGTATTTGTCGTTGGCGGAGGAAAACAGGTTACATTTGTGGCGGCAGCTCTCGAAGAAGTTTTGGGAGATAGGATTTCTGAAGGCCTTGTTGTCGAGAAGAGAGGTTGGGGGCGCAAGACCAACAGAATCACGATGGTTGAGGGAGGGCATCCTCTGCCAGACAATGGAAGCGTGAAAGGGGCAAAGGAGATAGCAAGAATAGCCGAGAAGGCGGACGAGAACGACCTAGTAATAGTCTGCGTCACTGGAGGCTGCACATCTCTAATCACACTCCCTCCTAATGGGCTAACCCTTGAAGATGTTCGAGAAGTGTATAGCCTCCTGCTGAAATCAGGCGCGCCGATCGAAGATATGAACACCGTCAGAAAACATCTCTCTCGACTAGGAGGAGGAAAGCTGTCGATGCTGATACATCCAGCGGAGCTAGTCGGCTTAATAGCCATAGATGAGGTGGTGGGGCTTCCATGGGGACCGACAGTTCCAGATACAACGACTTTCTCGGACGCTGTGAATGTCTTGTTGAGATACGACCTTTGGGATAAGGTTCCAGAGCCTGCGAGGAAATGCCTTGAAAGAGCAGATCCCGTTGAAGAAACTCCTAAGAGAAGCGACTTTGAACGGGCCGGCGTGAGGATACACAACTTGGTTTTTGCGGAGAACAAGATGCTCTGTAGAGCCGCGGAAAAGAGGGCCGTCGAGCTTGGTTTGAATGCAGCCATAATTTCTACACTCATAGAGGGAGAGGCTAGAGACGTAGCTGCAGTCTTGGTGGGCGTAGCGAAAGAGATTGAAAGAAACGATCGGCCTTTCAAAGCTCCATGTATACTTATCGCTGGAGGAGAGACGACTGTGAATATCGTCGGGGAACCTGGAGAGGGAGGCCGCAATCAGGAGTTGGCATTAGCTGCAGCTTGGAGAATAGCTGGGAGCGAGAGAATAGTCTTAGCCTCGATAGGCACGGATGGAACTGACGGGCCAACCGACATAGCAGGAGCGATAGTTGACGGCTACACCTTGGACCGCGCCGGGAAGATGGGTATAAACCTTCCAGAGCGACTGAAAATGCATGATTCCTCGCCTATATTCAGAAAGCTAAGCGATGCCATATACACCGAAAACACTGGAACAAACTTGATGGATCTTATGATAGTCTGTGTGGCAAAGCAGCCAAAAGACTAGATCTCTACTAACGGTTGATGCTTAGTGCAAGCAAACTGCCAAAAGCAACATGTATCTGTACCTCCTACTTAGAATATTTCTTCAAAGACGAAGCCGGTTACAGTGACTGTATGAGTTCTGTCACCATCAAAGTGTACACGGGTTACAGTCTGTTCTATCTTCTGAACACTGCGTTCCAAGCCGTAGGATTTTATCATTGATTCCGAACAAGTAGAACGGATGGTAAAAATGTCTAAGAAAAAGATAGTGATAGTTTCATCTGCTGTAGTAGTGCTCATAGTAGCTTCATTTTTCGTCGGCACGCTCTACGCCCCATACGGTGGATACGTTGATTTAACCAGACCTCTTCTGCCAGAAATCGCTGAGGAAAGCGTTCTACCGACAACCTCGGTGCCTAAAGGCTTTGAAACCCCTCGAGAACGCATGGTAATCTACAACGCTTACCTATCTCTTGAGACGCGCGAAATTCAAAGTATCTTGGATAAGGTTAGAAGTTTAGCTGAACGATATGGTGGATACGTTGCAGGTTCATCTCGCTCCACGTATGGCATGCAGGCTATCGCTGACATTACGATTAGAATTCCCAAGGACAAGTTCCATGCGGCTGTTCAAGAAATAGAAACCTACGGAAAGGTTCTCGATGAGAGTACGACAAGTGAGGACGTTATCGAACAGTATATCGACCTGAAAGCAAGATTGGAGAATCTTGAGAGGCAGGAGAAGAGACTTCATGACATACTTGAGATGGCTCGAACCGTGGAAGAAGTCCTCAACGTTGAGAGGGAGCTGGAAAGGGTTAGAGGTGAGATCGAGAGCCTTCAGGGTCAGGTAAACTACCTTGAGCGTAGCGTGGCTATGTCGGCTATTACGGTTCATTTGGTCGAGCCTCCGCCACCGTTTACACCGCCCGGTATGGATTGGGGTGAGACCCTCGAGACAGCCCTGAGAGGATTGTTTGCGGTGGTCCGCGGACTAGTGATTCTTGCAATAACGCTGATTCCATTCGCTATAATCGGTGTCCCAGTATACTATGTGTATAAGCTGAGGAAACGGAAGAAGTGAGAACGATACCCGACGTACGCGGCTAGAAAAGAGATATCAACAAACCTACGGGTTGGAGGCCGGTTCAAGGCCGCTAACACAACAACATGTCAAAACCTAGCACGCGCCACGACCATTTTTATATAGTATGGATTAAATACCTAGATATCCCAAATTCCTCGAATTGGCCGTGTGATTAGACATGCCCGTGTGGTATTATCCTTCTATAACGTGGTATCAGAGGACCTGGGAGACCGTGAAGTCGCAGGAATGGGAGAAGGTCTACCGCGGATGGCTTGAAACATACCGGAGGATGATGCAATACCATCTCCAGTGGGGCACGCCTACCGGGCCTTATTGGGCGCCCATTCCAACTAGACCGTGGTGGGCAGATGGAGACTACTGGAGGCAGGTGAACGCAATGGTAGTTGGGCAACCTCCATACAACCCGGCCTATGCCATCGAGGCCTGGCATAACCCTAGGCATAGGCTCCTACCGCAGCAGAGACTACTACTCCCACCTTAACATTCGAACGTCAATCGAATCCTTGGACTGTTGTCCAGATCGCTGAAAATTCTTTCACCGCAGCAAGGGCTTCGCTGCCGAATAACGTCGTTTCGTTTAGCGGCTGGATATAGGATCACTTAATCTAGTCTTGGAGATTCCGGACAAGTTTACGTTCCATCCTTCCGGCACAGCCCACGTCAATCATTACTGCACTACGTTAGACACTCGCCGAAGAGAAATTGCTACGCCATTTCTTCTTGTCCAAGAAAGCTTTGATCGATGGAGACAGCTACAAAGAAGATGTGATCAAAGTTACAATCGCTAGTTTTAATGCCATCTGATAGCGTCTGTAATCCACTTGGTGAGATTTTGTCGAGAAAAAAGAGTTGGTCTGAGAAACTGAAGGATAGTAAGGACCTACCAAAAGTGGAAGTGATTTCACGCAAGATGACTAAAAGGTGGGGGACAGGTACCGTTGTGATTCCTGCTCCTATCGAGGTCGACGGGCTGATGAGGAAGGCCTCCCCTGGAAAGCTTATCACCATCAATCAGATAAGAGGCGCGCTGGCTAGGAAGCATAACGCGACTATCGGCTGCCCGCTAACCACAGGTATTTTTGCTTGGGTAGCTGCCAACGCGGCCGAGGAAGAAAGGCGACAGGGTAGGAGAGACATTACACCGTATTGGCGTACTCTCAAGAACGATGGCGTGATAAACGAGAAGTATCCTGGCGGAGTAGAGGCGCAGAAGAAGCTTTTGGAAGAGGAAGGACATACCATTATCCAAAAAGGCAACAAACACATCGTTGTTGATTATGAGAAGCACTTGGCTAGAATATGATTGAATAAACAAGATTAAGATCAATCAATCGTCAAGAATTCTAGGATGGTCCATTTCGCGGCGGGCAGACTGGCTTTTCGAAATTCTCCCAAGTGATCAATCCGCTAGTAAGACTTGTCTGCCAGAATGAAAGAGTCAGTCTAGTCATCTAGAACGCAATCTTCTAGCTTCGGCCTCGCGTTAACCCGAACGTTCTTCGCACTGCAACCTCGATCTTGCGAACGGCTGTGTCGGTTCTCGGTCGTCAGGTCGTTGTTGAAAGCGAGGTAACTCTAATTTTTTAAACTGAAACGTGTCATAATGGTTTGTTGAACTAGCGAGGCAAGCGCGTTGCAGTCGATAAGTAGAATGAGCGCAGAGGTCTTCGATGCAGCCTCAGCTCCAGTCCGCATGCAGATACTTAAGCTTCTGTCTTCCAGGGAACCGTTCGCATATACGGAGATAATGTCCTCTATAAAACTCGATCCGATAAGGGACGCTGGAAAATTCGTCTACCACCTCAAGAGTCTCATGGAAGCCGACCTTATTGAAATGGACAGGGACACAAAGAAGTACTCCATAACCGATCTTGGAAAGATGGTTGTCGGTTTCGGCAGAGATGTGGAGGAGTATGTAGCCGTTAAGAAGGGAAAGCTGCTAGTCCGAACATCACGTTTCTCTATAGAGGAGTTTGATAGAGACAAGATTTCAAACTCTCTTGTCCGCGAGGCAGGCGTCCCGCATGAGCTCGCACAGGAACTGGCGGCTGAGGCTGAAGAACGTCTTCTCAGGTTTAGGACCAGATACCTTACGGCGCCTCTCATACGTGAGCTCTTAAACTCGATTCTCGTAGAGAGGAAGCTTGAAGATTACAGGCATAAGCTGACAAGGCTCGGGATGCCGGTATATGATGTTACTCAACTCATTAGCGAGTCAAGCGACCGGCTGCTCGACGTGAATTCCGTCAAGGAGTCTGCTGGCTCCTCCGTCTTGGAAGAGTATGTACTTCTAAACGGTGTTACGCGAAACGTTGCAGACGCCCACCTATCAGGCCAGTTGCATCTCGGCTCTCTTGATGATTGGGTCTTGAAACCTGAAGAGATCCAACACGATCTACGTTTCTTCTTTAAGAAGAAATCAGCAATCTCGAATCCCCCGAGCAGCTTCCAGCCCGGACTTGTCATAGTTCGAAAGCTATGCGACCTCTGTTCGGCTGAAGTGTCGAACGAACAGTCACTAGACATGTTCAACATATTCCTAGCTCCCTTCGTGAAGGGTATAAAGAAGGTTAAGCTCTCTGAAACTTTCAGCGTCTTTTTTGAAGGGCTGAACAATTGGTTGATGTCCAACGTGTCGAGGCTTCCACTCTCTCTGGGGATAGAGCTGACTGTTCCGAGCTTTCTCGAAAAGGTTGACGCGGTTGGGGTCGATGGAAAGGTTAGAGGAGTCTACGGAGATTTTGTCAGCGAAACAAGGCTCTTGGCAGAAGCTATCGTTGACGCCATCGAGAAGGTGGCTTCTCATACTCCGCTACTCAACCCACGGTTTCTGTTCAAGTTAAGGGCCGAGACGTTGAATGATACAAGTCTGGAACCGCTATTGTCTGATATTCACAACTTGGCAGGAAGGTACGGGCTATCCAACTTTCTAGCCATCGAAGATGGTAGCAAGGTAGCCTATACATCGAGCGGCTTGAGGCTTGGCGATGATTGGAAAAGAGACTGGCAGACCGACTGTCTTCGGACGGGAAACCTTGGGACACTGTTTCTCAACCTGCCTAGAATCGCGTACGAGGCGCATAGAGAAGACGACCTCTTTTTCGAGGCTCTCTTGGAAACTCTCAAGACAGCCGTAGAGGCTTTCAAGTCTAAGAAGACGGGCATCGGTGACAGAATGAAACAGGGCCTTCTTCCAGTCCTATCCAGCACTTTCGATGAGTCACCATACTTCTACGAGAGGAATGGGTCATACGCAATAAGCTACGTCGGCCTGAACGAGGCAGTTCAATATCATACTGAAGGCGAACTCTCAAAGGATGAGAAAGCGATGAAGTTTGCATCTGAAACGGTATCGAGAATAGTGCAAGAAGCGAGGTCTATGTCCGAGGAGCTTGAGATGCGGCTACAGGTCGCGCAGAGGCCGAGCGACGAAGCCGCGACTAGACTTGCCGAACTCGATGTGGAGAAGTATGGTCGGACCACCACCGTGGTCGAGGGTACGCGCAGTTATCCATGCTACACGGACCTTACAGCTCTGCCTGCCTCGACGAAGCTTCCTCTTCGAGACAGAGCAAGGATAGAGAGCAAGTTTCAGGCCGCAACTTCGGGGGGGCACCTTCTCCCAATCCATCTGACACCCAAGGAACACGATTCAAGAACTCTGCTCAAACTCACTAGAGAACTTCTCTCCGAGAAGATCATCTCTTTCGCTTACAGCAACATCTTCTCTTACTGTAGGAGTTGCAGAGACTATGTTGTAGGGGTTATCTCGAAATGCTCAAGATGCGAATCGACTGCGATCACTCACGTAGGGCGATCCTCAGCCACATATGAACCGTTCATGTTATGGCCCGAGGCAAAGAGGAGAACATACGATAAGCGAGTCTGCTATCCTTCCTAGTGCACATTGTTTTAGTCTCCAATTCTAGGTATCACTGGTTGACACTGGCAAGCGCATTACCCTCGGGACGCCACCACTATCATCGTTAGGGCTCGCAGTCATCCTTGGAGATACGCTGTGCTTGTCGAAAGCTTTATCCAATCCGCATTTTTCTATGGTTGCAGTAGGCGGGTGAGGGGGTCCTTCCACCCGTTCCGCCTTAGAAACCCCGGAGCTGGAAGGATCATTGAAGACAAAGTCGATTATGTTAACGGCTGCTTTCGCAGCTCTATACGCAGTTCTCGTCTTCGCCTTTGCCGGTTTAAGTTTCGGTATTGTTCAGGTACGTGTCGCAGACGCGTTGATTCCTCTCTCAATCCTTCTCGGTTGGCCCGCTGTTTTCGGAGTCACTATAGGATGTGCCATAGCCAACATCGTCACCCCGCTCCCAAGCGTTATAGCGGACGTAACATTTGGTTCGATCGCCAACTTCATCGCAAGCATCTCAGCATGGAGGGTTAGCTTGTTGAAGGTGGGAAGAGCTGGTGAGCTATTCGGATGCATCATCGCGACCCTGACCGTCACATTCATTGTCGGCACATATCTGGCTGCAGTCACTGCTATGGACCCTTGGGTCTGGTATACGGGGGTCGGAGGCGGTTCGATCATAAGCATAAGCATACTTGGGTTTGCGCTTCTCAATATTCTACGTGGCCTGAAGATTCGAATGGTTTCTTCATGATTGCGAGACAGCGAACTTGGGCTATCCTCGATCGATCGCAAGGCTCGACAAGTTCGGTAAAGGGTTAAATCAATAGCGAGGCTGTAGAAGGCTTGAGGCTCAACCTGTGTCGAGGAAAGAGGAGCTCTACGTCCGCAAGATAGAGAGCGGAACCGTGATCGATCATATCGCTGCAGGCCACTCCTTAGACGTGCTGAGAATATTAAAGATCAATGGAAGAGGCGAGAGCGTCGTGAGCGTTCTCATAAACGTTCCAAGCAAGAAGGTTGGACGAAAGGACATAGTAAAAGTCGACCGGAGAGAGCTGAGGCCTGAGGAGGTTGATAAGATAGCTCTCGTAGCGCCAAACGCGACCATAAATATAGTCCGAGGCTTCGAAGTTGTCGATAAGAAGAAAGTGAAGCTTCCCAGGTTGATCAAGGGAATCATCAGATGCGACAACCCAACCTGTGTATCAAACGCCAATGAGCCTGTGGAGTCGATCTTCCTAGTGGAGCAGGTGGAACCCCTCAGGGTTCGATGCCACTACTGTACTAGGATCATGGAGAGCGGTGATATCCTAAAACAGTTCTAGGAAGGGACTAGAACGCCAAGCAGCGTAAGATGCCTCAAAGATCCCTGACGCTTCTGCACATTACGCGGCAACATCTCTATGCCGACGAGACAGACTGAGAAAAAAGGCAGAAGCTTTGGTGTTTCACACTGTTCAGGTCTAGGTGAAATCCATGGGCAGGATATCCATACTTGCTGATAGTAAGATAGTTACCTATCTTAGTTCGCCGACCCGTAAACGGGTCCGTATCATATCAAGTAGGGGTGAAGCGATAGACGCGTTTGAGAGGCTCTGCCGGGACGCTCGTTTTTCACTCATAATAGTCACCAAACAAGTCCTTAAATGGATCGAGCCTACCATGTCAAAGATCAGCAGAGAAAGAGCCTATCCACCAACGATCTCAGTCAACAGCAGATGGGGCCCAAGGGCTACCGCCAACATGCTCGCGAAGTTGATCAAGAGAATCCTGACAATCGAAACGTGACCACAATGAGAGACACAGTCCAGCCAACCATAGGAACTTGTTCAATTTTTGTTTGCGCCGGTCCTGGTTAGTAGATTCTTTCTAGCCTCCTCGGCTAAGAGTGGGAGGGGCGCTAACAGCAGGAGAAATCCCCAGTTCTGGATTGTAAGAGGATACGTTCCGAAGACGTTCTGGAGAGCTGGAATGTAGATTATGCTTGAAAGAATCAGTATCTGTGACGCTATTCCAACCCAGACCCACCTGTTGCTGAACAGTCCTATCTTTTGGATTGAGGCCCTGCCACTTCTGCATGCAAAGAGGTTTGCCGATTGTGCCAGGACGATCCCCGCGAAGGTCATCGCTGTTCCTTGCCTGTAGATTGGATCGTTAGAGCTTAGTTCCAAACCGTACCTCCAACCTCCTTGAATCCAAACCAGAAGACAGCCCGCTAGGGCTACGATGCAGACAAATATGCCCAGAAAGAAGGATCTTGCAATAGTCCTAAAATCAAAAATTCGTTCCTTCTTGCTTCGTGGCGGTCTCTTCATAATGTCTGGCTCTGGAGGTTCAACGCCAAGGGCTAATGAGGGGACAACTTCTATGCCCAAGTCTATGGCCAAGACCTGTGTCACGAGTAATGGAAGTGGAATGCCAACGAGAACGAATAGTAGGTAAGGTATCAGTTCGGCCCAGTTATGTGCGAACACGTAGGTGATAAATTTCCGTATGTTATCGTAGATCGTCCTTCCACCTTCGATGGCTTTTGAGATAGACGCAAAACTGTCGTCGAGCAGGATCATGTCGGCTGACTCTCTTGCTACGTCTGTGCCGGCGACCCCCATCGAGACGCCTATGTCAGCTTTCTTAAGTGATGGAGCGTCGTTGGCGCCGTCGCCCGTGACAGCGACGGTTTCGCCCATCGACTTGAGGAGGGAGACTATTCGCATCTTATGTTCTGGAGTCGATCTTGCGAAGATGATCTCTCCCGCATCGATCTTTCTTATCAGGTCAGGTTCGGTAAGCTTATCCATCTCGGCGCCGGTCAAGACTTGGCATTGCTCGGTCTCGACGATCCCGACTTTTCGGGCTATCGTAAGCGCGGTCGGTCCATAATCTCCTGTTATCAGAATTGTCCTAATGCCCGCGTTTCTTGCTTCTAGAACAGCCTGCTTGACCTCTGGCCTCGGCGGATCCAAGATCCCGATCAGGCCGATGAAAACAAGATCTCGTTCAACGGTCTCAACGCTCCAATCGTCCAGATCGCTGGGTAGATCTCGAAATGCAGATGCGAGGACTCGGAGCCCCTCTTTGCCAAGTCTTCTTTTCTCGCTGTTGATCTTTTCGACATCTATCTGAGTTAGTGAGCGCAGTTCGGATCCTACGAGAATCTTTGAGCATACGCTCAAGGTCTCTTTGGGGGCCCCCTTGACGTAGGCGATGTAGCTCTTCCCAGTCTTGTGAATCGACGCCATCCTCTTTCTTATAGAGTCGAATGGTAAGAATTTCACCAACGGCTTGTCAGCCATTTCTTTCTGTATGTTCAAATCTAGTTTCAGCGCTGAGGTTAGAAGCGAGCCTTCGGTTGGGTCTCCAAGTACTCTCCACTGATCGCTTTTGTCTGTGGGTGGGATCAGCTTCGAATTGTTGCAGAGCGCGGAGACTTTGAGGAGCAATTCAAGATCTTTTCTTTCACCGGGCTCCAGTTGGTGGGCTCCTACGCAGAAATCTCCGAACGGGGCGTAGCCTTCGCCAGTTACCTCGATTATCTCGCCGTTTATCCAGATCTTCTTTACAGTCATCTCTCCCTTGGTTATGGTCCCAGTCTTATCGGTGCAGATGACTGTAGTGCTGCCAAGAGTCTCTACAGCTGAAAGCCTCTTAACCAGAACGTTCCTCTTAGCTAAGCGGACCACTCCTAGGGCTAGGGCCGTGGAGACCGTAACCTGCAACCCCTCGGGGACGCACGCGACCATCACACCTATCATGAAAAGGAATCCTGCGAACAGGTTCATGTGCAGCCATAGTACGCCAACCGTGAAGAAGAGTACGCCGACCGCGATAGCTACGGCGAAGTCGATTCTGGCTGCGTATGATATCTGCTCTTGGAGTGGGCTGGCCGTCTCTTCTATAGATTGGCTCATCCCAGCGATTTTTCCAAATTGAGTATTCATACCTGTATCGTAGACTACTGCTTTTCCGAATCCTGAAGCGATCGTGGTTCCCATGAAGACGAGGTTCGTAACGTCGAGCCAGGACGTCGTCTCTCCAGGCATGGGAGATGCTTCTCTAGGCTGAGGTTCCGACTCTCCTGTGAGAGCAACACTATCCGTTGACAGGTCAAATGCTTCAATGACACGTGAATCGGCAGGAACACGGTCCCCCTCTTTTAATATGATAAGGTCTCCACGAACAATCTCCTCGGCTTGAACTGTCTTCAACTCGCCGCTCCTAATCACGGTAGAGCGAAACGGCAGGAACCTCTTGAGCGCTTTGACCGCCCGTTCTGCACGATACTCTTGAACAAAGCTCAGCACAGCGTTCACAATGACCACAACGAAGATAGCGAAGCTGAAATGATACATGCCACTTACTAGGGCCAGAAGACCGGCTATCAGAAGAAGAGCGCTGAACAGATCTTTGAACTGGGAGACCAACTTGCTGAACGCTGCTACTCTCTTCGGCTCTGACAGCCTGTTTGGGCCGTACTCCCTGAACCTCTTCCTTGCCTCTTCTTCAGTTAGCCCTGTAGAGGCTGTACCCAGTCTTCTGAATACTTCAGAGATCGGCCATGTGTATACGGGCAAATCAGCTCTCCACCATTCGAAAGTAGGCTCAGGTCTAATTGAGGAAGGCTAAGCTAGCATCGCAGCAAGGAAACCCCGCGGCGCTTAAGAGTATCTTTCTAAGGATGCATTGCTCCTCGAAGTCTTCCAGGTTGGATAGATCGGTTACCTATGTAGAAGCGAACCGCTTTCCGAGTATGCCGAGAATCGATATAGCGCCACCGATAGATAAGACGGTTAGAAACTTGAACATCATAGGCGCGGCGGCTAGGGAGAATAGTCCGACCGAAAATCCTTCCAAGAACCCTGTCGCTCCTCGAAGAAAGTTTGTACTCTCTCTCAGTCCGTACGCCTGGCTGAGCCAATCCAGACCGGAGGGCATGATGAGCAAGACGCATACGAGCATCTGCTGCTGGAGGCCGAGGTTCGAGAAAGCCGACAGCTCCGTCACGTTAGTCAACGTGATCAACGAGAAGAATCCTAAGATCGTTCCGCTACACCTTGCACAGACGCCTAGTCGCCTCTTCCCGAACTCTAACGTTATCCAGTGGCGATGCCGTATCAGGAGTTTCCAGTTGAACCGTTCCATCACATTGTCACTTTAGTTTCTGTCCGCAGTACGGGCATGTGACGAAGTCCGGTAGAACAGGTTTTCCACACGCGCTACATGGTTTTCCAGCGGCATAAGGTAGCTTGATCGGCAGGTTCGCTCTGAATGTTTGGACACGAGGTCTTGCTGGCGGCTGATAGTTGACCCTTATGGAGGTTCCTCCAACCTCTGTAGGAGTAAACTCAAACGTCACCTCGCCTTCGAGGGAGTCAGAGAGACGGTATAGGCGGGGTGATAACGATTGGATTACAGTGAATCTCTCTTTTGGAGGTTTTCTCAAAGAGAAACGTGGAGGCTTCGCTGTCTCTAAACTCTGTTGCCGCCACTTCTCAACCTCTACTCTTACAAGGTCGAAAGCCTCATCTTCCTTGTAAGACGTGAACCAGACATCGCTTTCAACGGACGATGCTGGTGCGCCTGATGGTTGACCTCTGCGCATCAACATCGGCATCATACAGCATAGAAGGAGCGGGATCAGGAGCAGAAGCATCTGAAGGTTGGAGGCTGGAGCTTGAAGAGCTGCTACTGGTAGCATCTAGTTCACCTAGACATCCATATTCGGAGAGGCTACCTACAATAAACCTACATAATAGCTTTCTTATTTCTCGCATATACCTCCAAACGATCCAGCTTTCAACGTTCAATCGCTATCGTGTATTCTATGCGTCAGAGCTGATCTTCAGAGTGGCTGTTGGGAAAGTCGAGCAGGGTTGTACCGAGATCGCGCGTCATCATCCTGTAACGTTCGAGCGGTAAAGTTTCATTAAGTACTTTAGACATTTCAAAGAAAAGACTCTGCGAACCTCTTTGACTTTATTAGGTCCTGAGACCACGGTAGGACTGAAACCAATTGCCAAGAAATCAGTTCAACATTAACATTGAGAATGTTGTTGCCTCGGCAAGTCTCAATCAATTCATCGATCTGGAGTCTGTTGCGAGAACTTTTCCAACGGTCGAGTATAAGCCGGATCAGTTCCCCGGACTCGTTTATCGATTGAAGAAACCAAATGTGTCGACGCTTGTGTTCAGTACTGGGAAATTGATAGTTGCAGGCGCTAAATCTGAGAAGAGGGCGAGACGAGCGGTGTCGAAACTGGTTGAGGAGTTCAAGACAGGAGGACTCATCATCCTCGGGAGGCCGGAGATAAAGATTAGGAACGTGGTCGCTTCAGCCGATCTGGGCTGTAGAATCGACCTCGAAGATACAGCGAATAGCCTTGATGGAACAATATACGAACCCGACCAGTTTCCGGGGTTGATCTATAGGTTGAAGGAGCCTAAGGTGGTTATGTTGATCTTCTCCAGCGGCAAGCTCGTCTGCACAGGTGCCAACCGGGAGGCCGATGTGGAGAGAGCCGTAAGCAAGCTGCGTGAGGCGTTGGCGATAAGAGGTCTTATTCCATACAACGCGCCGGACTAGGGTTTTTTCCTAGGTTCCACGAGTCTACTCGATCCTGATCCTTACAGGCGAAGCTGTCAGGTTGACATGTTCAATAATAGTCCACGTGGCATGTGATTAAGTCTTCAACTCGCCGACGACCGGCACACGTTCCAGAACTTCCTCGCCGTGTGGCGCGTCTCTGAACTCTTTGGTCAGGTCCATGCCGGCTAAATGTTCAAAATGTGAGCCGGAGTTCCAGAGGTTGCTCTGGCTTACATTATAGACTTTTCCTTTGAAGGCAACGTAGGCGGGTCTACCATCCTTTCCGTCGAACTGCTTTAACTCTTCAAGCGTGAACTGCTTCAACAGTCTGCCACCTTTGACGTGGCTTCTCAAGTAGCCAACGGTGTATGTCTTTAGCCGCCATCTTTCCAGCTCCCATGGCGCTGATCACGGTTGCCTCGCCGGTCACTATGTCGCCTCCAGTCCAGATCCCTTCTCGGCTGGTTCTTCCAGTCGCTGGGTCCGCGATGATGCGTCCATCTTCAGTCAGATCTACTCCTCTAGCCGTCCTTCTAATGAGTGGGTTGGCGCCTGAGCCGATGGCCACTATGACCGCGTCCGCGTCCATTAGGAAGTTTGAGTTTGGAATGGGGACTGGTCTCCTCCTTCCAGAAGCGTCAGGCTCTCCCAGCTCCATCTTTATACATTCAAGCTGCTTTACCTGCCCTTTCTCGTTCCCGATCATTCTTACCGGCGCTGTGAGAAACTGGAACTTTACACCTTCCTCTCGTGCGTTCGCAACCTCCTGTGGCCTAGCAGGCATCTCGGCCTGCGATCTTCGATAGGCGACGATAACCTCTGCACCAAGCCTGAGGGCTGTCCTCGCAGCATCCATCGTGACGTTTCCACCACCAATAACAGCGACTACTTTTCCTACGTTGATGGGTGTGTCAGCTTCTGGAAAACTGTAGGCTTTCATCAGGTTTGATCTGGTCAGGAACTCGTTTGCCGAGTAGACGCCTCCCAGGTTCTCGCCGGGTATATGGAGGAAGTCAGGGGTGCCTGCGCCGACTCCCATGAATATGGCGTCATATCCCATCTCGAAGAGTTCGTCGATCGTCAATGTTCTTCCAACGATGAAATTCGTCTCCACTTTGACTCCTAGACGTTTTAGGTAGTCAACCTCATACTGGACTATCCTCTTGGGTAGCCTGAACTCAGGGATCCCATAGACCAGTACGCCTCCAGGTTTGTGAAGGGCTTCGAACATCGTAACGTCATGGCCGAGCTTGACTAGGTCGCCTGCAGCTGTTACACTGGCTGGACCTGATCCTACTACCGCAACCTTCTTTCCGGTCGGAGGTGGCAGGTCAATATTGACAGGGCCTCTCTCAAGCTCCTTGTCCGCGGCAAACCTCTCCAAATATCCAATGTTCACAGGAGCTCCTATCTTTGAAAGGACACATTTGAACTCACACTGATCCTCTGCTGGGCAGACCCTGCCGCAGACGCCCGGGAGGTTTGTGTACTTCTTCAGAACCTTTATCGACTCTTCATACCTCTGTTCGACGATGTGCTTGATGAAGGCTGGGATATCGATCTCGACCGGGCATCCTTCTATGCACGGAGGCTTTGGACACTGGAGGCATCTCTTCGCCGCCTTGAGGGCTTTCTCCTCATTGTATCCCAAAGCGACCTCGTTGAAGTTGTGGGCTCTTACCTCAGGGGTTTGCTTTGGCATCGGAACCTGTTTCGCTCGTTCGGCGGCTTCAGCTTTCTTTCCAGCTTCTTTCTGGGTCACTTTATCCTACACTCCTTCTCCCACTTCTCCAAAGAGGCTCTCTCCTTATCTAGGTACATTCGCTGCCGCGCCATGAGAAGGTCGAAATCTACTAGGTGAGCGTCAAACTCTGGACCGTCGACACATGCAAACTTGGTCTGGCCGCCTACAGAAACACGGCAGACCCCGCACATCCCTGTTGCGTCTACCATAATCGGGTTTAGGCTTGCAACGGTCTTGATCTTGTAGGGACGGGTGGTCTCGGCTACAACTTTCATCATGATCGCAGGCCCGATGGCGACGACGAAGTCGATCTTAGTGCCTTTCTCGATCAGTTGTTTGAGTACGTCCGTGACGACGCCGTGATGGCCCTTCGATCCGTCGTCTGTGGTTATGTAGAGCTCATCGCTGCAAGCCTTCATCTGTTCTTCTAGAATGATAAGATCCTTGGTTCGTGCTCCGATTATCGTTAAGACCTTGTTACCCGCCTTCTTCAGTTCTCTTGCCTCTGGATAAGCCACAGCCGTTGCGGCTCCTCCGCCGACTACTACAACCGTTCCAAAATCTTTTATCTCGGCGGGCACCCCCAGCGGGCCAACAAGATCAGGTATCGCATCTCCCACGTTCAGCTGTCCAAGTTGCCGAGTCGTCTTTCCGACCTCTTGGAATATCAGGGTTATAGTGCCCCGCTCGTTGTTCGATTCAGTGATGGTTAATGGTATCCTTTCGCCATTCTCATGAACTCTCAGAACTACGAACTGGCCGGGCTTCTGTTTTTTCGCTATCAGAGGCGCCTCTATCTCCATCAGTTTAACGTTTGGGCCGAGCTCCATCTTCCGAGCAATCTTGTACAAATCGACCATCCTCTATGAAGCTGCGGTTCCATCAGTGATGGATCGTTCCGTCATGAGAGTTCTACTAAAGCGCATAGAAAACCTTCCTAGACCTCATTCCGAATTTCATGGTTTTCTTGAACGGAAATCGATACATCACTCTATTTGGTCTACAGTGTTCAAATTCTCCAAGATTATGTTGAGATCTTATTTAAGTCCTTGTAGCACTGCATCGTACTTTATACGAGCCCTGTCAGCAGCTTATCCTTCATATCAGTTACATCGGCCTCGGTTCTGATCAGCTTCTCAACTCTATCTGCATCCCGAGTATGACCAATAAGTAGTGCTCCGACAATCCTGTTTTCTTTCAACACAAACTTTCTGTACGCATTCTTTTCTTCCAAGTCGTGTGCAAGAACCTCGCAGTCAATGGAAGGCGGCGTAACTATCCCGATAGATGTCAACGCAACATCGTAGACCTTCTCCGTGTTTGAGCAGAGTCCACAGTAGGTTTCATGCAATCCAGACATGTTCGATCCTGCCGTCGCTCCCTGCTCCAGCGCAATCGTCCAACTAGTGTTCAATCTATAGTCCTTGTAGACCACGTCATACGCTTGGGCAACGTCGCCTGCCGCGTAGATATCTTCGATATTTGTCTCCATCCTCTCGTTGACAATTATGCCCTTATCGATCTTGACCCCGCTATTCTTGAGAAAATCGATGTTCGGCCTGATTCCGATGGATACTGCGACCAATTCACAAGGGATCTCTGTCCCCTCCCTCGTGATTACTTTGGAGACTGAACTGTCATCTCCAACGACCCTCTTGACCTCCATGTTAAAATTCACATGAATCCCCTCCTTTTCCAGTCTCCTAGCAATGATATCTGAAGCCTTTCGGTCGAGCATAGCAGACCATAGTCGATCACCTCGAACCAGGAGCTTGACGCCCAGCCCCACCTCCCTCAGTGATTGAGCAAGGTTCATTCCAAGCAGGCCGCTGCCGATTACAACAGCGTTCTTTTTTCCAAGGCTGAAGTCAACCATCTTCTGAGCGTCGGCCAATGTTCGAATCGTCATTACCCCCTTCAGGTTGGAGCCTGGCCAGTTAGGGATAACCGGTTTGCCTCCAACAGCCAGCAACAATTTATCGTATCGAATCTTCTGTCCATCGTCCAGTAGAACCTCCCTCTCTTTTGGAAGAACCTGTATCACGGTCTTCCCAAGCATCTGTTCGATAGTCTTCTTCTCATAGAAGTCAGGCGGATAGACCGTGAGATTCTCAGGTTTATATTTTCCAGCTATGAACCTGGCCAGTAGCCTGCGGTAATAGTACGGTTGATTCTCCTCCGAGATGACGAGGATCCTTGATTTCAGATCATTCTTCCTAATTGTTTCAGCAGCTCGTATCCCAGCAGGCCCATTGCCAATAATTACATAATCTGTCAAAAGTTGTTAGCCGCCTTCAAATTCTTGATACCGTATCTATTTTGGCTAGTTTAGGCGAGATGGCTATTGCAACCGCCATGCGTCCGTGTTATAAAATCTTCGAATCTCAAAGAGTGGGATCTACGTTCTCTGACACGACCACGGCTCAACTGGCCTGGGCTGCCGCAACTTGGCTCTGACTTCTAGACTCCCATTCCGGGAAGAAAATGGATGTGAACCCTTTAGGGTTCGACCTAGGATACTCTGCAAGTAGTCTAGGAATCGAAAGGGCTGGAGTCGAACTTGGCTCTGGACATGTGCCGCCTCTTCTCTTGGAAGGGCGGCCTACGGTTATAGGCTACCATGGCAGGTAGTAGGCTGGGTAGTAGTAGGGTTGATAGTAGTGCGCTCTGGGATAATAGGCGTAGTAGCCCGGCTGTGGGACATAGTAAGTGGGCATATAGTAGGGTGCGTAGTATGGGTAGTA
>CAZLVF010000020.1:0-16591 GCA_964562925.1 uncultured Candidatus Bathyarchaeia archaeon
GGCCCCGAGCCAGGTATCCTAACCAAGCTAGACTACGGCCCCACGCCCTCTCAAAGAAGATATTCGCGTTAAAATTGTTTCTTCCAAATTCAAGCGAAGACTCTCAGTTGCCTTACGCTTCCAAGAAATGTCCCGTCGAGCATGTGAACCTCTGAGTTCTCGATGTCAACGCTCTGTGAACGGAGTATCGGCCCTATGTACTCTTCCTGGAGCCTTGACCTATCCCAGGACCCTTTCCTATTCATAGACTGCCCTCCGATAAAATCGTTGAAGCACGGCATTATGATAGATCTTGAAGTTTTGAGTTCGGTCTTGAAACGTCCCCTGAACTCTTCTTCTACGGGACGATTGATCTTGACGCTCATACGCATCAGAAGAGAACGGGCTAGCCTCGCTCCATCACACTCGGCCTTCACCCACACCTGCTTAATCGCTCTAAACCCCAACGGGTCGGAGAATACTACTACAGGATGAACATGGCCCATTACCAAGGTTGAACAACCTAGCAGGTCAGGTGAAGGCCAAGCATGGCCATGGACAACCGCCACATCCCCGAGCAGTTTAGTTCCGGAGGACGGCAAGATCATGACGTTTCTAGGAGTTAGAGGCTCCAAGTTTCCATCATGATTTCCAGGCACCACCTTAACCACTGGAACCAGTCTCAATACCTTCTCGAAGAACTCGGGTACGTCTCTCCATTCCTCAGGCGGAACCTTGGCGACCGCATGTTTGACATCGCCCAATATCACTAACTCTGTAGGCGACGCTGCTTGGACGGCCTCTGCAAGCTTCTGAAGCAGCTTGGGGGTTTGCGACGGGATATGTATCCCTTGCTGGGAAAGGGCGACCTCCCATCCTATGTGGAGGTCAGCTATTACGAGTATCCGGTCGTTCGAGCCTCTTAGTAGTAGTGCTGGGTATGGGCTGACCGGTTCTAGGATTGGCTGCATCTCTCGCTTCACCGCTGAGGTAGCCAGGAGCTGCGTAACTTCACTTACAAGAACTCATGTTAAACATTTTTACCTTGGCTCTCGCGTAGCAACTTCAGTTAAACTCGTAGAGACTGCTGCAGATGTCCAAATCTCACATGAAAGAACTAGAGGTCTTGGGGAGGATCTGCAGCAGAATACTGAAGACAGGTAGGATGCCTAGCCAACGAAGTTTGAGACTGCATCCAAGTTTTAGGAAGAGGTTCGAAAGAGCCGTCAGAATAGTTAAGGATAGATCGGTAAACAAGTACGTGTTCTTTCCAAGTCGAAGAGTTGTCTGGACGGTCAAGGGTAGATCTGGAGAGTACCAGGTAATGCCTGAAACGAATTTCTGTAACTGCAACGACTTCTTTTTTAGAGTGATGGGTTTCAAGAGACAAGTCTGTTATCACATAATCGCTCAGAAGATTGCTGATAACTTGAAACGCTATAATGAATTCAAGTTGCGAGACAGCGATTACGATCGGATAACGGAAAAGTGGAGGTTGGAAAGGCCTTCCGAGGCTGAGGAGTAGAAGGTATCTTTTTTAAACAGAGGGAAGCATCTTATCGATCCGATTCGAGGGGAACAGGTTGACACCTGAGGAGTTCTACGCACTTCTCCAGATGGCGATCATGGTTCTAGTATTCGTTACTGTACTGTTGCTCTTCGCTCACATTGCCTATGAGAGAGTGGAGAAAACTTAGAAGACTGTCGACTGCAGATCGCCTGTCCACGAAATGACCATGCGTACTTTAGTTCCTTTATACCCGAGCCTGCCTTGCCAGGGTGAACTCTACTAACCGGATCCGTTGGTGTGTAGATCGTTCCAACAGTCGTTTGGCTCATGAGGAACTGAAACCGAATGTCGGACGATGCCTTCTCTCTTCTCAAGAAGCCGATTAGAAATAGGCTGGAGAAGGAACAGGTAACCGTCCCTAGTGAAGTCCAGAAGCTGGCTATACCCGCCGTACTTAGCGGCAGAAACACGCTGGTAATCGCTCCCACAGGTACAGGCAAGACGTATGCAGCTCTACTGCCTGTGCTCGACCTCTTTCTTTCTGCAAGGGCCACCGAGAGAAGCCGTGGCATCTCAATCCTCTATGTTACTCCTCTCAGAGCGTTGAACCGAGACCTGCTAAGAAGACTTTCCGAGATGGGACGAGAGATAGACATCGACATTCAGGTTAGGCATGGAGATACGCCTCCAAGCAGGAGAGCCCTCCAAGCAAAGTTTCCACCTGATATGTTAATCACTACGCCTGAGACGCTCCAAGCGATTCTACCGGGCAAGAGGATGAGAGTCCATCTCAAGAGTGTACGATGGGTGATAGTGGATGAGATCCATGAACTTGTTACCGACAAGAGGGGGGTTCAGCTCTCGGTCGCTCTTGAGAGACTTCAGGAAATTACGGGAAAGCTGTTCCAGAGGATAGGCTTGTCGGCTACGATCGGCGATGTAGAAAGCGTGGCTAACTTTCTTGGAGCAGAACAGGATGTCCAAGTGATCAAGTCTGCAGATTTGAAAAGGCTTCAGGTCGGCATCGAGTACTTGACGCCATCCAAGACCGACGTTGAGAAAGCGGCGGAGCTTGGTGTCCCTTCTGCTTCGGTAGCTAGAGTGAGAAGGATGTGCCAGATGATAACCGAGCATAAGTCATGCCTTGTCTTCACAAACACCCGAGAGCATGCGGAGGCCCTCGGCGCCCAGATCCAGGCGATCTGTACTGGCATCCCAGTCAAGGTTCACCATGGATCGCTTTCTCGAGAAGTACGTGAAGAGGTTGAGGAGAGTTTTCAACAAGGAACGACACGAGGCGTGGTCTGTACCTCATCACTTGAATTAGGAATCGATGTTGGCTCTGTAGACTTTATCATCCAGTACATGTCCCCTCGACAGGCCACCCGTCTAATCCAAAGAATTGGGAGGAGCGGACACAGGGTCGAAGCCGAGTCTAAGGGGTGCATAATCGCAACCTGGGCCGACGACATACTCGAATCCTCTGTGATAGTTAACCACTCCAGAGGGGAGGTTCTAGAGCCGTCAAAGATCCACATGAACGCGCTTGACGTGCTAGCCCATCAGATTGTCGGCATAGCACTAGAGATACGCCCAGCCACGCTCGAGCTTACCTATCGTATAATAAGGAGAGCGCACCCCTACAGAGATTTGAAGTTAGAAGAGTTTACGGCCACAGCTCAACAGCTAGTCAACGAGAGACTCCTAAGGATACGTAACGAGAAGCTTCAGCCAATCTTTCCAAGAGCCTACTCCTACTATTACGAAAACCTGTCCGTAATACCGGATGTCAAGCGGTATACAGTTATCGACTTTATTAGAAAGCGTAGGATCGGAACCCTTGACCAAGAGTTCGTCGCCAGGAGATGCAGATCAGGATCAGAGTTTGTCATGCATGGCCACACATGGAAGGTAATCGCGGTCAACGAACAAGACCTGACAGTTGAAGTGGAGCCTACGAACCCAAGCTTAAACGCGATACCGAGCTGGGAAGGAGAGATCATACCCGTAGACTTTCTAGTTGCACAGAAGGTCGGCCAACTGCGAGAAACGTTGTCCGAGAGAACAGAGACAGAGCCCCGCCAAGATTCTCATATTAGTGAAGAGGCTGTGGCCAAGGTTCTAGATACCATTCGATCACAGAAGCGCGACTATCTCGTTCCAACCGCCAAGCGAATTCTTGTGGAAAGCTTTGAGAACTGTACAGTAATCCATTCCTGTTTCGGAAACCTAGTTAACGAGACCCTAGCTATCGCGTTAGCGACCCTGCTCAGCGCAAAGCTTGGAGTGAGTATCGCAACACAATCCGACGCGTATCGCATAGCGTTGATAAGCCCATTCAGGATCGAACCTTCAATGGTAGCCAACGGCTTTGCGAAGCTCTCGGCGAAGGATCTCCAACCCGTGATCGACCAGGCGATTGAGGGAACTGACCTATTTGCCTGGCGAACCTGGCATGTCGCAAGAAGGTTCGGCGCAGTTCAAAAGTTGGCTGACTACAAGTCTTCAAGAGCGAGACTTCTGGCGGACATTTACAAAGACTCCGTAATAGGAAAAGAGGCAAAACGTGAAATTTACTTGGAAAAGCTGGATCTAGAGAACGCCAAGACCATACTCTCAGGGATTCAGAACCGCGACATAACCATCGAAGTTTCAGAGCAGAAGGGAGAGACCTGCTCTCCACTCGCGCTTCCGATGATAGACAAGATAGTGCCGCATGATATGCTTAGACCAGCAATACCAACAGGGGAACTTGTCACAATCGTCAAAGAGCGACTTAATTCCCAGACAGTTCGACTGGTCTGTATGTTCAACGCTGACTGGGACGCGATCAGAGTCGTGAAAACTCTACCACAAGAGATTAGGTGTCCCCATTGCAGGTCAACGTTGATAGCAACCACCTACCCTGGAGATAACGAGTTGATCGCGATATCAAGGAAGAAGAAGAATGATAGAGCCTTATCCGACCTTGAGAAAGAACGTTGGAACAGAGCGTGGAGATCAGCTAGCCTAGTTCAAGTATCGGGTAGGCGAGCATTGATAGCTATGACCGGTAGAGGTGTTGGACCTGCAACTGCAACAAGGATCTTGAGGAAATCCTTCAAGAGCGACAACGAGTTCTACGTGGAGATCCTAAAAGCCGAACGAGAATACGCTAGAACCAGACTCTTCTGGGACTGAGTGTTCTAGCGGCATGACAACCGAACTTACCCTCTGTTCGATCAAGTACCCCGTCTCTTTATGCAACGTTTTTTAAGCGCATAACGAAACAATGTTGGATGGGTATATGTAGTTGGCATTAGCCTTCGTCCTGGTCAACGCTGAACTGGGATACGAAGAAGACGTTTTACGTGAAATCAGAAAACTGAACGACGTAAAGGAAGCCTACCTCGTATACGGAATGTATGATATCATGGTTAAGGTCGAAGGACCGTCCGTCGAAAAGGTAAAGGACACTGTAAACGTGAAGATAAGGAAGCTGGACAAGATACGTTCGACGCTCACAATGATCTCTCCTTAATCGTCGAAGAGTCGCTCCGCTCTTCTCTTTTGAAAAGCTTCAACAACCACAACCTACGGGGTAGATGAAGCCACTCACGAGACATGATTGAGTCCAAGCAGAGCTAGGGGCATCCGAGCCTGATGGGAAGCGAAGAGGTCGTCGAAAGGATACTTGCACAACGCCCCGGTATCACCAGATCCGAAATACAGACAATGATCAGAGAAAAGAAGAGGGCTTCTGGCGACCTTCTGTCCAACGAAGGTGCAGCTCGTCTTGTGGCACAGGATCTTCTTGTCGAATCGTCTCCAACAAGACTGGAGAGCCTTCAGATTTCGGACATCATCCCAAGACTCAGCGATGCAACCCTAACAGGCCGTATCCTCGCGGCGTGGCCCAAACAGACTTTCAAGAGAAAAGATGGGACGCAAGGAACTTTTTTCCGACTCCTTCTAGCGGACAAGACTGGAACCGTCCCGTGTCTAGTATGGAACCCGAGTGTGATAGGCGCCTTAGAGCCAACCGAGATAGAAGGCAGGATTGTACGAGTGACTCATAGCTATACACGTCCAGGCATGACCGAGAGAGTTGAACTTCACGTTGGCGATAGAGGCGACATCAACCTACTCCCTGAAAGTTTCAAAGCCGAGACTTACCCTCCTCTACAAGCCTTCATCAAACGTGTCGATGAGATCTCAGACGAAACTCAGCCCACCAACATTGAGGGAGTAGTCATAACAGCACCAACCATCTCGACATTCCAGAAACAGGAAACTACAGGCATGGTTCTGAGGATGTTGATCAAAGACGACACGGGCATAGTGAATGTTGTCGCCTGGAACGAGAAGGCGGATGAACTTAAGACTATAAAGGCTAACGATGTCATTCGAATAATAAATGGGCGAGCAAAAAGAGGCGTGAACGGACATCCTGAGATACACCTCAATAAATGGAGCCTCGTCAGGCTACTCGGCCCATCCAAACGGCCACCAAAGTTACAAACCTTAAGTTCAATAGCCGATCTGAAGCCGACCTCTGGACGCGTAAACGTCCTAGGCCGAGTGGTATCCATTGAGCCACTACTTGAAATCCAAACGAGATCTGGAGAAAAAGTGCCAATCTCAAGGATCCTTATTGGCGATAAAACAGGGCTGATCATCGTGACTCTCTGGCGTGACAATTCAAGGCTGACGGAAGGATTGGAGGAAGGGTCCTTAGTGCTTGTCGAAAATGCTCAGACGCAAGAAAGAAACGAGGAACTCCGTTTGAACCTCAGCAAAACAGGAAATCTCATTTCAGACTTAGGACTGCTCGGTGGCACTGACCCAGGGGATCCCCCGGTAACAGAGATCGTCAAACTGAAGAAGAGCCATCAGCCAATCATCGTAGAAGGGGTAGTCGTTGAAGATGCCTCTCCTAGAGAGGTTGAGCTAAAGAATGGATCGAAGGTTGAAGTCGCATCCTTCAGAATCCGCGAGTCAGGTGAAACTGCAAGAGTCTCTTTCTGGAGAGATCTAGCCCACGGTGCGACAGCCCTGAGAATTGGAGACAGAATCAGAATCATAGGGGTAAGAGTAAAGGAAGGGTTCACTGACAAGTGGGAGCTACACTCAAGTTCTCTAACTAGGCTGGAAAAGCTAGGAAGAGAGACCTCCAAAGTTCAGAATACAAATGCATCACCTCCCCTTTCGAACCAACAAAAGAGCGAAGTGGTCAGGTTGACTTAGAATGTTAGCGCTCAAGGTAGGTCGAGACATTTTCGACTATATAAACAACATAAGAAACTCTACTGTGAAACAGAGGCTGAAGAAAAGACTGCAAGAATATAGTATCGACCCACATATTGTGGACGGACTAGAAAGGATCGAGGAAAAAATCTTTCTCGTTATTATATCCGCGGAGTGGTCATCGGAAGCTCATACCTGCGTTTCAGGTTTGGGGAAACTCTTGATATCAGCCAACAATACGAACCTGGTCGCCAAGGTCATCGATTATGATAGCAATCAAGATATCGTTACGGAACTCGAGGTGACAAAAGTCCCAACAGTTATTGTGTATGATCGCCAGCAGCGTGAACTCGGCCGGTTCGTCCAGAACGTATCAAGACACTCAACCGTGGAGGAGGAGATTTTGGATATCCTGCAAAGATCCGACAAGATCCATTTTCCTGAAGGGGTGTCTACGCGATAAGAGAATGTTCTCCGCAACGGCCATCCTTTACTGGTTTTCATGATATCGAATTTTTTCGAGAGATAATTTTAAAAGTTTCCTGCATGTTCTCAATTATTTCAATTGGAGGAAAAAGAAGATACTGAATTGGTGGAGAGGCTATATCCTTACAAGCACTTAGTAGCGACGTTTTTCGGTTGTGATGCCGACCTCCTTGACAAAGACAAACTTCTCAGAGCTTCCCTGCGCGCCATTGAGGAAGCGAAGATGAATCTCGTAAACGTTCCTAGGAACCCGCTTGTCTACAAAGTTGACGAGGATATCCTAGGAGGCGGTGTAAGCGTCAACGCCCTTATCACTACGAGTCATCTAACTATCCATACAGCGAAGGATTACTCAGCGGTTGAGTTTGACTGTGCAACGTGTGGACCGGAAAGCCGCCCTGAAGAAGCTTTCAGAGTATTCAAGGAGTTCCTGAAGCCCAAAGAAGCGAAGATCTGGTTCAAGAAAGGGATATCGAACCTCCAAGGGTAAGGCGTACCACTTTCTACAAAGTGCAATTCGCGTATGTCTACGGCAGGCTACAGCCAATGCGACACGATCGGCCGAGCCTACCGCTTTCGACGGTTCAATCTTTCTTGTCAAGGAGGATCTCGATCGTGGATATGCTGGCAGATCTTCCGTTGAACCGTGTGATCTCTTCGGATCCTACGACAGTGGATGCAATCTCTAGGTTCTTAACGAAGGATCTTCTGAGCATCTCAACAACGTCCACGGCCTTTGAAATGGTTTGGCCGCGGGCCCGAACCAGAACCTGCTTCGCCCCATGATTAAAGAGAGTAACGCATGCGACGACGTAGTTCATAACCGGCTTTCTGCCGATTCGCACCATGTTACCCTGTTCCATTCCTTTTCCCTAGATTCGCCGTTGCAGCACAGTAGACCCTTCTGAGAACAGTCCGCGCATTGGAACTCTGATCTGTCCACCCTGCGGGTTATAAGAGTAGCGTTAACCAGACATTTCCAGGTATTGATCGCACATAGTCTTAAGTATACTTTAGTAAGGACAGTCGAGAAAGACGTAACTGTACGAAAGCGACGACGTTTGTTCGAGATGAGGTAGACAAGCCTGCGTGTGAGGTATTTTGAAGTCCGCTGAAGGCGTAAAGAGGGCTATTCTCAGACTCTACGACAAGGATCCCAAGAACTGGTACATCCTATCTGGAAGAGACAGGCATGGCTACCATGACTTAGCGGTCATGCATGGAACGGACCTATGGTTGATCAAGGAACAATTGATCAACCCCTACAAGAGCGTGGGATTTGCTGTGAAGACTTTTGGGAAAGAGGACCAACTTGAGAGCCTTAACTCTTACCAGTATGGCGTCAGACCGATCTCACGGATCCAGATTGAAGAGATGGCTGAGACGATTCAGGCTGGTAAGAGCGTTCATGAGGTACTATCCGAGATCATGCGCCACAGACCGATTTCCTTCCGTGACATACGGGGCCCCGCGATAGTCCAAGGTCCGATACTACATGCCGACCGACCAATAGACCTTCTATCTGAAAAACAACGCGACCTAGATCTCAAACTCAGACTTGAACTTGAGAAACTTCTGATGAAAAAATATAGGCAGACTATCATTCCGTATACCTGAACGGCTGGAACTTCAGTCTAATGAGATTTACGTGGACCGTTCAGAAGAAATGTACGTCCCTTTCTCGAATTTGCCCGGTACAGCAATAGACACTGGTTCTAAACCGGGATAGCCAAACCTTCCTTGACCGTATCAAAGGCCATACAGGTTAGTGTTCTCTCTATCCCCTTAACAGTTCTTAGCTTGTCTATTACGAACCTTCCGACCGCTTCAACATCCTCTGCCCTAACCTTGATGAGCAAGTCCCAGTCTCCCGCAATTATGTGCACCTCTTGGACCTCAGCAAACTTGGAGACTTCCTTAGCGATCTCTCTCTGCGACAGGAGCGTCTCAGTATCCTTCTGCCTGTAAGCCACAGAAGTGAGAATAAAGGCGGTTGTTCCGATCCCTAGCTTACTTCCGTTCAACACAGCCTTGTAACCCTTTATCAGCCCCAACTCCTCCATCCTTCTCATCTTCGCATAGACGGTGGTTACGGGGCTGTTCACTTTGGTTGCAAGCTCTCTCGTAGACAGCTTGCAGTCTTCTTGGAGCAGGCGGAGAATCTCGACATCCTTATTGTCCAATCGTGGTACTTGCATGGGTGTACATTTCATCGAAACGACTATAAATAATCGACTTTCTTACAATTTCGGACGCATGGACCCTTTCCATCCTGAAGCTCGGAAACATTGGCGTTTTCATTCCAAAAACGTCAAGAATTCAAACTTGTCGGCATATAAGAGATTGATTGCTCAGTGTCTACGATTGAAGAGTAGGCGGAAAGGTAAAGAGGATAAGGCTGGCTAGACAGAGCCCAAGCCTCTGGGATACGTGTCGTGAGCAGACGTTCACCAAACCTGGATCGTGAGGGCGCATCCATAAGTCCGACCGTATTTCACATGTTCGAGCGACTTATTGGAAAACGTGTTCTCGCTATAATAGACCGGGACTTCGGCTTCGAGGGCATGCTCACGGCCGTGTCGCAGAACCCATCGGGGATCTGGTTATCGGACGCCGAAGCCGTTGTACTGAGGTCTACGCTTGCCAGTCCAATACCACAAGTCGTAGGCCGCGAGAAGAAACGTGAACTCTTCGTGCACCTAGACAGCGTCCTAAGACTTGAGACTATGTCCGAGGGTTGACTAGAAAGTGACCAAAAACGAGAAGGTCGAATGGTGTTCGGGCATAAGAGTCATCACTCGCGAGAGTAGCATAGTCTTCGATCCCACTTCTGGCGGGATAGAGAAAGAGGGAACTCATCGTTTCATATCTCACGCTCACGCCGACCACACTCAAGGTTTCTCAGCCCATGGAGCAAAGTACGCGACCGCCTCCACGAGGATCATCTATGAAGGAATTCACAAGAGACCTGTAACAGACTTCAAAGAGGTTAGAGCTAACCAGCCTGTCAGACTGGACGATGTTGAAGTATTGCCGAAAAACGCGGGCCACATGTTAGGTTCGGTTCAGTTCAAGATCACAACTCCAAACAATACCCTAGCGTACACTGGTGACCTGAACTGTGTCGACACGCTTACCACCGATCGAGCTGAAGCCATGGAATGTGATGTCTTACTTATCGAGGCGACGTATGGAAACCCGTCCTATGTTTTCCCTGACAGGGAATCAACTTACGCGAAGATCGTGGAATGGGCGACGCAACAGGTCAAAAACGGATCAATCCCAACGTTTCATGTCTACGCGGCTGGGAAAGCGCAAGAGATCGTGAGGCTCTTCAATGTCTATACAAGGCTTCCAATCGTAGTAAGTTCGCTTGTATCAGCCGCCAACAAGGCCTACCAACGAGAGGGCGTCAGGCTGAGATATGAAGAGGCTGACAAGAATTGTGAGAATCATCTCCTTAAGAACGGACTCTACGTCTATGTGACCACCCCGTTTGACCGTTTGGCTTCAGGAAGGTGCGCTAGGGCTATGGCGACCGGCTGGGCGCTTCGAAGCGTGTACAATAGGTTTCCAGTTTTCCCTCTCAGTAGTCATGCGGACTTTAGACAGCTAGTAGAGTTCGTCAAAGCCACAGGTGCTAAGCGCGTGTACGTATTCACTGGGTTCAGTGACCTCTTCTCATCGTACCTCGAGAAAAGATTCGGAATAGACGCACGTCCCATACCGTTGGCAGCTCAAAGAGAGCTTGTCGAGTTTAACCATTGAAGAGACATGGCGCTGTGACCTGACGGTCGTTACTTGACCATTACGTACGCGAATAGACTGACGGCTATGAGTCCAACCGCCATCAAAATGACTACCTCAGGTCTCACTTTAATGCCAGGGGTCTCTTCCTCAAAGAACCTTAGCAAACCCGCGCTGGCCGCTGGCATGGGAGCCTCATCACGTCTCCTCTTCTCTCTTCGACTCATGGAAAATCTACCGTGCGAGCCGCCGTATAGTCCGACAGGCCTTTAAAGTTTCGTTGCAAGGTTGAGGTTGAAAGATCTGCTGAGTCGTATCTTACCGTAGCTTCATGTACGCGTATGCGTCTCTGACCGTTTCAAACGCAAAGTGAACTTTTTGGAAGTTCTTTCTGAAGGTTACCACATCACGTCTGACCACGGCAGGATCCTCGTTCTTGATCACTACGCGAGTCATTAACTCGGCTATGTCTCTCATCTCCCCCTCCTTCATCCCCAGTCTCGTGCATTCTGAGAGTCCCACGCGTATACCGCCTGGCGCGTCAAAGTGTCTCCCAAACTTAAGGTCGTATGGAAGTAGGTTTCTGTTTAGAATAATATTGGCCTTCTCGAGTTTCTGCTCTATTGTCTTACCGTCTCCATACTTGGTTATGTCCATGATAAGAACATGAGATTGTGTGAAGCCTCTCTTTTCTCCTAAGACCTTGAAGCCTCTCTCATACAGGGCCTGTCCAAGGGCCTTTGCGTTCTTGACTATCTGGACTGCGTACTCCTTGCCGAAGGCGAGCATCTCAGCGAACGCCACAGCCTTTCCCGCGACGTTGTGTAGATGATGGTTACTCACGTTTCCCGGGAAGGTAGCCCTCTTTATCTTGTCGGCATATTTGTCCGACGAGAGTACTATGCCTCCTTGTGGACCAAACAGTGTCTTGTGCGTGCTTCCGGTCATAACGTCTGCGCCTTCGCGAAGAGGATCTTGGAACAGTCCCGCGGCTATAAGGCCGGTGACGTGAGCTGAATCGTAGGCTACAGTCGCTCCCAACTCGTGGAACGTCCCCGAGAGTTCTTTCACCGGATGTGGAAAGGGAAAAACAGACGCGCCGAACATCGCGATCTTCGGCGGATACTTCTCCTCCGCCATCTTTCTCACCTTTTCTTCGGTCTTGTCAACATCTATGTTCATCTCCTCATAATCAAATGGAAAGTACTCGACTTTGAGCCCGCGGACCGCCCCGGCCGTCCCTCCTAGCTCTAACTTTCCGTAGCTTATGTGGCCGCCACTCGGGATCGAGAGAGACATCATCCTGTCACTAGGGTTTGCGAAGGCTGTATAAACCGTCAAATTCGCACAGACGCCAGAGACCGGCCTAACATCAGCGAATTCGACGTTGAATAGCTTCCGTGCAAGTTCTCCGCACAGCAGCTCTACTTGATCTATGTATAGGCATCCTGCGTACACCCTCTCGCCAGGCCATCCCTCCGCGTATCTATTTCCAAAATCGCTGGTCAAGGCTTCACGGACTGCCGGACTCGGGCAGTTCTCGCTGGCTATAAGAGGTATACTCTCTGAAAACCACCTCTGATGCTCTGCGAGCAGCTCGAACAATTTGTCGTACGACTCGCGAGGAGTAGGCAATGTTTTTTCCTCTCGCTAAGATCCCACGACCTTATTAATACAATTAGCGTTCTAAAAAATATCAAGAAGTGAATCATAGCGTTGGTGAAACAACGGTTTGACGGGGATCGCAGAGTTTCAAACTCTCATGCGCAGAACCTATTATGAAAGAGATTCTACCAGAGGAGCACATGCCACGGCTCTCTGGTTAGCCTCTGAACTGGGCGAGTTTATTGACGCATTGATAAAGGAAGATGAGATGAGGTTGAAAGAGGAGGCCGCCGATGTTCTCGCTTGGTTCTTTAGTCTGTGCAACCTACTAGGCGTGAACGTTGAAGAGGCTTTCGTCGAGAGATACGGCGCCGGCTGCCCGAGATGTTGCCGTACGCTCTGTACCTGCAGCATGTAGTAGAGAGAACGTCACGCTGCCAGTCTCTGCTGTCCATATTCCGTTAGAGACCAGAGATATGGTCTCTTCTCGCCTTTAGCCGCAACGAGTTTCTCTCTGAATAGCAGCCTCAGGTGGTAGGCCACCTTTGGATATAAGAAGGCTGACTCTCTGCAGATTTGCTTTGTGTTCTTCGGTCCGCGTTCAAGGCTAGATAGTATTACAGTTCTGGCTTCGAGTCCAGTTTTTACGTTCCTCTTCCCCTTCAGAAAAGCCTTTGGATGCGTTGGATGAGTCAACATCCGATCATGCCCTCAGGCGAAGTCGCCTAGAACTAACTGTTTTTGTTCATCTCCGCCGGCGAAAAGGGAGTTGATCTCCCCCTTGATGAGTTGCAGCCTTTGTCTGTGATATTCTCCAATGTCGTATCGGTTCACTAGTTCTTCTGCAACTTCCAGATACTTTTCGATAGAGCCTTTGTGAACCGTCAGAGAGATCTTACCCCCGCATTTGACGCATTTTCTGGGTAGAGGTATACGCCTATATCTAGCGTTGCATCGAGTGCATCGGAGTTTCTGCGTAGAAAACGCCTTCAGGTTGCCTGTGAGATCTCGCATGAAATGGGTTGAGAGAAGTCTCTTTGCTACTTCTCTAGCATCGACCGCTCTCACCATGTCGGCTAGGCTTAGTTGCTCGTGAACCTTATCGAGCATAGATGCGAGTTTCTTGTAGGCGCTCTCTCTATTGCAACGGTTCAAGTCTTTAACTTCATGAGTGAAGGGCAGAGGTTGGAGCTGACCCTCGGTCCCTACCCTATGATTAAGTGTCTCAACAAGGTCGCTCACCATTTTTGGATCTGCATGCCTTTCTGCTTCCTCAAAGAAGGCATGTGGAAACGCGTCAACGACTTCTAAGTTGAAGGCTTGGCGGGCAACCTCGACTGGGTTAACGGTCAACGTCAGAAGGAGAGGAGCGTCCATCAGGCCTCCTATCCTTCCAGGTAGAAAAGCTTTGGAGAAGTTGAGTAGAACATCTAAGACCATCGAGAGACTGTCTTCGTCGCCGTCGCAGTCTCTCCTTTTAGCAGCATGCCATAGGGGGTGAGCAAAGCAAACGCTAAGATCTGTGAAACCGATGATCCGCCCGAGGACTCCAACAGAAGTATGAGGGCTCAGCCCGACTACAAGATGCCCTACGAGATCCTCTCTCGAGCGGACTCTGTAGTACGCGGGCAGCCCGTAGAATCTCAGGAGAAGTTCATCAACAAATTTGGTCACGTTAACCATATAATCGGCGCACGTCTTGGGTATCAGTATGTCCTGAGGATACAGAGCGCATAGCTGGTTTTCGTCCATAAGTGGTTCGCCCTTGCAGTCGATCTCGTATCCGAGTGCGCGCAACCTTTCGATAGGAACGCCTACCTCGTTCGGCCTAAAATGCGAGAGTACAGCGTTCGTTGCATCGAATCTAACGGTTCCATCCTTGAATAGGGAAAGGTTCAGCTTCGCGCGAATAACCCCCTTCTCGATCGGTTCGGGTATCTTGGAATCGCTCGCTAGTCCTCTCACGCCTTTTACGGCTTCCGTCGGTAGTTCATAACCTAGTCTCGCGCAAGCCTCGTCTAGAAGCGTCTTAATGTTCAGAGCCCTCCTATCGTATCGAACGGTTCTGACCCTACAGGTTGGGCATGCGCGAGCCGACTCTGCCCTCCCGCATATAGGACATACCGTTTCGGTTATCGTTCCCACGTTGCACTTTCGGCATAGGTTTGACACTGTCAACTCGAGACATTTCGGGCAACGTTTCTCAGCGATTTCAACTGAGACGACCGTTCTTGCTCCAGCGGCTTCCACGAGGTCACGTCTAGCGCCGCCTGCGATCCCAACTGGAAACAGACAGTGCACAAGTGGTTTCATCTCTCTCCTCTTCGCCTTCTCTGGGCGTCCCATCCTAGCACCAACGAATACGCCTGCTTTCCTCGCAACCTTGATCCCTGAGAGTTTCTCAATGGCCTGTAGTGTGTCTCCCCCATTTTCGATCTGTGTCTCTCGGTCTTGGAGGCTCAAACAGTAGTAGAGGATGGCGGCGTCCTCGCGAAGTACAATCTTCTCATTTGCTACCTCATGAGGAAGACAAAGCTTCTCGAATAGCGATTGCAATTCTTCATCAAGGTCCAACGTCATCTGGTTCGGGAGGTCTCCGCTAGATCTAACTTGGGCTGAGAGCAGCTTTCTCCTAAAACGAGAAAGTTCCTCCAGCGAGAGCCTCTCCCAAAAGTGCGTGTATCTAGGGTGCAGCGGGACGTTGAGTTTGCGTGAGATCGATATCGCCTCAATCGCGTTCGGTCTAATCGTTAGAGGGTTTTCGAGGAAAGCTCTTATCCGATCCTCCCCTACTCCCGTAAGCTTCGATACTTCCGCTAGGCCTCCTGGCTCGTACTCAACGGCGACCCTTAGATATTCTCTCCACCACTCTTCAACGAACCCTGAGGAGGCTAGAAGTTTGTTGTTCTCTAGGAATTCTCCGAACGCGATGAGAATGTCCCCTAGGAAGAGGATGGACTTAATGGACTCTGTTAAGGTTCGGGCTTGATCCACGCTTTCGACACGAACTATCGAACCGTCCTTAAGCTTCACTATGGGCGGTTCTATCGTTTCGACCGGTGCTACTATACCTGCTTTGCCGGGTCTTTCGACGCGAAGCTGCGTACCAGCAGCTATGAAGTTCTTGAGAACCTGCATAGTGGCAGGGTGAAGTCCAAGTGCGGCTAGCCCTGTATCTCTGCACCTGCCATACCTTAGCCTAAACCCGCCATGTATTCCTGGGAAAGAAAAGATCGGTCGACCGCCTATGACATCCTCCATAAACATGAATTCAGGCGCTTCCTTAGAATTGGTTGTGAGGGCATGAGTTTGCCGAAGCCAGTCCCACCCTCCCATTCCGATCTTGTCGACAATCTTGAGAACCTTGTTAGCCCGGCCGACCAAGCCATCGTTCACGACTCTGAGGGCTCCACCTCTGACTCTGTTGGTTTCCACCCTAGGTAGGTTTCTAAAAGATTTCACCTCAATGGGGTCGGTTTCTACACCAGTTACTTCAACAGGCAGGTGCATGATCGCGTTGAAGAGCTCACTGTCAGAAAGCCTGTACTGGAACCGGGCAACCTCTCGTTCATAGAGCCTAAGCTCCGCGACGAACCTTTTCGCTTCAATCTCCGTGGCTTTGTAGCGGTCGAGTCCGAGTAGAACTCGCGCAAAGTCAGCCACGACAACTGCCATGCCCATTTCCGTTCCGCCAGCTGACCGGATTGGTCCTGCGAAGTATATTGCTAGGTACCGGGACCGGTCGGGGTTTATCTTCTCCTTGATACTGTTTATGCCCTCGATCGGAGCCACCGTCACGCCTTCGTCCAAGATGGCAAGTGCGGATCTAATAGCCTGCTCTGCCGCTGAGATCCCCTCCTGATTGAACCTACCGTAGACAATCTCTTCTGCGACCTTGAACGCGACCTCCTCGCGCGGCATGAGTTTGGAAAGCTCACGTATCCTCGCAGCAACTGCAGTAGGCCCAACCGATTTTTCGACACGTTCGGCAAGGTCTACTGTAACAACGGACTCAGGTCGAAGCTCCGGGTCTAATCC
>CAZLVF010000020.1:16691-23906 GCA_964562925.1 uncultured Candidatus Bathyarchaeia archaeon
GTTCGGCAAGGTCTACTGTAACAACGGACTCAGGTCGAAGCTCCGGGTCTAATCCCTTTGTCCGCGCCCTTCTCGCTAACTCAAACTGCTCGTTGAAGGCTCCCTCCAACCGCGCATAGTAGCCTATCATATTGCTCGGCAACCGATCCAAGCTGAACACCGACATGACGAGTTCTTTCGCCAGTAATGAACGTGACGTACGTCCTGCCGCGTAAATATTACGACAAAAGGTCTGATAAGAATATCAAGCTTCGAGACGGAATCTTTCATGGAGTCTTTGCAATCTGATCACGTCGCTCCGTTGATTGGGATCTTGAATAGTACCTGTCAGTGAAGCTACAGTAGATATCGACCATATCAAAAGAGGGAGGTACGTCGATCTCTTCTTTCAGCCCGCATGATGCACATTTGATTCTTGCCCTTCCAGTTGCTTTGGATGTCGAAACCTTCACCGCGTCTTGGCTGCAGCTCGGGCAGGTGAAAACTGTAGGAAGCTTCTTTTTCACTACCTTGATTACACGCCTGCGGCGTCTCCCCAAACACAAACCTCCAAAGCTTGATTGTAGGCTTCTCGGACAAGACTCGAACTATCACTCCTTTAAACATGATGTGTCCGAACACAGAGTCGTTGACTTCATGTTCGGTCGCCACATGTGAACGCACTACGACTGTGAAGTTTGGGATGAGAAGTTGTTCTGATGACGTGGTTAGGGGGGAGTCCTCCGAGGCAATGCAAATGATTTGCAGTCGTCACCTCAAACGTAGAGAACGGAGCAGACTTCCCACTCAATCCGAACCGAGGACAATCGCCATTCTTCAATGTGTCCACGCTGATATCGTGGTATGGTTACTCGAACCACCCGTCTAAGGCAGACAACCCTTTATCTGAGCGCTCCGAATACGAAACTGTATCAGAGGCGCCGTCGGCCTTGTCATACGATCCGAGCCATGAAGTCTTTCCCAGAAAGTCTCTGAAACAGACATTAAACGACCCAATTGTGAAAATTCTAGTCGAAGAAAGCAATCTAACACCAATTCAATTCCAAACGTTCCTAATCTATCAGATTATCAAGAGAAACAAGGACGAAGGAAGAGATTTGGAATGGGTACCAAATATTCGAGTAGACAAAGCTGAGATTAGTCGTGGATCTTTCAAGAGAACGTTAGATCAAGCTGTTAAGAACATAATTCGGTCGATCTACACCGTGTTCCTATTGGGATATGTGGGGATCTTCGACAGTCCTACCTTGGAGCCGTTCATTGAAGTGTCAGGCGAGATAAGGTCTTACTTGGAACGCTTACGATCTGCAGATAGACAGCTGAATAGTGAGAGTACCCAGACAATCATGATTCTTTGTGAGGAGCTAAGGAAGGTCATCGAGAACTTGGCCAGAGTGAAGAAATTTGGAAGGTTGTGACGTCACATGGGTCACGAACCGGCTACATGCTCCAGCGGTCTCAACTTGACATGGATACACAGCGAAAAGTATGTTGAAGTGGGCAGAAGTGCATAAGTCGCGGCTGCATGTCTACAAGGCTTATAACTTTGTGACGTCACAGCGTCCGACGACGCGTCATGACGCTATCACAAGGCTTCCTGCTGGTCATCGGCTCTGCCATCATATCCTCGGTCATTATGTTCGCAAGCGCTTGGACTCTCAAGCGGAGGGTGGAGGAGTACAGAGACGCTCGGACGGTTGTGAAAGCAGTCATCACAACTTACAATGGGAGGCTAGCACATCAAGAGGAAGGACGTAAGACCATGTCAATGGAGCTGGACCGATTGAGAGTGTTATATGAGAAACTCCAAGAACGGCAGGACGGGTTCGAAGAGATGTGCAAGAAAGCAGGGATTGTAACCTCAGACCTAGGTCAAGCGCTCAGAGACGCTTCGATGAGTATGAGAAGTCTTACCGAATCCGTACGAGCTATACAAGAGAGTTGGTCGACGGTTGGGTTGGCAAAGAGACCGACAACCACGCTGGAAACGTCCCTCGACAGAAGCCGTGAAGCCACGTCGACAGAGATCCGTGCTTTACAAATATTGGCTACTGAGGGGCCCAAAACCTCACCACAGCTCTATGAGAGAGTTGGAAGGTCGAGGGAACATTTCGCGAGGCTGATGAAGCGACTGTACGAACGAGGATATGTGGACAGAGACAGATCTAAACTGCCTTTCCTGTACAAGATCAACGGGAACATATTGGACAAAGTGTTACGAGAGCCGAACCCACCCCACAGCTTCCACTGAAGGCCCCGAGGCCAGCATGATCCTGTCATGACAGTTTTGTAGCTTCCACTCGAGCTTCCTTTAGCAAATGATTTAGATGCCAAGGAACGTCCACCTACCACGGGCTATTCAGTTTCTTACCTCTCACCACACAACCCTTACGATGCACACTCCAATGGAAACGGAGGGGTGGGATTTTCGGCCATGTCGTGAAGTCAGCTACCTCCATTTTTCTGCTGTGTTCCATACCTTTTCCTGTACAAGAATCCTTATAGCCGCACTGTCGACCCCACGCGTCCTGAAGGTCCGGGCATGTCCACCACGAGAGCACTGAGTGCAGCCTTTGACACTTTCTTAAGCGGTAGCAAGATCTTTCTCAACCGGGATCTGCTCAGGCACGACTACGTTCCCGATGCGCTTCCACATAGACACGCCCAGATCGGTAGGTTGGGCGGCATACTAGCCCCCTCACTCGGACAATCTAAAGTCTCCAACGTGCTTATCTATGGAAAGACCGGAACTGGGAAAACAGCGGTCACCAGATTCGTGCTTAACAAACTCGAGGAGAAGGCAGCCGAGGTAGGAGCTCCCGTCCACACCTTATACGTCAACTGCCGCCTCACCGGCACAAACTACAGGGTTCTCGCGCACCTTTGCAAGGCTATACGAGTCTCAGTGCCTTTTACAGGTGTCGCAGTTGCGGAGATTCTTGATCGTTTTCGAGAAGCCCTAAACAAGAAACGAAGGATGCTCATCGTCGCCCTTGATGAGGTTGACTCTCTTGTCAAGATCCGGGAGGAGGACAACCTTCTGTACGAACTCACGAGGATAAACGAGAGTTTAGACGGTAGCTGGGTAGGGTTAGTTGGCATCTCCAACGACTTACACTTCAAAGACTTCCTGGATCCCCGCGTGCTAAGCTGCCTGAGCGAGGAGGAGGTCGTCTTCAAACCCTACCTAGCCGACGAGCTCTACAATATCTTGATAGATAGGACCAGATCCGCCTTTGTGCAGGGCGCTCTAGGCGACTCGTCACTACGACTATGCGCTGCGTTGGCCGCCGGAGAACACGGAGACGCCAGAAGAGCGTTGGATCTCCTGAGAGTGTCCGGTGAACTTGCCGAGAGGGAGGGGGCATCCGAGGTGGGCGAGGAACATGTCAGATCCGCGGAACGGAAAATTGAGTACGATCGTGTCTCGGAAGCCCTGGCATCCCTTCCGCTTCACTCTAGGATAGTCGTCATAGGGATGCGCATACTGGGAGGCCGTTTCCCCGAGGGGGCTATTACAGGAGACCTATACGATCTGTATAGGGAACTATGCCGCAAGGTCGATATCGAACCCCTAACGCAAAGAAGAGTGAGTGCTATCGTCAACGAGTTAGACATAATGGGCGTTGCCAATGCAAGGGTTGTCAACTTTGGCCGCTACGGAAGAACGAAGAAGATACGACTGGGGGTTGACGGAACACTCATCGCCCAAACGTTCTCTCAGGACGGGTCGATCGGACACCTCCTCTCACATATCCCCACATCGATTCGACGCAAGACCCTCCGTTAGGTATGTCGGGGTCGATGACGGGCGGTTCGACTCTCAACGCCCCAAGCGCCGGAGAAAAGGCAAAGCTCTCCTCGTGGCTGTTCTACTCGAAGACCATAGGATAGTCGCGCTACGAGTAGGAAAGGTAACGCTGGATGGAATGGACGCAACGGCAACCCTTCGCCGGATTCTTAAGGGCCTTGAGTTCGACGCCATCTTTCTTAGCGGGATTTCATTCGCCGGTTTCAATCTAATCGACCCTCACAGAATCCACGCCACACACAGGAAACCTATGATCATAATCTCGGGCAGCCAGCCAGACAACCGCTCCGTGAGGAACGCCCTTAGACTCCACTTCAAGGATTGGGAGACCAGATGGGCGATCATACAGAAACTTGGAGTGATTCACCAAGTGCGGAGCTCCCCAGTAGAACCGGCACTTTTCTTTGAGAGCGTTGGGACATCCCCGCGAAATGCACGAAGACTGATTAAAGACTCCGCGAAGCTCAGCAGGCTCCCCGAACCAGTCAGAGTTGCGAGTTTAGTTGCAAAAGGTCTAAGCAATAGAGGAAGAGAGCATACTCACTAGCCAAGAACCACGTTACACCTCCGCGCACACGCATGAAATATCTTAAAAATGAAACTCAGTACAACTAGTAGGTGTGGGTGATTCCATGCCCTACTGTCACCAGTGTCAAAAGGACTTTCAGGCATCTCCTCCATGCCCACAATGTGGCCTTCCACTAGTTCCGAGAGCAACGGCTGGCTTTGGCGTATCCATCACGGCGGGAGCGATAGTTCTGATCAGTGCCCTTCTCACATTGATCTTCTTTCCTGTAGTTGCCTTCTTCCTATCTCTGCTGGGGCTAGGTTTTCTCACAGGGTTAGGCATAATACTAGTGATGGTTGGACTCGTCTGTGGGGTTCTCATGATGATCGGCGCGGCGCTCATATACATTCCTGGAAAGGAAGCCGCTGGCGCAGCGCTTGTGCTGCTCTTCTCGATAGTGAGCATCGTAGTCTTAGGCGGATTTATTGTCGGGATAACAATGGGGATCGTTGGGGCAGCTCTAGGCTTTGCGAAGAAGTAGGTTAAACCTCGCTTGAAGCGAAGTTGATTGTGCTGACCTGAAGTGTCTGAAGGTTCACGACGGGAAGCATACCCGGGGTAGGCTCGAGCCCAAGCTTCCTTTGATACTCGGTCTGCCCTTGCCAGGCTCCTGAGTTGATGATGAGCGTACCACGATAGTTGCCCAGTCCGATGACGTGAACGTGCCCCGATTCAAAGATGTCCGGAACATTTCGCATGACCAAATGATCCTCCACCTCAGGGGCGATCGAGGCGGCCATGCCGTAGGTTGGGACTAGGTGTCTGCATCTCAGCAGATACTCCATTGCCCTTTCTGGGGAGTGGAGTTCCATGTCCGGCACAGACGCTATCACGTCGTTAAGGCTGGTCCCGTGATACAACAGAAAGTTCACTCCGTGAAGCCTAACCTCCGAAGGGTTGCCCAGTGAGAGTACCCTCCTACCCTCATAGAGAGGCTCCGCATACTCTGAGAAGATCGCTGGTTGCGGTAGTGACTGCCTTGTCGCATCATGGTTTCCGGGGATCATGATTACTTCGATGTATTCCGGGATTCTCTGTATGAATTCCGCTAGCAGCTTGTACTGCTGGTAGATGTCAGGAACAGCTAGTTCTTCTTCTTGATGTGGGTAGACGCCAACGCCGTCTACGAGGTCACCCGCTATTATAACATACTTCGTTCTTCCTGCTAGTTCTATCTGATCTGTTGAGCCTACTTTTCCATTCAGCCATAGTATCATACTTCTAAAGGCCGATTCGAGGAAAGTCTTGCTTCCAAAATGTATGTCTGAGACTAGGGCCACGTTAACGGGATCGGAAGCTTTAGCAGGCTTCCTATCAGGTATATCCGGTAGGTAGATGTTCTTAGCAATCAGAAGGTCATTCCTACCCTTTGCCGCTTCGATACAGACGACCTGGTCGAGCGAGAGCTTCTGAGCGGTCTCGAAGAGCGCCTTGTCAATCTCGCTGAGAACAATGACCGTAGCCGTACCCTCGAGATCGTCAACTTCCAGGAAGATCCTACCTTTCCTTTCCCTCTTACTCATGATCATGGCGATGAACTTCCTCTTTTCGTTCAAAGGCGCCTCGAGAGCACTGCCTATGGATTGAGCGCCTCTTACATCAGCCCTCTGTCGAAGGATCATCGACATTCTTTCGAAACGATCCTGAAAGTACTTCAAGAAGGACTCAAGGCTTCCCTTAGAGGCAATCTTCCCAGTTGGATCTGCTAGGACTTCAACTGAAGACTCGAAGTCCTTGGCAGGGGTCTTCATCGTCGATACGCTAGGCACAATCGAAGGCTCCGGAGTGGGAACAAGCGGTCGCTCGAAGAAATCTCTCGTTAGCACAAGCGGCTTGGGAGAAATCTGACCTGCTTTCTCTATAGCCTCGCGAACACAATCATCGACTTTCATTTCATCCATAACGCTCAAGAGTTCGAAAGCATCTCTGCTCAGCTGGAAACCAGCTGACGCAACGTTTTCTATCGCGTGGCGTAGTCTCTCGGATGGTGCACTCACATCGGCTTCCTCCGATCCCATTAGACGTGATATGGTTGAGTTGGTTGTTCTCTGCTCGGCAGGACTTGTGGGTGAACTTTGCTTTAGCTGTTTTTGGCAGATGTAGTGGAGCTGAACCCGCTCAGTCGCAGTTTCCGGTGGTATCATGTGGCGCGGCGGGCCGGATTCGAACCGGCGTAGGCCGCGAGGACCTACCGGCTATACAGTCGCTGTTCGCGGATCTCGAGGCCGGCGCATTAGACCACTCTGCCACCGCCGCTTGTAAGCCGCCAATGAGGTCCGGTATGAGTGATCGCTGGGGTGAGTTTAAACATTCTTTATTGATGCTACTCCCTGGAAAGACTGCTCCGTAGGGGTTGGATCTATCAAGCTTCGAGGTACCTGGATTGAAATCGAAAGATGTGGCGTTGATCACCTTGCTCGTGATCGGCTCTGGGATGGTCGCTTCAGGATATCTGTTGATGGATGTAACAGAGCCTATTGGAATGGATGGCCAGTTATGGCTGGAAGAAGACTCTATTATGGATCCTAACTCGGTGCGTTTAGCTTGGGGTGTTCGCGCACCTTCCAAAGAACGTTTCGACGGTTGGGCGTTCCAGGTTCGCTTGAGAGCTAACGGTACCGTTTGGATTCGGTCGATGTGGCACGAAACAAATCAGGTTTTCTACGAGAGGTTCGATAGTAACTTCGAGGACGCCTTGACTGTTAACGTTGATGGCAAAACGTCTGCGATGGAATGGGTTTGGTATCTGCAGAACCCGTCATCAACGGCTGTTAGGCTATATGTGGTACATGTTAGCTACTCAGCGATCCGTAAGCCTCTACGTTTGGTGGGAGTT
>CAZLVF010000021.1:0-12647 GCA_964562925.1 uncultured Candidatus Bathyarchaeia archaeon
GGAACCCCCAGATAGTCAACTCTATTGTGGCTGGAAGATGGTCGAGAACCTCAACGAGAACAGGCCTCCTTCCCCATATCAGTGATCTTCCCAGATCTCCTCGAAAGACGTTGATCAGGTAGTTCAAGAACTGGAGGTACAACGGCCTTGGATTTCCGCTCTCATCGACCAGTCCCAATTCACGTCGTAGTTCTAGAATATGCTCTTCGCTTGCATGCATCCCCACTATTGAAAGAACAGGGTCGCCAGGCATCACACGCATTATCAGAAAGACCAGTGTCAGAAGGACAAGTATTGTGGGGATCGTGAGCAAAGTGCGCGTGACAATGAAGGTTCTCAGAGAGACCAAGTTTCCAATTTCACACATGCACAGGTATTCCCAGATGCTAAAAAGGGTTAGGTGACTCGAGCGTATCTATTGAGTTAGGGCAGAAACTAGAATTCAGAATCAACCACTCTCGAAAGAACCCCCCCTCCGGAGCCTTACTCATAGGAGAATAGAGAGCGGCCCAGGCTGCGAGTCCTTTCAGATCGTCCTGAAAGAAAAAAGGGTAGGTTGGCTGGTCTACGCGGGGGCGAAGTAGACCAACCAGTAACGGAACAGCATTACAGGATCTAGGTAAATCCCTCTGACGTTGCCTTTCGATACAACTGTTAGGCTTCCCTGGAAGAGTGGGATTACCGCAGCGTCATCAGCCCAGATGTCTTGAGCCTGCTCGTACAGTTGCGTTCTCTCCTCAACAGTCTGAGCCACAGATGCAGCGTCCAGGATCTCTGACAGTGTTGGGTTCTTGTAGGCGCGGCCTGTCCATGCCTGATCAACCCATGGCGTCGTATAGTCGTCAGGGTCTATGTAGTCAGGATACCATCCGTACAGGCAGACCGGGTAGGTGACCGCCCTGGTCTGGTCAAGGTAGGTAGCCCACTCCGCCGTCTTCAACTCTACAGCTATCATCCCTGTTTCTTCCCAGTCTTCTTTTAGAATCAGAGCTACATCAGCCTCTGTGTCTCCATAGTGAGTTGGAGTATACCAGAGATCGAACGTCAGTTTCTTGGTCTCACTGTAGCCCGCTTGTTTGAGAAGGTTCTTTGCAAGTTCTAGATCGCGTTCGCCAAACTTGTCTTTGAAAGCGTCTGTGTGGCTCCACATACCTATGGGAACCATACTGTATAGGGGTTGAACAGTTCCGAGAAACACTTTCTCTGCGATCGTGCCTCTATCGACAGCCGCCGCTAAGGCTTGCCTCACCAGTACATTGTCGAAGGGTGGAATATTCTCGTTTATTATTATGTAGCGGATATAGGCGCCTGGAACCTCCTGAACTTGAAGATCCGCTTTCGCTTTGAGGTCGCGTACATCTGTGGGTGTGAGCGTTCTCCAAGCGATATCTATCTCTCCAGCTTCTAGAGCCAGTCGCATCGCGGACGCTGTGGCAAAGAACCTGATGATGAGGGTATTAGTCTTTGGAGCTCCACCGTAGTAGTAGGGATTCGCTTCAAGCACAAGTTGAACATCTCGTTCCCACCTTGCTATCCTGTACGGTCCTAAGCCGCCTGCGGTTTGATCGCTCTCGTACGCCTCTGGGTTATATGATGGATGGACCGTAAAGTAGGGTGGGGTCGCAACCAGCGATAGGAAGTATGCGACCGGCTTGCTCAACGTGAACTTTACGGTCTCCGCGTCAATCGCCTCCACGCTCTGGAGGAAATCTACCACAAGCCAGCCTGGATCCCCGTTGATAGTCATCGCTCGATTGACAGACCAAGCAACGTTGTTAGCGTCAGCTGGTTTCCCGTCGGCGAACCTAAGCCCGGGCTTGAGCTTGAAGGTGTATACGGTGCCATCTTCACTCACACTGTACGATTGGGCTATCCCCAGTTCGAGTGTCGTGGTTCCCGGGACGTACTTCATGAGGCCTTCCATCACGTTGGTCAATACTTCCCAAGTGTAGAAATCATATGCGTTTGATGGGTCTAAGTCAGAGACTTTGTCCGTAACTCCGATAACGATCTTGCTGGGAGCTGTTACAGTTACTGTGGTGACCCCAGGCGCAACCGTAGATATGCCTCCATAGTAGCCCCCCGCGGCTCCTATGATTAGCGCCACTATCAATGCAACGCCGAAGGCTGCCCGACCAATTCCTGCCTTTCCTTCAGACATATTTTCCACCAATCAGAATTGGCAAGATCGCTCTTTGCGATCATCTCCTCCATAACTCGACCGTCCGTATTTAACACATTCTACGCCCGTAACGTAGCTGTCTCGCCTTTGGACAGCTCTAGAAGATGTACCGGCATCTAGGCCTATTCAAGGATGCTTTCTCAAGCCGGGATGAGGAACTCTGAACGTTCACGCCGCAAAGGTGATTGCTGGACGATGTCTCCCAAGATAGGTTTGGAAATAGAAGATAATTGGTTGCGTCGGCCTGTCAGATCGATCGCGTAGCTATTTCTCTTCCTGACTACCTTGTTTCCGCGAGCACTGTGCTGCGCAGATGATGGCTTATGTCAGAATCCTAGGTGAACTCGACGGTGAGAATAATTCGTCGCGCCTGCGACTCTATCTCTACGCCTTTGACATCGTACTGCTCAGGGATCCTCATAAAACGCTCGATGAGCATGACTCTATCCGTACGTTCTGGAACCTCCTTCACCTCTTGAGAGTTGAAACCGCAGACGCTACAGGCCCAGAACATAGTCTTGATCATAAGTCCAGTCTCTCTCTTTGACTGTCTAATCCCGTAGCAGACTTGGGTCGTTAACCGGTTGCAGCCTTTGCATAGCCTAACCGACTCGATAGAGCGTTTAATCGAACTCATCGCGTTCAACCCTTCAAAAGATGGCCGACCCCTCTCTCCTCGATAATATGTATCAGCGACGTCTTGCCTTCGCTCTTTTCTCGTAGAGTTTGATCGTACCTAGGCTTCTAACCTGAACCTTGCCGTGATCTATCAGGTTGGCTAAATGTCTCCTCACAACTCTACGATCCCATCTCAATTGGCGAGAGATTCTGCAAAACCAGGTCGGCCCATCTAACTTGGACAGGATCTCTTCGCAAACTTCGCATCCAATTCCACACAAATGCGACGACCTCTAGTCACTTCATCTTCGAGGCAGTCATCGAACCTCTTCGAGATTACGTTATGCCCTACATTTAACTGAAAGAGGTAACTGAAAGTACGCAGGTTAACACAAGCTGCAGGCTACGGTCTGGTCAACGTGCGGCAAATCATAGAATATATTTCAGAGAAAATAGCTTTGATTCAGAGGTTGCGACGATCAAAATACGTTAGTCGGTTAGTCGTAGTGGATTAGGCCTTTCTCCTCAAGCGTCTCTTCAAGTTTTGACACGGCGCTATGGACTTCTATCTCTTTCTTGGCTCCTGTGCAGACAAGTTTTCCGCTCGCAAAAAGTAATATCACAACCTTTGGATCGTCCATCCTGTAGATTAGCCCGGGGAACTGCTCAGGCTCGTACATCGTCCTTCGAAGTGAGTATGTTGACTTCTCAAGGTCTATGGAGCCTCCCAGTCCAGCTGATGCGACTATATTCTGTATCTGTATTTCGGGCTTGCCAACGATTACTATGCCATCCCTCTTCAACTCGTCGACAACCTTCATAACCGCTTTTCTCGCTTGCTTCTCGGATTTGGCTCCTGTACAGACCATCTTGCCTGAACTGAAGATCAGCGTCGCGGTCTTAGGCTTCTTCAGCCTATACACCAGTCCGGGAAACTGTTCCGGCCTATACTCAACGCCTGGAAAGACTCTCACAATCGAGTTAAGATCAATGTTCTGTTTAAGCGTCGCCGAGGCAACAACATTCTCGATGTTAATGAATGTCTTCTTCTTCAACAGTGATGGCTCCGCCGTCTATATAAGACGTGTAAGTCAACGCTCATGGAGCGGCTATATAAACGCACTCAAAACGCATGTGTAGATTCACGGGCGGATTTCTCGGCTGGCGGTCGCTGTTTTTCCTTTTGCGTTTTCCATCCGAGAACTCCAAGGCGAACAATGCGACAACCAGTAAGGCGATGATCGCTATTCCCACAGGTTCCCTCATCTTCATTGCTACGAAGCCGACATATGGAACGCGTGCGATGACCTTTCCAACAACGTACTCCGCGGGTATGTATTGCCATCGATGGTAATCCGACGCGGGATTGTTATCCCCCTTCGTCTCAAAAGATATTTGATCATCGGATTGAACAACCCTGATGACTCTGTGAACGATTCTGTAGTTGTCCTCCCCATAGTGGCCGGGCACGTAGAAGACGATGATTGTCCCGGTGGTTATGGTATGGGCATCGACGCCTTGAATAACAACAAGGTCTCCAACCTTGAGGTTGGGTTCCATGCTGCCTGACGGAACGTAGGCCATTGGAACTTCCGTGTGCAAGGCGAGTTTGATAGTGTACCATCCGCCTTGGACAACTACGAACAAGGTTGCCAGAACGATTATCGTCTTCAACACCTGATTCCTTTTGACTAGATCAATGATCTTCACATAGCCTCACCGAGTGAAACGCCGATCTGAGAGCCTACCGTGTTAATCAATCTTATCATGTATGTGAGAATGGTCTGAATACTGTGATGCTCGCGGTCAATCCTTGGTTTGGATCTGGTCTTGTGAGATCTCTTGAAGCACCCTCTCCCCGGCCAAAAGGGAACGTTCGCCTCGTGGCGTGATCTTGTAGACTCTTCGAACTCGGGCGCCGGGCTCTAACGATCCTTCAATGTACCCCTTATCCTCAAGGGAGTGTAGTAGCGGATAAAGTGTTCCGGCGCTTAGGTAAACGTTGAACCTGTCTCTGATTCCGATGTTTATCTCATAGCCCCATTTCGGCTTGTCGTTGAGCAGCCTCAGAACTATGAGGTCGAGGTGACTTCTAACGAACCTTTCCCTCCACTCCCTTTCGAGGTCTCTGCTCAAGCCGGTATCCCCAATGGTTCTTTATCAGCTGCTCAGACTATCGGTAGATGTCTTCGCCATATTTGAACTTCAACTTTCAGAACTGGGTTTCAAACTTTTATTTCTCTTAGCTTTGTATTATGTTGCAGGCAGAACCAGTGCCCCGAGTATCTAGTACGTTCGCACTATTGGCGAAACCGATTCGAAAAGCTGTTGCGGAGCGTGGATTCTCCGTTCCAACAGAGATCCAGGATAAGGCTATTCCGCTTATTCTTCAGGGAAAGAACGTGTTGGTGATAGCACCGACAGCTACTGGGAAGACTGAGTCCGCGATCCTCCCGGTTCTCAGTAACTTCATAGCTACGCGGGAAGGCTCGCAAGGGATAAAGATACTCTACATCACGCCTCTGAGGGCGTTAAACAGGGATATGCTCGACAGGCTTGAGTGGTGGTGTGAGAGGCTTGACGTGACGGTCTCGGTGAGACATGGAGACACTGAGACACGTGAGCGAGGGAGACAAGCGCGAGACCCACCGGACATGTTGATAACAACCCCTGAGACGCTTCAGGCGATCTTGCCTGGGAGATTGATGAAACGCCACCTGAGAGAGGTGCGTTTTGTCATAATAGACGAGATACATGAACTGGCTGAGGACAAGCGTGGAAGCCAACTCGCTCTCGCACTAGAGAGGCTTAGATGGATCACTATGAGAGATTTCCAGCTTGTAGGCCTCTCGGCAACTATCGGAACTCCTGAAGTAGTGGCAAGGTTCTTGGTGGGACCGAACCGGGATGTGGAGACAGTTAGGGTGCCACTGGCGAGAAAGACTCGGCTTGAAATTATTCTGCCCCATCCCAAAGCCAGGGATCTTGAACTCTCTATCCGTCTATACACGCATCCCGAGGTCGCCTCAAGACTGAGACAGATGCGAAGCCTCATAGAGAAGCATAGGTCGGTTCTACTTTTCACGAACACACGTGCCGTTGCAGAGGTCTTAGCGAGCAGGTTCAAAGTCTGGGATATAGATTTTCCAGTATCCATTCATCATGGATCTCTCGCAAAGCCCTCGAGGCTAGTAGCGGAAAAAGGCTTGAAGGAAGGGCAACTGAAGGGGCTGGTTTGTACATCCAGTCTCGAACTCGGCTTGGACATCGGTCGAATCGACCTCGTTATCCAGTACATGAGTCCAAGACAGGTTACGAGGCTTATCCAACGTGTGGGAAGGAGCGGACATAGTGTCGGGAGAGTTGCTAACGGCGTTATCGTCGCGTTAGACTCGGATGATGCGCTTGAAGCCATCGTCATCGCGAGGAGAGCTTACCAAGAGAATCTTGAGCCTGCGCTCGTTCCAGAACAGCCCTTTGATGTGCTCTGCCACCAGATAGTTGGCCTATTAACCCAGAAAGGGAGGTGGGGCTTTGACGAGCTTCTCTCAATGGCTAGGAATGCGTATCCCTACAGGAACCTGTCGGAGCGAGACTTGGCCTCTGTGCTTACGTATATGCATAGCCGCTACCCACGACTGGCATGGGTGTCCTTCGAAGACCGGGTTCTCCTCAGACCGCGCGGATTGAAAGCCATCTATCAGTACTACTTTGGCAAGCTGTCGATGATACCTGATGAGAAGCAGTACTTGGTGATAGATCAGACGAAGGACTCGCCCGTAGGAGTTCTCGATGAAGCCTTTGTCGCTGAGTACAGCTCGCCGGGAACAAAGTTCATTGTTCGTGGAAGCGCGTGGCGTATGTCGAGTATCAGGGGCGACAAGATTCTTGTGAACCCTACATCTGATCCTACAGGGGCAATTCCAAGCTGGGTTGGAGAAGAGATCCCTGTTCCTTTTGAGGTTGCCATTGAGGTAGGCTCGATCCGGCGATTCGCTGTTGAAGAGTATCGCAGACTGGGAAACGAGAGACAGGTTGCAGAGGAGCTGGCCGAGAAATATCCGGCTAAACCGGAGACCCTGAAGATCGCTCTCTCAGAGACATTTGAACAGGCTGAGAAAGACGTGCCGATACCGACCGATCAGACGGTGGTGGTGGAGGACTGGGAGGATTACGTGGTTCTCACTACACACTTTGGCACTCTAGTCAACAGAACCCTAGCGAGAATCATCGGGCATCTCGTTTCAGAAGAGACGGGTCAAACGATCGGTGTACAGCAGGACTCTTATAGAATCGTGATTCGAACGGACGGCGCATCTAGAACCCGCGGCGTGGTAGACCTACTAAAAAAGCTACCACAAATGAACTTGGAAAAGGTTGTCAGAGAAGCTTCTGTGAAGACCGGGCTGTTCAAGAGGAGAATGGTCCATGTGGCACGAAGGTTCGGTGCAATTTCAAGGTGGGTTGACATAAGTCGAGTAACGCTCTTTCAACTTATGAAGAGTTTCGAAGGCTCCGTAATATTCGAGGAGTCGATGAAGGAAACGCTCGACAAAGATCTGGACATCGAGAATACAAAACGAGTAGTTGACCAGATAGGAAACGGTCAGATATCTATCGTGGGATTGGCTCCGAAAACCGAGACTACTCCAATAGCCCGGATCGGGCTTGAAAGGATAAGCCAGAAAACAGACATTATTCCACCAGACAAATTGAAGAGGCTCTTACTCGAATCAACCAAAGCCAGAATATTGAATGAGGCGAGAACCTTTGTCTGCACATCCTGTTGGAAATACGTCGAGATACTCACCATAAAAAATCTCAGTCCAAAAACGCGTTGTCCAGAATGTGGATCTAAAATTCTAGGCATCCTGGACTACTCGAAAGAGGACATTGCGAAAGTCTTGGAGAAGAAAGGAAAAGCCATGTCAAAGAGCGACATCGCCATACTTGAGCAGGCGAAGCAGACGGCAGATCTCTTCAAAAAGTTTGGCGTTGCAGCCGCTCATGTCCTTGCTGGAAGGAGGATCAGAGCTTCTGACGCCGAAGAGGTTCTAGCCCGGCAGGACAAACTCTCAGATCGGTTGTACGATCTCATAATGGAAGCTGAAAGGTCATCGATGCGAAAAAGGTTCATGTAGTCATCGTTCTATGATATCTTGAAGCGATCCATTCCTACGTTTGGTTATGTAGGTTCTAAAGGTATCTCATCTACTCTCGACAAAGAGAAATAGTATAAGACCTACCTCGATCGTGCATCCTACTAGGCTTATTATGAAGGGCAGACGGATAGAGTGGAAGGCTTGAATTATCCAGCCTCCGATAGGTGGCGCGAACATGCCAGCAAGATACATGGCTCCTAGACGTATCCCGTAGGCTGTGCTCAGTCGTACGCCTGTTGCATCCGCGAAGTATGATGGCACAGCTGTGTTGGCGACCGCGAATGATATGCCAGCTAGAAAGTAGGAGGCCACGAACATCCATCCATTAAAGGCGAATGCTACGAGAGCCATACTGATAGCCATAGTCACAGCGCCCACCATGATGAGGGGCTTCCTCCTTCTACTCAAGTCTGAGGAGAAGCCTCCTGGTATGCTGAACAGTAGGGTCGAGGTTGACATAGCTGTGAAACAGAGACCCAACATGTATGGTGGTGCTTGAAACTCGTTTTCCAAGAAGATCATGAAGAATGGGTTCGAGAGTTCTTGAAAGAATTGGTCCCACACCGCAACGAGTGTCAAAATCATTATCCCTCTGTCCATCGTGATGATCTTTCTCGCTTCCATCAACGATAACGAGAGTTTAGATGAAGCGATTGTACCCACGTCCAGCTTTAGGAGGATCAGGAAGATCGCAACGAAGATCACAGGTATAGTCGCAACAAAGGGCGAACTCCAACCATAGTAGAGAATCATGATGCCGCCCACCATGGGTCCAACTACGTATCCCAACTGCTGAAGCGTGTAGAGAAGCCCGAAGGACGTAGCCTTTCCCCCTTCAGGCGCTGCTCGAGAGACTATCGAGAAGGATGATGTCTGCCGGAGTCCCATCGCCGCCTTTCCAAGTACAAGTCCTAGCGCAACCGGCAACCATGCCAAAAGAAATCCTGCCGCTCCGTACAGAATTGCGGAGACCATACTGCAGACGAGGCTCAGCAAAAAGATAGATCTTCCACCATATCTGTCGCTGAGTACGCCGCCAGCGAGAAAGGAGAGCGCCAATGCCAAGTCATAGAAGGCTCCAACTACCCCAATCTCGATGAAGGACGCGCCCAGCTTGTACAGCCAAACCATCACGAAGGCTACAACTAAACCGCCCGCAAAATATAGCAGAGCGACCGCGAGCGATACTACCCATACATCGCTTTCAATCCTCAGAAGCTGAAGGCTTCTAGGAAGCGAGGGCATCTAGTATCTTCTTCCGGCGCTTCTCAAATGGGGCGTCACGACTTGGTAGAGGCCATGTTCCTCTTCAATTCCTCAATATATCTGCGGCCTTCAAAGAGCCAACCCTTCTCGTTCGAGTAGAGGTGAATCGGAAGCCAACGTCTCATCCCCGTCCATTTTTCAATAACATGGAACGAATAGTCATTTACAAGTCTAGGCTCTACGAGATACTTGTCAAGAACGCGGAGAAGTTCCTGAACCTCGCCGGTTGGAACATACATAATGGCTGTCAAACCGTTTACGTCCCCCTGTACTGAGAAACCCTGCCACATCGGAAGCTCATTAAACGCCGAAACTAGAGCTCTTATAGTGTCATCGTCGCAGTCAAGGATAAGCCAGACCGCATCGTCCAATCCGATCCTGAAGGATGCGATCTTTGGTTGTACAATGTCTAGGTTGAGGAGTCGTCTGACTCTCTGGCCGACATACGCTCCACTGACACCGATCCTCTGTCCGATCTCTGAGAATGCGTAACGTGCGTTCATCCTAAGCATATTGATAATCTGGAGGTCAAGTTTGTTAATCTTCACTTGCCTGGCTGGTTCTCGATCCTCTCCACGAAGAGCCTTATGCCAAGCTCTAGTTGATAGGTACTCTTTCAACCAGAGGCCCCACTCATCCCAGTAGACGTTCCACTCTCCAACCTCGAAGCTATAGTAGCGAGGGTTGAAGCCGTAATGAAAATCTCTAATCCTGTACCAGAGAAAGTCGTCTACGATCCCATCTCTCTTTAACTGGCTTGCAAACTCGTGGATGAATGTTTCATTGCCTGACGATATATTGAAGTAGGCCAGCAAGTCCATGCGGCCATACACCCTGTAAATACGTCCACAGTACGGAATCTTCCACATTTCCTCAGCTACTTCTGGAGTGAGGCCGGTCTTTGTCTTGAGCATGAGCAGGAAACCACTTATGCCGAATTGGTTTGTGTCCACGACCAGAAACGGCCAGATATTCGCTTTCTTTTGCAGATCCCTTACGATCCTCTGGACGGTTGGCAGGCTCAACGCCGTTTTCTGGGCGAGCTGGCTTATAGATGCAAGGGGATCCCTCGACATCAGGTCCAGCACCTTTATCTCATCCTTATCTAACATAACACGTTTCGGTTTCAGCGCTAGTGAATCTGCAACAGTTTCGTACTCGGATAGATCGACCTGCGAGCGAAATCGGCCGATACTCTCGAGACGTAAGAACATCTTCCGAATGAAGTCTCCCCCGGTGATGGCATCCCACTCCTCGTAGTACTCGATGCCCTCGAACCTCTTCGAATCCTTCCTTAACCCGTGTCGCGCAAAGTTCCAAAATTCGGATTCGAATGGGTTATCAAGAATCTTGTACGCGCAGTAGTCACACTGCTCGTAGGATCTCTCCATTCTTTCCATAACGCGTGGCATGAACATACGGGCGACATCTCTGGCGATCAGGCCTCTCCTCAACTGGTCGAAGAATAAGTATGGTGGTTGGATGTTCAGTGAGTTCAAGATCGGGTAGTGTCGTGTTCCCCAGAAACTCGTCCTTTCATCATCAGTGAGCCACGGGTCGAAGAACGAGCAGAGCTTGGGGGTTTCTCGATAGTTTCCAACTTTTCCTCTTTCGAATCCGCAAAGCCTCTCCATTGCCTCGATGGCGGTGTCAAGTTCTTTCTCAGCCTGTTCGAGTTTTGTTCCGACCTCACTATCGATGCGCCATCTTTTCTTTGCCAGGTCCCTTAACTCCACCATCAGCATCTCATATAGAGGTCTCTTCTCTATCTCAAGCGAGGCCAGTTTAGTGGTAGTCTGCTCGATCGAGAGAGGATGAACAACGTCTGAGATCGCGACTAGGTCTTGGAAGAATATGCGCCTCGCCGCCTCGTTCCTATACCTTGGAACGCCCCTCAGGAATGTTGATGAGACTGCTTTGCTGAGTAGACAGCGCGAATAATCGGCTGTGGTTTCATTTTGGGTTGAGGGCTGCTCCATCAGTTCTAACAGCCTAGGCGATACTTGTGCATGAGCTCGCGGGTCGACTATGCCTCGGGTCAGAAGTAGGGTGCTCTCGTCTCTTTTCCCCTCATCCGTCTCAATCTTCGATGCCGCCCTCCTCATCAGCGCCGAAAACTTTACAATCCCTATTGGCGCGTCCAGGAAACCTTGAACCAGCTCTTCTCTTAGCGAAAGTAGGCGGCTGGCTTTCCCCGACATGAATGTCAAATCCTTCTTTAATTTTGTCAAATGGTTACCATATATTGCCTATATCTATAAACTAGGGCTGCCCCGACATTTGAGATTATCGGTTCATTTTGCTATGAGAGAAGCGATTAGATCTCATAAAGGCATGCGATTGGAAATTTAACATAAAAACGAGTTAACCAGCCAGAATAATTGGTAAAACAGCCTCTACAGGGGCGAAGAGACAAACTTCAAAAGTTCTAGGATCGCATTTTACGCCCGCAGTTTTGAAAAAAGTGAGGTGATTTGGTTGACGCGTGATGGTGGTCCTTTCAGAGATGGTGGACCGTTCCGAGACGGCGGCCCATTCTAGACAGAGAACTTTGGTGGAAGATACAAAGAAGGAGGTTGAGAAATGTCAAAGAGCATAACGCTTAGCCTTAGAGACTACTCAAAGAGAATGTTGAGCATAAACAGTTACCTCCAAGCGCAAGGCAAGGAGATTCTGTACTGTTCGGGAAAACTCTTGGGGACAAAAGAATTTGCCAGTGAAAACTCGAAGAGCTTGGAACGTGCGTTGACTAAGATCTCGGAGACCTATGCACGGCTCTCAGAAGCTGTACTCAAGATCGGTAGGCTAGGTCCAGACTTTATGATGGCTGAACTCCACGGATGCCCTACATGTGTCGAGGCAGAACGCGACGGCCATACATACTGTTGGATCGACGCGGGCTATATAGCCGGGGCCCTCGAGGCGATGTTAGACAAGAGGTTTGCGGTAATCGAGACAAAGTGTCGTGGTACAGGTTATGACCACTGCGAGTTCGTCGTAACCGAAGATCGGCGTATCGAAGAAAGGCGGCGACATTCAACAGCTTTCCAAAGGTTTGAAAGCTCACCCATGTAGAGTGAGGTAATCGGGGATGGTCTTTCGACCGTCCTTGTAAGCCCCGTTCGTTCCATTTCCCTGACATCATTCAAGTAATGTGAATGGTGAGGCTACGGTACAGTCTTCTTGTTATCATAAGCCCGGAAATCTAGAGAAACCCAAACCGAGTACACAATGTTGCAGGCAAAGGTCTTTCAATTCAAGAGCCCACAATGGATCGCAAAAGGTATTCTTCACCCATCTTGATGTCTAAGTCTATCGCTTCGACAGTCGTGTAACTCAAATTTCTTCCCCTGCCCGATGGCAGGCCACGAAATGTCCAGGTGAAAATTCGATCAACTCCGGTTCGGAGCTGGGACATT
>CAZLVF010000021.1:12747-23885 GCA_964562925.1 uncultured Candidatus Bathyarchaeia archaeon
GCCACGAAATGTCCAGGTGAAAATTCGATCAACTCCGGTTCGGAGCTGGGACATTCTTCTTTCGCGAGTGGGCATCGTGGGTTGAACCTGCATCCCTTAGGGATGCTAATGGGACTGGGTGTTTCTCCCTTGATAGGTATCTCTTTCTCTTCGACTCGGACTTCAGGTGTTGGAACGGCTGCGAGTAAGGCTTGAGTGTAAGGATGTCTCGGGTTCTGTATGGTGTCTTCTGTCGGTCCATGCTCAACAATTTTTCCGAGATACATGACTGCAATGTGATCTGAGACATATCTTGAGATCGCTAAATCGTGCGTGATGAATAGGTATGTCAACTTGAGGTCAGTTCTTAAGTCAAGCATCAGATTCAGAACCTCTGTTCTAATTGATACGTCCAGCATGGAGACGGGTTCGTCGGCTACGATGAACTTGGGTCTAAGTACCAGGGCCCTAGCGATAGCCACTCTCTGCCTTTGTCCGCCGCTCAATTCATGAGGGTATCTAAACAGGTACTCTTGGGGCGGTACTACTTGGACGCTCTCAAGCATCTTTGAGACGACTTCGATCTTCTCAGATTCGCTTTTCTGCATTTCGTGAATGTTCAGTGGCTCTGATATGACATCGAAAATAGTCATTTTCGGGTTTATTGAATCAAATGGATCCTGAAATATTATCTGCATTTCACGTCTGAGTGCTTTCATTTCGTTGTCTGGCATCGACGTGATCTCACGGTCACGATAGTAGATACTTCCACTTGTCGGTTCAATAAGCCTTAACGTCAGCCTGCCCGTGGTTGTTTTTCCGCAGCCGCTTTCTCCAACCAGTCCGTAGACGGTGCCATCCTCGATCTCGAAAGAGACGTCATCTACGGCTCTCACGTACTTTTCTTCCTTCTCGAGCAGGGTAGAGAGAAACCCCCTTCTAAGAGGGAAATACTTTTTCAGCCCGGCGACCGTAAGCAAGGCTTGGCTCAATTGCATAAACCTCAGTACTTTGGATACCTGTTTGCCTTGTGACAGGCGGTCCAGTGCCCAGCGGTCGTTTCAAGCATGAGAGGTTCTATTTCTGAGCAGACGGGTCTAGCATAGGGGCAGCGGGGGTGAAACCTGCATGCTGGTGGAGGATTTACGAGATTCGGGGGGTTTCCGGGAATTGATACTAGTCTCTTGTTGGGGCCCCTTATACTGGGAAATGCGGCCAGTAACCCCTCGGTGTATGGATGAAGAGGCCGGTCAAACAGTTCTCGGGTCTTACAATGCTCACAGATCTTTCCTGCGTACATGACAGCCACTTTATCACATGTTTCGCCGACGACGGAAAGATCATGAGATATTAAGATCATAGAAAGGCCTAGAACTCTCTGTAAGTTTTTCAACACCTTGATCACCTGGGATTGAATTATGACATCTAGGGCCGTTGTTGGTTCGTCTGCAAGGATTATGTCTGGCTTGCAAGCCAAAGACATCGCGATCATCGATCTCTGCTTCATTCCGCCACTGAACTCGTGAGGGTAATGATCAGCTCGTGAAGGATCTATTCCAACCGTCTCAAGTAGCTTCCTTGCTCTTTCTCCAGCTTCTTCTTCTGTGACTTGCTCATGAACCGTTATTGCTTCCGCGATCTGATCTCCAACTTTGAATACAGGGTCTAGAGCATTCATTGCAGCTTGGGGGATCATCGAGATTCTTTTCCAGCGGATATGCTTACGGAAGTGTGTTTCATCCGCGGAGAGGATGTCGGTTCCTTCGAGTTCGACTTTGCCTTTGACTATTCTTGCATTGTAAGGGAGCAGCTTCAGCAGCGTGAAGGCTACACTCGACTTGCCGCAGCCTGATTCCCCGGCTAGTCCAACAGCCTCTCCCTTTTCAACCGTGAAAGATACGTCATCGACAGCTCTCACCGCTCCTTCGATTGTACGGTAGTGCATGCTGAGGCCTTCAACCTTGAGAAGAACCAATGATTGGTCTATCTCCCTCTCAGCTTCGGATTGAGTATCTCGTCAAGTGCGTATCCTATGAGGACGAATGCAAGCGAAAGGAACGCTATGCAGAGGCCAGGAGGAACCGCCCACCACCATTCTGTTACTGCTCCATAGTACTGAACGTCATGCAACATCTTTCCCCACGTTTGAACGTAAGGATCGCCCAATCCGAGGAAACTCAGAGCAGCCTCGGTAACTATAGCGTTGGGCACCGTCAGCGCAAGTTGTGTATAGGCCATGGTCATAACGTTCGGCACCAGATGTCTCGTGATGATGTGTTTCGTGTCTCCTCCCAGTGCTCTTGCCGCTTCAACGTATGCCTTCTCTTTCAAAGTGAGCACCTGAGATCGGATCAGCCTAGCTATCCCCATCCAGCCTAAGAAACCTATCAGTACCACGATACTCCAGATGCTGGGTCCTATGACCGCGACGAGGACCATGATCAGCGGTAGGCTAGGGATTGTGAGGAGTATGTCATTTGCCCGCATCAGTAGTTCATCACTTCTTCCTCCTAGGTAACCGGACAGAAGCCCTACTAACAATCCAAGGACGACCGCTATGATGGCTGAGACGGTTCCGATGATCAAAGAGAGCCTGCTACCATACGCGAGCTGCGTAAAAATATCCCGTCCATAGTTGTCAGTACCCAGTAAACCGAAAGCGTCTCCCCACACTCGGATACTGACATCATCCAAGAAGATTCTCACAGTTGTCCTAGGAGACAGTTCCATGAGAACTCGTAGAGTTACCGCATACTCACCCGGGCTGGAAAAGATTAGTCGACTAGGTTCAACAGATACGGTGCCGAATACGCGTAGCTTCAAGGAGGCATCTGTGGAATCGATCGACGGTCTGGGAATTGTCCACTCTGTATTGACAGACTCATGGCTAGATTCCCATAACACAAGTTGTTCGCCATCGATTCGACCGATAATCATTTGAACATAGTAGGAAGCGGACCCATCAATGATCCCTCTGTACGCCACATGCGCGGAAAACCTTCTCATCGGAGCGTATAGATATTCGAAGCGGTAGCTCAACGTCGCAGCACCTGTCTCAGGCCTGTCCGCAGACTTTGCATAAACCAAGAGTGACCCAGGACCGCTGCCAGGGTCTACGCCCAAGATTCCTGGGTACCCCTCGTTTCCGTCCCATGCGACTCGCACGGAAGGTGAGCTTTGAGCTATCATCCAACTCTGGATGGAAGAGGACTGGCTGAATCCTGAATCTACTACAGGGTACATGTTCCGAGGCAGTTCCGTTTCTCCGGTCTTCGCGAGCCACTCGGGTTTCGCTCTGAACTGTGCCAGACTGATCGAGTGGATCGGATCGTAAGGCGTGATGTAGGGGGCAAGCGCTCCCATGAGCAGGAAGAACAGCACAATTCCGGCTCCTGCAAGTCCCATGCGACTTCTAGCGTAAAGTTTGAGAAACTTCTTTGTGTTCCTTATGTATACTTCTCTCTTGCTCTCCAAGCCTTTGACTCCTATCCGAATCTGACTCTAGGGTCAAGAATGCCGTAGACCAAGTCAGCGATGAAATTGCAGATAACCACCATCACGGATACTATGAAGAAGATCCCCTGCAGGGCGGGATAGTCATTGCCTTGGATCGAGGTCCAAATGTAAGTTCCTAGGCCGTGCCAGGAGTAGACTGTCTCCGTCAATATTGCACCGGTGAGGATGAACCCAAACGATAGGGCGATCACGGTGACCATGGGGAGCATAGCGTTCTTCAATGCATGCTTGTATAGGACTGTGCGCTCCTCGAGACCCTTTGCTCTCGCCATCGTGATGTAATCTTCTGTCAGCGTATCCATCATTGCAGCTCGCATTATCAGGGCGTGGCCTCCGAATTGGATAATTACAAGAGTCAGAGCCGGGAGCGTCAGGTGCCACATGATATCGAACATAAGCATAAGCGGGTCTGTCGGAGGAGGAACGCTTACGGTTCCTCGAAGTGGAAAAGCTCTCAGATAGTATCCGAAGATCAAAAGGAATATTATTCCAAGCCAAAAAGTCGGAACAGAGAATCCGAGAAATCCAAACGTTATGGCGGAGACATCTACCAGACTGCCCCGTCTTGCAGCCGCCACTATGCCAATCGCCATACCGATCAGGATGGAAAGGATTGTTGAGGTGCCCATCAGCAAAAGAGTGTTGGGCAATCTTTCCATAATATCCACACTGACAGGTCTTTGTGTATAGTAGGAGTATCCGAAGAAACCGCGAAACGATTCGACCATGTACTTCACGTACTGTTCCCATAAGGGCCTGTTAAGTCCGTAGAGTTCCATGAGCCTTTGGTATTGTTCTGGGCGAAGACGGACAGCGTCTGCGACCAGTGCGACAGGATTAGCCGGCATCAGTCTGAAGATCGCGAAATTGATAGTCATTATTGCGAAAATCGTGATAAGCAAATAGATCGATCTCTTTAGAATGAAAGCTCGCAGTCCCATGGCTACGCCTTGCCCGCCAAGCAATGGAAAAAAGAGGAAGGGGAGGTTTATTTAGACGTTTTTTTGGGTCTTCTTCTGATTACCAGATAACCGGCAGCTATGACTACTACGATAACCACAACTATCGAAGCAATCACTGTTGGCGTAAAGACGGTTTTCTGCTCAACCACCAGAAGGTACGTCGCGGTGGACCCTAGGGGCTTCCCGCCTGCAGTCCCTACAACCTCAGCAATGACGGTGTAAGTACCAGGTTGAATGGCCGTGGTATCGAGTGTAGCAGAGTACGAACCATCTGGAGCACTTGTTCCCGAGAAGGTCGCTACCACAGATCCCGTTTGGTCTATGACTTTCAGGTCGTACGTTCCGTTGGTGATGGCCGTTACCGTCGTATCGACTTTGACGGTCAGCGGATCGGTCGTAAGAGTCTCCGTCTCTCCTTGTACCAGCGTCAGCTTCTCGAGACCTATCGGGCTACCTGCTGGCTTCAAGAAGTAATTCGGGTTGGCCGTGACTATGAAGTACTCTCCAGGCCTGTATTCTTTGAACATGAATGGACCGGTCCCTATGAGTTTGCCCTCAGATACTGGTTGGTACGTGATCGAATCGGCTACGTCTTTCCATATGTGCTTAGGAATGACTGGGATATCATAGCCAAGCCAGTGAAGTGCCCAGTAGCTTGTCGTACTGAGGTATCCGACAGCGGTGTATGGGTCGGGCGTTTCTGTCTTGACAAGGTTCTGCACGTACGAGATGTATACTGGATTCTGTTGGTCTCTTGCATACTCCCATGTGAACGTCAGGTCCTCGGCCGTAAACGGCAAGCCATCATGCCATTTGATGTCATCACGCAAGTTGAATGTGATTTTTAGTCCGGGCACGTTATCTGGCGCCGTCCAAGGTTCTACAGTCCACGATTTTGCCATCCATGGTATATCCTCATAGCTGTTCGGGTCGAGATTGATGGGGTAATCGTAGATCACGGTGTTGACCATCGTGTCCCACCACCAGTTTATCTCGTACATGGGGCTTGGTTGGGTAAGATCTGATGACCATGCGACCCTCAAAACGCCCGTATACTCGTTTCCTTCAGGGTAAGCTGTTAGAAAAGTATTCCAGTTGACTACGCCTGTCCACCAAGGCAGATCGACTACGTTCTTTATGTTAGCCCTGTAGGCGCTTATGTAATATTGTGAGTACAGCGGAATGAAGGGCGCTTCGTCAGCTATGATCTCTTGGGCCTTCCACGTGGCTTCTTTGACTCTCTCAGGGTCCGAGTCGAATTTGAGTACCTCCAGCTGCTCATCGGCTACCTGGCTCTTATAGAGTTCATAGTTCATTTCGGGTGGGCTCTCTGAATAGAACAAGTCGTACAGCCAGTCGACGTCCGGGCCGCCACCCCAGCCTGCGGTGTATATGTCGTACTCCTGTTTCTCGAATACTTCTACCGAGGTGACACGTCTTGGTACGATCTGTAGATCGTATGGGATTCCTACTTGGTCAAAGGCTTTTGCAAGCGTCTGAGCGGAGAAGACTCGGTGCGGGTGTTCGGTACGTGCATAGATTAGCAGTGGTCTCATCGTCTTGCCAGTCTTTGGATCAATTCTTTTTCCGTCGGCTCCAAGTGTGAAACCTAGTGAATCAAGAATCTCTGCAGCCTTTGATGGGTTGAATTCTGATTTCGGTACGTTTGGGTTGTGCCATCTGCCATAGCCAGGTCCAAGGATTCCATCCAGTCGGACTCCCTGACCGTGCAATCCCTCGCTGACCATGGTATCCTTGTCAGATAGGTATCGTATGGCTCGTCTGAAGTCAGTTATGTCGAGTGGATAACGTTGGCACTGAAGCGAGAATCCCCAGAAGCCTTGTTCCGCTCCTTGAATAATCTTGATGTTGGGATCACCCTGTACGTTCGGAAGCTGTTCGACTGGAAGTCCCAATTCAGGGCCGAAGTCAACATCGCCAGCTAGCAGAGCGGGTATCTCAGCTTCAGTGCTGCCGAATATCAGAAATCTAAGTTCGCCAACATGAGGTCCATCGAGAGGCCAATTGACTTGCTGAGCAATAACCTGTCTCGGACTGTAGGATATTGACAGCATAAGAAATACCAGAAGAAGAGCTACAGACACAGTCTCTATTTGTTTCAAGATTATCCCCGTATCGCGTATTCTATTTTCGATACAGAGGATCGAATGCACATCATATTTAATTGTTTCGAAGATCTAGACACTTGTAAGCTATCTCATCTGTCCCAGAGTGTAAGGTGAACTGGCGCTCAGGCTTTGAAAGAAGGGACGCATGAAGACAGCTAGAACTGCAAGTTGCAGTGTGCTCGAACATAATGGATAACCATTGGCGTTCGCATGTGGCAGTGACTCGAGAGGAAGAGACAGCACTTGTCGATCCAAGAAGATTGGGCGTGTCCGGAGCTTTCCTTGCACTGTCGGCCTATGCCTTTTTCGCGTACGCATCTCCTATTTTCTCCCCTAGAATCGTGCTTCAATACTGCGGAGTATTCGTAGTAAGTGTTCTCCTAATGTTTCATCCTCGTCTGGTCTCATTTCGTAGACAGACTCGGGAACTAGTGACTGTTGGTGCCTATGGCAAACCCGCCGGATCTCCCAGAGGAGAGTTAAGAAAAGCAGTGGCCGTGGCTGTTTCATTTGTACTTCTCTTGACTGCGCCCTTACTCCTCACACGTTTTCTAGATCCAGCAACCTGGATTGCGATGATGACCGGGGCTATCTCAGGTTATGGGTTCAGCGACGCGCTGTTCACAGCCTACGTCGCTCTTTGGCAGAGACGGAGAGGGATTGTGCTGAAACGTTACAAATTGTGGACGGTCGGGTTGAATCAGAAGAGGATTTTGCTTGAATCCGGCATACGGAGAGCAAACAGATGAGAACCCCCCCATGGTTGAACAAGGACTATCTTGTACTGGTGTTCTGTTCGATGGCGATTGCCTTGAGTTTTGCTTATCTTTTCTCTATTTCCGGAGAGGCCCATTTCACGAGCAACTCGTTCTTCGGCGGTTTACGAGAAGCTGGAATGGCGATTGTCTTGGCCTTGCTCGGGGTGTCCGGAACAACCCTTCTTTACACTCTACTTATTAAAAATAGGGAATTCGAAGCGAGGCTTATTCTAGGAGCTATATTCGGTCCCACAGTTGGTGTACTCGTTGTCATTGTGAGTGAGGCGATACTTCTGGGCGTAGCCAAGCAGACGAATGCAACCGCTGTCGCATTGATTATTGTCTCATCATTGTACATATCCATCTTCTCAGTCATATTCATCGTCACAGGTTCCATTAGTAGAAGGACGCGGAACATCGTATATGTCATCTATGGATCGGTTATTGCTGGATTCATTGGAATCGGGCTTTCCTCAATTACGCTGGTAGTTGTTCTTGTCATTGTTGCGGCATACGATCTACTCATCACTCGCTCACAACTGATGGCAAGTATCATTGGAGATCCTCTAAAGGAGTCGGCGATGCGAAGGTTTGCCTACAAGTCGGATGCACTCGAGACAGGAATTGGAGACTTTATGTTCAACTCGTCCTTACCTGCGCATGTGTACGCTCACTTCACGGCTGACATCTTTGTGTTGACCATTGCTCTTATTGTCGTCGGTTACCTGATTAACCTAAGGATTGCTTTTGGAAAGAGGTATGTGGGAGGCATATCCGCTCCAACATTTCTTGGAGTCATCCCAACACTCGCCATTTTAATATCAAGTGTAGCTTGATTACTAGAAAGCCATCAACGAGCTTCATTCTACCATAAGTTTTCACTTGCAACTCGCGAAGTTGCAGTAATGGCTCGACCCAATCTTTTTCTTGGAGACGCCTCTTGAAGTAAATGACTAGGATGCGTTTACGCCCATTGAAGTTTTGATAGTAACCTAGGAAGAACCTATGCTCTGAAAAGTTCCAATATGACTTGCTCCTATCACTACTGTTAAGATGATCTGAAAGATGTTATCATACTACAACGGCCTTGGTCGAGATGTCAAGTTGCTTATCATAGGCCAAACACTTCTATTTTTTCAGATGGGAACTACCCAATTGATCTTGCCACTATATTTTGCAAAACTAGGTTTGGACGGGATGCAAATCGGTTCGATAATTACCGCAGGTCAATTGACATCGGCTTTGACAGCTCTTCCTTTTGGCATGATAGCAGACAAGTACGGCAAGAAAATCTTTGTCCTGATGGGAGCTCTACTTTCAGGAGCGTCGTTTCTCGCATTTGGAGTACTATCATGTTTTGTGCATCTCTTGGTTGCTGGTCTAGTCGCAGGAATAGGAAACGGAATGGTCTTCGCTTCTATCTATGCTTGGATGGTCGATGTCACCGCCGTTGAGAAAAGGAAAGAAGTCTTCAGCTTATCTGCGGCCATGATTTCACTCGGCTTCATAGTTTCCTCAATAGCAGGATGGTTCCCACCTTTCTTGAGAGAAGGGTTTGGATTTCATGAACTGGACTCGTATAGGCCGGTGATCTACTTGCCGGGATTATTGGCTTTTCTGGCGATACCGGTATTTCTAGCGGCAAAGAGAGACTCCATTTCAATAAGTAAACGTGGCTTTCTTCCGCGAAAGTCGCTACGAGCAATCACCAAGATGGGTATAGTCAATGCGATGATCGGATTTGGTGCTGGGTTCGTTATTCCACTATTCTCCTACTGGTTCTACATGCGGTTTGGCGTTGATGAAACTGTACTTGCTCCCCTCTATGTCGTAGCGAACGCTATATTGATGTTCTCGCTTCTTCTTGCGCCTAGGTTAGCTGATTCTTTCGGGACTATGCGAACTATCGTCTACTCTCAGGCTATTGCAACCGGGCTGCTCGTTTTAATCCCAATGGTTGAAAGTTACTTGGTGGTAGCGTTGCTCTACATAGTCAGAGGGCTACTGATGAATATGGTTGCCCCTTTGGTTGACTCATTCATCCTAGGGCTAATCGACGCCGACGAACGCGCCACCCTGTCAGGGGTAATGGCAATATCATGGAATGCTCCTAACTCGGCAACGCCTACGATTGGAGGTTACCTTATGCAGAACGTCTCACTGTCGATGCCTTTCTATCTATGTGGTTTTTTGTATGGATCGGCTATATTCATGTTCTACCTCTTTTTCCATGAGAAAGATCGAGATACTCCTTGTTCTCGTGAGAACCTTCCTCGAACTAAGCGATCCAGATACTAGTAGTTGATGAGGGTGTACTCAGTCCTAAGGCTCGAATACATTATCGCGTGTTGTCTCGTGAACGCCAAGAGTTATTCAGCGTCAACCTTGAGGAAAACCGCAAGACAGAAAGTGAGAGACTGCAATTGTGAGAAGAACATGGGATCCCACTCTTGTAGTGATAGGTACCAACCATAACGTTTCGAATCAAGCCAGAACAGAATCGAAGCTGGCACTAAAATCCTCGGAGAACTCCTAAAAGAATCTCAATACTCTCGCTTCGACGTTAGACGCAAGTACATCGCTAATCTGCCTAGCAATAGGTTTAAGCGTTTCACTCGCAGCAGTCTTATTGGGCGATGATGATAGCTGGTATTGGAGAACTCTATGATCGATGAAACCAGAACAGAGCCCAGTCAATTTTCGTGATGTCCTGCCAAGGACGTGAAAAGCGCGCTTCTGTGCCGTCTTCTTTGCAGTCCTGTAGTTCTGTAGCACAGGTTAGAGTTTATCTCAGCCGTTTCTGGTTCTCGATCCTACGTGGGTCCCGTGAGACATAGCTGCAAGAGATGTGGAAGAGAGTTCTGCGGAGATAAGGACCGCGTATTTTGCTCAAGGGACTGTGCTCGATCGTTTGCTTACTTGGTCAGAAGAACTAGGAGTCTCAGGACCATGTAGCGCATATAGAGCCTCAGAAAGTCTATATGTATAGTAATCTCAAGAGAACCTGGAAGACGCCTTCTTGTTATACCTTGACGGTCAACTCTTCCTTGATACTTCTTAAGACTACGCAGGTCTCGGTTCCGGTTATACCCTCGATCATTCCGATTTTGTCGATTATTGTGGCGAGGTCTTCGGTGCTTTTTGTTCGAATCTTCAGTATAGCGTAGTATGCGCCGGTCACATCATATATCTCGTATATGTCGTCCATACTCATCAGGATCGGAAGAACCTTTGTGTAGACGTTGGGGTTTGCTCTTAGCATAACGAAGGCTAATGTATCTTTTCCAACCATTCTCGGATCGACGATGGCCTTGAAGGCCTTGATCACACCATTCTTCAACAGCTTCTTAACCCTGACAAAGACCGTTGCTTCGCTCACATTCACTTCCTTAGCTATCTCCTTGAATGATCTCCGTGCGTCTTCCTGTAGTTTATTCAAGATCGTTCTGTCAGTATCATCCAATTCCATTGCCAAAGCCACGCTCATGCTAGGCCTCTGCCAACGCTACCGTTCAACTCACAATCATCTGTAGTAAACTAGCTTCTATTAAGAAATTTTCATTAGCAAGCTTGGAAGTGTGTCTGGTTTCTTCGTCACGGAGCCATGCAGCCAACAACACTGGCATTGTTGATGATTCTTGCACGACCGTGATAGCCGTGGTTGGATAGAGAGAGTCAGAGTCAAGAAGCCTACCAGTGTGCAGTTCCCTGAGACTGTGAGAAAGAGTATGTCTGCTCATATGGCTAGCAGTTCACCCAAAGAGCCTGCTATAGTATAGAATGCTGCGAACCCG
>CAZLVF010000022.1:0-13148 GCA_964562925.1 uncultured Candidatus Bathyarchaeia archaeon
GGCTCTCGTCAAGCAGAATATCATCGCTCTCCTGGTACAGCATTCCACCAAGTACTGATTTGAAACTCTTCGTCGCCAGCCGTCTCGAAAGGCTAGCCTTCACAAGTTCCGTGCTATCGAGTATCCGTCGGTTCTGCTTTTTCGAGAGGACCTCCAAAACCTCGTTCGTGTATCCGGGCGCGATGATGACTTCGATAAACTTGTCTGAAAGCATCTTGGCCGTGTCCAAGTCAACATCTCTACTAAATGCGTAGACACCTCCAAACGCGGAGACCGGATCCGTTTGAAACGCCTTCTTGCATGACTCCAAAAGAGTATCACCAACCGCTCCACCACATGGGTTGGCATGCTTAACTATGACAGTCGCTGTCTCGTCTTCGAACTCCTTGATTAGGTTGAACGCAAAGTCAGCGTCCAAGATATTCGTGTAACTCAGCTCTTTCTTGCCGCTAAGGATCTTAGAGTCAGCTATGCATGCTCTCGCACTGATGTCTCTGTACACAGCCGCCTTCTGGTGCGGGTTCTCACCGTACCTTAGATCGCGAATCTTCTCGAACCCTAACAGAATCCTTCCTGGGAAAACTTCGGTCGTCGCCTTCGTTCCACCCAGAGCTTCGAAGTAGCTATGGACAGCAGCGTCGTAGTCCGCGGTTGTCTTGAACGCCTTCTCCGCCAGTCGAAGTCGCGTCTCGGAAGAGAGGCTACAACCACGGGTCTTTAACTCTTCCAAGACTGGATCGTAATCTCTTGGGTCGATTAAGACAGCTACATGCACGTAGTTCTTGGCCGCGGCTCGAATCAGCGCCGGCCCACCTATGTCTATGTTCTCCAAGATTTCTTCACTATCTCTCGGGGTCTCGCTGGCCACTTTTTCGAAGGGGTAGAGGTTGACTGCAACGAGATCAATGGGCAAGACCCTTTGAGCTTCTATAGACTGTTCATCACTAAGGTTTCCTCTACGAAATAGTACGCCGGCATGAACCTTCGGATGAAGAGACTTGACACGTCCGCCCAGCAGTTCTGGAAAACCGGTATAATCAGAGATCTCCCCTACCGTTACGCCATTATCCATAAGCATCTTCGCTGTTCCACCGGTCGAAAGGAGATCAACGCCCAAGCCCTCAAGCTCCCTGGCAAACTCGACTATACCGTTCTTATCAAAAACGCTTAGAAGCGCTCTAGCGATTCTTCTCTGGGCCATTGAAACTGCTCCCCTTGGACTGAGTTAACCATTATGTTAATCACCTTTAAGCGTTTGAAGTTTCTATAACGATTTCTCGGGCTGCGACGATAAACCACTTCAAGCTTTGCAAACTTTGCAGAGTTGGACGGAGACCTAACTGGCAAGCGAAACGTTTGATTGAAGAGTGTCGTCGGAAGATGCTCTGCTCATGACTAAGGGGCCGTCGCATCCTGAAGCTGGCCGTGTTCGTTGGATCCAGCTAGTATTTTGTCACGGTTTGCCTACGTCTTTTCTTCATTCTATGGTTTAGCGTATACGTTCAGTTCAGCTGGTGTGGCTGACGGTATAGGCAGGTGATTCATCGTATGCAGGCCTGGCGAAGCGTTCATCACTTTGGGTATTGAGTTTATGATCATGGCTACCGTTCCCACATCGCCGTGGACTCCACCTTCGATCTTCAATCTTATGTTGGGCAACCCATCCACCTCAATTAAATCGTACTCTTCTTCTACCCCCGCATGGGATACGAATTCGAGTTGTATGATTTTTTCACCGTTTATCACGCCGTAAGCCATACTCTTCAATCCGGATACGCATCCTTTCTCGACGGTCGTGTAAGTCGTTTCAAGGATTTTCTCAGCTAGAATAGGCTCCGGAGATACTTCAACTATCTCGTCTAGCTTCCAACCGAGAGAATCGGCTATCATAGCGATGGATACGTCCAAACCAACATGCCCCGAAATCTCTTTTCTGCTAGTCTTTTCTCTAAACTCTTCCTCAGTTAGGCCTGTTCCAACTTTCTTCTGGTATGGTATTCTCCTCTTACCGGAGTTCATCATCCGTGTAACCTTTATCCGCTTTACTTCCAAGCACGATCCTGTTACAGTTATTGGCAACGTGTCCATCAAAAAGCCAGGGTTTATGCCTGTGCCTAGGACCGAGACCTTATATTGTTTAGCAAGCCTGTCCAAGTCTTCAGCGATCGCTCTATTCTTCAAGTAAGGGTATGCCAACTCCTCACATGTAGAGACTATGTTGACCGCTTCCTTGAGACATGCGCTTATCTGCCGATGTACCTGCTCAAGGCTTGAAGATGTTGCGTGAACAACTATGTCAGGTTTGGCTCTGGAGAAAGCTTCCTTCACATCCTTGGCCACAACCAGATTCAGCTTGTGTGGCAGGCCGAGTACATCTGCTAAGTCTCTTCCAACTTTATCGTGGGCTACATCTATCGCCGCGACTATCTCAACACCCTTCTTTTGAAGTAGAGCTTTTGCTATCAGACTTGAGACTGCCCCTACACCGAAGAGAGCCACTCTAACCGGTCTGTCCACTGAGCATCACCAACAAGATGAGGGTTTACCTTTTACCAGTATGTTCGTCGAAGAGTTTCATAACCTCTTTAGTTAGGGGCCCCGGCTTGCCGCTTCCTATCTTCGTCTGGTCGATGGTAACGATAGGGACAACCTCGTGGCCTGATGATGTTAGAAAGGTCTCGTCTAATGATGGGATCTCTGAAACCTCAACGAGTCTGTAATCGACCGGAATCTTTCCCTTGGCCAGTTCTAGGACGGTTCTCCTCGTTATTCCATCCAGTACTTCTTTTCCAGCAGTGATGATTGTACCATCCTTTACAGCGAAGAAACTGCAGACCATGCATTCGTATAGGAAGCCGTTGTGTGAGTATACTGCTTCTTCGGCGTTTTCTCGTCTAGCTCGTTTCAAGGCACGGATGGCGTGGATGTAGTTTATAGTTTTTGCCTCAGCGATCTCTCTCCTGCCCGGGAACGTGATAACCTTGACGCCTTCTGTAAAGAACTCTCTTGGATATACCTTAGCCGGTTTGATGATAATTATGAGGCTTGGTTTGCCTGTTGAGGTGAAGGAGTCTGGGGTTTCGCCGCCTGTGGCTATGATTCTTATGCCTTTCTCTCCTTCAGGGTTCCTGTCCAATGTCTTGTAGACAAGCTCTTCCAGCTCCTTCCTCCTCCAAGGGAGGTCGAGCTCGATCATCCTAGCGGAGTTCTGTAGCCTTTGTAGGTGGTCCCTGAGCCTGAAGGGTTCACGGTTATAGGTTATCATAAAGTCGAAGACGCCGTAGGCTCTTAGAAGGCCTAGGTCGGAGACACGTATCGAAGCTTGACTCTCCGTTACAAACCGACCATTCACGTAGAATATGGATTCCGTCATATTCTATCGGTTCCCCTAGTATCTTGAATGAGATGAGTTAATTGGGGGACGTATCTTTGTCAGCAGTAATAAGTGCTGTTCTGTTCCTAAACGAACACGCGACGCTTCCTTTTGATATCACACATATAAGTTTCTAAAGGCGAAAGACAAGCCAGCCCAGGCGATCTAGTTGGCAGGCGAGAAAGAAACAATCCCCTATGTAAAGGAAACTCCCCCAGGGATGAGAGCCAAGAAGATCTTAGCTAGAGATGAGCGAATCATTTCGCCATCTTATGTCCGATACTATCCTTTGGTAGCTAAGGAAGGGAAGGGATGCATAATTACAGATGTTGACGGAAACAAGTACATTGATTTGAATGCTGGCATTGCATGTCTGCCTGTGGGGAGCTGCCATCCTAAAGTTGTTGAAGCCATTAAGAAGCAGGCGGAGATGCTCTCCCACTACTCGCTCACTGACTTCTATTATGAACCGGCTATCGAATTAGCGGAAAGAATCCAAGAGATTACGCCAGGAATTTTTGGAAAGAGAGTCTGGTACGGGAACAGTGGGACGGAAGCGGTGGAAGCGGCGTTCAAGACCGCAAGGTGGCATACTAGGAGACAAATAATGTTGGGTTACATTGGGGGATTTCACGGCAGAACCTATGGTGCTCTAAGCTTCACAGCAAGCAAACCTGTTCAGAGAGAACGGTTCCTTCCCCTAGTTCCGGGCGTCACCCATATTCCGTATCCTTATTGTTACCGTTGCCCGTTCAAGCTTGCGTATCCAGAATGCGATTACTGGTGCATAGAATTCGTCGAAGAGATGCTTTTTAGGAAATATGTCCCACCGAGTGAAACTGCCGGAATCTTGTTTGAACCTATCCAAGGAGAGGGCGGCTATATTGTGCCTCCAACTGAATATTTTCAGAGACTAAAACTTGCAGACAAATACGATCTTCTCCTCATAGACGATGAGGTTCAAGCGGGCACCGGAAGAACAGGAAAATGGTTCGCAATCGAAAATTGGGAAACTGTACCAGACATTGTTTGCATAGCGAAGGGGATAGCTTCCGGCCTCCCTCTAGGCGTGATGGTTGCAAGATCCGAAGTCATGGATTGGTGTTGGGGAGCTCACGGCTCCACCTTCGGCGGAAATCCAGTTAGCTGCGCAGCTTCGCTAGCCACGATCGAAACGATCAAGCAAGAGAAACTAGTGGAAAACGCGTCGAGACAAGGCGAATACGTGTTGAAGAGATTCAGAGAGCTCGGCGAAGACTACGAAATGATCGGGGACATAAGGGGAAAAGGATTGATGATTGGGGTTGAACTTGTTAAAGATCGAAAGAGTAAAGAGCCAGCTGAAAAGGCGGCCCAAGAGATAATTACCCGATCATGGAAGAAGGGCGTTGCGATCATTACGGCTGGTACGTCAACACTTAGAATAGCACCACCACTCACAATTACAAAGGAACTCATCGACGCAGCGTTACCGATAGTTGAAGAAGCAATAAAAGAAACAGAGAAAGGAACCTAGCAACTGATTTTCGCGGTCAAACCAACTTCGGTACGATAATTATTTTCTTTTCTGGAAGATCTGCTTTGCTGATTGCGAAACTTGAACCGTCGAGCCTCTTGATGTTGTCATCTTTCCTGAGGAAGTCGTCCACGGTGCCCAGAGCGTCGAAATTGGCTGACATTCCAGGTAGTCGATAGTGCATCGGAACGGTTATCCGTGGCTTCAGAGATTCCATGACACTCCGGGCGTCGCTAGGGCCGATTGTGTAGAAACCTCCGACTGGAAGGAACAGGACATCAACCGATCCTATCCCACTTATCTGTAACGGAGACAAATCTTGGCCCAGATCTCCTAGATGGCAGAAGACGATCTTATCTAAGACTACGACATAGACCGAGTTTCTTCCTCTCTTTCTACCCTGGGCATCGTCATGAAAGGTGGCTACACCTTTGACGGGTATGCCGTCTATCTGTCTCGTTCCCGTGAACTCTTCCAGAATCAGACTCTTCTCATGTCTGACAGCCCCCGCGTTGTTATGGTCGGAGTGACTATGTGAGCAGAGTATTATGTCGGCCTTAACTTTCGGTTCAGGCAGTCCAACGCCCCTGAAGGGATCGAAGATGAGGCTTCTCATCTTGTCCTTCAGCAGGAAGCATGCATGCCCAAGCCAATTGATGTCAACCAACCATATCCACCCGGAGGCAGATCGATTTTCGCATATAAGCGAAACTGTCCTTTGAGTGTTTTCCTAGCCTCGGGCTTGTATCTAACTACTCATTCAAAACGCCAGTCGTTTGTAACTTGGCCCAGACATATTATACCGAGAAAAACTTAACAGATGTCATGAGTCTCAGTTATGAAACGGCGAAGACAACAATGCCAGTTGAGGTTCTCACCAGAGAAGAGCTGGAGAGACTCATTAGGGAGCTCTCAGCAAGGCTCCTAGAAGAGTCCGGCCTCTCAAAGAGATTGTCTGATCTCGAAGCCTCAGTTAACGAAGTTAAGAACGCTATCTCGAGACAGGTATCCGCGCCTACGCCTGAACCGACTTACCAGGCTCTAATATCGGATCTCGGCGAGAGAGCTAGGCTGCTAGATATCGATCTTGAGAAGGAGCCTATAACCATGAGAGTGAAGCAGTGGCTGAGATTCGAGGATTTCAGAGCAGTAAGTGAAGTGGTCAAGAAGCATGGTGGAACCTGGTCGCCTGAGAAGAGGGCTTTCATCTTGAGAATCACGAGACCGGAATCAAGATAGTCTGCTCAATCCAATGAATGTGAAAGGATCATAGGCCGTCCCTGAAGGCACATGCGTAGGTCCCTTACAATTCCAATTTCTACTCGATACGTGACTTCTAGGACGAGGCAGCGTGAGCAAGGAGTTCCTTCCAGAATAAAGGAAGAGCCTCTGCAACTTTCTTTCTAACTGAAAAACTCATGTAAGGTGTTAAGACTGTTGGGTTAGGGTTGAACTCAACAACCTCTGCTCCATTTTCAAGTGCCAGCGATGGCATTTGAGATGCTGGAGAGACCACGCCGGACGTTCCTATGACCAAGAATAGTTGTGCCTGCTTACTGGCAGCAAAGGCCGCGCCTAAGACGACGGGATCTATAGGCTCACCAAATTGTACAACATGAGGACGTAGAGCGTAGCCACATATACAGGGTGGTGGCAACTTCGGCAGAGGCATGTCAGGTAGATCAATGATTCTTTTACATCTCATACATCTTCCCTTCCACATGTTTCCATGAAGCTCAAGAACATCTTTGCTGCCGGCTCTGGAATGGAGGCCGTCGACATTCTGAGTTATCAGGTAGAAATCTTCGAAATACTTCTCCATTTCAACAAGCGTATAATGAGCTGCGTTAGGTTTACATTTACTTACGAGTTTTCTCCTCCATTCATAAAACTCCCATGTTTCCTTTGTGTTCCAAGGTGGTCCAGTTCTGCTTGCAAGCCTCTTCGCTTCAGGAATCTCCCACATTGAGCCTTTGCCCCTGAAGATCGGTACCCCGCTCTCAATGGAAATACCTGCACCCGTAAGCGCTGCAACCCGTAGCTTTCGGTTTACAGTAAAGCCAAGCCTTTCTACAAAATCCATCTCAAAAGAGCATTAAATGGCTGTCAGCTTATATTAGCAATGCCTGGAAACTCATGATTGGAAAAGCTGACAAGACAATCGACTTCAGTTCTAGCCTTTATGTTTAACGTTAAATAGCGCAAGACGAACGATTGTTTGAGGAGATATGATCTTCACTTACACAGGCATCCGGGTCCGCGACCTTCAGCGTTCATTACGGTTCTATACGCGAGTCTTAGATTTGAAACAGATAGGCAAAGGAAGAATGATGCATGGAGGAATCTATGTGACTCTAAAGGGTCCTCGATCCGTTCAGAAGCTCGAATTGAACTACTACCCGCCTGGAACGAAGTTCCACGAGAGATACAAACAGGGAAGCGAACTGGACCACTTGGCCTTTTGGGTCAGAGATGTAGACAAAACCTACAAGAGATTGTTGGCGAAAGGAGCGAAGAAAGCGGTCGAACCCTTCTCTGAGGACAGATACAGATTGGCCTTCATAAAAGATCCTGATGGGATCTGGACTGAACTCATTGGAATCGACAGACGGACGAAAACCCGAAAGAGACCTCTTGACTAGTGTGAACATGCATTAAGGTCCGAGGTGGCAAAATCCGGACTCATACTCTTCAATAGCTTCTCTCAGATTGGCGAGAGCCTCTTCCTTGGTCTTCCCTTGGCTGATAGCTTCCGGCAACCCGACGCATCGAGCCGCGTAGTAGCCGGATTCCTCGTCCCTCTCTAGACGAACCGTGAAGGTGCGACGAACCATCTTAATCAGCACACACGTTCTATTACGCAAGCATATTTAGATGTTGTTTGAGGGATCAGGCTGAGCGCATAGCGAGACTCAAGTTTGCTCAGACCGCAACGAAACTACTGGAAGCCATAGCCCGCAACACGACCATCACGGAAAAAAGCCTTGGCCTAGACCTGAAAGGATAGACGAGGACACGCTTAAAGTTCCAAGCGAAGAACAAGGTCCGAGAAAACCTGCAGAAGAGTCCCCCCAAGTCGAATACGGAACATCAGAGAAGCCAAAGCCTCAACGACTCAAGCAAGATGATGGAAGCATCGAATCCGAACTGGTTATGATTGACGAGTATACGAGTTGATCGAAATGAGCGCAGACGCTGGATTCCAATAATTCGAGCCAGACGAGACAACTCGATGGGACCGGATCACGTCCATGTGGGTTACAAAGTAGGATCGAACGCCTATGACTGAAAAGGCATAGAAGATGACAAGCCTCATCTCCAACGGCAGACACAACAAAAGAATCGGAGCCCGGGTGATGGCTTTCGTTTTCATCCATCTCTTGTTGTCAACGTAACTTCTAGATGACCTTAGCAGCTGCGACCGGCTTAAGTAATGTGGCGGGCCCGCGGGGATTCGAACCCCGGACCTCTGCGTGTTTGTTACACTCTACAGCTTTGTCCGTTCTCACTTAGGAGGGTCGGCTGCGGTTGAATTCTGCCGCTCCATCCATACTGAGCTACGGGCCCTAAACATTGATCGTTTTCCACGGCGATTAAAACATTTGTTCTTGTCAGAATGATCGGTTGGACAAAGAGTTATTTTCAAGAAGAAACTACTAGTTTGCAATATCACTACATAATCTGATCTGGTCGGTTACATGAGAGCCTGTGTCAGGTGTGGGAGACGTCTCCGGAAGAGCGAGAAACTGGAGATGTGCGAGCGTTGCAGAAAAGAAACTCTGAAGATCTTCCTTAGACAGACGCTTGACAACATTGAGAGGTAGTTTCTTCAAAGCAGATCGAACAAGCTTGTCTACTATTGAAGTCTCCGCTCCACCTCCTCGGCCAGCTCATCCATCCTAACTTCAGTTTCAACATGGGTCTTCATGGTTCTGATCTTTACGACGCCCCTCTCTATCTCCCTCGGTCCTAAAATGACTGCTATCGGAATCTTCATGGAATCAGCGTACTCAAGCTGTTTCTTGAGGGTTCTTCCTTTCATGTCGAAATCGCAGGGTATCCCTTTCTTCCTTAGCTCCGTTACGAGCTTTACGACCTTGGGTCGGCTCTGCTCATCAACTGCCGTGGCGAAGACTTTCGGTCCTTGAGTGAGCTCTGGGAAAAGTGAAGCTCTCTCTAGAGATATCATAAGCCTCTCGATGCCACCTGCCACGCCCGTGGCAGGAACCTCTCTTCTTCCGTATAGTCCACAAAGTTTGTCATACCTCCCGCCGCCAAATATGGCTCCGACATCTTCCCCGCCTTTATCGTAGGCTTCGAAGACTATGCCATCATAGTACCCTATTCCTCTGACGACGCTGAGGTCGATGACACATTTTTCTAATTTGCCAAAATCTTCCAGAAGATCGAAAAGTCTGGAAAGTTCCTTATGACCTTTAGAGCTCATTTCACTCTTCGTATACTCGTTTGGGATGCTGGCGAGGACACGGTCAGCGGGTCCCTTCAGGGAGATTATCTCGCTTGTCTTTAGCAGTAGGTCATCTGACAACCCTATCTTGCGGAATTCGTCCTCAAATTCGTCGGCGGATATCTTCCTGTACTTGTCAATAGTTCTAATCGCCTGTTCTATCCGCTCTTCGCCCGTGACGCCTAACTGTCTCAGGAATCCCTCTGCAAACTTCCTATTGCTAACTCGGACCTCGTAGTCTCGAAGCTCAACGCTTTCTAAAATATCCATTCCTAGTGCTATTACTTCAGCATCGGCTTCCTGTTCTATCGTTCCATATACCTCTGCGTCCCATTGGTAGAAATGCCTGTACCGTGCAAACTGCGGTTCATCATACCTCCACATCCCTGAGAGCGCACAGATCTTTATGGGCTCGGGGAGGTCGGGTCTATTGACTATCATCCTTGTCATTCCAACGGTCAGGTCGAACCTTAGCCCTAGGTTCCTTCCTGCCTTATCAGCAAAATAATAGATCTCATCCTTGATTTCGGGTCCACTCTTTGCTTCCAGTGTCTCCAGGTTCTCGATAGATGTGGGTTCCACTATCTGGAAACCACATCTCTCCATTACGCTAACAATCTTCTCGTTCAGCCAAAGTCTCTTCGCCATCTCTTGAGCGTCGAAATCTCTCATCCCTCTTGGCACGGAGAAGGTTCGTTCTGACAATGGCTTCGTTTCCCTCCAGTCAGGCAGTTTTGCTTTGTCACATGTCTAGGGTGAGTGAGTTGAGTGAGTAGTAGACTATGTCGGTCCTCCTATCGATAACGGCAAGTATCAGCTCTTTCTTCTCTCTTCTGGCTACTTTGAGGTATTTGCCAAGTTTCTTTAGGCTTGCCTCACGTCCTTCATATATTATCGATACCAACCTTCTCATGGCTCCTTTACCGTGGACCTCAAAGTCCGCTTGCTCGGATTCTCTCACTATGTATCCTCTATCTCTCAGATCACGATAGATCAGGTACTTTATCCAGGTCTCAGCCTTTCCAGCGGATAGCTTATCTACGAGGTCTCGAAGCTCTACTTGACTTGATGTTCTAGCATCTGAAACTTTGATTCGCTCTTTCTCGACAAGGTAGAAGGCGTCAAATGGGGAGAGAATAAGCTTCCTTTTCCGTAGGTATCCGAACCCTCTCTCACGCAGTTCTCTGAGCGATGGGGAGAGAGGTATGTAGACTTTCCCATCCTTATAGAGGGCTTTGAAGATCTCGGCCTGCATCGCCATGCTAATCAGCCGACCAAGTAAGGGTTCGTTGAGGTTGATAAAATGGTATCATAATAGCCATTTCCGAGATTCCTGTACATTATCTTAGATTCGAAGCTTGGGGCACTAGACTTAACTTGCATATCAGCGATCATTCTAGTAGGTGCATTCCATGACAGACTTCTACACGTTGAGGACTGTTGCCTGGGAGAATGACAGAGTACGCTTGATAGACCAGTCTAAGCTTCCTGAAAGACTGAGCTACGTCGAGTGTAGGAAATACACCGAGATCGCTGATGCGATCAAAAGCATGGTTGTGAGAGGAGCTCCCGCCATTGGCGTTGCAGGAGCCATGGGGATGGCCTTGGCTGCTATGGCGAGCAAAGCAACGACTAGTAACGGACTTCTACGAGACATACAACTTGCAAAGAAGGATCTCGACAAAACCAGGCCGACCGCTGTAAATCTTACGTGGGCAACTAGAAGGATCCTGAACGTAGCCAGATCTAAGGAAGGAAAGCTTCATTCAATCGTTTCAGCCGTGGTCGAAGAAGCCAAGAGGATGGCTAATGAAGACTTTGAGACAAATAGAACTCTAGGCAGGAATGGAGCCGTTCTACTCAGCGATGGAGACGTTGTGCTCACGCACTGCAATTGATCTCCTAGATTGAGATCAGCGGAATGCGGGAGCGCTTGCAACGGTAGGCTACGGTACAGCGCTTGGAGTGGTACGAGCGGCTACTGAACAGGGAAAGCGGATCAAGATATTCGCAACCGAAACCCGGCCGAAGATGCAGGGAGCCAGACTGACAGCTTTCGAGCTGAGCGTAGACAGGATACCTGTGACGCTCATAGCAGACAGTGCGGTTGGATACCATGTGGGAAGCGGGCTGATCGATAAGGTACTGGTTGGAGCGGACAGGATCTTGGCGACAGGTCATATCTTCAACAAGATTGGTACGTCCACGATTGCGATAGTCGCGGATCATTACGATGTACCGTTCTATGTTGCCGCTCCCGTCTCTTCATTTGATCTCACAACTCGTTTAGAGGAGGTTGAGATCGAGCAGCGTGACCCAATGGAAGTGAGAAAGATCGGCTCGCACCTTCTGGCTCCTAGGAACGTTCCCGTGCGAAACCCGGCCTTCGACATAACAACCCCTGACTTAATAGATGCTATAATAACCGAGACGGGTATCATCCGTCCGCCTTACAGAAGAAACATAAGAAAGATGTTCAGCAGGACGATGCGCCCTTAAAGAGTCGAAGGCTTCTTCTTGATTTCGAGCACAATCTCAACGGGGCACTTAGCAACCTGCTCTATTCTACTCTTCCATTCCTCCCCGATAGAGATCAGAGCGAATATGCCTGTTACCTCAGCCTTGGCTTTCTGGGCGATCTTGATCATTGCACGTTGGGTCTCTCCGCTGTCTATGACATCGTCCACGATTAAGATGCAGTCCCCTTTCCTGAGGGAGTCTCGTGGAACGTAGAGGCTCATCATCACAGCGGTCTTTGATGGGATATAGACCTCTTCTATGAACTCTCTAACCCCTACCTCTCTGCTCTTCTTAGCTATGACTAACCCTACGCTCAATCGATGGGCGAGTAGTGTTGCGATGGGCACCCCATCTACAGCGGCTGTAACGATCTTGGTAATCCTCTTTCCGGCAAATATGTTGATCGCATGTTGAACGGCTCTCTCTAAAAGCAAGGTGTCGGAGATGATTTCAGTATTGTCGAAGTATCCCAACTCGTCAAAACGGATCCTCTTCTGAAGCTCGTTCTCAAGTCGTAGAATTCTCTGAAGGGTCTTGTTGATCGACTCAGCCCTCTGTATCGTTGGCAGAACGTGACCCTTCACGTATCGGCTGAGCACCGTCTCGGGCAGGTTTATGATCTGAGCCAACTCACGGTAGGTATAGTAGTTCTTGGCGAGGTTGAGCAGCTCTATCGTCATGAGCTTGTACTTCAGATCCAGTATGCGAGAACCCGCCTTCATCAGGAAGCCTCCACTTTACAGCTTCATGCCTAAGTCTATAACAGTTTCGGATCATTTTAGGCATCAACGTGACTTTGACAGTTCTCCGTGCAAGTCCTAGACCACGTATCGTTCCTATCTTTTCAATCTCCTCGACATGCATGCTCGATCATTAATCATGAAAAATCAGGCCCTGGTAGAAAGAGGCCCTGGAAACTCAATCAGTAGCCGCATCTTCTTGCCGCAAGAATCCTTTTAGGCAGACATATGGGTCAAAGGGAATGTGCATAAGCGGATCCAAGGTTTCGCGGGCCCGTAGTCTAGCCAGGATGAAGACACAGAGAAATAGGTCGTGTAGGCCTTCGGTAGTTTCTGGGGAAAGCCTGGGATCCGGGGTTCGAATCCCCGCGGGCCCGCCACAATTTTTGTCCGGATCTTCACGCATTTTCTTGCACTCCAAACGTAGTACTGTTCTTGTTCCGAAACCGCGTGATCCTGAACTCTTGAAGAAGAGGTTTACCATATGTTGCGAGAAGCGTTGAGAAGCAACGACTTCAACACACTGAGGTG
>CAZLVF010000022.1:13248-23105 GCA_964562925.1 uncultured Candidatus Bathyarchaeia archaeon
TTTACCATATGTTGCGAGAAGCGTTGAGAAGCAACGACTTCAACACACTGAGGTGGAGGAAGTTGATGAGAAGAGTGTTGAGGCAGGAGCTCGCGAACTTCTTCAGCAGTGGGTCAAGAGCTTCTGAACGAGTCTGTCTGAATGTTTGTAGGAATACGTCTTCCTGTCGCGCGTTGTTGATCTGGAAAGTAGAACTGGAACTAAGCCAGATGTCAAACGAGTAGGGGTCTTGCGCGAAGCTTATCTCCGGATCCGTATGACGACCAGAGCGAGTAGTAGGAGGGCTACGATCAAAAGCAGTACGAGCAAGCTTCCGTTTCTCTCCCAGATCACAAAGTTCGCGTTCAATCGGTTCAGTGGGTTATGTGAGCTCAGCATTCGGAATAAGGCGACCGCCTCGTCTCTTTTGAATACTCCGTTGTCTACCCGGATCTCGCCTGTGATGCTTTTTTCGAATCTGTGGTTTTTGAACCAGAAGGGGCTAGCGTATTTGCTCGTCAGCCACAAGTCAAATTCTTCTTGAACGGTTCCCAACGGATACACCTACCTATACTGGGCCGCGATATAGTAGAGCTTTACAACTCCACCAACTGAGACCAGTATCCCGAAGTTCAAGGTACCGTTCGCTGAACTCCAATAATAGACTTCCGAGGCGCCATATCTCTCGCAATAGTCGGTAATGAAATCATTGAGGGTTGCGCTTGCTCCGACCCATTGCGCCTCGTCAACGTATGTGAAATTACCCGTCCTGATCTCGACGTTTGCGTTGATTGCAGTTGGGCTGGTGAGAAGGTAACCTTTCTCTGTGAATAGGGCTTTCAGCTTCTTCTCACGTTCTTTGTAGCCTAACTGGACTGGAACCCCACCTGAAATCGCGTAGTATGCCTGTGACGAGTCTGCTCCAACAGCTACTTTGGCCCCAGTTGTAGCGTCGACAACAGTGATGAACGCCATCTTTGTGATTACAGCGTTTTGGACCTCCGTGTTTATGTAGACCGGGATGAAGTAGTAGAGGCGATTTCCGATCATGTACAGAAGGATGTTTCCCAGTCTGTAGTTTGGTAGAAGCGTCAGCTGTTGACGGACGTAGTCATCGGTCTCAAGTGCCTGTAAGGCGGCGGATGGCCCGATAAGTTGGGTTGTCGAGTTTGATATGCTGTAGAGAACCAACGTTCCCAGGTGGTTGCCGCCATATGCTATGTACAGTCCAGCAAGGTTCCTTCCAGGAGACGCTTGGTACTCCACCAGTTGTACACCGACAAAGTCAGCGCGACTTCCTGAAGTCACCAAAACATAGAGCACCTCTGTGGCTTCAGGTCGTTCGTAGAAGTCGGATCCCGATCGCCAGACGAACGGATCGTCAACGTGGAATCGGAAGTCCACATCGAGTTGCCCGGGGTTATCGTGTGTTCCAAGCAGATCTTCGGGATAGCGCATCTGCGGCACGAGCCAATCCGGTAGTGACTTCCAAGATGGATAGTAGTTCCTGTAGAAATCTACGAGAAAACCGTCGGGTTCGGCGACAACGTAGGGATACATGCGTCCATCTTCGATGTCGACGAGAACAACTCCGAAGAACCTGAGGTAGTTGCTTACAGAGAATCCGGAGTGTATCGGGTAGTTGATGTAGACTTGGACTAGGTAGTATATACGGTTCCCGTCAGTCACGAGATATGTCGCGCGGTCTGTAGCTAGCCCGTAGATGAGAACATCTTCGATCCTTTCATGAACATCTCGTTTGTGCAGCATCATGATACTATCTTGCGGAGGGCTAAACGCAAACCCAACTTGCCCTTCTCTGACGAGGAACCAAAGCATCCTCTGCCATCCCGACAAGACGTAGTCAGGCTCTCCGGTGTATGAGGCGTTTCCAATCTCTTTGAATCCTCGAACATGAATATAGACGTCGTCGGACAGCTCTTCTCCGTAGTATATCGACGGTTCAGTCTTGACGCCAAACGCGTCTTGGACACTAACGTACTCGCCGGTGTGACTGTCGATTACGATGATTCTTGCAGAGTGAGTGTATATCAGGTGGTGGCTGATCCAGTCCTCCGTTGGATAATTGATTGTTGTCGGGGCGGCCCAGTATTCGTGTCCGTTTAGATAGATAATATGCGACTCGCTCAACCGCATCCAGTTCACTCCAATCTGGTTCTTCATCTTCGTGTAGGATGCATCGTGGTCCCACTGCCTCACCAGCGAAAGTATTGTGCTGGTGTTTCCTGCAGGGAGATTTGAGAGAGGCTCGTTTAGGGTTCCTCCCAGACCTGCTACCCATCGCGTAACGTGGATCTGCTTCATGGTCGTGGGTTTCCATTCATACTCGGTCCAGTAGTTGTTCCAATTTAGGGAGTAGCCGACCACAAAGCCTAGGTTCACGATTAGTGTCAGAAACAATAGCAAACCCGTGAGGTAGACTGCCCACCTCCTGCGACGTGTCATCCCTATTGTTCGACTGATTATTCCGAACTGGAATGATGACGCCACTGCAATAAAACTGATAAAGACGACTAGAGCGATCAGGTAGTTGTTGGGTGTTGCCACGTTCATGGCCCAGTAGGGCGCTCCGATAATCACTGCTAGAACGATAAGAGATAGTATCAAGAATAGGTCTCTCATCCACGCGTTTGTCCTGACACGGGTAAAGTCACGCACCAACATGAGAATGAGCCTAAGAATAGCCACCAGAATAACCGCGCCTATGACATAATGGATCAAGCGGTACTGAACTTCCATAGTAGGTACCAGTGCAACAAGTTCCGTCCCGGGTACAGGAACCAAGGGGAGCATGAAAACCCTCAAGAGCTTCCCCCAATCTCCCATGCCGCTCTCCAACATTGCCACAACGATTGTGAGGCTGCCAAAACTAGGTATACCATTGACTGTCGTAATTGCCGAGAAGGCGATACCCCACTTCACCACCTGCCAAATCAACCAAACAATCTTTCCACCAAGTGAGACAACCTCCTCTTCACCCCTGATACGCGCAAAGGCTCCTCCAAGCGCCGAAAGACACTCGAAAAGGTGGCTTCTTCTTGGAAGAGGGTTAATGAAGAGAAGAGCTAGAATTCCACTAACAATAAACGTCTTGTTATGATAGAAGTTTATCCCGAACCAGTCGAGGTTCGCCTTGGACGCGTACATAGACTGCAAAACCATCCAGTCCAAGTAAACGTACAGACCGTAGGCGATCACGCCCAAGAAAACTAATGCGACAATAACCCAACCGAAGAATCCTACAAGGCGAGGCGATGGTCCAGGTCGTTCCATATAACCCTCAGTGACCTCGCGTGGAGATAGTTGACCACGGGTATATCAACTTGGGCCTTGTCAATCGACGCTAGATAGCCTAATACAATATCAAACGAGGCCCAACGCCATAGGCTTTGCAAATACAATAGACACTTACGGCCACGAAGTCATTACGATGAGCGGCGCCGTCACCCTTTCGAATCGCGATCTAATTCTTGAACTGATAAACCGCTTGGTGAGCCAATACGGTCCGAACGGGATACCGCGAATCAGTGTGACAAAACTGAGGGAAAACATCGTGTTGAAAGGTGCTTTGGCGTTCGCAGGACCACTAGTGAAAATCCTGATGATTTGAGTGTCCAGTATCGAATATATACCTTGTTCGGCGAAAGTGCAAGAGCCTAGAATATCAGCAAGAAACTAGAATCCCTAGGCTAATAGATATGTTCAAGAACAGCAATCCACGCAAAGAATGATGATTGCGAGTTCACTATGTCTGTTGGAGGGACGAGTAATGTCCATAAAGGTGAAAGAGTGGTTGAAGCGACTTGGTATTGAGACAACTCATGAAGAGAGACTTGAGATCGATAGGGCAATCGAGAGTATGACTGGCATCCCATGCGACGAGGCGGTAGGTACGTTCACTGAGCAACAGTTCATGGATCTTGTCAATGGAATAAAACGGAAAAAAGGTAAGCCTGTAAAGATCCTCGCAGAAGCTCTGGCGTAGGCTCGTTCTGAAATCACAGAACAAAGCTGGTAGTCCCAGCTTTCATCTATAGACCCTAGAATGTGGGGCATTGGGGATGAAAGAGTTTTCTGACGTAGCTTCACGACTCCGAATCTTGGATTAGCCTCTTTGGATCGTGGATATGGTCCGCTTTTGAGGGTTTAATTCAACGCCCTTTCCCGTTAGAAGACCTGGCAACCTCAGCGATGCACGACTTCTACAAACAGTGCAACGTTGATGATGCGCTCACAACCCTCAGCCAGTATCTTTGGTATTCTGTAGAGTCCCTCGGTTCTTTCTATATATATAGATATCTAGCTTTCCAGCCGCTTTAAGGAAGAACTTCTCGATGTACTCTGGAATAAGTCAGTTCTCCTTTGCAATGTCTTGTCCTTTTTACAAAGCAAGAGTCTCTAGAATCATGTCGGGGGATGCTGAAATAGTATCGTCATCATCACGGTCTCGGTGAACGTGGCAGAATACTCTTTCTAGTGACATAGATGGTCTTTTCCATTAGCTTGACTTTCAGGCTATATCTTGCTTTTTCGTTCTGCTCAATTCTGGGGCATCTCGATCTGAATGCGCGAGCAAGGTTCCCCGCTTCTTTAGCTGATCTGCATGTAACTTCGAAACCATCAATCACTCCCATCGAAACCAACATGAGCTTTCGATCTCGTTGACCGTAAGCGACACGCCTATCAAATGTTCCACGTCTATACACTTTCAATCAGGATGACCTCTTTCGCTCCCTCGATGGAGATGCGCCTCGCGCTCCTCACTATGATTCCATGGTCGTTTGTACTGATAATGTTTAACGCAGCGTATCAGCGCCTAGATAGTAGCTTCCTCTTTCTCAATACCGTAAGAACCATCAAGATTGTGGGTAGCAGTATAACCCTCACGTTGAGGTCAACATAGCCCAAACAATTTGCGGTCACCAATAATGAATTGAGCACTGCGTATTAAACCGTGAATTGTCGACAGTGTTCGTGAGCGAACGCTTGGACCTCGTCCATCATAACAGCACAGGGCTGCATCGAGTTGTCTATCTAAAAGTCGACATGCTCCAAGTTTCTAAGGCTCTTCTAAGTTCTTTTCGACTTTGCGCGGCCTCTTCGAGTTCGCCGCCGCTGATTGCCACATCAATAGCCTGTCTCAGAGCCGTCGCGCCCGCTCTGCCTCCGTCTGGATGTCCCCAGACCCCGCCTCCGGCCTGTATGATAATATCTGTTCCCACCATCCCAATTAATTCTGGAACTAGTCCCGGATGGAGTCCTCCAGAACAGGTTGGTAGAACCGGCCGAACCTTTCCCCAATCTTGGCCCAGAGATGAAAGGTTGGGCTCGATCGTTCTCTTTTGGAGGTTATCTCTTAGCGCTATTACCTCTTCGCGTGGAGACTCGAGTTTTCCTATCGCGGCACCTATGTGAAGTTGATCGACGCCGATTAGTCTAGCTACATCCGAGACAGCTTGCATCGACATGCCGTGAAGACGGTTCCGTGTGAATGCGGCGTGAAATGCACGGTGAGCGTGGATCGCTAGCTTCAGGTCTTCACATTCCTCGCGCAGTGTTTGGAGAGCTGACCAGCCGGTTGTGAGTATGTCAACCATGACGTATTCGCCGCCCGCATCTGAAACAGCCTTGGCTCGACGAAGCATTTCACGAGTCTCAGCTGTTACGTTGATAAGGTAACTCTTGCGTTCTCCAGTCTCCTTTTCAGCTTTGTCTCGAAGGCTAAAGCATTCTCTCAGGCGTTCCTTAAACCTGTTGAACTTTTGAGAAGAGAGGTTCTCGTCATCTTTTAGGAGATCTATGCCGCCGATCCATGCGTGGTAGCCTACTCTTGCGTGTTCTCTCGCGGTCAGGCCTAACTTGGGCTTTGGAACCGTGGCGGTTAATGGCCTGTCTCTGACACGGAATATCTTTCGAATACCGGCGGTTCCGAGCAGCGGTCCTCGAAAAGATCTAGCCAGTTTCTGCGGCCAGCGTATGTCTTCGAGCCGCAAGTTCTGGATAGCCTTCATTCCGAAGATATTCCCAGCTATCGAGCTGATTATCTGAGGCATATTTCCAGGCTCGAATAGTTCGATCGGGTAGGCCACCTTTACCATGTCTGTCTCGATTTCATAGGCTTTAGCCATCAATTTTCGAATCCGAGGTTTCATCGTCGTCAACTCGGTCCAAGTGCCGACTGATGACTCAGACGCCACCCGCCCCGCCCCATCCTCGATTGCAAAGCCTGACGCGGGTTGTACGCGAAAGAGGCAGAGAAGGTCGCTCCGGCCCGGGATGTAACCGCGGTCAACGAAATCTTGGTACCATTCACTCATCTGCGCTCACGTTTAATCCTACCAAGCCTCGTTTAAGTGTTCATGTACTCACTTTCGAAGGATAGACTCAGCCTTCGCGGAGTTGATCGAAAACTATCTGCGGAGGATCTGTTTGTTTTGGGTCATCGTACAACAGATTAGTCGATGAAGTGTTCCCAGCCGACAGGTCTTATTCTGCTTGCTCTTGAACCTGGGGTTTTTAGGATCATGCGTTTCTCAAATGTGGTCTCGCCTATCTTGTAGAGTGTTCCTCCGGCTCTGTTCGCAGCGCTCTTGGCCTTGCTCCATCTATCAGCGCGTACCGTGACCACGAGTCTGAACTCTTCACCACCGTACAGCACGAGATCCTTCACATCTGTATTCGTAATCCTAGCAAACCTTTCTGCAAGTGGGCTTACCGGGAGATTTTCCACAGCAAAGCCTACCCGACTCATTCTGGAAAGCTCGCTCAGCGACCAAGCCAGACCATCGCTTGAATCGATCGAGGAGGTTACAACACCTGTTCTCGCCAAGGCTAGACCCATTTTCAACTGAGCTTCTGGCATGAGAACACTTCTCACAAGCCGCCTTCGAAGCCCGTTAGGCACTCTTGTCCTTTCGAGTATGACCCTAAGCCCGGCGGCAGTATCTCCGAACAGTCCAGTGACGGCTAGGATGTCGCTAGGCTTAGCTCCGGCTCTTGGTATGATCTTGCCTTTTTGGGCCAGTCCGAACCCGACACAATCAATCACTATGTCCGTAGCCTCATCAGTATCTCCTCCTACGATGCATACGCCGTATTCTCTCGCTCCAGCCTCTAGTCCTCTCGCAAGTTGCTCTATGGATTCTTTAGGGAGTTCTCGAGGCATCCCGACGGATGTCAAGAGCGCGATTGGTCTAACACCTTTGGAAGCAAAGTCGCTTACTGCTACAACGACCGCTTTACGTCCAATCTGCCAAGGTGTCATTTCCTTCGGGGCATCTGTCCTGTCAACAAGCATATCCGATTTGAGGACGGCCAGTTTGCCTCGGCCTATATCGACCGCGGCAACATCATCTCCGAAAGGCAGGGCCATCCTAGGCATTTTTCGGAAAGACCTGATGAAGATCTGGATGATCCTTCTTTCTCCTAGAGTCTTGGCGAGGGACAACAACGGTCCACCTATGGTCAAGGTTTGAAGTAGATCTAGATAGGTTCGAATAGAACAGGCTTGCGCTTCAAAAGCTCAGCGTAGGCCGTAGAATTTTACAGAAAGGCCGTGACAAGCGTCAAATAGGCCCCACATGCAATTCTTGTGGAAGGCAGTCTAGTTGTCACCAGTGGATTCTTAAGCCTCTGGGCAAAGTGAGAACCTCGTGCCCCGGTGGCTCAGCCTGGCAGATGCCGTAACTTCACCAGATAGCGACGGCTTCGTAAGCCGTAAGTCCCGGGATCGAAGCCCGGCCGGGGCTCCAAAATCAAAGCCGATCTGTCGGGATTGCTTGATTTTGAAGGATTTGTTCCAGCAGGCACATTGGCTATGCCCTTGCTAAATTCCGTAACGTCGTTACAGGGCCTAGAAACAAGGCCAGCTAGCCAGGGCCTAGTTCTATCATTCGCAAGAAGAAGCGGTACCTCACTCTCAAACTGGCTCAATTTTCGGCGTATTCGAGAAAGCAACACACGCTCATAGCCATCGTTAAATTCGCTTCTATTCTTCAGAAAATCGTGTTCTATTCGACTCAACATTTTCAATCACTTTCTTTTGCCCTCTTGCCTTCTGGCTTTGACGCTCACGTCTCTTACTTGTTTCGTAGAAGGCCTTAGCCAGTTCATTATACCTTGCTGCCTCTATGCTCTGTCCGGTCTTTACATCAATAGAACAAAAACCTATTGTCAGATTGAAAACAACAATGATCTGAGTCTTTTGGAGGATCAAGAACGTCCGGTAGTCCACATGCATGTTCAGCTAAACGTCAACTTATGGCGGGTCTGAGTGAGTGAGTCTATAAGGCTCAGACAATGTCTTGGCAAATGGTGAAAGTCTGCTACAGAAGTTTATATACACCCGTAAATCGATGCGCGAATCTCCCACACCCGCTCTAGGTGATTGATGAAACGATCTGCCGCGAGAGTCATGGCCTGATCTTGGGCCGCTCTTTTTCCTAGTCACCAAATCACATAGCAGGTATGACACCATAGCCAATCAATAATAGGTGTAGCACTACAATCCTTTTCTGAACTTTGACGCAGGCTACGATAGATATATTAATGCAAAAAACGTGGTAATTGATGGAACCGTATGGATCAAGAAATTTTTAACCTCAAAGATAGGGTTGCTATTGTAACTGGTGCTACAAGTGGAATTGGTAGGGCGGTGGCTGTCGGATTTGCAAATTTTGGGGCAAACATAGTGGTGGTTGGTAGAGATTTGGATAGGGCCAAAGCCGTATCAGGTCAGATAGAGAAAATCGGTAGGAAGAATCTGATAGTCAGGACTGATGTTGTCAATCCTAATGACGTCACATCAATGGTCAACAGAACTCTTGATGAATTTGGAAGGATCGATATCCTTGTCAACGCTGCTGGTATCGCAAGAATAGAGGGCTCTGCAGAAGATCTTTCTGAACAGGATTGGGACGATACTATGTCTATTAATTTGAAGGGTACGTTCCTCTGTGCTAAAGCTGTCGCTCCTTCCATGATAAAACAGAAAAAGGGGAAAATAATCAATTTTGCCTCGACAGACGGCATAATAGGCGTTCCACATGAAGCCGCCTACTGTGCAAGTAAGGGTGGCATTATTGCTCTGACAAAGACATTGGCTGTAGAATGGGCAAAACACAATATTTGTGTGAATGCGATTGCACCATGTGATGTCGAAACTGAGATGTACCACAATTGGATTAGAATTCTTGGAAAGGGATATGCCGACTACGCACGCAACAGGACGCCACTTTCAAGGGTGCGTGGAACGATTCCCCAACCAGATGACGTAGCCAGCGCTGCTGTATTTTTGGCATCCGACGCGTCAAATTGGATTACTGGACATACTCTCTGTGTAGATGGGGGGAGCACCACAACCGAAAAGACATACTGAGGTCTTTAGGAGACACGCAACCGACAGAGTAAGCGTTTCTTTTGCCTCTTGGAGTAGTCAATGGAGTAAGTTAGACGAGCGGAACTCCTATCTCTCGTAGTTCTTTTCCAACTTCGCTGTAAATTCCCAAGTATTCATCTCCGGGCTGACCCGTTTTCAAATCATAGCATTCTTGATACTTCTTTCCTTTCGGAGCATTCTTAATATATGGCTCATATTTCTTCAGAAGTTCTTTTACTATCAGGTTTGAGTCGCTTCTTTTGATTCCTGCCCCCGCATGAGACAACTCCACTGTCAACTTCATTTCAAGTGGAGTCAACCGGTCTTTCTCTATAGCTCCAGCGGGGTGCGGGTAAGCTGATTGTCCGGAAGGAACCGCGTGCAGTATGGAAGCGGCAACCTCGTAGAGCAACATTTTCGTGCATGGTCCCGCTGCTTGGTAGGTAAGTTGGATATGTGGGAAGGATAGGTTCCTGCTTAT
>CAZLVF010000023.1:0-17504 GCA_964562925.1 uncultured Candidatus Bathyarchaeia archaeon
CTGTTGACAGATTGATTAGTTTCGTCATCGAATCGGAGAAACCACTTATCGACTCAATAATACGCGAATTCAAGTCTCTAAAGACCTCTGAAAAGCCTGCCCAGATGAATTCAACTAAAGCACAACCTAAGACGACAGTCATCATCGAAGAACACTATGTTGCCGATCCGACAAATAGTATCATCTCTAAAACGGAAATACCTGATCCTCACGGTAAGAACCCCCGGAAAACTATTCGAGAAATAATTGTTGAAGAGAAATACAGGCTTAAAACTGGAATCGTAGAGATCGAAATGTTTGGTCTCAATAGTAAGACCAGCTCTCAGTTCGCAAAAATCTTTGGAGAAAGAACCGTATAAAAGGAATAAATATTCAACCTATCGCTGGAAGGCTCTGTTCGGTTTATGGCTGCTCTAGTCGGCTGTCCGGCATCGGCTGTTTCGTTCTCCTAATCTCGCTTGTGGCATCATCACATCTTTCTGCCTAGAGCAAAATTCTAGTGTTCTGAAACTCAGGATTCGTAATACAAAACAGGTGTATTAACCCGTCCGCAAGTTTCGCTAAACCATAAGTCTTGGAAGCGAGCGATCAATCAACGCCGTAGAGATACGAAAGTTAGGCGTATGCGTAGTCGATATTCGGACAGCTTACAGGTATCCAACACAACCGTTTTGAGAAACTTTACTGAGACGATACGCGTTCCATACATGGCTGAGATAGCCTGTTTCTACTCTAATCCGCTATGAGAACCAACAGACAGATATGCGAAAACATGCGTTTCTGTGAGCTAGTAGCATAAGAAAACGTGAAGAGAATGGAGGATCACCACAGAAACGAGAAACCGTTTCCACGCGACCTTATTCAGATAATCGCCGCGGCTACTATGATCTTTATCGTAGGCGTCTGGGAGCATCTTCCCGTTGTTGTTCCAAACCATTACACAGACATATCCAGCGTCTTCTGGCGTGAGGGAATTGGAAGAGGTCCGCATCAAATACCCTACTACCAGTTCATGTTTGAATACCCAGTTCTTGTCGGCGTTTTGGTCTACCTATGCTCCTCCATAAGACTCTATGTGCCTGATTTCTCTGTCGTAATGAATTACTACACGCTCGCGATGGATGCTGCACTGTATCCGTTCGCCGTTGGAACAGTCGTAGTGCTCTACAAGATAGTAGGCCTTGTGGGGTCCACGAGAGAGAGGATCTGGAAAGCCTTCTTGATCGCTCCATCCTTTCTTATGTTCACAGTTTACAACTGGGATATAATCGCTGTATTCTTCGCAACGCTTTCGATCTACTACTATCTGAAACATGAGAAGACAAAGTCAGCGTTGAGTCTAGGCCTCGGGATATCCGCTAAACTCTACCCATGCATGCTACTACCTGTCTATATGTTGGAAGAGAAGAGTTGGAAGGATAGGTTCAAGGTTCTGTTCACTTCTGTAGGCACGTTCCTAGCACTGAATATGCCGTTCATAATCGCGAACTTTGACATGTGGTTTGAAACTTGGAGGTATCACGCAGCCTGGGGGATTGAGGATTCGTGGCTGATCTTCTTCTTTAACCAGATGGACCCGAACGCGCATTACGTAGGTCTGGCAGTCCTCCTCTACCTAGTCTACAGAGGTCTCACAGGCACATTCAAGAAACAGTACGAAACTCAGGCAACGCGCGTGATAGAGCGTTCATTCCTTATGAATGTGGCATGGCTCTTCGGCAATTATGTTGTCACGCCACAGATGGCTCTTATGCTTCTTCCTTTCTATGTTCTAATCCCAACCATCTCGCTGGCGGTAATCTACTTCGCCGAGATCATGAATGCACTTATCATCGTACTTTGGTTCACTCCGGAATTGAACCTTGGAAACCCGCTAGTAGCTACCAGTCCGGTGCAATGGTTAGCGGCAGGAAGACAGCTAGTCTGGCTCGGCCTCTTCATCCAGATCCTCTATCCGACCCAAACCAAGAGACTCTTCAAGAGACTGATGAAAAGGGTCGGCGAACCAAATTCCGCTTGAGTAACTAATCTTAGCTGGAACGATAGGTTAATTGAAGCCGTTGGCAACATTATGAAGGAACTAGAACAAGAACGAATAGTTGAAGCATGCCCTTGCACAACGGGTCAGCACCTTCGACAGGTTGATCCGGTTGACTAAATGCGCACATTGTGATAGAACGGTTGACATGCCGTTCGTATGCTCTTATTGTGAGAAGCCTTTCTGTGCTGATCACAGGCTACCTGAGAGTCACAGTTGTACCGAGTTAATGTTTGCAAAACGACCGGCCAGAGCCGTGTCCATAAGCCCTCCTGAAAGATGGAGATGGACTCCGAGGACTACCTTTCCGGTAATGATCTCTTCAGAGGTTAAGGAGCTGTTGATAGCTTGGCTTGTACTCTCTTTCTGCGCCTCTGTCGGAACCATCCTCTATCCCGGGAAGTTCCTCAAGGTCTTCTCGATCTCATTGGCAACTTTAGGATTAGGCTTCATCGGCCACGAGCTCATGCATCGGAACGTTGCCAGAAGGTACGGATGCTGGGCCGAGTTCAAGCTCTGGCGGATGGGGCTGGCTATGGCGTTACTTTTCGCATTTGCCTCAGGCGGTCGCATGATCTTCGCAGCTCCCGGAGCCGTGTATATATCCTCGTTCAGTCCATTTGGCATTGGGATCTCAAAGAAAGTATATGGAGTCATTTCTATTTCGGGACCACTTGCGAACCTGATAGTTGCATCACTATTTTTCATATTGATAAGCGCAGGAGGCATCTGGTCCGAAATCGGACATCTAGGGTATAGTGTAAACATGTGGCTAGCGGCTTTCAACCTTCTTCCATTCGGGGTTATGGACGGTCAGAAGGTCTTTCAATGGAGCCCGGGAATATGGGCTGTGGTCACGTTGCCGGCGTGGATCCTCACATTCTTACCTGCAATTCTCTAGGCTGTGGAGCGTCTCCTCAATCTTCACAGGGTTAGCTGGAGATTGCTCAACCATAACAGCTGGCTCCGAGTCTAGTGGCGACATGCAGGATGTTCTCTGTCAGATTTTAACGATCGAGTTAGAAAATCGGTCAGGCCAATTAGAATTGTTATATACAAATGAAGGAGAGCAAGGATTACAGTGGCATATAATGAGAGGCTTGAGGGAACGCTGGGAGAATGCGATAGATCTTCATCCAATGAGAAACATGTACGATAGGGCGTTCATGTACCTATTGATCGTAAGCCTTGTGCTTCGACTGATCTGGTTGGACATGCCGGCTGGGTCACTAGTATTCGACGAAAGATGAGCTGAAAGACTCATCCGCTAGAAATACTATGTGAACGTGGCCCGGATAATCCTAGGCTTGCCCCACGAGCCGGATGTCTACCCTGGAGCGACCCCTGGAATCGATCCGAATCATGAACACCCTCCTCTAGCGAAGGGAATCGTAGCCCTATCGATGTTTCTTCTTGGAGATAACGGCTGGGGATGGCGTCTTCCCAGCGTTATCTTTGGCACTCTGTCAATCGTGATATTTTATCTGCTTGTAAAGAAGGTCTCCAAGAATGGCCTGCTGTCACTTATCTCGGTCTTCCTCTTCTCTTTCGATAACCTCGTATTCGTCCATAGCCGCATCGCAACCTTGGACATTTTCGTGCTGGCCTTCATGTTGATGGGGTTCTACTTCTATTTTGACGGAAGACCGATTCTCAGCGCCTTGAGCCTAGCCTTGAGCACGTTATGCAAGATCGGCGGCCTATACGGTTTCGCAACGATCGCAGTATTCCATTTCGTGAAGGTTTTGGTAAACGCGCGATCTTCCGGACAGAAGATTGATTGGCAGAAACATCTAGGTTGGCTTGAGAAGTTTGTTTTGGTCTACGGGATCTCAAGCCTTGGTCTCCTAACAGTGATGGATAGATGGTGGGGAGGATACGCGAACCCGTTCGACCATATAGCGTTCATCTACGAGTATACGAAGGCTCTCACAAGACTTGTGCCTGAGGGGATAGAAAGCTACCCTTGGCAATGGCTCTTGAATGAAGTGAAGATACCCTACCTGACAGTCAACGTGAACATCTTATCAGATAGCACAGTCACAGGTTCATACACGTCTGTCGCCTTTGTAGGAGCCATGAACGAGTTGGGACCCGTCTTGATTCCGGTCATCAACCGATGGTTCAAGATAGGCCCGGTCATATCGTTATGCATCCCTACGATCGCATACACGGGCTACCTATGCTACATCAAGAGGAGTGACGTGACCTTGTTTACCATGGTTTGGTTCGTTTGTACGTATCTGCCGTTCTACCCCATGTCATTAATAGGCCATAGAATAATGTATCTCTTCTATTTTCTCAGCACCTTTCCAAGCCTGTGCATAGCGGTTTCTAACATGATCATCGACCAGAAACCGCCACGAATAGTCGTTGTGATATACCTCATCGCCGTGATCGCGGGTTTCATCAATCTCTTCCCATTCAAAACTCTTCCATAGTTTGGGGGGCTAATCGCCAACGGTCGTGGGATCTGGCATTATATGCTTTTTTAGATAAAGGACTGAAGTCTGGTCAAATATGCCGCTTTCTCAGTTGAAGTCTCCCTTCTCAAACATTCTTTTGATCTCGTCAAGATGCTTAAACGATCCTAGGTCATGGTGGCGTTTCCGAGTACAGTATCCGTAAACCTTCAACCGATCTCTGATGAGTTGAGGGATCACATCCTTCGCTATATCGGTTCCAGGCTTACAGTAGTCAAGCACCAGAGGTTCGAAAATGTGGATGCCCATGCTCACCGGATACTCTTCGAGCACCGGTTTCTCTTCAAAGTAGACTACGCACCCGGTTTTGGTGACTCTTCCTACCCCATACTCGATCGGAACCGATCTGCTCAAAGCTAACGTGCAGTCAGCCCTCATCCTCTTATGAAATGCCATCATACCTTTCAGATTGAAGTCTGTGAGGACATCTCCATAGTAGACGAGAAACGTAGACTTTAGAAATTTCCTAGCTTCACCCAAGGCACCTGCGGTGCCGGATCTTGGACCAATCGAGTACTCTATGTTCATCCCGACCCCTTCACCGGTGCCATACTGATTCTCGAATGCGTGGGCGTCACCTTCGCTGAGTAACAAGACCACATTACTGAATCCATACTTCTTCAGATATGCGAAGACATAGTCGAGAAAAGGTCTTCCATCTATAGGGATCAAACATTTTGGAATATACTGTGTAATGGGCGAAAGTCGTGTGCCGGCTCCGCCGGCTAAGATCGCAGCCTTCACCTTCTCACCCGAAGTGCCGATCTTATTAGATAGGTCCCGATTTAAGTGTAGACGTTTGAGCATAATCTCTCAGAATATGAAATCTAGTCCGACAATTTTTGGGAGGACCAGAAAATGAGGACCGCAATCGTGAAGACCGTTGTGGGAAGTCTACCTCGCTTCGCTGATTCGCTTGAACTATCAATAAAGAAAGCGGTTGACATTCAACTCAGACATAACATCGACATAGTCTCCGACGGAGAGCAGAGAAGTGACATGATAGGCTATTTTGAGCAGATTCCAGGTCTGATACGCAGTGGTAGAAGAGTAGGGATTGTTGGTCGAATTTGCCGACCGAATCATGTTGGAGACTTCTACAAGCTGAAAGACTTTGCATTTGCGAGGAGGTATCTCAAAGAGGTGGGCATGGAGCATATCGCACTCAAGGTTGGATTGACAGGCCCCATCACACTTGGTTTTACCTGCGCGATGACTCAGCTGAAAAGCTACAAGAGCGTCGCTGATCTTGAACTGTACAGGGATCTTGCCTCGGCTTTACAACCGTTGATTGATGAGCTACTGAGGTTAGGCGCCTATGTTCAAATAGACGAGCCCGGACTGTCTGGACAGTTTCTGGATCCTACCCAGGCTGTAGCCGTCATTAATGAGGCCATAGCGGATTTGAAGCATGTGGAAAAGGGCGGAGGAAGGCTTAGCGCTCATGTCTGTGGTGACCTAACAAGAACGCCTGGACTCTTCGATCTTTTGACAAGACTGAATGTTGACGTTCTAAGCTTGGCATTTGGAGGACCAGTTGAAAGAAGGAATCTTAAGTTGGTCTCTAGCGACGCTTTCATCAACTCTGGAAAGAGGCTGGGATTCGGCTGTCTTTCTGTAGCGTCACGGACCATCGACTCGATAGAATCAGTAGAAGAAGTGGTGAGACTTCTGAGTGAGGGCGTTCGAAAGATCAGTTTTGAAAAGCTTGCTTACATCCATCCAAACTGTGGTTTCAGGGAAACTCCATTGGATGTTGTCGAAGAGATATTGAAAAGAATGGAGGACTCGGCCAAACAGCTCTAGGCAGCATCGGAGAAATAGGCTATCTGGTACCCATCTCCCATGAGCTCAGATAGCGCCTCTGTTCCTCAGTCAACTCTTCAACTCCAACGCCCATCGCTTCAAGCTTCAACCTCGCAACCTCAAGATCTACATCCTTGGGAACGTCGATCACGCCTAGAGGAAGCTTCCCTTTATTCTTCAGGAGGTACTCCACGCTGAGAAGCTGTATCGAGAAGGATAGATCCATAACCTCGCTGGGGTGACCTTCTGCACAGCTCAGGTTGACGAGGCGTCCGTCCGCCAAGAGAAACAGTCTTCGACCGTTCTTCAGGTCGTATTGATCTATACAGGGGCTCAGTCTTCTCTTTGCGACCGAGGCCTCTTCCAGGTCTGGTTTCGAGATCTCAACATCAAAGTGGCCTGCGTTTGCCAAGATGGTTTTGTCCTTCATTTCCAAGAAATGCTCTTTCCTTACGACATTGATATTTCCTGTCGCTGTAACGATTATGTCTCCATTCCTGGCAGCGTCTTTCATTGTTGTCACCCTGAAACCTGCCATGGCCGCTTTGAGAGCGTTGATCGGGTTAGACTCAACAATCATGACGTGGGCGCCATGTCCTTTGGCTCTCTCAGCGATCCCTGAACCGACTCTTCCATATCCAACTACGACTACATTCTTTCCAGCGATAAGGACGTTCGTAGCCCTTATGATCCCGTCAAGAGCTGATTGGCCTGTGCCCAGAGGGTTGTCGAAGAGGCTCTTACTCTGAGCATCGTTGACTGCGACTATGGGATACTTCAGAGCTCGATCCTTTGCCATGGCACGAAGCCTTACAACGCCTGTAGTGGTCTCCTCAGTCCCGCCCAATATCCCTCCAAGGAGATCGAGCCTTTCGCTATGTATAGTAGAAACCAAGTCTGCGCCGTCATCTAACGTTACTTGCGGTTTGTAGGCAAGGACGCTTCTAATACACTCATAGTATTCAGTTGAACTTTGGCCTTTCCATGCGAATACGTTTACTCCTTTTCTTGCAAGCGCTGCAGCCACATCATCTTGGGTTGAAAGCGGATTTGACCCACATAAAGCGACCTTTGCGCCTCCTAGAATCATCGTCTCAACGAGGACGGCGGTCTCCTTTGTAACGTGAAGGCAGGCCCCAACTTGAATCTCAGCTAAAGACCTCTCAATAGTAAAGCGCTGTCGAAGATTCATTAGTACAGGCATCCGGCTCTCAGCCCATTCTATTGAGACTCTCCCGCGTTCTGCGAGAGCAATGTCCCTAACGCGATAAGGCTCCAAAGCGATCAAGACCTAATGTGCCCGTCAATGGGTTCAATAGATTAACTCTTGTGACTTGTCCCTAAATGGATATGGGCTAAGATCCGGCCTAGGTCAATACAAGCCGTCGTTAGCTACCGCTTTACTATTTTCGCAACCTTGGCATCCATGAGTCACTTTTTCTGAGGGAGTATGCGGGAGGGGTACATGCTTGATCTACATGTGAAGGAAGGTAGCGTTTACCCCAGCCTAGCAACGACCAGAACTGGAGGAAAATCGTGCATGTGGCGACAGTTTGCTACCCAGAGTATTCGAGGCGGCGCCGTTTGGAGAAGGCTGGGGAGAACATAATTGGTGGAGGGTTAGATTCTTGCTTCAGGTGCTACCATTGTGGGAAGTTCTGGGAACTTCTCTTTCATCTTCTGTTCCGCGATGACGTTAGCCTCGGTCAATATCCGCTGCGCTTCGCCACTTGTAGCTTCGGTGTCGATTGATTGTTCTGTCGCCTCTCCTACCTCGACAACCATATCCTCTAGCGAATCCTGAACCTCGCCAAGCTTGAGAGATACCTCGGGTATTACGTTCCTAAGGTTGTCTTTAAGTAGGCTGACCACGCCGGACACGGAGCTCATTGTGTAGGCTATGTCGCCAAACTCTCTAACGGTTTCAAGTCTAAGGGCCACCTGTTCCAATGCGAGTTCGCTATGAAGTGTTATCCTTGCTATCTTTCGTATCTCGGCGCATTCGTTCGCGTACATCGATGCAAGCGAATGGTCCTTAGCCTGCAGCGCCGCGATGCATTTCTCTCGAAGCATCTTGTCCCGTTGTTCTAGATGTCTGGACGTACTCTGTATCCTTCTCGACTGTACCCTCATCGTCGAGAGAGCTGTAGATATCTTGTACCTCAAGGGTGTTGGGCTGACGGCTTCCTTTATCCTTTTCGTGATGGAACGTTTTTCTCTAAACAGTCACAATCGCCTCCTTCAAGTTCTTTTTGTTCGTTTCATCATCCTTCTCTTTCGCTAGGAGTGTAAGGAAGTTCTTCATCTTACCATTCTGATACGTCTTGATGATCGAACCCGTGTACTTGATCTCTAGGTTTAGGTTTCTCAATTTTGACATTACCTTATCAAGCTCGTCCTTATTCTTGGCTACTAGGAAAACCATGCTTTCAGGAGATCCGAGAGAACTGATTATCGAGACGGTCTGCGGTATCTCCGCGATCCGCGTGAGGATATCATCTCTCTCTGAGTTTCTAGGGAGACTTGCTCCAACATACACCTGCTCGGGGAGCCCCAGCTTATCGAAGTCTAGGACAGTCGTATACTCCTTGATGATTCCAGCGTGCTCCATCTTGTTTATTCTGTAAGCCACTACGTTCGGGTGGATTTGGAGTCTCCTTCCGATATCAACGTTAGTAGTCTTTGCGTTCTCAACAAGTTCTGCCAATATCTTTAGGTCCATAGGATCGACCGTTACCACCATGAAGTCACTCCTAGAGCGCCTTATACGTTTCAACCCATCTAACATAGTTCTGAAAGATCCGCGGTGAAACGCTCGGTTTTCTATTTTCCAGAACCGTTTCAAAGTCCCGCATAGTGATCTCCCGTGGAACAGATTCTGTATCATTCGGATCCGTATTCTCGAATAGTTCCCTAACAACGTCTATCTGTGCTGATTGAACGATGTCTCTTATGTCGCTTCCAGTATATCCATCGGTCCTGATCGCTAACTCGTTCAGGTCTACATCGCGAGCCAGTCTCAGGTCTTTGGTTTGCGCAGTTAGCATCGCGAGACGTGCCCTAAGGTCTGGAATGGGAACGTAGATCCTTTTCTGGAACCTTCTTATGAAGGGGTCATCTAAGACCCAAGGCTTGTTTGTTGCGCCAATAACGTACACATGGGTTCTAGCGTTCTTATCGATTATCCCATCCATCTCTTTTAGAAACTGATTCCTTGTGCGTACCTCTCCCCCAACCTCGTCCAAACGTTTTCCAACAAGTGAATCTACCTCATCGAGAAAGATTATGGCGGGCTGACCATTCTCCGCGCTCCTTCTCGCGTCCTGGAAGAGGCGCGCGACATTCTTCTCAGACTCTCCCAGCCACTTCGACATTACCGAAGCAGAATCAACACAATAAAAAACTGCATCGATCTCCGTCGCTATTGCGGCTGCCAGAAGCGTCTTACCACAGCCGGGTGGACCAAAGAAAAGGATTCCTCTAGGCCACCCGAGAGGAAAGAGGTCTGGACGTCTCACAGGGAAGATAACAGCTTCTTCTATCGCCTTCTTCGCGTCCTCAAGTCCCGCTATCATATCCCAGGTTACATTCGGTTTTTTGTTAAGGATGAGTTGGTCAGTTCTCTCGGTCTTGCCAGATGATAAGCTGTCAAAAGGATGTTCGATATCGTGGCCTTCGCGGAGCTGCCTTATCCTTCTCTGATACGAGTTTACATGCTCCTTGTAGACTTGGTTTTGAGGAGCATCCGGGTAGAGTGAGCCTAATTTCAGCAGTATCTCTACAGCCCTTTCATATTTCGTTGCTGCCAGATCCCTGGATCCTTTCCGGTCCTGTTGGACAGCCTCGGTTGCATATTTTGCTGCCAGTCTCTCAAGTTCTTCCGAAGCTGACATCAACGTTGATTCCGACCCTAGGAATTGGCCGACACGTCAGAGCTGAGTAAATACAGATGATCGTCACCTTGCAACCTCAGTCTAGCGTGATTCTACCTTCGTCTCGAAGCCTTACTATCGTTTTCTTGATGTCGTCGTATGAGGCTCCAAGGGATGTGGCACAGTCTGAAAGACTTAGTTCGCCGTTATGATCCTTCACGAAGTCTAGAACCGCTTCTTCAAGGAATACTCCTTCTCCACCCTCCGGCACTAGGATGAGTTTGTTGGGAAGCTGGTCCATCTCAGGTATTTTGGGAAACTGTTCCTTCATCTTCTCCTCGGCTACAGCGGTAGATTCCTGTAGAACCTTTCTCGCCTCTTCGCTGTTGATGTCTGCTTCTAATTCTTGATCTTCCGTTTCACCGGTCTCTAGGCTCAAGTCGCTCAGCATCGAGTTCACTTCTTCAAGCTCGTTACCAACCTCGGGGATAACGCCTGCGATATGGCTTTTCGTTTCTTTAACCACGTCTATTACTGGAGCGATCTGGACGAGGACATCTCCAAACTCCTCGACGGTTTGAAGCCTCAGTATCGCTCTCTCAAGCGCGAGTTGACCAGCAAGAACGACCTTTGCAATCTTACGGATCTCGGCACACTCGTTTGCATAGATCCTTGCGTGGGCAGAATCTTTTGCCACCTGGGCGCCGATACATCTTTGGAACATCTCCTGATCTCTTTGTTTAAGCCTCGCAGACATATGTTCCAGTCTGCTTTGCTGCGCCGACAGTCTGAAGACCGCATGCGCTATCCTCTCCTTGAGAGGCTGGGGGTGATGAACCATCCCCTCAATCTTGTCAATTATGGAGATGGAGGCTCGCCCCTAGAATATCTTCTCTTTCATGTGTACAACTACTACATCTTTTTGAGGAGGGGTTTCGGGTTGGGGGATAGGGATGGGAGGCGCTATGGAACCATGCTGTGTAGTCTGAAGGCTTCTAAGCTGTTGAGCGGTTTCTTCTATGTACCCCTTTTCCGAGAGCAACCGTTTCACGCCGGAGCGGATCGTATCGCACATAACCCTGTAGGCGTCGTCCGTTATCTCCGTCGAGGCATGCTGCATCTTGTTGTTCGCAAGTGAGGCTTCAAGTTCTCTGATCTGATCGTGTAGTTTAGCGTCTCGTTCCGATAGACTTTCAATTAGCCTATTTTTAGAATCGTCGAATTTTTCAATCGATGAGCCGTGCTCTTTTCTCAGTTCTTCGTAGATCTCCTTCTCGATGTCGCCTGAGCGGTATAGCTCGTCAAGAGCTTTGAGTCTCCTCGATGTAAGTTCGAGCTCTGTCTTCAGCTCCTCAGCCTCTATCTCCCAGTCGTGCATGTAGATAATCGCGTTGCCTTCGATGATGAGCCTGTTGCTCGGGCAGTTGTAGAAGTCACCGTTGACCGCTTCGATCTCGACGGATGTAACCTCGTTCTTTATGTTCGTGTACATGGTCACAATCTTTCCAATAGGCCTTTGATGCGAGTCAAATATTGCCTTTCCCAGAAAGTTCTTGACATCTTGTGTTTTGAGGGTCATGTGAACCTCAATCTTCCACGTTAGGTTATCTATCTGAGGAAGGATTCGGCATCTTTCTGAGGCACTGTGGATGTTGATGCTGGCAGTTCAGGGAAATTTTCTCTAATCCGTTGTTCGGATATTGCGCTCGCCTCGTTCAGTATCCGTTGCGCCTCTTCATTGGGCATATCGGACTCAAACGTTTGTCCCGTGGCTTCGCCTGCTTCGAGAACGATTCCATTCAATGTTTCACCGATATCTGAAAGTTCGAAAGAGACCTCAGGTAATATTCCTGATATCTGACTCTTGATCGAACGAACGACGCTCGCTACCGGTGCCATCATAGCTGCGACATCCCCGAACTCTTCTACCGTTTCTAATCGAAGCGTCACCTGCTCAAGCGCGAGTTGACATCGTAAAGCCGTCTTCGCCATCTTTCTAATCTCAGCACACTCGTTCGCGTACATTGCAGCTCTGGCATGGTCGTTGGCAACCTGCGCTGCGACGCACTTGTTGAAAAGCTCCCGATCCTGATGCATCAGCTTGGAAGACGTTGCTTCCAATTTGTTCTCTTGGATCCTCAATCGATAGATGGATGTGGCGATCTTCTCCCTGAGCGGTGTCCTGTGGACATGGAGCCTCTGGTCGATTCGAGAGAACAATGTCTCACGCTGTCCCCCATCCCAGTCTCTAATGATTCTATGCGACAGCTGGTTCATCTCCAAAACTTGTGCTTATCACAAAGCGGTTTGTGTAAACAGCAGATGCCTGAACTTTCATGATGAAAGTTAGTACAAGAAACCTGTCAAAAACGCCAACTGGAAAACTTCGAGTTTCCATCATATCAGTGGGGCTCGTTCTCACAAAACCGACCTAGATCGATACCTTTCCGATGTCTTGTAGGCGAGACCGATGGCGCAAGTGCGACCTTTGCTTAAATATAATCAGCCAACACGTCATTATTTAGGTTCTAAGAAACATCCTTGTGAAATTACCGACGAACACTGGTTCAGAGCTCAGTCTCGCAAAAAGGGTTGGTTGTGCTACATATCCGCTAGGAGGCGTAACAGTAGTAGACCTCCCTCACCAAGACGTTTGAGAGCAAGGTTTAAGTCCGTTGCGAGTCCTACTCAAGGCCACCGTACGGACAAGGTATTCACGGAGGTGAACATTGGATGACTGAAATGCCACAGCAACCGACTATGCCCGAGGAGAGAGTTTATGTCAGGCCAAGGACCCCTATCCCGCCGGATACGATACTGATCGGCAAGAAGCCCGTTATGGCTTACGCTACAGCGGTGATGATGCATTTCACCACTGGAGCTAGGGAACTGACGATCAAGGCTCGGGGAAGAGCCATCAGCAGGGCCGTCGATGTCATCGAGGTTGTTCGAAGGAGGTTCTTTGGCGGCAAGTTATCTGTGAGGGATGTAATCATCGGGACAGAGACTCTCGGCGAGTCCGGAGACACGAGAAACGTCTCAACTATTGAGATAAAGGTTCAGAAGACTGACTAGAACGGGCTGAGAATCGGCGCAGCAATAACGGCTTGACGACAAATGAAAGCCAGAGGCATGCGCCACTCTTTTTTTGTTTTGACAATTTCTTTAAAAACGTATGATGACCACCTAACCCGTTTGGTTACCGGGTCCGTAGCATGTTTATGCTGCTGTTCCTGACAGCAAACCAATGATGGAAGGAAAGCCGAGTCAGGGGATTAGACGGAAATAGACTCTTCGATTATTCTTTCCCTTGTTCTCAGCTTTCAAGAATTCTATCTGGCCGACCTCTTTGAGATTCTTCAGATGAGTTCCACCATCAGCCTGCTTATCAACCCCTGCGATCTCCACGATCCTCAGTCTCGAAACCTCTGGTGGAAAGGCCTCGGACATCTTTATGACTCCAGGGATCTTCAAGGCTTCTTCACGAGGCAGCTCATACCATAGGACCGGAACATCTTTCCTAAAGAGTTCGTTCGCCTTTGAAACAAATGTCTGAAAGATTTCGCGGTCAAAATTCTCAAGGCTGAAGTCGAATCTAACCTTGTCAATCTCGAGTTGGTTACCAGTAATCAAAGCCCCTGCATCCTTCCAAAGGATAGAGGCTAAGATGTGAGATGCTGTATGGCTCCGCATCAGTCTGTAGCGCCTATCCCAGTCAAGGATGCAATGAACCTGATCATTCGACGTTAGGCCTGGATGATCAACCTCATGTGATATCTCACCGGAGAACTTGCCAACGTAGACGACTTGGAACTCATCTTTTCCTTTCAGAATCTTGCCCACGTCATGGGGTTGTCCCCCTCCCTTCGGATAGAATATGGTTCTGTCAAGCACAACATACTTGTCATCCTTCACAGATACGACGGTGGCGTCGCAATCTTTCATGTAGCTGTCGTCTAGGAATAGCGCGTTCGTCAAATCGAGACACCTCCTCTCACGGCTACCTCAAACTGCGTAAATAGGGTAGAGGTCGAGACAGTTAAACATGTTTGGTTCATGAATCAATCCATAGATTATCAAGAAACAAGCCGGCGTTCTAGTAAGCGTCCTATCTACTACGCATATGTCATGTTGACCTGTTCAGATTCCCTTTACCGGGCTAGGGTCACTGATAGGTTAACCAAGCTATTTTGAAGCTTTGAGCTACATGTAATCCCAGAGGTCTGAATGCTCCTCGTTTCTGTTCGAAGCTGCCAGTTGTGTCACCCTTCCAGCGCTTTCAGAAACCAGTTCTATCTTTCCGTAGACGCCATCGTATCCGGGTACGACTTTCGCCATATCTAGACGAACCTTCTCGATGTTTGATGCTATAGATTCATCTGTGATGCGTGCTATGTCCTCGCGGGGAACGTTTAGAAGCACTTCATACTCGCTTCCGAAAGCTTCTAACAAGGAATTGTATGTCTTCCAGACTTTGGATGTTGAAGGCTGATCAGATCCGAAAGTTGTTGCTAGGATCTCTGAGAGAGGCAGTAGGTGAACGTATCCAATCGTGCACTCCGGTTCGTATCCGTAGTCTCTATCGGCCAGCTCCTCGACGCGCTGCTCAACCCCCTTTGTCATTCTCCTCCCACATCTCGGACAGATGTTTCCTCGCTTCAGAGCCTCCTTCGGCGGCATAGAGACCCCGCATGTCCTATGTCCAGTCCAATGGTATTTGCCGTAGGCAGGATGAGTTTCTATTGTAAACCTAAAGCGGGCGGGGTTCTTTGCCTTGATCGCGTCCGTGATAGCCTCGTATGTAAGCTCCTCCAACTCGAAGACGTTTGCCTCTCGACCGATCCTCCATGGCCAATGAGAGTGCGAGTCAGAGTTTGATAGCAACGTGTAACTATCCAACGCGCTAAGCCTCCAGTTCATCGGAGGATCTGAAGAAAGACCAGTCTCTAGAGCATTCACATGTCTAGTCATATCTTGGTAGCAATCGTCTAACCGGTCGAAGCCGCTGTACGCCCCGAAAACGCTGAACCAGGGCGTCCAAGCATGTGCCGGAAAGAGCAAGTTGTCCGATGATACATCCATCACTTCCTCGACCAGGGATGATGCGGTCATGCTGAGGGTGGGTCGTCCATCTGAGGAAAGGCTCCCATACTTGGACAGTCTATCGTTGATCTGTGATGCAGTTTCGAAGTTTGGAGTCAAGATTACATGGTGAATCTTCTTTGTGGAGCCTTGATGTTCAAAAACTGTACACACTTCTACAGAAAGAACGAATGCCACTCTAGACGTTTGGTCAAACCTCGGCCTGAAGATGCCGACCTCATCAATTTCAAACAATTCTCGTTTGATCTCTTCGAACCATTCTGGGTGTGTGAAATCGCCGACGCCTATGACATCTAGCCCCTTGACAGCTCCGAATCTAGCTATCTCCGTTATGTTCATGCTAGTGCTCGTTGCTCTACTATACCGTGAGTGAATGTGAAGGTCAGCGATAACTCTCAATCTTTAGGGCACCGAATTGTCAGGAAATAGAACGTACACGAATTTAAGATGTGCAAAATTGTCTCACCACTATCTAGTCTGTATTAGGTAAGGCGGGCCTCCCGCAGCGTTTTCAAGCTTAAATACAGGGCGAAATCAACTCTACGGCAAATCAAGATCTAAGAAGCCTCAACTCCCAAGGTAAAGTTGCTGCGAAGTTGATCCGCTTCTAGATGCGTGACCCATATCTAGATGATCTGATGCAGAACCTTCAGAGTCCTCAAAGAGGCGTCGAAGGGTATGAGCAAAGATATCGGCATAACCGTGAAGAAGTCTGAGAACTTCTCTGAGTGGTACACGCAAGTCGTAGTCAAGGCGGAACTGGCTGACTATGCGGCTATGAAAGGCTTCATGGTCTGTATGCCTTATGGTTATTCGATCTGGGAGAAGATCAGAGAGTTCATCGACAGGGAGATAAAGAAGACGGGACACAAGAATGCCTATTTTCCCACACTAATCCCAGAGAGCTTCATCAGAAAAGAGGCTGAACACTTCTCAGGCTTCACCCCTGAGGTCTTCTGGGTCACGCACGCAGGAGATACTGAACTGACTGAACGACTAGCCGCAAGACCGACGTCTGAAACCATAGCCTACGACTCGTATGCGAAGTGGATAAAGAGCTGGAGGGACCTACCGCTTCTATTGAATTTCTGGAACTCGGTTTTGAGAGCTGAGATAAAAGCGACACGCCCGTTCCTTCGGACGAGCGAATTCCTCTGGCAGGAGGGACATACAGTTCACGCATCGAAGGAGGAGGCTGATAAGGAGGTTATGCAGATGTTGGAGGTCTACCGTGACCTAGTCGAGAATCACCTGGCGACACCTGTCCTCTGTGGAACGAAGACCGATAGCGAGAAGTTTGTTGGAGCCCTCTATACGACCACTCTGGAAGCGTTGATGCTCGATGGGAAGGTTCTGCAGATGGGAACCTCCCACAACCTTGGACAGAATTTCTCGAAGCCCTTTGGGATAAAGTATGTCGGAAAAGATGAGAAAGAACATTTTGCCTGGACGACCTCTTGGGGCGTCTCTTGGCGTCTTATCGGCGGCATAATAATGGTTCACGGAGATGATAAAGGCCTCATCTTACCACCGAGGATAGCTCCTATACAGGCCGTGATAATTCCAATATTCTATGACGATGAGGGGAAGGCCAAAGTATTTGAAAAGATGAGCGATGTGGCAAGAGCCTTAGAGAAAGCTGGAATAGGCGTATCGATGGATGATAGAACGCAGTATACCCCCGGCTGGAAGTTCAATGAATGGGAGTTGAAAGGAGTGCCTCTTAGACTAGAGATAGGGCCCAGAGACCTTGAGAAGAATCAGGTCACTGGGGTACGTAGAGACTCCGGTGAAAGAGTTCCGATAAGCGATCAAGAGCTTGTGGAGAAGGTGAAGGCTCTCTTGGAAGATATTCAGGAAAGCCTGTTCAGAAACGCGAAGCGATTCTTGGATGAGCATATCAAAACCGTATCTGACTACCAGCAGTTCAGAAAGATTATCGAAAGCGAGGGAGGATTTTTAAGAGCATGCTGGTGTTCAGACACATCGTGCGAACAGAAGATTAAGGACGAGACAGGAGCAACGATCAGGTTGATACCCCTTGAAAAGGAAGAGGTTTTCTCACAGTGCATTTACTGTGGTAGGAAGGCGGATCAAGTAGCGTATTTCGCAAGATCCTACTAGCATGCGCTCACATATTCCGATCATTATCATAAGGTTCTCCGGAGCTTTTCCTTTAGAGAAACGAATTTGAGGTTCCAG
>CAZLVF010000023.1:17604-21032 GCA_964562925.1 uncultured Candidatus Bathyarchaeia archaeon
TGAGGTTCCAGACAACCTTTTAAGGCATCTAACTCGATCTAGGTATGGAGCCGCAAGTTCAATGACCAAGAAGAGAAGGTCAAGAGGAAGAAGTAAAGGAGGCAAGGGAAGAAGCGAGCTTGTCCAGTGTACCAATTGTGGGATGCAGATCCCCAGAGATAAGGCGAAGCGTGTAACAAGCTTCGTCTCGTTGGTTGAACCAACATTGGCGAGAGAGCTCAGGGCTAGGGGAGCGTACATAGCCCGAAAGAGCGTCGTGAAGTATTACTGTGTCTCCTGCGCGGTCCACTACGGTGTCTCAAAAGTGAGAGCCCGCGACGAGAGGAGACTCCCGTACTAGATTTGGATTCAGAATCACGTTTCGATGTTATGCAAGACCTCCGCTGCTATTTTTCAAAGACTCTCGAACCACTCTGAGTTGTACCCCGAGACAATAGACGAGAGCTTGAACCTTGAAATGCTGAACAAGGTAAAGGAGAAGCTGGCCGTCCCTCTGAACAAATCTGCAAGGCTTCTCCACCAGGTGGGCTTTACACCGATCATGGCAAGCCTCCTCGGTCTGTTCAGCGCTCTAGTTTCAGGGGCAGCATATTTCAGCACGAGGTATCTTTCAGACATGATCTATCCGGCCTTGGGATTTTTACTCCTCTCAGGTTTTCTCGACGCCGTAGACGGGGCGATGGCGAGACTCTACAGTAAAGTAACACGTTTTGGAGGGATTTTGGACTCGGTCAGCGATAGAATCGAAGAGATAGCGGTCTTGACAGGTATAGTCGCCGGCGGCCTGGTCTCTGCTCCGATCGGGCTGTCCGCGTTGGCCGGTTCAATAATGGTTAGTTATGTAAGAGCGAGAGCTGAGAGCGAAGGAGTCGATATGAGCGGTGTCGGATTCGCAGAACGACCCGAAAGACTGATCATCTTGGCAGGCGCAACCGCTCTCAGACAAATGGAGATTGGGGTACTCGTTATCGCGGTTGTGGCTTGGGTCACGGTAGCCCAGAGGATGATGCATGCGTACAGGCGGCTCAGACGGTTGGAGGAGTGAGAATACTCTCTAGCTGAAAAATGAGTCGGACGATTTTCAAAGCTTCAACTCTTCCGGTTAGCTTGAAGCAGCATTATATAGACAGTTGTAAGATACACCTTGCGCTAGCGGTTGCCGGACGAGGCTCGTGAGATTCTATGGGGAAGGTTGAGAAGGGTATACATTGTAGTGTGGTCGGGTGCGGTGAAGCAGCTGTGAGGTCGATCTCAACAGAGAAGGTTGCGGAAGCCGGCTTGGATGTTGGAACAGCGCGCCGCGCGTATCTATGTAGGAAACATTACAAGGAAATGAAGAAGAAATCGAAGAAGAGTAGAATGATCGAGAAATGGAGATACATGGCGTAGATTCTTGGTGCCTTGAATGAGGATGCTATTTATTCACTCTGATCATTTCGAATATGAGGTTAGAGACAAGGCTGTAAAGTATCCTGAGGAGATCTCTGAAGACAAGAAGAAAGGATCGGTCGATGAGGCGTTAGTTGCCTTCTGCACCGTTGAGAAGGAAGATGAGAAAGATCCTAGCCTGATAGCGGCTAAAGCTTCAGGTTACATTAGAGAGGTTGCTGAACAGATAGGTGTGAAGAACATCGTTATCTATCCGTACGCGCATCTCTCGAGCAGTCTAGGATCAAGAGACACGGCCATACCACTTCTGGAAAGTATAGAGCAAGCGTTGACCGGTCAAGGCTATAATGTAGATCGAAGCCCTTTCGGATGGTACAAGAGTTTCCTAATAAAATGTAAAGGCCACCCGCTATCAGAGCTCTCGAGAACCGTAACACTCGAGGAGGTGAAGCCTGAAGCCGCGGCTATCGAAACGGTCTATATGGTCATGGATGTTGACGGGAGACTGTACGAACCGAGGGAGTACCTTAGGAAACCTGGCCGCGAAGATTTCAAGGCTTTAGTGGAGAAGGAGGCTCTGAGACAGGGTCTCCTCGGCGGCCAACCGAGGTTTATCGATTACTGTAGAAAGTTTGGGATAGAGTGGGAGCCTTTCTCTGATGTTGGGCATATGCGGTACGGTCCCGAAGCGACCCTGATGTTCGATCTGATAGGAGAATACGCTTGGATTCTGGCCAGGTCTCTGGATATACCGGTGTTTCAAGTGCGTGGAACCAACATGTTCAACCTTTCCGAGCGGCCCGTGAGAGAGCATGCAAACCTCTTCGGCGCCAAACTATACGAGGTAAAGGTTGACGAGAAGGAGCTTGTACTCAGATATGCGGCATGCCACCAACAGTTCTCTATGGTCAAGGATTGGTCGTTGAGCTATAGGCATGTTCCCTTCGGAACGTTCGAGGTAGCTGACAGCTACAGGCTCGAGCAGAGCGGTGAGCTACTCCTCTGTTTTCGCGTCAGGAAACTTCACATGCCAGACCTCCATATCTACTGTAGGAACCTCGAGGATTCGATGAGGATCTCGTTAAAGGTTCATGAGAAGATCTATGAAGAGATTAGGAAACTTGGCCGGGAGTATGTTTCTATATACAATACGACCAGAACCTTCTACGATTCGAATGTGGAGTTCTTCAAGAGACTGATCGAGGTTGAACGGAAGCCGATCCTCCTCAACTTCGTTCCAGAGAACCTCTACTACTGGGTTGTAAACGTTGAATATACGGTGATCGACGAGTTAGACAGACCCCGCGAGATAGCCACGTTCCAGATAGACGTTGGAAACGCTGAGAGGTTCGGCATCTCATATGTGGATGAGGATGGAAAGAGAAATTATCCTTCCATAATCCACACGGCGCTAATCGGAACCGTTGAGAGATACCTCTTCACGCTGCTCGATCAGGCGGCTATAGATGAGAAGATGAAGAAGAAGCCGTCTCTTCCAGTGTGGCTGTCTCCAACACAGGTCAGAATTATCCCTGTTGCAAAGGCACATCTCAACTATGCTATGGAAGTGGCGGACGATTTGGAAAAGGCTGGGTTCCGCGTCGACGTTGATGACAGAGAAGAGACTGTACCCAAGAAGGTTAGAGATGGAGAGGTAGCGTGGATTCCGTACATTGTTGTTGTTGGTGAAAAAGAAGTCGAGAGGAGCATAGTATCGGTTAGAACACGCTTCGACGAATCTCCTAAGACCATCCACGTTGACAAACTTGTGAGAAATATCAGTAAAGAAATGGATGGATATCCCTATCATCCGTCAGGTCTCCCGCGAAAGTTAAGTGCCAGACCGGGATACAAAACAACGTGAAACAAGCGAACATAGGCATGGAAGATTTTATATTCGGTTCGGGCCTATGATGAGAGGTTCGAGGTAACCGATGGATGAGTAAGGATCAAGCATACGGCGGGATCATATTCATAGTTGCTTTGATCGTGGCGATAGGATATGTAGTCGCGTTCCTCGCACCCTACCTGAACCTTCC
>CAZLVF010000024.1:0-20004 GCA_964562925.1 uncultured Candidatus Bathyarchaeia archaeon
GAGACGTACTGAGAATCGACGAACGAGAACTCTTTGACGACATGATGGATCTAGCTCGGGCCCGAGCCATGGCTGGAGGTGCTGCAACTCGAACCACAATCACCGAAGCCCTATTCATGACTATCCCCTTCCAACATCACAGCTCATCAGACAACTCCAGAAATTCACAGATACTAGTAAGAATGAATCCGGCCGGAAAATTGACCCATTCAATTATCTTGGTGGGCCGGCCCGGACTTGAACCGGGGACCCTGCATCGCCAACGGCGTTTCTGCGTCTCCTGAAGCCTTAGCTTGTCAGGCAGATGTCCTAACCAAGCTAGACGACCGGCCCAACGCCAGATCTATGTCGAATCCGAGATATGTAGGACGCAAGCGCTAAATGGTTTTCGGATTCACGTTTCCGAGCAGTATCCTGAGAACTCTAATATTCTACTCGTATTTGACAACTTAGAGGAACCTAGGCCCGCAAGTCATTCAGTTGGATAATCGTTAGGAACTGCGCCCGGCAAATGTACAACACTGGCGCAGGAAAGGTGCTGGTGCCTGATCAATTCCAGTTGAGTTCGGTCAGTCTTGAACTCGTTGATCCTAGGCCTTGATTCCCAGATACAGCTTGCCAAACTCCGGATGGGACAGTAAATCGCTTGGTTGCCCCTCGAAAATTGGTTTTCCGCTCACCATCAAATAACATTTCTGTCCCACTTCAAGCGCTCTTCTAGCGTTCTGCTCGACCAGTATTATCGCTATTCCAAGCTTCTCCTTTAGTTCTGTAATATAGCCTAATACTTGAGTAGCAAGTTTTGGAGAGAGGTTGCCCGTGGGCTCGTCGAACATCATGACACGAGGTTTCCTGAGGAGAGCCATACCCATCGCCAGCATCTGCCTCTCCCCACCACTCAACGTGCTCGCCTTCCTTCTCGCGCAGACTCGCAGGGTTGGAAAGATCTCTACTACCTCGTCCAGTCTCGTATTGAGATCCAACTTTTCCACCCCGTAGCCTGCCATTGACAGGTTCTCTCTGACCGTTAGGTTGGAGAAGACGTTCTCAACCTGTGGGAGGTAGGCTACGCCCCTCCTCGCGATCTGATGAGGAGGCAGATGAGTCAACTCTTCCCCGTCGAGAGCGATCGAACCAGAGTAAACGCTCGCTAACCCAAAGATGCTCTTCAGCAAGGTGCTCTTTCCGCTACCGTTGGGTCCAACTACAACTGTAATCTCTTGCTCTTTCGCTGTCATGTCCACGTCCGAAAGTATCTGAAGTCGACCGTATCCGGCATCCAGATCTTTGACCGTCAGCAAGGCTAGCCACCAAGGTAAGCTTCGATGACTCTTGGGTCGTTCATCACATCGTCCGGGTTACCCTGCGAAAGGATTCGGCCTTTGTCCATTACGCAGATGTTATTCACGTACTGCAACGCCACATCCAATCTGTGTTCAACGAAAAGGAATGTCAGTCCAAGTTTCCTTTTTAGGTCAAGCGTATGACCGAGAATCTCATGTGCTAGTACTGGGTTCACTCCCGCGATCGGCTCGTCCATCAGTAGCATTCGAGCTCCAGACATAAGTGACCTACCGATCTCAAGAAGCTTTATCTGACCACCGCTGAGTTTTGACGCCTTCTCGTTCCACAAGTGCTCTAGCTTTAGGAGCCCGAGCAGCTCAAAGGCGAAGTCTATGACTTCCTTTTCTTTACTCAACCACATCCGATGAAAAGGCGCCCTCAGAAAGCTCTCCCCAGGGTTCTTTCTATAGGCTGTTAAAAGGTTCTCGAGAACAGTGAGTCCTTGAAAAGGAAGAGGAATCTGAAAACTCCTAACCATACCAGCCTCATATATCCGATGTGGAGACAAGCCCTGCACGTCTTGTCCGTTGAAGGTGACCTTTCCCGAGTCAGGCTTGTAGATACCTGTTACCACATTGATCAGAGTGGTCTTTCCACTACCGTTGGGTCCAATAACAAGTGTCGTAGCTCCTTCTTCAGCCGTCATCGAGACTCCGTCGAGAGCTGCGACTCCGCTGAAGATCTTCTTCAAATTGTAGACTCGGAGCAGGTCTACCATTGTAGTCTTCAAAAAAAGAGGGAGGGGTATTTAAGCTGTAGCCCACGAGACAGTGTCTGTGGCAAACACGTAAATGCCTACACTACTCCACGTGGGCTTTCCTTCCTTCAACAATATCTCCCAGAGCTCGTAGTCTGCTGAAGCGCGATCCCCTGCAGGATTCAAAGTGATTAAGCCGCTTGCTCCGAAGTAGCTGTTCAGTACAGTGGGCATTACCGCGATGACTGCGTCGGCATCATACTTCTGAACTGCAATCAAGGATAGCGCGAGAATCCAGATCCCGTCATATGACGCAAACGCGTATGTATCGGGGGTTCTTCCGAGCTCTGCATAGATCTGGTCGTTAAGCTTCGAGAACTTTGCTGACTTTGCGGCTGCGAAGATCGTGTTAAGGAACTTTGTCTTCATCGAGAAATCGGCCGCTGCTGCTTCTTCTGTGAGTTTTGCAGAGTTTGCTGAACCATCGCTTCCGAACCATCTAACACCGCGCAGCGTGCGGTATTCTTGTGTATAAGTGAAAAACAGAGCGGCCTCTTCGAACGCTATGAAATATACAGCAACTTGGTCGGGACCGAAGCTCTTAACGAGGCTATCAACTTGGTCTGCCAGTTTGCGTGCTTCAGCCGAGAACTCCTTCGCCTCAGGGGCGTACCTGACCCCTTCGTGGGCCGTGCCTCCGAGCACTTCGAACCTTTCACGCGCCGCACGTTCAAGTCCATCTCCCCATGCGTCGCCGCGCCAGACGGTAACGATATGCCGCACGCCGAGATCATACATGACCCGTGCGATAGCTAAGCCTTGAATTGTGTCATCCGGGCAGAACCTGTAGACATAGTCTCCAGGTATAGCCAGGTCGGGCGCTGTAGATGATGGGCTTATCAAGAGTATCTTGTTCGCGTCAGTATAGCCTTTGATGTTCCTAACTTCGCCGCTACTCATCGGTCCGATCACAAGCTTTATGCCCTTCGCGTTTAGGCTCGTAAGTTTCTCAAGAGCGATGGTAGGGTTGGTTCCTGTATCCTCCACAACGAGCTTCAATGTCCAAGTAGCTCCAGCGCTTTGCAGGAACTCATTTACCTCAGCGGTTGCGATCTCAGCTGCAACTTTGTTATTCTCGCCGAATGTTCCCAAGTCGCCAGTTAGTGGAAGAATCGCTCCAATGGTTACCTCGCCTGTGAGTCCGGTGGGTGCAGGAGGAGGTGCAAAGTAAGGTGCTGCTCCAACGCCTATCCCGATTCCGATTATCAAGGCGATCAAGAAGACTCCGACTATGGTGGCCTTGCCGACCGTTCCTTTGGTTTGAGAAGACATCTTCTTCACCGTGAAACCATCATCTAGTCCGGATGGAGTACTTAAGCCTTATAGATGATATGCGACGAATACGATGTGCTCCTAGTGGATGTTACGATTTGATAGAGCCGATATACAGGGACGCCGTCATCTTTGCTAGTCTGTTAACGCTGCTAAGCACTGGGCTTAGTCTGACCTATATGACGACCAAGGTGCCGAATTTCGCGCATGGATCGTTTGCCACTGTAGGTTTCTACGTGTGCCTGACGGCGAGCAGACTATGGGTCGTTAACCCCTACCTTTCATTGCCACTGGGATTTGTCACGGGCGCTATCATAGGTTTGATTCTATACGCGTCGACCATCAGACCACTTATGAGGCGAGGCGCGAATTTTGTGGTCTTGATGATAGCAACTTTGGCTTTCGACCTCGTGATACTAGGCGTTTTCAATATCTACGCTGACTATCTTGCTAGAGCGCACGGGATCACGTCAAGATATTTTCTGCTGAGAAGCTTTGACTTCAGGTTTGCCGATCAGCCGGGTCTCTTCTTAGCTGCACCTGTTGTCATGATAACTGAGATTATCTTGCTTCACTTGGCTCTGACGCGTACAAGGTTCGGCGTGGCGATGAGGGCTACCGTAGAGAACCCTAGCCTGGCCAGCGTGGTAGGAATAAATGTGGATCTTGTCTACGCGTCCTCTTGGTTGCTTGCGGGCGGGTTGGCTGGGGTGAGCGGTGTCCTGATGTCTCTCTGGTTTATGGGAAACCCCGATGTCGGAGGATCTATGTTGGCAAGCATCTTCGCAGCCAGCGTTGTAGGTGGACTCCTGAGTATTTACGGCGCATTCCTCGGAGGCTTTCTTGTAGGCCTTGTTGAGGTCCTCGGAACGAGTTACCTTTCAGGTCTTATCGGCGCATGGATAATACCTTACAGGCCACTAATGCCTCTGATGATAATGATCATAACTCTCTTTACAATGCCTGAGGGGCTGGCGGCTGTAGACTTGGCTCGGGCGCTCAGGAGATTGAGGACGTGAAAGGTTGGCGCTACCTGGCGAGCTAACGTTTGTCATAGACCTTCTGGCTCTGTACGGAGTCTACCTGATAGTAAGCCTCAGTCTCAACTTGGAGTTCGGCTTCGCAGGGATTCCAAACTTTGGAAAGGTATTGCCTGTCGCGGCAGGGGCGTTTGCGGTCGGTTTCCTGCCCGGGAGGTTGGCGGCTTGGATGATCGGGCTAGGCGATGTTGACTATGTGAAGGACAACTCCCCCATTGTGGCCCGAGTCAACGAGGTGTTGCAGAATAGTATACCGATGGCTCTCTTCCTTCTAGTCGTAACACTAGTCGCCGCAGCCGCGTTAGGAGCTCTTCTAGGATTCGCTGCATCTTATCCAACTAGACGCTTACGCGAAGACTACTTGGCGATGACCCTGCTAGCCATGGGCGAGGCTTTGAGAGTTGTGGGCTACAACTATGCACCGCTTGTCGGTGGCACCCTTGGAGTTCAGGTGCCAGATCCATTTGCCTATGTTACGGGGCCTCTAAGGTTCACTGTTGCCACGCTCGCCATACTGGCACTCTCGATTATTGTGTTCTTTTATCTAGAATCTACTGTTAGGTCTCCTCTTGGAAGAACGCTCAGGGCCCTCCGTGATAATGAGGTTGCGGCATCCTCGCTTGGTAAGGACATAGTTGGGTTGAGGCTGAAGGTCCTCGTGGTAGGGTCAGCTGTCGCGGCGATTGGAGGAGCTATCTACGCCTTCTATACTGGCGGCGTCATAGCGATCACGTACAATAGAGTTGACTGGACATTTCTTCCATGGATCATAGTTATGTTAGGAGGCGCGGCAAACAACAGAGGCGTATCGCTGGGAGCGCTCGTTTTCGTGACTGTAAGAAAGTTCATCATATTCTACAAGGGCGGTCTAGCCCCGTATCTCCCTTTCGACGTGGTATGGCTTGACATGCTGCTAATGGGAACAGTGTTGATTCTAATACTCTTGTATAAGCCTGAAGGCATAATTCCAGAACAGCCTATTCATACAATAGGACTCGCAAGGATAGAAGAAGTAGCCGAGAAGAGACAGCGTCTAAAGCTAGATCATGGAGAGAACAGTAAGCAAACATAATGGAGGAAGCTATTAGCGAGAGCGTCTGCAACACTTCTGGGTGGATGAGCGACTTAGTCAAATGATTCGTTTCTTGTTGACTTTTCTGTTTTGCCAAGAGTACTGTCTCATGCCCGCTGAGATCCCGTAACCACAGGCGGCGCATCTTCTTTTATGAATGTTGTAGGAATGACGCCCGCATCGTCGACATACTATATGCGTCTTGGAGCTTCCGCCCTTTCCAAATGAGCTTGTTCCCTTAGTCGTGGATTTTAACCTCAAAAAAAGCTCTAGGTGATCGTTCTTGGATATCCTCTCTATCTCTTGGGCGGGGGAGAGACTAGAATAACATTATCCCCTCTAACTATTATCGTTCCTATCTTCTTCGTGTTGTCTGAGCTGACAACATCCTCAGCGTCCTCGAGAACCAAGTTCATATGTTGGTCGAAACTATACAGCTTTCCCCTTACACTCCTTCCCCCTTTGAGTTCGACAAGCACAACCTTTCCCAAGCTATCCTCGAAAATCTTTGTTGCAACTTCAGACATTACTTGCTCACTGAGACGGGCCCAACCTTAAGGACTAGCGTGCTTCATTTAAAGGTTGTCGCGAATGGTGATTCGTGTTGTCAATTGGACAGAGGAAAGTATTGAAGCATAGGGAGGCTCGAAGCCTTCTAGAGCAGATCTCAAAGGACTTCGGATCGATAACCGAGCTTTCTGAAAAAGATCTGAGGATAGAAGCCGCGGAAGTGAATGGCGAGGAGCTGATCTTCTTGAATGCGAAGCCTTCGATCATCAAGATTGGAATAAGACTTCTCCCGACACTTGTCTTTAACAGAGTGTTGGAGAGCCTTCCAAGAGTCGTTGTTGATATGAACGCTATTCCACGAGTATGCAACGGTGCTGACATTATGGCTCCTGGCGTTAGGAGGGTTGAGGGAGATTTTCCAGTCAGCTCAGTGGTCGTTGTCACTGATGATAGGTATGGGAAGTTCCTCGCTGTTGGTGAGGCTTTGAAAGGCTCGGATGATTTGAAGACCACAAGACATGGGAAAGTTGTCCTGAACAGACATTACGTTGGAGACAAGATTTGGAATGCGATATCCAAGATCACAGCCTAGGCCCAGCTTTTGTATGTCAGCTTCCATTTTCAGCAAGAACTAAGATGATCATGGAATACTGAAAGAGGTTTGCGACTATTTCTGAGACATGTTACTCTCCACGCAAACTTTATTAGCGGCACGTCTTCTGCCTAATAGAAGAAATTTCGTGAGGCCTCAAAGTAGAGGCTTGATGAACGTTTTCTCTTTCAGAGGCGCCTATTGTAATTGGTCAAGGATGAGAAGGAGCGAGTGATCAATGTCTTCGCACATGAACTTGTTCCGAAGCACGAGATCTTGAACAAGAGAGAAGCAGAGGAGATTCTTCAGAAGCATCATCTTAGGCCTTATCAGTTGCCGTACATTAAACTTTCAGATCCAGCGGTTGCAGCCTTGGGAGCTAGACCAGGCGATATTATCCGGATTGAGAGGAGAAGCTCCACGGCAGGTCTATGTTACAGTTACCGGTATGTGATTGAAGACTAGTTTTAGAGGTTGGAGGATGGTTTCGATAGAAGTTTCACCTTGGAACCTGATCAGCAAGTTTCTCGAAGAGAGAGGCCTTGTGAGACAACATATCGACTCGTACAACGATTTCATTGAACAGGGCCTTCAAGCTATTGTAGACGAGGTTGGAGAGATACCTATCGAGATTGAAGAATACAACTTGAAGATCAAACTGGGTAAGATAGAGATAGGCACACCAAGGATTATCGAGGTTGATGGATCTGAACGCCAAGTCTACCCGACTGAGGCGCGCATTAGAAACTTAACCTACGCAGCTCCACTGCATCTTGAAATGGCTCCTGTGGTGGAGGGAAGAACGAGACAAGCAGAGATCGTCTACATCGGCGACTTCCCTGTGATGCTGAAGTCGAAGATATGCCCTCTCTCAAGGTTGGGCCTGGAGGAGTTGATCAACATAGGCGAGGATCCAACAGATCCTGGAGGCTACTTTATTGTGAACGGTTCTGAGAGGGTTATCGTCGCGCTGGAGGATCTCGCTCCAAATAGGATATTGGCCGACAAGGAGAAGACCGGCGTCACACCCACATATAAGGCAAAAATCTTCTCCACAACCGTAGGGTTCAGAGCTAGAATCGAGGTGAAGATGAAGAGTGACGATGCCATCTACGTTTCCATGCCAGGCGTACCAGTAGAAGTTCCGGTAGTGGTCCTGATGAAGGCTCTAGGCATCGAAGAGGATGCAAAGATCGCCGAAATGGTTTCTGCTGAAGAGGAGATCCAAGACGTTTTGGAAGCGTCCTTCGACAAAGCCCAGGGAATCGTCTCAACCAAGGACGCGCTAGTTTACATCGGCAACAGACTCGCGCCGGGACAGGTGGAGGAGTATAGGATCAAGAAAGCGGAAACTGTGACAGATAGAAACTTTCTACCACACCTAGGAGGCGAGCCACGTGACAGATTCAACAAATCATGCTTCCTAGCGGAGATTTGCTCGAGAACGATAGAATTGAAACTTGGAAGACGCGTACCGGATGATAAGGATCACTACGCCAACAAGAGACTGAAACTGGCTGGATCACTCCTCGCAGATCTATTCAGGATCGCTTTCAGAAACCTGACCAGAGACCTGAAATACCAGCTAGAGAGGATAACGATCAAGAGACATGTAGAACTGTCGATAACGAACGCGGTACGTCCTGGAATAATCACCGAGAGGATGCAGCACGCCATCGCGACTGGAAACTGGGTCAGAGGAAGGATTGGGATAACTCAACTTCTTGATAGAACGAACTTCCAATCGACGCTAAGCCATCTGAGACGGCTCCAGTCGCCACTTAGCAGAAGCCAGCCTAACCTGGAGGCACGTGACCTCCATTCCACCCACTGGGGGAGGCTCTGTCCAAATGAGACTCCAGAAGGGTCGAACTGTGGACTCGTAAAGAACCTGGCACTATCATCCGAGATATCCGTTGGATCCTCACCCCTAGAAATGGTTGAGAAACTTAGGAGAATGAATGTAACTTCACTTGATGAGGCTGATAAGAAGCTTAGGTTGACAGGCACTAAAGTGATTGTTGACGGCATAATTGCAGGGTACTGTAGAGACCCTGAAGATTTGGCTCATGAGTTACGGAAACAAAGAAGAGAAGGTAAGATTGGACCACAAGTGAACGTGGCTTATTATCCACCGTTATTCAAGGAAGCCAGACCCGAACTGTATGTGAACTGTGATCAAGGAAGAGTGTTAAGACCTCTAGTCTTGGTGGAAGATGGAGAACCGAAGCTCACTACTGAACATATCGAAAAGATAGCTAGAGGAGAACTGCGCTGGGATGACCTTGTCAAAGATGCGATGATAGAGTATCTGGATGCAGATGAGGAAGAGAACGCCGTAGTAGCTCTTGAGACCGACAAGATCAACAGTGAGACGACACATTTAGAGATCTCGCCATACGCGATTATGGGGATATGCGCGTCGCTCATACCTTACGCCGAACACAACCAGTCTCCTCGGAACGCCTACGAATCGGCCATGATAAAACAAGCTTTAGGAGTTTTCTCAAGTAACTTCTTTAACCGGGTTGACTCGAGGTCTCACCTCCTCCACTACCCCCAGAGCCCGATCGTTAACACGAAGGCTGCGGAGATCGTAGGTTACAGTAGTAGGCCCTCGGGACAGAACTGCGTTGTAGCCATCCTATCCTATCAAGGCTACAATATGGAAGACGCCATAATCATTAACAGGTCCTCTATCGACAGAGGTCTTGCTAGATCCACTTTCTTCAGGTCCTACGAGGGTGAATGTAGACAATACCTCGGGGGACTGAGAGATAAGTTCGAGATACCTGAACCCGGAATTAGAGGATACCGCGGCGACAGGTACTACAGGCTACTTGAGGATGACGGTATCATCTCAGTTGAGTCGGAGGTTGAAGGAAACGCTGTCTTGATAGGTAGAACTAGTCCCCCAAGGTTCCTTGAAGAATACCGAGAGTTCGAGGTACGTGGTCCAACAAAGAGAGACTCATCTGTCTGTATGAGACCCTCCGAAACAGGCATAGTCGACTCGATCTTCATGAGCGAATCGATAGAAGGAAGCAAACTAGTGAAGGTGAAGGTTAGGGACCTCCGCGTCCCAGAGCTTGGAGACAAGTTTGCTTCGAGACATGGGCAAAAGGGCGTCATTGGATTGCTTGTTCCTTCATCCGACATGCCATTCACAGAAGACGGAATAGTCCCTGACATAATAATCAATCCCCACGCGATCCCGTCGAGAATGACCGTAGGTCAATTCGTTGAGATGGTTGGAGGCAAGGTCGCGGCCACGGAAGGGAAACCCCTAGACGGGACACCCTTCACAAACGTCAACCCTGAAAGTCTCAGGAACATCCTCCTCAAACTGGGCTTCCAACATAATGGAAGAGAAGTCCTGTACAGTGGGATTGACGGTCAGAAGCTGGTTGCAGATGTTTTCATAGGACTAGCATACTATCAGAAACTTCACCACATGGTAGCTGACAAGATGCATGCCAGAGCACGTGGACAGGTTCAGATGTTGACTAGACAACCGACCGAGGGCAGAGCTAGAGGAGGAGGTCTCAGATTCGGCGAGATGGAGAGAGACTGTCTCATAGGACATGGCGCGTCAGCCCTACTTAGAGATCGCCTACTCGAGGAATCGGACAAGGCTGTGGTGCTGGTCTGCGAAAACTGCGGCCTACTGGCTTACCATGACATTAGACAGAACAGGTATATCTGCCGGTTATGTGGAGAGAAAGCCGTCATATCACCTGTAGCGTTGTCATACGCGTTCAAACTTCTCATCCAAGAGTTAATGGCTCTGGGCGTTGCACCCAAGATCAGGGTTGAGGAGAGAGCCTGATGATAAGTTTGAACGAAGCCTACAAGGCAGTTGAGAGCGTAGCTTTTTCGCTTCTCTCACCTAACGAGATTAGAAAGCTTTCAGCCGTTGAGGTTCAGACAGCGGACACATACGATGAAGACGGCGTACCAATAGTCTCGGGACTGATGGACGGTAGACTCGGCACTCTAGAACCTAGACAGAAATGCAAGACATGCGGCAACTCTGCCTCAACGTGCCCAGGCCATTTCGGCCACATCGAACTGGCGGAACCTGCGATTCACGTTTCCTTCTCAAAGGTCACCTACAAACTTCTCACGGTGACTTGCAGAAACTGTGGCAAGATACTTCTATCTCAAGAGAAGGTTGACCGTTATGGAAAGCGGCTAGAAGAAGAGAAGATGAGGATGAGCGTCGTCCCCGACGCTCTGTATGATGAGATCTTTAAAGAAGCCAAGAAGGGTCAAGAGTGCCCGCACTGTGGTGCCCGACAATCCCCGATAGAACATGTGAAACCGACCGGCTATCATGAGCTGATTGAAGGTGGAGCCATAAAGCTAACCCCCAGCATCATAAGAGAACGACTCGAGCGAATACCTGACGACGACCTTCGACTTCTGGGAATGGATCCTAAAGCTGCTAGGCCGGAATGGACGATACTTCAGGTACTTCCCGTTCCACCTGTAAGCGTCAGGCCCTCGATAACACTTGAATCTGGAATAAGATCTGAAGATGACCTCACCCACAAGCTTGTTGATATTATTCGAATAAACCAGAAGTTGAAAGACGCCTTGGACTCAGGCGTTCCAGTAAACATAATCCAAGAGCTTCATGAACTTCTCCAGTACCATGTGACAACCTACTTTGATAATGAGGTTTCAGGCCTCCCACCTGCAAGGCACAGGTCTGGGAGGGCTTTGAAGACACTTTGTCAAAGGCTTAAGGGTAAGGAGGGAAGGTTTAGAGGAAACCTTTCTGGAAAACGCGTCGACTTCTCAGCCAGGACGGTTGTCTCTCCGGACCCCAACCTAGACATAAACGAAGTCGGAGTCCCAATGGATGTCGCTTCGAGACTCACGATCCCGGAGAGAGTCTCACAGTGGAACATTGAAGAAATGACAAGACTCATAGAGAATGGGCCAGATGTCTACCCGGGAGCGTTGTACGTTGTCAGACCGGATGAGAGGAGGGTCAGACTAGAGTTCGTGGCTGAACGGAAGACCTTGGCCGAAGCGATCCAACCCGGGTTCATAGTTGAGAGACACCTCAGAGACGGTGACATAGTCCTCTTCAACCGGCAGCCGTCGCTGCATAGGATGTCGATCATGGCGCATAGGGTCAAGGTCCTACCCTACAAGACGTTCAGACTCAACCCATGCGTCTGTCCACCCTACAACGCAGACTTCGACGGGGACGAGATGAACCTGCACGTGCCACAGAGCGAGGAGGCAAGGACAGAAGCTCGACTACTGATGCAGGTTCAAGATCAGATACTCTCACCAAGATACGGAGGCCCAATAATCGGCGCCATAAGAGACCTGCTGAGCGCATCCTTCATCCTAACAAGCAAGTCAACTATGCTGACGAAGGAGTGGAGCGGCCGGCTTCTGGCAGCCGCCGGGTATGAGGGGTCTCTTCCAGAACCAGCCGTGAAGAGGCCCGTACCGATGTGGACTGGAAAACAGATATTCAGCCTCTTTATACCGCGAGGGTTGAATTATGTAGCCAAGTCGAACCTCTGCAACCTGTTCAAGTGCGCTGAGTGTAAGAGGGAGAAGTGCGAACATGACGCTTATGTGATCATCAAAGACGGTGTCTTGGAGCAGGGCGTTGTAGACAAGAGCTCCATCGGGGCGGAAAAGTCTGAAAGCCTCTTCCACAGGATAGCTAAAGACTACGGCCCGAAGGCTGGAAGAGAATTCCTAGACTCCATCGTAAAGCTACTGGACCGATTCGTAACGTTGAGAGGCTTCACATACGCCATAGACGAACTCGACATATCTCAACCCGTAAGGGAGAGGGTTGACAACGCCATAAGCAAAGCCGAGGAGAAGGTTAACTCGCTCATAGACGAGTACAAGGCCGGCGTCTTGGAGAGGTTGCCGGGCCAAACTCTCGAGGAGTCTCTTGAGATATACATTATGAACGAACTTTCGAAGGCTAGGGACCTAGCTGGAGAATATGTGGACGAGTACTTCCCGATGGACAACAATGGTGTGGTCATGACGAGGTCCGGAGCCAGAGGCTCAATGTTGAACATAGGCCAGATGACGGGCTGTGTTGGACAACAATCCATACGTGGAAAGAGGATCCTGCGTGGCTATAGGAATAGGACGCTAACTTTCTTCGAGCCTGGAGACGCGAGAGCCGAGGCGAGAGGTTTTGTATATTCATCATACCGAGACGGGCTGAACCCTGTGGAATTCTTCTTTCACGCAATGGGTGGAAGAGAAGGCCTCGTAGATACCGCTGTGAGAACCCAACAGAGCGGTTACATGCAGAGACGTTTGATCAACGCCATGGAACACCTGAGAGTAGAATATGACGGAACCGTCAGAGACTCGCGGGGAAACATCATACAATTCAAGTATGGAGAGGACGGAGTTGACGCGGCTAAGAGCGACCATGGCAAGGCGGTCAACGTAGAACGTCTCGCCGACAGGATTAGAATCTCAATGGCAAAGGGACCTTTGGCGAGTAAGCGGTATATTGAGGAAAGAATCCGTCAAAGAGAGGCTGAGCTGACACCTATCTTGGCAGTGACTCTGAGAAAGAAGCTTCTCGAAGCCAAGTTGACAAAGAAAGCGGTTGATGAGGTGGTCGAGCAGGCTATACTAAACTACAAGCGTTCACTCATAGAACCCGGAGAAGCTGCTGGAATAGTCTCAGCCCAGTCGATAGGCGAACCCGGAACCCAGATGACCTTGAGAACGTTCCACTTCGCAGGCGTGAGAGAAGAGAACGTGACGCTTGGTCTGCCCCGTCTGATCGAGATCGTGGATGCTAGGAAGATCCCATCAACCCCTATGATGGCCATCTATCTTGACAGAAAGCACAGAACATCCAGAGAACATGCAGAGGAAGTGGCAGCTCAGATAACCCACACAACCCTGGGCGACATAGCCAGTAGCATAGAATCCGACATAACCCGGATGCGAATAACGGTGACCCTCAACCCACAAGCGATGAAGGAGAGGAACGTGACAATACAACACGTTAGAAACGCTGTTAAACCTTCAAATTGCATCGTCACCATCGAACGGTACGTGATCGACATGAAGCCAGAGGATATGGATATCCCACAGTTCAAGAGGCTCTCCTCAAGACTCCCATCACTTCACATTAAGGGGATACCTGCTGTAAAGAGGGCTCTCGTGATGGAGGAGAAGGGCGAGTGGATCATAAGAACCGAGGGATCGAACCTCGACCTAGCCCTCAAGACCTCAGGAGTCGATCTAACAAGAACGATAACAAACAACGTCTATGAGGTAGCAACGGTTCTAGGCATCGAAGCTGCAAGGAACGTTCTGATCAAAGAGGCGCAAGGCGTCCTTGAGGAACAAGGCTTAGATGTAGACATCCGACACGTGATGCTGGTCGCTGACGCTATGACATCCTCGGGAAGCGTTCTCCAAGTCGGACGCCACGGCGTCAGCGGAGAGAAGTCCAGCACCTTGGCAAAAGCCGCTTTCGAGATTACAATACCAACCATAGTGGACGCGGCTCTCAAAGGCACCTCGGACACGCTTAGAGGTGTTGCGGAAAACGTTATAGTAGGGCAGCAGGTACCTATGGGGACTGGCCTAATAGAGGTCTACATGGCTATGCTCGAGAAAGGGAAGACTACTAGATGATCGACGTCAACAAACACTTGAGAATCACAGTCAAGACTGGGACCGTGGGGTTCGGTTGCAACGATGCGCTAGAAGCGTCGAAGACGGGAAAAGCGAAACTTCTTGTAATGGCCTCAAACTGCCCGAACCCCTACAGAAACGAGATCGTTTCAAACGCGAGAATAACAGGCATCCCGGTCTATATGTATGCGGGAAACAGCGTAGACCTAGGAGCCGCATGCGAGAAACCCTTCGTCGTAGCGGTGCTCTCCGTAAAGAAGGAGGGCAACTCTGAAATACTCAGACTGGCTGAGACTGAGAATGTTAGCGCATAAGATAAGACTCACAAGTGACGAGATGCGTTACATCGCCCTCTTTGAAAGCGTGACAGGAGCCACCGCGAACGACTGCCTCATAGACGGCAAGAATGATAGGATCATCTTCATTACCAAGCAAGGAGAGATGGGTCTAGCCATAGGGAAGGGTGGAAAGAACATTAATACGCTTAGAAGGATGATCGGAAGGTTCGTCGAGGTTGTAGAACATGCCGAGACAGCCGACCAACTTATCAGAAACTCGTTGGCTCCAGCCAGAATAAGAGAGATAAGGATCACGGAGAAACCTGAAAAGAAGATAGTCGTTATTGAAGTGGAACCGCGAGATAAGGCTCTAGCAATCGGAAAGAACGGAAGAACAATAGACAAGACGCGAATGCTTGCCAAAAGATACTTCCAGATCGATAACGTCCTCGTAACATAGAACAAAGAATCCGCCACAAATCCAAATATAGCCGCGAATTTTCTGTTTCAAAGGCTCCGACCGCCATCGCTGACGTAAACTAGGTTACACCGTTGCATTTCACAATTTGAACGTTAACACTTAGGGGCTAAATACAAGACGCTGAATGGGCGCTAAACCAACTAACTTGCCACCGAATAATTCCAAAGAAATGAACTGGGAACTTCAGCTTCAAGAGTCATAAAAGGCAACAGATCCTTAGTCAAAGACATTTACATTCTTGAGGTCGAAATACAAAATTAGGTCGTCAATCAATAGCTGCTCCCGCCGATACGACAAGCTCAAACATAACGAGTTCAACATGAAGATCTCCTCTCTAATATTGCCAAGTTGTATAATGATTTAGAGAAGCGGTGATCAAGAGGCTAAGATCATCTTAATCGGCCTGACGCCGGCCGCATATGGCGCCAACAGAACAGGACGGATATTTACTGGTGATAGTTCAGGGAACTTTTTGATGAGGACTTTGCATAGAGCAGGACTTGCAAACATTCCGAGATCGGAACGAGCTGACGACGGCCTCTTCCTCAAAGAGACTTACTTGACGACAGCCGTTCGATGTGCTCCACCACAAAACAAGCCAACTGCTCAAAAAATTGAGCTGTAAACGCTTCCTTCGTCACGAGCTGGAGACTTTAAGAAAAGCCAGAGCGACTCTTACTTTGGGTCGTATCGCGTTCGAGGTTTACAAACAATACCTCAAGGAAAAAGGGGCGAATGTTAAAGGGCTTGGGTTCGGCCAGGGACCCTCTTATCAACTCGATGGGCACTTTCCCGATCTTTTTGTCTCATATCACCCAAGCAGATAGAATACGCAAACCGGTAGACTAACGGAAGGCATGTTTGATAAGGTGATCGCAGAAATAAAGAGGAAGATCGAATAGCCTGATCGAAACCCTTATTTTGAATCTAGAAGTAATAGCGAGGGGTAATTTCTATGGCAGTTTGCTATCCCATGTCCAACTATCAACGAACTGGAAAACTAGTCGCTTACTATCCACCTGTACAAGAGTACATCTACCAACCTCCATTGCAAAGATACCTCTATCAGCCCCAGCCTCAGGAATACTACTTGCAACCCCCAGCTAAGCGTCTCCTCTATCAACCACCGCCAGAGTACATCTATTATCCACCTCCACAAGAGTACATTTACCAACCACCACTCCAAGAGTACTACGTACAACCTCCGGCACAGAGATACATCTACTATCTGCCGCCACAAAGACTGAAGCTTCTACCCCCCGGTTTCGTATGCTGAAGAGGAAAAGGTTCGGATCAAAACAAGAATATTCAGAATTTGCGTCCAGAGAATCATGTCCAGATCGCATATTCCGTCCAGGCACAAAAAACCTTCTCTCCTTTTTTCAGCAGACAGGATAAGTGAGTAAAGGATTTTCTCTGCAATCTATCGAAACATTGAATCCATGCGGATAGAATTCTAGAACTCGATGAAGACGTTTTCAAAACCTTTATACTAGTTCTTAACGAAGAATGGGTGGGGAGCTGGGCAAACCCGGCTGAGAGGACGGTTCATCACCGTCGACCCTTCGAACCTGAACCGGGCAATGCTGGCGTAGGGAAGCGAAGTTCTCAGTAGATCGGGTACCCCACAAGACTCGATTGAGGTACAACTGATGAAAAGTCAAGATAAGCCGCTAAAGCTGGAAGTAGCATCAGGCGTCTTCGTCAGATCTAACACAAAGCTTCTCGCGGAAACGGCTGTTGCTATTGCTCTAGGCACAGTCCTCAGTTTTGTCAAGTTCACCATCTGGCCCCAAGGCGGGTCGGTAACCGCAGGCAGCATGGTCCCGCTCTTGTGGCTGGGCTTGAGACGCGGCGCAAAGTTGGGGATCGTAGCCGGCATCGTATACGGCATCATTCAGCTCATTGTTGAGCCATACGTCTATCATCCCGTACAAGTCCTACTCGACTATCCACTCGCCTTTGGCGCACTCGGGCTCGCGGGACTTTTTAGAAACCGTGGAGCAGTAGGCGTAACGGTTGCGATCATCGGACGATTTCTAGCCCATTTCGTGTCAGGAATTGTCTTCTTCGCCACTTATGCTCCACAAATCTACCTTGGACTGAACATTGGAGCCGACCCCTACCTATATTCCGCTCTTTACAACGGCACCTACTTACTTCCCGAACTCGTGATCAGCCTCTTAATTACAGTAATCCTCATTAAGAGAAACATCATCGACCTTTACAGGTAGCTTGGACATTTCTGCGGGTTGTCGGAAAAACTGGCGCAGTCACATACTTGACTAGGCAGCGGAATCGAAATAAGTCTCAGATCTGGCTTGTTTCATGATGTTTGGTAAAGGCGCCTAGAGGTAACAGTTTGGGGAAGATCGCACCAAAGGATCTGATGGACTTACTCACTTGTATTAGACGATCTCGTGAAGTTCTTGTCCCGCCCATGCTCGGCTATGACTGCGGCGTTCACAAACTCGACAATAATAGATGCATCGTTATATCTACAGATCCATGCGTTAAGGTTCCACTTGAGCACTTTGGCTGGCTTCTCTTCCACTACTCTGCATCGGATGTTTCAGTATTCGGCGCTTCACCGAACTTCTGTACAGTTGAGCTGCTCGGCCCCCCTAGAACCTCGACTAAGGTCTTCAAGAATCTCTTGAAACAGTTCTGTAGCGCCGCTGACGATCTTGGTACGGTTACTATTACAGGCCACACTGGAACCTACGATGGGTTGCATACTCTACTCGGCGTATGTACAGCATATGGAATCATTCATAGAAAAGACTTGGTGACACCGGGGGGAGCTAGACCTGGCGATCTCATACTTTGCACAAAACCTATCGGCTTGGAGGTCCTAACCAATCTAGCGTTGGTCAACGGTCCACTGGCAAGAAAACTATTTGGACACAAAAGGGTCCGTTACCTTGCGAAGCAAGTCCGAATGCAATCGTGCTTTGAAGAGGCGCGTCTGCTGGCCAAGAGCCGAGCGGTATCGGCCATGCATGATGTTACTGAGGGAGGCCTAGTCGCCAGTCTGAACGAGATAGCAGACGCTTCTAATGTTGGATTCGTCTTAAACTATCAAAGCCTGAGCGTGTTGCCTGAGTTAAGAATTTTATCAGAGCATTTCGACCTTTCCAGAGATCAGATTCTGTCTATCTCGTCAACAGGAACCTTACTGGCAGCGATTCCGCCTAACCACATAAAAGGAATTCTAGGAAACTTGAGACGAAACAAGGTCGATTTTCGAATAGTGGGAGTTTTCACCAGAGACAGACAACGTTCACTCGAGTATTACGATAGAAGGATAAAGTTTCCAACGAGATTCAATGACCCATACGCTGAGATAGTCGGCACCGACCTTCCTTGAATCCCTAAATCTCAACTATATAGAGTCGGTTCGCCAGAACCTCCGAGGCTAATATTTTGTCATATCACGCTAGTTTGTCGGAGTGGTCGAAAGCGTGGTTCCATGAGTTACAGAATTATGGAGTTAATTATCAATGTGAACTTCTTGATCTGAGAAATCGACAGAAAAATTGGTTTTCCGGTGACGTTATGAATCTAGAAGGATTTGAACTTGTCTTTAGTAGCTTTGCATAATGGGCATCTATCGGGTGCATCGCCCTCTATGGTGTACCCACAGACTTCGCAGATCTGGATCTTCTTGATCTCGAGATCTTGGCCTCGGCCGACGGCTTGTCTAGCCTTCAGGAACATGCCGGCGTGAACCTTCTCGGTATCGTAGGCCCATTCGAAAGATCTAGCTGCTTCGTTCTCTTTTTGAAATTTAGCAGTCTCCAGATAAACAGGGTACATTTCATTTATCTCGAATGTTTCACCTTCGATCGCGATATCAAGATTCTTTACGGTATCTCCTGGACCGAAACCCGCCATTCCTATGGTTATGAAACCTCCCTTAAGGTAGCTTAGGATTCTAAAGTGGTTTGTAGAGTGCACCTGCTCTGCGTATGCGATAGCCCTAAAGAGCCTTGCTATTTCTGGGAATTTTTCTTGTTGTGCTATATCAGAGAATATGAGGTATCTCATGTGAGCTTGGCTCTCTCCAGAGAAAGCATTCTTAAGGTTCTGCTCAGTCATACTACTTACAGATGTCACAGAAAGCACCTTTCAAAAAGCATAGTTCAGCTATTCACAAACTCGCAGTCTTGTAATCATAAATCTCTCTTTGCCTCTTGACACTCCTAGCAGACGAATGTTCTCAGCATCGCAGCTACTAGATTTCCTCGCTGGACTACAGAATCCTGTGGCAAGTGCCCCATAGCTTCCGTGCGACCGCCTAGATTGATAACTCTTGGTGCCAATTCTGCTCAGGTTATCAAAGGAAAGATCTCTTCCGTTACGTAGCTGAAGTAGTCTTTCTCCTCTATCTTGTTGAATATCGTCACTACCCCGTCTCCCGTAATGCCCACGATGTTTCCATACTTTTTCGACGTAACCACGACATACCACATTCTTCCTCGCGCACAATAATCGTTGTATAAGCTAGTGTTCGCGAGATTCGAACCGTACAACGATAATTTTTCAACGTTCGGAACGCCAATATCTTCGAAAAAGACTATCTTTGTCCCTCCGGGGTTGCTTTCATGAAACCTCCTGAGTGTTTCAGGCCTGATTCTTCCCTCAACGATTTCAACGTCCTCAATCTTGAGCAACTTGTTAAATCGATTGGCTACACTATTCGCAACCGGCTTCTTCTCGAGTATCGCAAGCAGCGTTCTGTTCCCGTGACTCGAGAAGAGGAATGGGACTCGGCGGGTCTTAGGAACGAAAATCAAACGGCCATGTTGATTCACGTTCAACACCACATCTTCAGCAAAGACCCCACTCAGCCCTTGCTTGCTAAGATTGCAACTGCTAATTTCGCTTCGGAGGTCAAGCTCGTGACCGTCCCGTTCAAAGACTTCTCCTTTCTTGAAATTCTCAAGCCGCCGAGATATCTGTCTCAGCTCTGTTTCCTTCCTCAGTCTGAATA
>CAZLVF010000025.1:0-3300 GCA_964562925.1 uncultured Candidatus Bathyarchaeia archaeon
ATTGGCTTCTTCAAGTGAGATGAGCGTTCTGAAGATCTTCCGTTCACTCATCTCCCTTCTACCTCTCGACGGGACGGAAGAGGTCTACTTCAACCGTCTCGTCTTCCTCGATCCCTTCCTTCTCCTCTGGGATGATCACTATGCCGTTGGATCTGGTCATGCTTGAGAGGATGCTTGACCCAGTTGTGCGGATCAGTTCAGCGAGATATCCTTCAACCGTCTTTTTGACTAAGACCCTTGCAAATGTTCTCATTCCAAGCGATGATGGTATCCGACTGGTCAGCTTGGCTCTGACGAGGGTTCTGAAATCTTGGCCCGTGCCAAGCACTAGGTGGATCAGCGGCAGCACGAAGACGTTGAAACCTATAATCGCGGCTACCGGATGGCCTGGAAGAGAGATAACCGGCTTACCTTCTACGACTGCCAGTCCAGTCGGCAAACCTGGCCTCATCGAGATCCCATGGACAAGCATTCCAGGCTCGCCAAGCGAGTTGATAGCTTCAGGAACAATATCGGCCTTTCCAACCGAGGTACCTGCACTGATCAGCACGATATCACATTTCTCGAGGCCTTCCATAATTCGGTGGGTCACATCTTCCATACGGTCCCGAACGATCCCAAGATCCAGAGGCACGCCTCCATGCTCTATGACAAGGTTGAAGAGTATCGGTCTGTTCACGTCGACGGTCTTTCCCAACCCGATCTCTCTAGCCGTTGAGACAAGTTCCTCTCCCGTGGAGAGGACTCCTACTATAGGCTTCTTGGCTACCAGAACTGTTTCGACGCCGACAGCTTTCAGCATCCCAACGTCTTGAGGTTCGACTCTTATTCCATGCCTCAATGCTATGGATCCTTTCTTGACATCCTCTCCTACCTTGATCACGTTCTCGCCTGGCGCTAAGGGAGAGTAAACGTGCAAGGTATCGACGTCAATCTTCTTCGTGTGTTCAACCATTACTACTGCATTGGCGCCCTCCGGTACCGGGGCTCCAGTCGCAACCTGAACCGTCTCTTTCCTATCTATTCGATGAGATGGAGACATTCCAGCAGCGATTTCTCCTGTGACCTTCAGCTCGATAGGGTTTGTGAGCGAGGATCCAAAGGTTCCTTCAGCCCAGAGAGCATAGCCGTCTACAGCCGACTTATCGTAGGAGGGGACATCAAGAGGTGAGATAACATCTTCACCTAGAATACGTCCGAGTGAACTGTCTGACCGAACAGTCTCAAGTTGCGGCTTTACATCACCAAGCGCTTGCAAAAGCTTTCCCAGCGCGTCCTCGATCTTCGTCGTGTGTTTGAACCCGCTAGTCCGAGACCCGGTCATAACAATAACCCTTGAACGATGGAGGGGACGTGGCGCTTATCTATGTTGCTGAGTTCAAATTCCATACGCTGACTGTTGTCGGTCGTCTCCGCATTCTGGACAGTTGGAGTCGCGTCTTATCTCGATCTCTCTTATCTCCGTTTGAGACCCATCGATTATGATCAGCCTACCGATCGCAGGCTTTCCAATTCCTGTAATCAACTTAAGAACTTCCATGGCTTGGAGGCTGGCGACCGCTGCAGGTACTGAGCCTACAACTGGAAACTTCTCTATTCTTGACGTGACCTTACCGTAAAGGCAGAATAAACATGCAGTTTTTCTCGGAATAATCGTCATCATGTGTCCATGGAGGCCCTCTATGGACCCATGGATGAACGGGATATTGTTTCTAAGGGCTGCACGGTTCAGCACGAATCTAGTCTCGAGGTTGTCCATCCCGTCAACTATGATGTTGCATCCCCTAACCAACTTGTTTATGCTAGCGTCTGCGATCCTTTCTTTGCTCGTCTCAACCGTGATGTCTCGATTCAGACTGAGAAGTTTCTGTTTGGCCGATTCAACCTTGGGTTTTCCAATATCGTTCTCCCAGTGTAGGATCTGTCGGTTGAGGTTGCTCAGCTCCACCTCCTCGCTGTCGACAAGTCTCAACGTGCCCACTCCCGCCGCCGCCAGGTAGATGGCGGCAGGGCAGCCTAATCCTCCGATCCCGGCTATCATCACTCGAGCTGACTTCAGTTTCACCTGTCCTTGAGAGGACCATCCGTTGATCCTCATCTGCCTGTCGTAACGTACAAGTTCTCTCTCTGAGAGTTGAACCATTCGAAGTCTTCCCCTGAGGTTCATCTACGAGGATGGATCTATTTCCTCAGGCCTTCCAGTCGACCCAGGAGAATTTTCTCTGTAACGTCTTCGTGTAGAAAAGTTTCCAGTCGAGGCCTATCTTACTAAACCATTCGTTGTAGACACGGGGGTCTATATAACTCTTCAACGATGTGCCAAGGTTGTAGTCTCGTGTTGCCTTGACGGTTTCAATCTTGACCCGAAGCTCCTTGGCTCTTTCCCTCGACTTCTTTGTCTTCATCGATCTAAGCTTCTTCAACCTCTCCATCTTCTTCGCGAGGGATTCATGCCATTTCTTTGGAAGTTTTCTCTTGTGATTACAGACCTTGGCGGCTTCAAGGTTGGCCATAGCGGCAACATGCTTCTTCAGATACACCGGGTCGTCCCTTGAGACCTTGGCCTCTTCCAGATACTGCTCCACGGCCTTCGATGCATGGTATGTTCTGAAAACTTTGGCTGTAAGGCCGGGCATAACCTCGTCCAGAAACTCTCCAACGTTGTCGGATCTAACGCCCTTGAAGATCGTAGATTTCGCGGTCCTCTTGAGTTGCGCTATGTTCCTAACAACTGGTTCAGGGAGGACGACATCTTTATGGAATCTGACCGAGTCCTTCCCCAGAAAGTCGAATGTTGTTAACCCGTTTGGTTTGATCTTGATATGCTCTGGTCTGAGTGTAGTTGCGCCTACAGTATCCGTCTCGTCCTTATCCTTCTCATCGCCTACACGAAACTTCAACACGTCGATAAGGTGGCATACGGTCGCGATCTTCCGTCTCTTGGGATCTTCAGATTGGAGGTTCGATTCTATGTGGTCTCGAACCTTGTTCATCATCTTCTCGAGTTTCGTTGCCATGTCAAATTTCTCGATCTCGCGTTCCTGTTTCGGCGTTGAAGAGTCACTCAGCCATACATACTTCTCTTTTCCACGGAGCTTATCATCCCATTTGGCTACCCACATCGAGTCTGGTTGCCAGATTCTCCCTTTCCAGTTTCCCTCTGGGGTAGGCGCATCCGGCGACAGGTTTAGAATGACATCGCTTTGTCCTGCTCCTTCCTTCCATCTTCCTCGAAGAGGATGCTTTCCTCGCCCCATGAAGATACATGAAGGTTCAACCATGTAATTGCCAAGCTCAACC
>CAZLVF010000025.1:3400-5675 GCA_964562925.1 uncultured Candidatus Bathyarchaeia archaeon
AACCCTATGTTGTTTATTCTATGATCTCCCAAGCCGGGCTGTATCTGTCAAGTATTTCGATTGTGCGCTTGTCAAGTATATGTTCACGTTCTGGGATCTCGACATTCTTCGCTTCTCCGCAAAGCTCTGTTGAGAAGTACCGCTGGCCAGTATCATTTATCATGGTGACTATTCGTCGGTATTCGCTGTGACGTTTTAACAGTTTGATGACCGCTGCGATATTGCACCCTGACGATATTCCGCAGAAGATTCCTTCTTCTAGAGCGAGTCTCTTCGCCATCGTGATCGCCTCATCTGAACTTACAGTTATAACGCCTGTCAAGAGGCTGAGATCCAAGTTATCTGGAACGAAACCATCTCCGATACCCTCTATCCTATGCGTTCCCCATTTTCTATGAGCGAGGATAGGCGCCTCTTGTGGTTCCACAGCGTACAAGCGGATGCTCCTCTTCATTTTTCGTAAGTATCGGCCGACGCCGGTTAAGGTTCCTCCGGTTCCCTGGGAAGCAACGAAACAGTCGACTCTGCCAGCGGTCTGCTTCCATATTTCCGGGCCCGTCGACTTGTAATGAGCTTCCACATTCGCGGGGTTGCTGAATTGGTTAGGTTCCCAGTACTTTCTAGGGTTCGCCTTCTTCAATTCGATGATTTTGTGAAGCGAGAGGTCGACATCGCTTTCGGATCCTGGAGTCTTTACTATCTCAGCTCCGTACGATTGAATTGTCTTCATCCTCTCGCCGCTCATGCCCGATGGAATAACTATGGTCACAGGAAAGCCAAGCGCTCTACCAACAAACGCACAGGAGATCCCGGCGTTTCCAGTAGAAGCCTCGATGATCGTCATTCCAGGTTTGAGTGCTCCGGTTTGTAAGGCCTCCGTGATCATCTCGTAATAGATTCTGTCCTTTAGGCTTCCAGTCGGGTTGACATATTCAATCTTGACAAGTACCCCCGAGATTACACCTTCATCTCTGGGGATTCTGGCGAGTTTGACAAGGGGCGTGTTCCCTATGATGTCAAATATGCTCTTTGTGTACTGATCAACCAGATTGCGAGGAGCTCCACTCTTCTCTGCCATAATATCTTGCCATGCTTGCATTCATTCTATTCCAGATAGAGGTTTCGGCTACAGGCAGAGATTTTCATGCTCGACGATCTTCTTGTCAAGGAATAAAATGGACACTGCACGGCCATAAGGAGGCGAAAAAACTCAGATTGAAAACCGGTAACAGAACTGTTATGATAGTTTCTTCGCCTTGGTTCAAAGCATTGATTACTGTTCTTGGCCCCTTCTCGGAATTATGTTGGACGCTACAAAGGCTAGTCCGGCGAAGATCGTGAGCGAGAAGAATGATGCTGTAAATCCCCATTCGTCGATTAGGTATCCCATAAGGATAGGAGAGGCGGATGCGATCACCTGAGAGGTTCCATACAAGAACCCTACGGAGGTTCCAGTTGCGCCGGGTTCACCGAGCTCCGACGCGTATATGAGGGACACGGGAAAAGTTGCAAAAATTCCGAAGCCTATGAGAGGTAGGAAGGCCAATTTCGCCATTCCTTTTGACATAGTGAACCCAAGCAACGAAAACGTCAATAGAAGAAGGGTTATAGTGAATATTTTTTTTCGTCCTATCTTATCAGACAAGCTTCCCCCTAGAGGCTGAGCTACTACTCCAGACGCGATCATCGAGGCTGTAAGCATTCCAGCACTGAGGAGGGTGGATCCCTCTGCTACGAAATAGGAGGGGAGGAATGATGCGAATCCTCTGTACACCATGTCCCTCAGTGATGAAATCAAAGTCAATAGTACCAAAGGCAAAGTTATGCTTTTGATGAATCCCTTGGTAGATGGAACGGCCGGTTCCTCAAGCATCCGCCACAAAACAATGGTCATTAGTATTGGAGGAACGAGAAGAAGGATTAGGCTTTGCCCCCAACCCATTAACGTTACGAGAAATGTAACTACCATTGGAGCCGCGAAGTGGCCTAAGTTCCCGCCAACGCCATGAATCCCTGTTGCCCGTCCCTTACCTCTTTTAAACAAGAAGTTGATGAAGGAAATAGATTGGGGATGATAAGTGCCTTGAGCCACACCCATTATGATACATACCAATACTATGTGATAGAAATCGCTCGCCAAGTAGAGAAGCAGGATCGATAAACTGTTTAAAAGGAACCCTGAGAGAAGGACAGCCTTCCTATAATTTCCGGCGTCAGCTATGTAGCCGGCCCCAAGACCCGCTATGAATGAAATTAATAGAACTAATGAGACTAG
>CAZLVF010000025.1:5775-9014 GCA_964562925.1 uncultured Candidatus Bathyarchaeia archaeon
TTTGCGAATAGTTTGGCCTTTAGGTAGTTCAGCGATTTGTCGATCATGCCTACTAGGGCGTCGGAGGCTGAGATGTCGCTTTCTTCAAAAGGGGCTACCAAGACAATTCTTTTGCCCTTCATTCTATGGGCGAACGTTGGATGCGAGAATGCATACCAACGGTCTATGAAGGCTTTTAGTTGAGCGGATGGGCCGTACCAGTATAGGGGCGTGCCTAAGATTATCGCGTCGCTCTCGTAGATCTTATTGTACAAGGTCGACATGTCGTCTCTGATTTTACAATCACCAGTCTTTTTGCAGTAGTCGCTGCACTCGGACTGGCAGGGTTTGATATCTAGATCGTTTAGAAAGATCTTCTCTATTGTTGCGCCAGCGTCTCCAGCGCCTCTAAGCACCTCGCTTACTAGAATATCGGTGTTCCCTTCTTTTCTGGGGCTACCAACTATACCAAGCGTTTTCATCTATATCCAACCAGACAAAGCGTTTGTAGTAACCTTGCATGGTACGTTACATGCCTATATAATCTCGATAGAGAATCAATTCCCGTAGGAAGCATGCGGGGAGCTTTCAAATAGTGGTTGAGTGAAGGCGTTGCTATGCTTATTGTGATTTTACACTAACAAGTCTTTCATAGTTCTTCTCTATTCTTTCGGTTAGATGCTTCAACTTTATCGATCCTCTGCTTTTGGCTATAGCTGCGATGACTGATCCTCCGGCACCGACTCCTTCCTTAACGACACCCGTCTCGTACGCTCTAAGCCCGGGATATTTGGAAGAGCCGAAATCGATGTTGGCTGCAAGGATAGGGACACGAGCGATCTGAGTTACTATACCTCTAATGTCAGAAGTTGAATCTTGGACTATCCATCTTGTTGTTCCTACAGCTAGGTTTTTCAACGCCTCTCCTGAACTCACTTCGGCTATCGCAGCGAGGATAGGGGTCATCTGAGTGCCACCAGCCATCAATATGGGAACTTTTTCTGATGCTCCGATAACCATGCCTGCAATAGCTGCCATCGTAGGATCCCCAACAAGTCCGATAGCTTTCAACGGGTCCCGTTGGAGATCCCCAGGCTGAATCTGCGCAGCCTTTAGTCCAGCCTCTACTGTTTCTATCTTGAGCGGATGAGGGTTGCTTACCATGCTGCTGCTCACCTTTCTTTTGGCATCGAACCCCATCGCTAGAAGAACTGCGAGAGCGGTTGTTGTTCCTCCTGGAATGCTTTCTCCAATAACAAGGTAGTCGCCTGTCTCTGACAACTCTTCGCCGATAATTCGAGCATTCTCGAATATCTCGCCAACCCTTTCCACCGCCCTTCCGGTTCGGATATCTCTCCCTGGAGAACCGTCCAACTCTATGAAGGGGACCAAGGGCTTGACCTTTGATCCAGCACTGGCTATGAGGATCGGTATCTCTGCTAGGCGTAGAGCCGACATGCTGATCAGCGCTGGCGTGGGGATGCCGTCCGGCGTTACAGGCACGCCTGGTATGCACTTACACTTTCCAAGGAGGAGTAGTTCGACATCGGCTGGTGGTGTATAGTCAGTAATCTCTGGGTTTGCTCCGGCTGCCGAGAGACCGGGGATCTTCGCTGTCTCTGTTGTGGCTATCACGCATACGAATAGCGGATGTTTTCCTTCAATCCTTTCTAGGAAGCGCTGGGCTTTCTTTGTCTCGTGAAATAGGGTTAGGCCATGCAACTTTTACTGTCTCCGAAAAGGTTGGATACTACGCATTGTGGATCTCGCCAGTTTGAGATCCTCTGGGGTATTAACATTTAATGTAACTTCGACCCTGTCCATTATCATAACTTCCTCTTCGAGTTGTTCTTCGTTGATCCTTTTCCCATCGAGGATATTGACGCCAGCAGGAATCAATCTCGTAAATCCGTTTTTAGAGCCGACATTTTTGATTTGAGATTCAGAAAGAGCGACCGTTAATGCAGGCTTACCTGAAGCTTTATGCCTGCTGAAAACTTCGTCGACTAGGTCGCTTGTAATCAGTGGAAGATCAGCCGATATCACCAAGACATTTTCTAGTCCAAGTTTTTTCACAGCCTCCTGCGTATCTTCAACGTAGCCTCTCCCAGAAGTCTCTAAGACCTTGATTCCGTGCTTCTTGAGAGTCTCAGCCGTCTCGGGCGTATGTTCACTTGTAGTTACGATGATGTCGTCAACGTCTTTCGAGCCTCGAAGCGCATCTACCACATAGAATATCATCGGTCTCCCACATATCTCTAAGAGCGGTTTCTCTATGTCAAGATCCATTCGTGTCCCTTTCCCGCCTGCCATTATGAGACCTGTAGTCCTCATAGTGTCACCGCCAAAAGCGTTAGCAGAGAAATCATCCTTGCGATCTCGTTGGTTGCTCCAAGCACGTCTCCTGTTAGGCTCTTGAACTCATGGTTTGCGATTGCAGTCATCAATAGTGCGCAGATGATTGAAGTCGTGACGGCCGCTAGGCCGGCATATTGCATCAGGAGGCCTGCGATTGCAAGTGAGATAGCGATTGACGCAAGCAACTTAACATTTCCATCTGTTCCATGCATCGCCTTTACTACGGTCGATCCTGTGCCTTCATGAGACGCGTTTCCAAACCTCGACGCAGCAACCATAGATAGCTTAGCGGAGAGTTCTGAAACGATAAGAGTTTGGATGATCACGTTTGGGTTAAGCGTTATGAAAGAGGCTATCGTTAGGATCGGCACGAATAGACCCAGTGCAAACCCACCTGCGCCTAAAGCTTTCTCATGCATCGCCTCGATCCTTCTTTCGGGTGGACCATGCACCATTAATGCATCGCCGAAATCTAGCAATCCATCCAAATGATGGCCACCGGTTATCAGAATGATTAGTCCAATCGCGAGAGATCCGACGACCAGGCTCGGCAGGGTTGTTGAGGCGATCCAGCCGATTGCGCCTGCAATGGCACCGATGAGTACACCGACAAGGGGTGATAGGAACCAAACTCTTCCAAGGTCGCTCAGGTCTGCTGATGCTTTCCCGACCGGTAAGATGGTGAGAAAAACGATCAGGCTCCTAAAACTGGAGAGTCTACCCAGCGTTTTCACCAGCTAAATGCTAGGTTGGGCTCCTTCAAGAGCCGCTCCAATAACTCCTGACACTATGCCCTCAACAACAAGGTTGTAAGACGACTGCTTCCAGTTCGAGCAAATCTTCTGAAACTGCGACCTGCCAGCTTCTCCTCCGATTAGATAGGCTACGCTTGCGCCTAACCC
>CAZLVF010000025.1:9114-19109 GCA_964562925.1 uncultured Candidatus Bathyarchaeia archaeon
TCTAAGCGGCCTGTCTTGTCTGATCCCATCTTGCTTTCTGATGGCTTCCTTAACAGTCTCTATCACACGCCTGCTGAGAGCTCTTCCAAGAGCCGTCGCGGTTCCGGCGTAGTTAACTATCTTTCCACGGCAGGTAGAAGCCACGGTGACAGTGTCTGTTGACGTTCCAGTTGCTACCCTGTTTGAGGCGCGACTGAGTATGTCCAGCTCTCTGAGGGCTACGGCCTTGGCTTCCGTGACGGTTTTCACAATCTCGATGAGGCATGCATCGGTCGGGTTGAAGTCCAAAAGTATGATAATGTTTATCGTCCCAGCTTTCTCTTGGAAACGCCTTGGATCATCTCCAGCCGCCGTTGCGTTGGAAACTCCAGCTGTCACAACTATAGAGAAGGGTAAACCAACTTCCACCGAATTCGTCACTGAGGCTTTACGAACATCAGCAGCCGTGATCAGTCCGACCGTGTTCTGTTGGAGCCTTCTCTTCTTCAATACTTGACGTAGATAACGTTCTGGTCTAGATGTATGGAATCCCTCTGCGACATGATGATTTACGATGCTTTTCGTCGATGTTGATCCTCCGTTCAGAACCGCAGAGCTAAAGACTCGAAGCTGTCTCCGTGATCTGATGATGAGTGTTCGGTTATCGACTTCGAGATTGAACCCTGGTATACGAATTCTCGATATCAACTAGGTCGTCACCAACAAGCTTTGAATCAGCCAACTTCCATAGGTCAGCGGTATGGCTACTATTACCGTGAAGATAGCGCAGGTCGCTCTCATCACATTGATGGCTCTATGGATATGGGCGGGGGTGAGGTTCTCGTCGGCTTCACCAAGCGCGTAGTATCCAGCCTTCTCCAATCTAACGCCCAACGCACCGGCCATCGCGGAGATGGGCCATCCAGCGTTCAGGCTCTCGAGGGAACCTCGATCTCTTAGAAGAATCCTCTTGGCTCGTTTCCAATCCTCGCCGACCAGAGCCGAAGCAAGTAAGAGGGTGTACCCAACGATTCGTGCAGGCGCGTAGTTTGAGATTGTATCCAGTTTCGCAGAGAACGAGCCAAGATCTCTATACTTCTGATCCCTGTAGCCTACCATCGAGTCGAGCGTGTTTATCACTCGATAGGCTACCGCGCCAGGCGTGGAGAATAGCGCGAAGTAGAAGATTGGTGAAGCGTAACCGTCAACTATTCCTTCTGCAACCGTCTCGACGCTGGCGGAGATTACATGTTGCTCGTCAGCTGCAGAGAGGTCCCGCCGGACAGTCTTCTGACATAGTTTTCTAGCTTCTTCTATTCTTTTAGATTCTAAAGCCTGAGCTACCGGGACAATGTGAGGGTTCCAAGACTTTAGCGCGAAACTGGTCTTGAGGGTGATCGCGGAGACAACCACGTATCCGACTGCGCCGAAATATTTCCAAGCAAAGGTAACAAGCGCAAAGGTCGGTAGGGTAAAGAGCGCCACTGAAAAAGAGCAGAGGACGCCGCCACCGAAGCGAGCTTTCCATGAACTATTGGTTTTGAAGATTGGTTCAAGGTAGGCAACGACGCGTCCCATCCACACTGTCGGATGAAGCTTTTCTGGCGGTTCCCCAAAAACGTAGTCCAACAATAACGCCAAACCTAAAGCGAGTAAATTCAGGTAGAATGCTGTCGGCGTGATCATTGAGATCTCTTCAACCCGACAAGGTCGATGATCGAGCCTACGTCTAAGTTGCGCTCAACGGCGCTCACAACTCGTTCCAAGCTCTTGTTCCATTCGCCTTCGACGGAGACACGTTTCGGGGTAGTTTTGAGTCCTTTTCTAGAGGCGAGATACGCGACAAGAGTTTCTCTTAGTGGTGGCTTGTCGAAGATGCCGTGTAAGTAGGTTCCGAAGACAAGGCCGCTCTCATCAACCGCTCCATCCACGTCTGAAACGATCGATCCAAGTCTTCTAATGATCCTGAACGTTGGCTTTGCCTGAGCTCCGACCCTCGTCTTTCCCATATGGATCTCGTACCCGGAAAGCTGTTCATCGCGAATCTTCTCGAGGATCGGTCCTCCACCTACTGGAACCGCGGTTACGAGCTCTGTAACTTTCTCGTAGCTGTCGAAGTCGGTATCAACGTCAAGTAGGCCGAGGCCGTCCACTCTCTCAACAGACCCGGATTCGATACCTTTCTCGTCGAGTATCTTTCTCCCAAGCATCTGGTACCCACCACATATCCCAACGATGGGGATGCGGTGGGAATGGAGATGCTCAATGGACGAGTCTATCCCGTTCTCGCGCAGCCATTCAAGGTCTCTGATAGTATTCTTGGTTCCAGGCAAGATCACCATGTCCACATCGGCTAAATCCTCTATACTGCTTGCGAAGAGGAGGTTGACCATTGGATGTGCCTGCAACGGCTCGAAGTCTGTGAAGTTAGATATTCTGGGGAACCGGATAACAGCGATCTTCACCGGTCCATTCTTTTGCTTAGAATTCCCGAGCGAGACAGAGTCCTCGTTTGGAAGCCTCATTCCTTCTATGTAAGGTAGGACACCGATTACTGGTAGGTCAGTCATCTTCTGAACGGTCTCAAGCCCGGGCTTCAACAGTTCGGTCTCTCCCCGGAACTTGTTCAGGATGAACCCTCGAACTCTCGCTTTGTGCTCTGGTCTGAGCAGAGTCAGTGTTCCAATTATGCTTGCAAAGGCGCCGCCTCTGTCGATGTCGGCAACTAAGAGGACCTGCGCGTCAGCGAGATCAGCCATCCTCATGTTTGCTATATCAAAATCATAGAGGTTGATCTCAGCTGGGCTTCCAGCCCCCTCGATAATGATCAACTCATAATCCCCTGAGAGTCTCTTGAATGACTCCTTAACGCCTTCAAACCCTTGAGTCGACGCAAACTCTTGCCAATAATCTCTGGCAGAAACGTCGCGATACGGCCTTCCATGAAATACGATTTGGCTTGTCATATCGCCCCTCGGCTTCAACAGTATAGGATTCATGTCCGCTGTAACAGGTATCCCTGCCGCGAAGGCTTGGAAGGCTTGAGCCCTCGCGACCTCCTCACCAGAATCTGTCACAAACGAGTTAAGCGACATGTTCTGAGCCTTGAAGGGAGCTACCTTGAACCCTTTATGAGAAAAGATCCTGCACAAGGCTGCAACCAGGACGCTCTTCCCAGAGTGGGATGAAGTACCTTGAATCATCAGAGCCCTAGCCAAGTCAGCCTTCCCTCAGAATCTTCCGCCTAACCTCAAACCTTCCCAGTCCTAAGGGCCTTCTCAAGCAGTCATGTCCAAGATGGCAGAACACTTTGGCCGCCACACGCGACCTATGTATCCAATGACATTCCTTACAGCTCCAAACAAGTCCGCTCCCAGCCTCGGGCTTGACATATCTCCCAGAGGTTCGAGAGTCCCGACACGGATAGAATGGACAGAAACACCAGGTACAATCCTGCCCAGGGAAATGGCACGGATAGTATCTACAAGCGAAGTCCGGTCCGATGCTCTGTCCGATCCTGAACGTCCGGTCTATCCAACGACGCGCAACCTCGTTCAAATTCCATGTCCTCTGAGCGACAAGCCGGAGTTTACTCAGACGGCTAGGTGCGAACCCAGCCGGAAGCCAACGTCAGCCATATATCCGGGTCTGGAATATAGGGGTTGGGATGGATAGACCAACCATGCTCTCTCAACTGACGCAGCGACCTGTTGTGTTGTTGCTTTTGCTGGTGGTGGCCCCTCTTGGCGGGTTTGTGTTCTTTTTGAGTGTTGGGCCGGTTCTTGGGGGTGATGGGTTTCCGTTGTGGGTTGTGGATGGTTTTGGTAGGAATGTTACGATCGATCGGCTTCCGACCAAGATTGTTTCGCTCTCGCCGAGTAATACGGAGGTACTGTTTGCGGTTGGGGCGGGGTCTAGGGTTGTTGGTGTTACTAGGTATTGTGATTATCCGCCTGAGGTTTTGGGTAGGGTTGGGGATGGGAGTTTGGTGGTTGTTGGTGGTTTTGTTGATCCGAATGTTGAGGTTATTGTATCTCTTGAGCCGGATCTTGTGCTTGCCTCGGGCGACCTCCAGTTGGACGTTGTTTCAAACCTGGAGGCTAAGGGGTTGACCGTTGTGGCGCTCTATCCCAGGACGGTTGAAGATGTTGTGAGCGATGTGAGACTTGCAGGCCGGATCGTCGGGAGCTCCGATAAGGCTGAGAGGCTGGCTGATAGTATGGCTGCACGGATTGCGGCTGTGGTCGAAGGGGTTGAGCGGACGATCGAGAGGCCACGTGTCTACTATGAGGTATGGTATGACCCGTTGATGAGTGTGGGGCCGGGAACATACTTGAACGATCTGATCGAGATGGCGGGCGGGGTTAACATATTCGCTGATTCCAAGGCTCCATATCCGATAGTGAACCCTGAAACGATCATAGAGGCTGACCCTGAGATCATCATAGTGGCGAAGGGTTACATGGGGTTGGCTTTGGAGGAGACGAGATCCGAGATCAGAGACCGGCCTGGATGGGGGGCGATAAGCGCGGTCCGAAACGATAAGGTATACGAGGTTGATGAGGACACGCTCTACAGACACGGCCCTAGGATAGTGGATGGACTCGAGGTGTTGGCTCGGATTATCCACCCTGAACTCTACCCTGAGACCGGGCTTCATCGACTGGTTATCCAGACATCTCCAGGGGCTCTAAACTTCGTCTTCGAGGTTGATGGGGCCTACGAAAGAACCGGGATGAGCGGCACAGTCTCGTTGACCCTGAAGAAAGGCACGCATACAGTTAGGTTACTCAACAGTTCGATCGTGGTGGGGGCTAGCAGGTTAGAGTTTCTAGGCTGGACAGGAGCCACGTCAGGAAAGGAGGGCTACATAACGTTGAGCCTCGAGGCAGACGCCACGTTGACGGCGAACTACTACCTATCCACGACTAGTCCCTCAAGGTTCAGCTGTCAGCTTGGCTATATCATAGTAGCCGCTGTAGTAGGCGTGGTCGCTGTGCTGCTCGTGGCTTTGAAGCTTGGGTCCAAACGTATGGAGTGAGTTGATGCTGAACGAGACCCAACCGGCTGTGCCGAGTATACGAAATAAACCATCCCTTGTTGTTCTACTGGTGGCTTTAATCGCCGTTCTCATCCTATCATTATCGATAGGTCCAATCCAGATCGCTCCGCGAGAAGTTGTGGATCTGCTCTTCAAACTTCTTCTAGGTTCATCATCTGCGTCCGAGCCGACCGCGCTCATACTCTTCCAGATCCGTCTGCCAAGGGTCTTGGCTGGAGCTGTTGTTGGGGCGTCTCTCTCAACAGCCGGCGTTGCCTTCCAAGGGATATTTAGAAACTCGATGGCCGATCCATATGTGATAGGAGTCTCCTCTGGAGCAGCGCTTGGAGCCGCTCTCTCGATAGTGCTTGGAGCAGGGTTCGGCGTGCCTGGGCTGGGCGATATACCACTTCTCGCTTTTCTAGGAGCTCTCCTCACCGTATCCATCGTGTATAACGTGGCAAGGGTTGGATCGAGGGTTCCAGCAACAGCCCTGCTATTGTCAGGGATCGCCTTCAGCATCTTCCTATCCGCGGTCGTCGCGCTGTTAGAGATCTTCGCTGGGACTGAGCTCCACACGTTGGTCTTCTGGTTGATGGGAGGCTTCTCCTATGTTGAATGGAGGGACGTGTTTGTTGTTGGGGCTTTAGCCTCTGTCTCGATTGTGGTTATCTACTTGTACGCGAGAGATCTGAACATATTCCAGCTGGGCGAGGAGGAGGCTCAGCACCTCGGCGTCGAGACAGAGAAGACCAAGAAGATATTGATAGTGGCTGGGTCGTTGGCGACCGCCTCAGCGGTCTCGGTCAGCGGGATAATAGGCTTCGTTGGACTGATAATTCCCCATATCACAAGGTTGGTTGTAGGTCCAGATCATAGAATTCTAATTCCAGCCTCGATGCTCGCCGGCGCGATCTTCATGATGTTATGCGACGCCCTTGGAAGAACCGTCCTAGCCCCATTAGATCTACCGGTCGGTATTGTAACCGCGCTTTCTGGGGGCCCCTTCTTTATCTATCTGCTCCGGAAGAAGAAAGGAGCCTACGAAATGTAGGGGGACATCGACCTGCCAGGCCGACTGGTCGTCAACGGGGTTGAATGCGGCTACGGCTCCCGAGTGATATTGGAAGATGTGGAGCTACGCGTTAACCCTGGCGAGGCTGTCGGCATCCTTGGACCAAACGGCGCTGGAAAAACAACCCTCCTACGAGCGATCAGCAAGGCTCTGAAGCCGAAACTGGGCGTTGTGCTCCTAGATGGTAGAGACATCTACTCTATGAGTGAGAAGGAACTCGCAAGAGAGATGGCTGTCGTACCCCAAACCCCAAGCGCCATCCCCAACTTCACTGTGCTCGAGATCGTTTTGATGGGTCGAAACCCATTCCTGAGACGTTTAGAACTCGAAGACAAGAGAGACTTGGCCATCGCTAGAGAGGCGATGGAGCTGACCGGCACGTGGACCTTGGCTGAGAGATCTTTCACAGAGTTGAGTGGAGGAGAACGTCAGAAGGTTACCATCGCACGTGCGTTAGCTCAAGAACCAAGAGTGTTGCTGCTCGATGAGCCGACCCTGCATTTGGACGTATCCAGTCAGATCGACATAATGGATCTTGTAAGGAAGCTTTGCGATCAGAAGAGGCTTGCCGTACTATCAGTCTTCCACGACTTCAACCTGGCGGCGAGATACTGCGATAAGATCATCCTCATGAACAGTGGAAGGGTCTTATCCGCCGGTCGACCCCAAGACACTCTCACAACCGAGAACCTATCAAAGACGTTTGGGGTACAGGTCTCTGTAAGACGCCACCCAGTAACCGGACTTCTCTACGCCGTCCCCCTATCAACGTCGAAGCCTTCGATCACCCAGGTGAAAGGAGATATTCATGTGATATGTGGGGGAGGCACAGGAGCCGAGGTTATGCGTAGACTCGTTGAGTCTGGTTGGCGTGTAAGCACAGGGGTACTCAATATCCTAGATTCAGATTTTGAAAGCGCGGAGGCTCTGAAGGTTCAGGTGATAAGTGAAGCCCCTTTCTCAAGCATCTCTGAAGAAGCTTCAAACGAGAACCGTAAGAGTATAGCGAAGACAGGTGTTGTGGTCGTGACAGATTTTCCAGTGGGATACGGGAACCTGAAAAACCTTGAGGCAGCCGATTACGCTCTTGAAATTGGTAAACCAACTATTCTGATCAAGGGCTCCATGATTGGCGAGAGAGACTTCACAAAGGGAGAGGGAACCGCGTACCATGAGAGGCTGCTCGCCCAAGGAGCGACAGTCGCAGAGAATGTTGATGAGGCTCTCACATTAGTTGAGAGGTACGCCAAACAACCGGGGACGAAGAGGATTGTCTGAGAGAGTACTCAGACGGTTGAGATGAGTTATTCAAGAAATTCTTCTAACTTTCTATTGCCAACTCTTAAATCCTGTACGCCACCAACCAGTAGAGGCTGTGATTCTAATGAGCGCGTATGGAATTGAAGGATTGAAGTGGATAAAGGGTCCAAGGGAGCAGCTACCTTTCTCCATGGATGAGTATGAGAGGAGGCTGAAGCAGGTTAGACGTGTCATGGAGGAAAGGGGTATAGACGTGCTCCTAGTTAACGACTCAAGCAATATCTGCTACCTAACCGGTCATGCCTACCCATCATATCTATTTGCTCAGGCGATCGTGCCGAGAGGCCCTGAAAAAGGCGTAACTATAGTCTGCTCAGAGGTTGACCTTGGAGTCGTAACAGATTCGACATGGGTAAGGGACATAAGGACCTGGCCACAGGAGAAAGATGTCTTCCCAGGCGACTACGTAAAGGTGATACTGAAAGAAAAGAGCCTAGACGACAAGACTATAGGCTACCAATTAGCCAGCGGCCAACTGCCGCCTTCAACATACCTGAAATTCAGAGAAATTCTTCCTGAAGCAAAGTTTGTTGAAGCCAGCGATATAGTCACAAGCATACAATACGTAAAATCGCCTAAGGAGATTGAATACTGTCGAGAGGCGGCTAAACTCGCTGAGACAGGAGCAGAGGCTGGAATAGACGCGATAAGAGAGGGAGTGACGGAGCGGGAGATAGCGTTCGCGATAAGCAAAGCACTCTACGAGCATGGGTCAGAGTACCGGTCAGGGTTCTGCTTGGCTTCAGGACCGAATACCGCAAGTCTACACCACTCGCCCACTACGAGGAAGATCCGTAAAGGCGACCTGGTGACTATGGAGCCGATTGGAAACTGTCTCTATTATCATTGCACAATTTTGAGGACGGCCGCTTTGGGATCTCCCTCCAAGAAGGCTAAGGATCTTCACAGGGTTGCGATGGAAGCGCTGATCGAGGGAACGAAGATGATCAGGCCAGGTGTAACAATGGAGAGTGTGGAAGAAGTGACTAGAGAAGTTGCGGCCAAATACGGGTATGAGAAGTATCGTTGTCATAGAGTCGGCTTCAGCATGGGCAGGATGGGAATGATAGCCAGCGATCTCGAACACTCTATGTACGGTCTGATGAAAGGAGAGAAGAGCCTGATCAAACCGGGAATGATCTTTACAATTGAACCGAACTTCGCAGACTTGGAAGAGAGGATTGGAATACTCCTCGGAAACAATGTGCTGGTTACCGAGACCGGTTGCGAGCCGCTCTACGAGTTGCCTCTAGACTTGGTCGAAAAATAGGGGCATGATCTATTCTTTTTCATCCTAGACTGCATCGAAGATCAACTTGTCAGGAACCCATTGATCGTTCTTCAGTGTCTTGTTAAACTCAACTATTCTTAACCTTTGTTTGAAGATCGGTCCACATGTAACTAGGGTATGGTACTCGCCTTTCTCACCGCAAAGGTCGAGGCTTTTGCTACGGAGATATCTCACGAATTCCCAGTCGAGCGGGCACCCCATCCACTTGGCATCGATGAGATCGGCCTTAGCGCTGACGATTACTGCTACAAAACCGTTGCCTAAGAACTCGTTCAGAAGCTTTTCGTACTCCTCCTTCCAAAGAGGAAGAAAGATGTCGATTCCAGTCTCACTGCAAACCCTCTCGAGCCAATCTCTGTGTTCTTGAAGGTTTATGTCGCCAAAAACTCCGCCTTGGACGCCTCGTCTCTTCTGAATCCTAATGATCTTCTTGAACTCTTCCTCGTAGGTTTGCCATGACGCCTCTCCATAGACTATTGGGATTCTGATAGCTCTTGCCTGAGCATCGAGCAATTCTTTACTCAGTCCATGTCCTCTAGATTTGGAGCCGTCCTCGCTTAACATGGTAAATAGGAAATCCACCCTTAGACCGCTCTTCATGGCTCTATGCAACGCTAAACAACTATCTTTCCCACCGCTCCAAGAGACAAAGACGCCCATGTCATTCTCCCTATTTCCACTGGTCTATCAAGTCTTAGTCGTGGACTAACCATCGTTTGAGACCGGCGCAGTTGGCCGTGGGTCTCATCTATGGCCAGCTGTCCTGTTGGCTTAGGCTGATTCTAAAGACCATCACTCTCCTTTTCTTTGTGATTGTCACCTTAATAGACAGCAGCTGTTCTGTGGAGGGGGGTAGGGAGGAGGGGGGCCTATACTACTCGACCTAGCACAACCGAAGTGTCGATAGCAAAGGCTTTCGGCCGAGTTGTTGCTATACAACTGCAAAGTGACTCAACGTGAAGAAGTATGCGACGATCTTAGTTCCGGCAGATGTGAAAAAGCTTCTAGCTGAGGCTGAAGGCCAATAGGTGGAAGGGTAAGAATGCGTTCGAGGAGCTTGCTGTCTCGGTCACAAATGAGGATTCTAAGGCGGCTCTTGAATCGAGCAGAGAGTTCAGGGAGAGATTCACGCTAAGACGACGATTGAGGTTAGAGATAGCTGATGAAGGCTATCAAACTTTTCAAGGAGCTAGCGAGGGGGACATCGGTTGGGCCTAGTCCATCCTTTACAGAATTTGATTTGGCCAAGACGCTTGAGATGGTCGGCAAGGAGAAGTCTATCGGCAGAA
>CAZLVF010000026.1:0-17038 GCA_964562925.1 uncultured Candidatus Bathyarchaeia archaeon
CTTGAAGTTGTGGATCAGAGCTCTCTCATGCTTCTAGGCAAGAGCGGCAGAGCTGCTACATATTTTCATATAGAAAGCATCTTCCACCTCCCGAAGCAGGAGATTCCACAGAGACTCGAAGACTTTTCCAAAGCTGTTCGGAAGATTTTCGGCGTGGGCGGCCAATTGATAGAGCAGCAGATTCTAAAGGAGCTATGTAAAAGACTCGGTGTGAACTATCAGTGGGTTAAAGGGGATAAGTTTCAGGTCGCCGTCGACAAGGTCAGGAAGCTGTCGAGTTGCTCAGTATTACATGACGACAATCCGCAGTGACAATTTGCCTTGAGTTCAGTGATAGTCGATACTGAAGAATCAAGGTTTGGTGGCCATTTTTCTGCGAGGCGAATGTATTGATGATCTGTTAGTGGTCTAAATGCGAATAACTCTTCGAATATGCTTTCTTCTCTTCATAGCTGGGATTAGTGGGACTCTTTCTAGGCGGGTTTAACGCTGAAGGGCAGCTTGACCGTAAAAGTGGTTCCTCTGTTCCTCTCACTCTCCACGGTGATCGAACCTTTGTGAGCTTCCGCGATGTGTTTGCATACGGCTAACCCTAGGCCCATGCCCTTACTCTTGGTTGTGTAGAATGGGCTGAAGATCTTGTCGAGGCTCTCTCTTGGTATGCCTACTCCTGTGTCTTGGATGTTAACTGACAGAGCATGTTCTGTCTTGGCTGTTCGTACGGTCAGTTGACCCCCTTGTGACATCGCTTGAATCGCGTTCGTAATTAAGTTGTTCAAGAGTCGTCTCATAAGAGCAGGGTCAGCCACGATACTTGGAATGTCGTCTCCAGCCTCTATCGAGACTATGACGTCTTCAGGAACTTCTATAGTCGAAAGTGTATCGTTAATCAGTTTCTTCAAATCAACTTGGACAAGCTCAGGTTTCAAAGGTCTTGCAAAATCCTGAAGGTCAGAAACAATCTTATTCATGTATTCTGTTTGTTCTTCAAGTTCGTTGAAGAGCTCATCTAGACCTAGCTTGGCTGCGGTCTCTGAACGTGTGTCTGACAAGCCTTCAAGCGTCTTTCTAGCTAGATAGAGCCGGCCGATCATGGCTTGTAGAGGATTGCGAAGATCGTGTCCCACCATTGCTGCCGTTTGACCAACAGCAGCCAGATGTTGAGTCTTGAGAAGAGTCTCTTGCATACGCTTCCATTCAGTGATGTCTGAGAACACGCCGTCACCGTATAGAACGTCACCTCTGTAGTAGATAGCTCCCGCTCTGTCGGATATCCAAATCCATTCTCCATCCTTCCTCTGAATTCTATACTCAACATCGAACATCCTGTTTCTTGTGAACAGCGCTTCATACGCTTCTTTAACCCTCTCGAGGTCTTCAGCATGAATTCTCCCATACCAGAAACTACTCCCCGCCTCAGTGATCTCTTCTGGAGTGTATCCGCACATTTCCACTATCCTTGGACTGACAAATACAATATGGCCTTTCCAGTCTATTGTCCATGCAATGTCTGGTATGTTTTCAACCAGTCTACGATACTTCTTCTCGCTTTCACGCAGTTCCCTAGTCCTCTCCACGACCAGATCCTCTAAGCGCTCGGAATACTGTCTAAGCTTCTCCTCCAAACGTTTGCGCTCGGTTACGTCCACAATGCCAATGATTGCCCCATCATAGTTCCCAAATTTATCAATGATCGGTGCTGCTGCGACTCTCGCGTAAACTCTGTTTCTATCTTTCCCTAGAAACTCGAAGTCAAGGTACTCCTTTAGACCCTGTCTGCAACGTCCGAAACTATCTCTAGCTATCTCCACTCCACTTCTATCCATGAAGGAAAAGAAATGTTTCCCTAGCATTTCATCTCCAGAGTATCCAAGCATCTTAGCCATGGAGTCGTTAACGAAGGTAGTGTAATCTTCTTTATCGAGAACCCATATGCCTTCATGTAGATTCTCTGCGATTAGACGATACTTCTTGTCGTCCTCTCCCAGTTTTGTCTGTTTTTGTGAAAGTATTTTGGCCACAGCTATGCCAAATGCTACAAGAAGCCCAGAATCAATCAACAGATGGCCCAGCATTTCTTCCCGTGGAAAAACAGTCAAGAACGGTCCCTTGTAAGTCACAAAAGCATGTAGTAGCATGCCTACTAGCAAGACAATTAGACCGAAAACAATCAAGAGGAAAACTAGTCTGTTTTCATCTCTCAACCGATATTATCTCCCGGGACTCTGCGACAGTTTGGCCACGCATATTGTGTTAAACAAGTTAGGGGGATATCACTATTTGAGGAGTATCCTTGAGCATGCCGTCAGGCGCTTGCTTGTGTGAAAAATGGTAAAGTTCTGATCTGGAAATCCTTGAACTGAGTTGGCATATCGCTTAGAGCTGGGTCCGAGAATAGAGCCTACGCTTCATCTCATGTTAAGAGCGATTATATGGTCGGCTTGTCCTCTAGTTTTCTAGCTCGTGTCTCTATGAACTGAGTGACCTTCTCTTCACTGTATTTCTCTTCTTCCTCCTGTTTCTTAAAATGTTCTTTGACCTTTGCGATAAGATCGTCAATGTTCACTATGGGTTTGACAACATAGCCGTGAGCGCCTCTGTTGACTGCTTCGATGGCGTTCTCTTGGGAGGGGTAACCTGTCACCATGATCTTCACCATCTTCGGTCTAGTTTCTTTCATCCTTGTTAGCAGTTCTGTGCCTTCCATGTCGGGAAGACGAATGTCCAAGAAAGCTAGGTTATAGAAATTTGCGTTGGATTTCTCGATAGCCTCTCTTCCCGTCTCCGCCGTGTCGACAGTGTAGCCTTCCGTCTCGAAGATCTCCTTGAAGCTCTTGAGGAGTACCTTATCGTCGTCGACTATGAGGATTCGTTTCTTCTCCATTTCTACTCCCTCCTGAGTATTGCATTAGACAATTTATCTGTATTATCTTCACTGTATCTAGACAAGAATGACATCTCGCACCTTAGGTGGTTGGATTCTTGGTTCTCTCCTTTCAGGCATCGTCTGTGATGCGTCAATAGTCCACAACCAGCTTGTTGTACTCAACAACCTCACCGTAAAGACCTATGTTATAACCTCGCTCTCACCGAATCTTCTTCTTAACAATTGAACACAATCTAGGAAACTAGTTTTCGAGCTTTGATCATAATTGAGCTGAAGTTTGGAACAGAGACGTTTGAGCATCAACCTGTCCAATACAGAATTGTTTGAGCCCAGCAACATTTCTATGCCTGCACAGAAATCTTCGATGCGGCTTGGAATATCTTGACGCTTCAACCCCATACGCCGATCTAGGGAATCATATACCACTTTGACGGATTTCGATCCGAAGACGTTCATTAGAACCTCGTCTACGGCTTCCAGTACGAACCTGTCGAACTCTCTCCGGCCAAAGACGGTTGAGGCTCCTTCGGAGCTCAAACAAGGCACCTCGGAATAGGGTGTTTGCCTCTAGAACTCGCTCAGGCGCCTCAATTCTTTGGTCCGTGTCTCTATGAATTCTGCCACTCTTTCTTGAGTGTATTTCATTGTTTCCTGTTGTTTCCTAAGGTGTGCTTTAATCGTCTCTAGGAGCCTGTCTATGTTTATGGGTTTGATTAGGTAGCCGTCTGCGCTTCTATTAACGGATTCTACAGCGTTGTCTAATGTGGGATAACCGGTCATGATCAGCTTAACCATTTTTGGAACGGTTTCTTTCAGGGTCGTTAAGAGTTTGGTTCCCTCCATGTCTGGAAGGCGAATATCTATTAGTGCCATGTTGTAGAAGTTTCTCTTTGACTTCTCGATCGCTTCCTCTCCGTTCTTCGCTGTGTCTACGCTGTATCCTTCACGTACAAGCACGGCTGACAGGATCTTTCTAACGTTTTCGTCGTCGTCGATCACAAGGATTCTGGTGTTCTCACTCATTTCCTTCACCTCATGATGTTCATTCAATAGGGAGTGTTATCTTGAACGTCAAACCCTTGTCCAATACGCTTTCGACAGTGATAGAACCTTCGTGTGCTTCTTTGATGCGTTTGCATATTGGTAAGTCGAACCATATCCCCTTCGCCGCCTCCGATTACGCTCAGTTCTTTCATATAGTCTACAAACTTGTAACCGCGTTTTTTCTCGAGCTTTAAGCCAATTTTGGAGTACAAACTTTCCAGAATAAATCTCTCAACAAAAACACTGCTAGAACCAAAAATCGCCTGTAAACTTTCGGGCAGAACCTTGGCTATCTTAGAAGCCTCCTTCAGATTCAGATTTTTTCTTTCAGTATAAGATAGTATGAGCTCAGCCCCCTTGTTACCAAAAATCTGTTTCAAAGTATTCTCTATCGTTTCTGGCAGCAATCCCTGTAGGTATTGCTCCTGCAAATGACGGGGAAAGCTTTCTGTAGATGCAAACTTCCATGACGTACTATCCAAAAGATGATCCCTCGATCGAGACGAGAGACTTTATTTCGATTACGCCATCAATCTTCGAGAGTGTCTCCAAGACATTATCCAGTCTACCTTGCTCCGCGATGAGTACCACATCAACATCGCCTGTCACCCTGAAGATCTCGACGGCAGACAGCGATTTCATTCTTCCAATAGCTTCAAGCCGCCTCTGAGGAGAAACCCGAACTATTATGATCACGGGGCTCGAGTGGTAACCAATCGCCTTTAGGCCATCCTCGGTTATGTTAACGAAGCCGCGTCCTACCTGGACAAAGCCGGATTCCCGAAGCCGTTTCAAGTGGATACTTAGAGCTTGGCGAGTTAGCTGCAACTTCCGGGCGAGGTCTGATTGTCTTGTATGGAAGCTGTAGACAGTCTCACGTTTCCCGTTCTTCAACAGCAGCTTCAGTACCTCAAATGATCTTCCAGTTAGAGATACCTTTTCGATGAGGAAGTCAGCTTTGTGAAGCGGGCTGTTGATTCCTTGACCGGGTCGCTGAGCCAATGTCAAATTCTGTCCTATACAAGGCAAAGCTCGGCTTTACATAGACGTGCTGTGACCTTGCACAAATGACATGGGTGACAGTATCCGCGATTTCTCACGTGCATGTTATCCAATCATCCTTTGTTAGCAAGCCTTTGGCCATTGTCTTCTAAGAGATCGAAGCCGATGAAACATCTTGGTGGCAAGATGTTCATTGGACGGTCTGCTTTGGTGACCAGTAGAAATTCATGCAAGAAGGAAAGCTTTTATTAATGAATTCTTAGAAACCGAGCCCCAATGGTAATGAAAGCTGAGTGAGATGGCTTAATGGTTGAAGATAAGATAGTGTTGGCATACTCAGGCGGGCTCGATACGAGCGTGGCGATCCGATGGCTGAAGGAGAAGTATTCTGCGGATATCGTTACAGCGACCGTGGATGTTGGACAGGGTGGCGACATGGCCGCTATTGAGAGGAAGGCTAAGGCTACGGGAGCGGTGAAACATTACTCGATCGACGCCAAGAACGAGTTCATAGAGAACTACGTCTTCCCAAGTGTGAAGGCTAACGCGCTCTACGGGGGGAAGTATCCGCTTAGCACAGCGTTGGGCCGCCCTCTGATAGCGACGAAACTTGTTGAGGTTGCGAGAAGGGAAGACGCTTCAATCGTGGCTCATGGATGCAGCGGAAGAGGAAACGATCAGGTAAGGTTCGATGTTACGATCAAGACGCTCGCTCCGGATATGAAGATACTTGCACCGATCCGCGACTGGAACCTTGCGAGAAGTGAGGAGATCCAGTACGCGAAGAAACATGGGATCCCCGTGCCCGTCACGGTGGAAAGCCCATACAGCATAGACAAGAGCCTCTGGGGCAGATCGATAGAGTGCGGCATCCTCGAAGACCCCTTGATTGAACCTCCCGAAGAAGCCTTCGAGTGGACAAGCTCGATAGAGAAGGCTCCACCTGAACCCGCCGTAGTATCTCTAGAGTTTGTGGAAGGCGTTCCTGTGGCCGTTGATGATGAAAGGCTTGAACCCGTTACCTTAGTCTCACGTTTAAACGAAATTGCTGGAAGGCATGGAGTCGGACGGATAGACCACATAGAAGATAGACTGGTTGGGATAAAGTCTAGAGAGATCTATGAGTGCCCTGCCGCAGCGGTCATCCTAGAAGCCCATAAGGACCTTGAGAAAGCCGTGCTGACTAGGCTTGAACTGGCATTCAAGGAACGCGTTGATGCTGAATGGACATTTCTTGTCTACGCCGGCTTGTGGATGGACCCGCTCCGTGAGGATCTGGAAGGCTTCATAGATATGACTCAGAAACGTGTGAACGGCAAGGTTAAGATTAAGCTTAACAAGGGGTCGCTGAGGGTTGTTGGAAGAGCCTCGCCTGATTCTCTGTATGATAAAGGATTGGCAAGCTACAACCTTGAAGGAACATTCGATCAGAGATGGTCTGAAGGCTTCATCCAGGTCTGGGGAATGCCGACGAGAAAAGCGAGAAACGTAAGAACTCGTATGGGCAGGTTCTCAAATTAGGTCCAGTCAACTCTGGGAGATCGCTGGTCTTCGCTGGCAGCCGTTAATCTGCATACTAGAGGTTAGGTCTGCTATCTAGTCTGACGTTTAGAGATCCTCCGATATCTTGCTGGTGATAGTCTCAAGTTGGATGCTTGAACTCTGCGGGAGACTGGAACCGTTCACAAGTATACCGGACACATGCTTCTGTGGAGGGGGGTAAGGGGGCATCTAGGGATTCTCGTACGTAGCTTTCGGTTCATGTGAGTTGAGAAGATATTTAGTTAGAGGTCAGGATAGAAGATATCGACTGGATTAGTCTGAACTTAAAGGATAGGAAGAAAACGTCTTGGAACTGTTCGGTCTGCGAACGCCACTCATCAGGGCTGGAGATGACTTTCTCGATGTTCTTTTCAAGTCTCTGAGGAGAAGTAGGCTGGAGATCAGGGACGACGATATTTTGGTTATTGCTACGAAGGTGGTCTCGATCCTTGAAGGTCGACAGGTAGATTTGAAGAGTGTGAATCCATCCAAGCGGGCGAAGGTTCTAGCGGAGAAGTATGATCTGGAACCAAGGTACGCAGAGCTGGTCGTACGTGAAAGCCAAGAGATCTACGGGGGAGTCCGAAGAGCTCTCCTAACGCTTAAGAATAATGTTCTGATCGCAAACGCGGGGATAGACCATTCCAACATTCCTAAAGGAAGTCTGATCTTATGGCCGAGGAACGCTCAGAAATCTGCTGAGGAGATTCGGAACCGAATATACAAGGCCACCGGGAAGAAGGTTGGAGTTGCGATCGTTGATAGTAGGACGACGCCGCTACGAATGGGAACGGTCGGCGTTGCACTGGGCATCGCGGGATTTCAACCGATAAAGGATTATCGGAAGAAGAAGGATCTCTTCGGGAATACCATGCTGATAACTCGACAGGCTGTAGCTGACGACCTTGTAAGCGCGGCGCACCTCTTAATGGGAGAGACTGCTGAAAGGGTTCCTATGGTGCTGGTCAGAGGTGCCCCTGTAAAGTTTTCTGAGCACTATGATCCAAGATCGATAGTGATATCTCCCAAGCGGTGCATGTTCATGAAGACGTTGAAGCCCAGCGGCTCTGCAAGATAGGCTGTCCTCTGCTACGCGATCGCATCTACCTCAACGAGTCGTAGACGGCCTCTACTTCCGTGTTTATCCCATTCCTTATTCTCTCTACATCAAGTCTCAGTCGGATGCTAAGCATCTCACTGGCACGTTCAAGAGGTCTTCTAGGCTCCTTAGATGTTTTCTCTTTCAGTGAGGCTTCCATGAGGCCTATGTGATGGGCTATCCTCTCCCTGAACTCGTCTATCGAGGGTTTAGGAGTCTTCCCCTTGAACTCGTATCTCGCCATGGCTAAGCCGTATCTATAGCAGACGTTACGTATGAGATCGACTAGGATTGATCGATAGTCGAGCAAAGCTCTTCGAGGGCGCAGTCTCTTTTTGGACGGTCCAATCGCAGTCGGCCGCTTCTTTTTAGATTGTTTCTTGCGTGGCAATCAATCCACCTCTATAGCGATCCTGTAAAGATCTATTGAGGCTCAAAGCTCTTGGTATGTGAAGGTGGGTTACACATATCTCTTGCAGTTTTGACAGTACCACCTCTGATACTCGGGTACCCATGAAAGGGTTCCATTGCAGTACGGGCATGGATACTGGGGGGTCGATGTTTTGGGTTGCGTCCACGTTGGTGCATAGGTCTTAGGAGAAGGTTGTTTCCTCCAGAGATAGTATCCGACGGCTAGGCCCAGAGCTCCACCAAGTCCAAGTCCCAGAAGTAGCCCAGATGTCACGAGAAAGTCAGGCGAGAGCATCTTGGCCTGGGCTGCCTGCATAACCGCATCAAACGCGGAACTGATCGAACCAGCATATTCCATCTGGGAGTATCTTGCTTCAGCAGTTCGTAGATAGTTTCTCGCAGAGTTCATCCCTAAGTAGTTTACAAGCACTGACGCGGTTTCTGAAAGGGTTGAGGAAGCGTATATGATCATCTGATCTGCAAGGCCCCTCTGCAACGCGTCGATGTCGAATTGACTGAACTCGCTATCATAGGGATAGTACGCCATGACTGAAGAGACGAAGTCCTCTGTTGGATCGTATATGAACGGGTGATTGAGGCCGAGCATATGTCCAACCTCGTGGATTATAGTATTCGAGAAGCCGAACCCTTTGCCCGACTGTTTCGGTTCGTTGACTAGCCAGTCGCCCCTGTTCAAGTCTCTTGTAGAATGGCCGATCAGCACCATATCGTATAGGGCGACGCCCCAGATCGTACGGTCTCCTTCGCTTCTGTCAGCTATCCACTCCTTGAATGTGAAACCGAATTCATAGTTGTCGTCGAATGCGAATACGAAGACGGGTATGTCATACTCGTTTAAATCGCGGGTGACATTGAGGAAGTCTGTTATGTGTCCTTCTGCGTCCTCGCTAAGCCACTCGTAGACGGGAATAGCGTCCACGACTTTGGTTGGTTCGATTGAAGGAACCTGCTTACTGGGATTTTTTGAGTCGATGATGATCTGCATCAGTTCCGGATGATCGGTGATCTTGCTGAAACTTGCTTCTACGTTAACCTTTGAGAATGATAGCAGCTTCTGCAGTTCGCTCTCGATCAGATCGGTGTTTATCGTCTTCTCGATTGGCGGCTGGTTCTGACGGGTTCGATCATCGACCGCCACTATCTTGACTCTATACTCCTCTGCGTAGTTGATCGGGTAGATGAAGTCTGGAGTGAATAGGTTGTAGACGGCGCCGTACACGTAACCCGAGATGTACTGGTTCAGCCACTTTCTTCCGTATAGGCTGCGAATATCGATATCATGGATGCTTGCGGCCAGTTGGATTGGGAGTTGGGTCGTTACGAGGCTTGGTCCGGCAGAGAGGTCGATATAGTAGAGTCGGCTATGTCCGCCCCAAGAGGTCATCCAGCGTCTATTTCTCACTATCCCTAGATCCGGGTCTCTGAACGTCTTGTTATAGTAGTGTGGGGTGGGCTCGACCGTGAGTTTCCTCATGATCGCGTAGTGCTGTTCAGGGGTTGTTGATGGAACCCTTGAGGATAGATCGGCAACTATGAGCGTGTAGCCGTTATCGAGCAATCCGTCGTACCCGTCAGCGTGGTCTATCAGCCATCGTTCCACATCATCTGCGCTGTAGAAAGTGTTCAGGGTGGTTATCTCGAAGTTCGTGTAGTTGAGTGAGAGGTTTGAATCTATCCCGAAGTAAGTTAGATTCCACAAAACGTTCGAATATCTTTCCACCTGTGCGATTGAGGAGAGATAGTTTACAAAGCTATTCTCAAACCTGGAATCGGCAAAGGCGTAGGTATAGTTCAACGTGAAGACCACGTTAGTACTTGTTCCAGGTATGAGATACAACTGGTGCTTGTAGCTTGGATTGTTCCAAGTCATGTAGTCTTTGTCGATAAGGTTCTCATCGAACCCTATGAAGACGATCTTAACATCGATGGGCACCTCTCTACGCGCGGCCGCGTAGGGCTGAGTTTGAGACGAAGATTCTGCGGCAATGATCTGAAAAGATCGAAATGTTATTGTGGCTATAAGTAGCGCTAACAAGATTCGGCTGTAATCCTTTCTCATCGTCCGACGCGTCCAAGGCTCAACGTAGCTGCGAACGGAGGCTAACTACTTTTCTGTTCGCAAATTCGAATGTAGGGTTGCATGAGAAGTGCGGTCTGTTACCAAACAGTTCCTAGATAAGGGAACGATTCATTAAAATAACCAGCTAGCTTGCAATATCGAGTAGGATTGGTGACGCGCGATGAGGGCTGAGGTTCCTAGGACGACGACGGGTATAGAGGGGTTGGATTCGATGATAGGGGGAGGAATACCCCGTGGTAGGATAGTATTGGTTTCAGGGGGGCCCGGAACAGGGAAGACTACTTTGGCGCTTCAGTACCTCGTTAATGGCGTCTTGAAATGCGACGAGAGCGGTATCTACGTTAGCCTCGACGAGCCCAAGGACAGATTATTCGAAGAAGCGAGATATTATGGATGGGATTTCGAGAAGCTTTGCAACGAGAACAGGATAGCGTTCATCGACGGTTCCCCATATACCCGAGGTCATAAGATTCAGAGGTTCCAGCTGGGCCAGTCTATTAGGGATACAGCCCGGTCTATGGATAGTAAGAGAATCTCGGTTGATACTTTGGCTGCTCTAACGCTCCAGTACCCAGACATAATACAGAGGAGAGAGGTAATCCTCGAGATGTTCGAGAATATTCGAGAGACCGGGGCGACGTGTATGATCACGGATGAGGTGAGGGAAGGCCAGACAAGAACCATATTACTGGAGGAGTACTTGGCAGATGGTGTAATCCTATTACGGTCGTCTCAGATTGAACGTAAGAGGATTAGAACGATTGAGGTGGAGAAGATGAGGGGAACCGCTATAGACGATCAGATGAGGCCCTACGTTCTCGGCGAAGACGGGTTCTCCGTGGTATCGGACAAGGACGTATTCACCTACGCCGCCAGGTTACTAATGAAGAAATAGCCTAAGCGAACGTTGGCTACGCAAATCTGGGTTTCACGAGAAAAATAGCTGCCAAGCCTAGTTTGAGATGCTATCCTATGATTTCTAGGCCTGCAATCGTATCGGCGAAGTTGAAGTCGCTTTCAGGCTTAAACTCCATCCCCAGCCTATTGTAAAGCTTCTTGACGATCTTCAGTTCTAGGGGTCTGGAAGCGGATCCGAATAGGCTGAAGAGCCCCTTAGAGAAAGCTTCTGGCCTGTCCGGTATCTCATCCTTTCTAAGGCCGAACCTCTTCTCAAGGTAGGTGTATACTTGAGGCTTTGACTTTCGGCCGAGCATTTCCAAAGTCTCGTCCACCGCTTGAATAAGATGAAGGGCAACCCTCGTGTTCCGTCTTACCTTCAGAGCCGTCTGAGGCGGTGGCTCCGTTAGAGAAGAAGCAGTCTCGACCAAGGCGAAAGAGGTTTTCTCTAGGCGCAACCTAAGGTGTCTCCGGGGTATGTACCCTAAATGGAGGGTTTAAGCTCATATCGGCCTTTTTCAAGGTGCTTTTGCAATGTCTAAAGTAGATTAGCCTTGATTTTGTTTTCTTCAAAAGGTTTCGTGTTTTTCACAGGTAGTGAGCGAGGTAAGCGTCGCCACTGTCGGGTGTCTGGCTCGGTTATCACGCTAACATCAGAAAGGATGCGTTCGGGACTGAGTCCTATCGCCGGGGGAACGGGTTAATATCTCAAATTCTCTCTCGATCAACTTTGCTTGTCTGGGTTCAAGAGCATCTTTGAAGAAGGGTAAGATGAGAACGCTCTCTGTACTCTCGATCTGGCTTCTCTTGGTCTGGAGGAACCGGTAAACAGGCTCGAATCCTTGGTGGGATACTAGGTATTCAACCCCATCGATTAGAATTACAGGTTTCTCAGCGTTCTTCAGGTAGGTAGTTATCAATATGGAGAGGTCTTGAATGTTGTTGATTGTGAGTTGGCCCTCCGCGGTCTCGTCGCTCAACCATACGATGGGCGTTTTCTCGAGCGCATATCGTTCCCTTATCTTCTTGGGAAAGACCCTTGTAATGCATAACCCTTCAAAGCCGCTGGTGACGCGATCTACGAAGACGTCATATGCCAGGTCGATATCATCCTCCGTTGCATAGCTGGAACCGAGGTCCAGCCTGTACCTGCTCTTTTCAGCTTTGACGGTCTCCCTGCTGGGTTCAACAGTCAGCTTAGTCCTCTCCAAGACCGAAGAGACAAGTCGTGAATAGAACTTGAGGATTGAGAGGTCGCTTTCGTCTAGTGTTTCTTCTTTCATACTTCCTAAGGCGAGAAAGCCCATAATCTCATCTTTTATCGCTAGAGGTTGGCAGTGCACGCTCTTCGTGCATAGAATAGAGGGGCTCTCTCCCACTATCTTTGACATGCCCCGATTGTTGTTTATACACTCATATTCTAGGAAGGAACTGTCGAGACTGTACTTCTTGCCGATGTAGGTTCCTATCTTGGGTTTTAGAGCTTTGATCTCAGCCAACCGGCTTTCTCTACCGAGGATGAAGACGGCCGCCATATCCACCGCTAGGTCCTCTATAACTCCGTCCAAGATTGTTTCAAGGCCGCTCTCGATGTCCAGAGTTGTCTTCAAGCTTTCTTCTATCTGCGATATATGGTTGATCTGCTCGATCTTCTGAACCAACCTTTCGGTGATTGTCTCGTTTAGTTTTCTAAGCTCTTCGGTCCTTTCGTGAACGTCTTTTTCAAGGGCCTCAGCACGATTTCTAATCTCTTCTTCCATCCGCTTTCTATGGGCAATATCTCTGGCTATGCCTTCTATAGCGACGAGTTTTCCATTCCTATCGTGGACTGGAACGTTCATAAGCTCAGTGACAACGATGTGGCCATCCTTGTGAAGCCATCTGACTTCTATAGGCTGTTTCGGTTGACGACGCGCCTGAAAGTCCTCGATTACTTTCACGAGTTTAGAACGGTCTTCAGGGTGGATGATCTTAAGACCCAGATCAGGAGCAGCATAGTGCTCCTCAGATTTGTAGCCTAAGACGGTTACTGAAGAGGGATTCATATACTCGAAGCCTTTCTCGAGCGAAAACCTGTAGATGAGATCGGTCGTATTGTCCGCAAGGAGGTCGAATTCCATCCTGGACGGTTCCGGCTCCTTCCCTGAAGGAGCCGGTTTGAGAGATCGACCGATAGGTTCATGTCTCATCGTTTTCTTATCCAATTCAACATCCCCCAAAAGATTCCGCATGTGAGCTTGTGGTGAAAGTAGACGCAACCTTGCATAGAAGTCTTTCCATCAGATTTTTGAAGCTGCTTTATGTTTTCTTTGAAATCTTGTCGCATGGGTGATCACCCCTCGTATACGGGCGCTTCTAGGTTATGTTTCGAAACCGATGTTCAGTAAGTTTAATCTAGTCAGTTGGGCGATGCTTCTTTGGGGTAGGCATGTGTACACAATCATTGTAACGCGGGGTCTGGGGCAAACGAACGAAACAGTGGCGAGCGGTAGCATGCACTTTCATGTGGTTTCTGGTTCAGAAGCAAGTGCGACAGCGATCGTGCTGGCTCGTGCGTCCGAGTGCTCCACGCTGGGTAGCGGCGCTAATCAACCTTTGCTGGCGGACAGTACAGCTTGGACATTAGCAATATTTATCGGAGCGGTTGCGGTGGGGTTGGCTACTGGTGTAGGGTTGGTTACTGCATTTCCATACGGTTTCCGGTCGAGGTCGAAGGATAAACCTAAACTGCAACCTACGCCTACAAGAATGCTATCATCGAAAACATGTGTAAGATGCGGTAAGGCTTTGCCTCTAGACGCCGAGTACTGTTCCGAATGTGGTGAGAAACTGGTTTAGGTGTGCGCTCTTGGAGGAAGAAGAATATTTTGGACGTGATGAATTGGTTGGCAAGGATGTCTACGATGCAAAAGCAAAGAAGATTGGAACTGTAGCTGACATAGGCTACTCGAAAGAGGGCAAGATTGCACTTATCCTCAGGCCTGGAACAATTAGCAACGTGAAGAAGCTTTCCGATAAGGATCTTGTGCTGTCGCATCTTGCGGGAGAGCGCTTCCAGACTATTCTATTCGACAGGATCTCAGAGATAGGCGACATAATCCTACTCAAGGCGGACTCTGTGGCTGAAGTTAGACGAGAACCTGTTGCGATTGCTGACAAAGTTGCAAACTTCGTTACATGGCTAGTTCTTAGTGTAGGTGTTTCCGTTTGTTGGAAAGCGCTGAACTTGAGAGTTGATTTCTCGAGATAGTAGCTGGGCGCAATAGCACGTTAAGGTTGAAGCTTGGAAAACGGCTAGGCGGACAGATAGCGAGAGGAGTTGTCAACCTGTAGCGAATATAGGATCCCCACACCCTAGTTAGCTTTGTTAGATTGGAGCGTTCACAAATGTCATGACCGTTCTTCTAGTGCTACTTCAGGATGAGCGGATGCGCTGCTTCTTTTGAGGGAGGTCCAAGATAGAGATGACCGGTTCGCGTCAAACCGATTAAAGTATAAAGAGCCTTGAACTGTCTCTTCCGACTTTTCACAAACTTGATTCGAAAAGACTTCTCAACACTCTGGATCCTCAGATGATTCGCCAGCTCCTCAACATAGCATCACCGTTGTGGATAACCGCAATGTTCACTGTCTCAGGCTGAATGATACTGGTACTGGCTATTATCTTCGGCAGCTAAGCCGAGTGTGCTGCGAGAAAGGGTAGCGGCATCGACATATGCGTTGAAACGGATGATGGGAGGGTGAAGGAAGAGATCGCGTCTGTCCACTCAAAGATCAAAGTGAAGATAGGTGAGTTCGACTTGGGCTCTCCGTTGATAAAGGAGATAGTCAAGAACCACGTAATATTGAGGGGTGTGGAAGAGCTTTATGAAAAGATCGGTTTTTTGACTAGACTAAAAAGGGAAGGCAAACTGAGCGTTGTCGAACCTTCTGAAGAGATCTGCAGTTCATACCTTGAAAAGGCGGACAACTGCTTGAAATCTGCAAGCATTCTATTGCGTAACGATCCGTACGAGAACTCGGTTTCGATGTCGTACTACGCAATGTACAATTCGTTGACCGCATTGCTTCAAAGTAGGCATGAAATGTGAAAACCATGCCGGTTCAATTGTTCTGTTCAAGAGGTTGTTTGGAAGGAAGAACCTGTACGAGACAATCTCATTCGCAAAGGAGAAGAGGATAGACAAGCAATACTATGTAGGTTTGGTTCTTACAAAGAAGTCAGCAGACGAGCTCTAAATCTCTGAAGTCAGGCTTCCTCGATCTATCTGGAGCTAACATTCTTATGAGGTCACGAGGAGTTAGGAAATTCAAAATGCGATGAAAGTCCTAACCTCTTAACTCTGCACAAACAGAACTGACAAGACTAGAACATCTGTGAGATTTTGAGTCCTTGACTATCCGAGTCAAGGCGCTGTCCAACTCTTTCAGATAGGAATAGCCTTCCAGAACGGATTTGATGAGATGTTTTTCGCCAGGAAGTTTTCCGGCCATAACCAAACTCTCTAGGTTAGACCAATCATACTTCTCTTTCTCAATGTTTTCAAAGAGGACATTTGGATCGAAAGGATCTCTGGTGTTCCAACATTTGATCACTGCTAAGGAGCGTACTCGTTTCTTGTTAAGAGGCCTCTTCGAGAACAGGTAAAGATCATAGAGATCTCGAGCCCTAAGCCTCTGGTATGCAGCTCTAATCTTTTCTGCAAGAAGCTCCTCAAGCTGCATACAAGATATCTTGAATGGCTGAGTTTCGCAGTATCTGAAGTAGAGTTCTGGGATTAGCGGCAGTTCCACAAGAGGAAGAATAGGTTTCTCTCTGAAGCTTACCTCGACCTTGAACTTGGAACCTGAATTCCAGTCATGCGAGTATTGAAGTACCGTTCCGTAAGATGCCTCTTTTGTCCTCGAATACTCTTCCGATATCTCAAAGCTTACTGCAAAGTATTCTCGGTTTCGGAATAGCGTAGCGAACTTTTCTCGAAAGGATTTTGCAGTTAAACCTGCACCAGTGAAATCTAGATCCATTGAAAACCTGCCTGTTTTACCGAGGTATATTTTCTTGAGGCAGGTTCCACCCTTGAAGGCAAGTCTTCCACGTAGGTTATCATTCAGAACCTTGAGAACGTAGGTGAGGATGACATCTCTCTCAGCTACAATTGCGTCTACGCCGCTTGCTTGGGCGTAATGATCTACGAACCTTTGCTCGAGCAAGGTCTATTTCATCTGATCTGGGCTTCGCTCAGCAGATCTCTCTTGGGGACGTTGCCGATAACTCTCCAGGCGCTGTTCAACCTGCCACTTCTCTCTTTTGTAGGATCTAGGTAGATCACCGTTTTTCCAACGTGTTCAAGCAGGTGCTCTCTCGCGCTTTCAGGAAACTTCACCAACCCTTCATCGAGAAGAGTGTCGATGAAGTAGCCCAGTCTTTGAACTAAGCTGTGGCTACGCATCCCTACACCATAGTATACGAGCTTCTTTGCTTCGACCTTCCTCAAACCATTGTAGATGACTCCTAGGACTTCTCCAACTCCACCCGCATATCTCATCTTATCCACAGAGTCAACCAATGTCTTCTCGGGCTCAGCCATATTCACTTTCACGTCGAGAATATCGGCCTCTTGAAAACCATAGAACTTATGTCTTGAAAGCGTAACGAACCTAAACCGATTGTTCCTCCACTTGAAACCTCTCTCGATGCTCGTAGTCGCTAGGTAGAGCGTGGACCGCATCTGGGCTGTAAAACCATAATGAGCATTTGATGTGGAGTAACTGTAGTAGTAGGGTTTTATGAGGAGGCTTCCTACAAGCAGAGGGTTCATGGTTGGTATTCCCTTCTCTCCCCTCTCAGCCGGAATGAACAGATACCGGCCCCCCCTCAACCTCTCAAACCACCTTTTTTGCATTAAACGGTGAGCGATCACATGAGCCTCGTTCCTCGAGCATCTTAGAATGCGGGCAATATCATCTGTCGTAACCATGCGCTTCTTATCCCATTCCAGCCTCAGAACCAGCCTAGACTCTACGCCTGAGAGGGTACGTTCCATGCGAATTCTCC
>CAZLVF010000026.1:17138-18547 GCA_964562925.1 uncultured Candidatus Bathyarchaeia archaeon
AGCACGATACAGAGCGGTTGGAGGAGACAATTCTCAATTCTAGGTGCTAGAGGAGGGATAACAAGATGATGTTGGCTCGGGCGGAAGGGAGGCTTTAGGATAGGGGTCTCAACAGCTTTTTGCAGGTCTCAAGAACTTGCCTCGCATCGTCTATTGCCTTCTTGGCATCGTTTCTGTCGAAGATCTTTTCCGGCGGCAGATTAGAGGCTTCTTCGCCGTACATGGCTGCAGCTCTCTTCCTTGCCAGTTCCTTCGATATTCTCGCCGCCTCGCCTATGCTTTTGCGAAACCTTTCTGGGAATCGGTTTAGGTTTGAAAGGAGCGCTTCCGAAACATCATGGGACTTTGGATACTCAACCCCGACGAGTCTTAGAGCTCCCTTCAAGGTGAGTTCGACAGATTCTTGAGCTTGTCTAACGCAGTAAGGGTAGTTGTATTGGTTGTAGGCTAGCTTTGCTGTTTGATATCTTGCTCGGCCTTGTTTGAAGTAGGATCTCGAGAGCTCCTTAAACCGCAATCTTTTCACCGATAGGCATCTCTGGATCAAGCGTCCAGAACCAGCCGCCCTTTATAGCAACCTTCTCGCCTCTAGCTTCTTCGACAAGCGATCTGCACTGTGAGAGGATCTTCTTGAGGAAGCCAGCCCTATCGAAGATGATGACGCCATCATCGATTATGTCTAGGTAGATCGGAAGAAACCTGGCCGCCTCATCCCGAGAGAGAGGGTAAAATGACAGGTCCGTGAAGACACGGTTTCGGAAGAGGAACCTCCTTTCATCCTCAATCGGAGCTACCGCCCCGTACAGTTCCTCCAATCTCTTACCGAAACTTCCGCTGAGATCCTCTATCACGGTAAGCATATCCACATCACTCGTCTCGTTTGCGCATCCTCTCGCAACCGATCCGTAGATGCAGATGGAGATCAAACGCTCCATGTAGCTTCGGCTCAGAAGCCTAGCCGTCTTCACGATCATCGGGAGGAATCGTTGAGAGCCGATACGGTTCAGGTCTACTAGAAACTGGTAAGCGAACACAGCCTCTTCCGGATTCATCAGTCTATACAGTCGAGTCCTTCCGCTCCTGCCGAAAAGTACTAGGTAGCCCCTTTTTCTCAGCTGGCTCAAGACTACCAGCAAGGTCGACTGACCACGATCCAGTACAGAGCTAGCTTCGTGTAGAGTGAAGGGCTTCTCGCCGAATCTATTGAAGAGTCTCGTGTAGTCGTGGAAAAGCCACGCGGGCAGATACGTTACCATGGTAATAGCTTAAGATAACCGATTTGCTCATATAAAACGTTCGCTGTTCATCTGCACCTTCGATCTAAAAATAGGATCCCATATGTTCCAGCTTAGAGCGAGAGACCCTGTTCGTTACATAGCAGTCACAGATGTCTTGTCTTCGGCTTCGAA
>CAZLVF010000027.1:0-6420 GCA_964562925.1 uncultured Candidatus Bathyarchaeia archaeon
CTGAAATGAGTCGGGCCACCGCGTAATTCCTAGCCAATTCGAGCTGAGTGACTTGACAATTCTCTAACCGCGCTACCTCGGTGTCTCTTCCGGGTTTGTGGCTAATGATGTGTATAACAAAGATAAATTTTTATGAAAGTTATACCAGCTACCCCTCTAGACCGACCATGGGCGCTAGCACCGTCGTCATAAAAGACATCGACGAAAACGCCTTCAGGAGAATGAAGGCCGAGGCGATACGAAGGGGAATGAAGATAGGCCAGGCGGCTTCCCAAGCCTTCCGTCTATGGGTTCAGGAATCAGAGTTGAGACCCCTGAAGGATCTCGACCGGTTGAAGAAGGCTGTTGAGGCCATAGAGGAAGCGAGATCGAAGCTTCGACCGATTGAAGGCTGGTCCAGCGTGGAGGTAATAAGACGTTGGAGAGAACGCCCAAAGGGATAGTTGTAGATGCCTCAGTAGCCGCGAAATGGCTCATTCCAGAAGAGGATAGTGACAAAGCATCAAAGATCATGCGTAGCTACAGAGATGGAAGAACGGAGCTCTACGCCCCTGATCTACTGGTCTATGAGGTGGCAAACGTCCTTCGATATAGGCCTGACGTAACAACTGAGAGTTTAACTGAATATGTAGAGAACCTCTTCAAGCTTCAGCTCACCCTAATTCCTCCATCATCCGACCTGCTGTGTGAAGCCGCAACTAAAGCGAGGGCGCTCGGCCTGTCTCTGTACGATGCATGCTACGTCGTCCTCGCCGAAACCTTAGCAACAAACTTGGTAACGGCGGATGAGACGCTCTATGAAAAATCCAAGAGCACCGACTTGGTGTTTCTACTGAAAACTCTAGGCAAGGAATGGGACATAGACTGATAATTGCGGCTCATAGACCCGACGCGAGCGCCAAGACAAAAAGTCTCTGACCTGATACACCGGAACATATCATTGAGCGATCTGAAGCCCTCCAGCAAGCTGCAAAAGAAGCCGTTGCCAACACGGAGTTCTTGACCAGTTGGACCTAGGCCATCTCGAACCATTATCTAAGCGTGTTGATATGGATGCAGACCCGTATCAATGTGGTAGATAGGCTGGTTCAACCTTGCGTGGGATGTTTTCTAGTTGAGCTGGTGATTCTAGGGAGTTTCATAAAATGGTTGACAAGGCGATCATCATTTCCGACCTAGCGTTCCGCTATCTGACGCGTACAGACTGGGCCTTGGGAGGTATTACCCTCGACGTATACGAGAACGAGTTTCTCGGCGTAACCGGCGCGTCCGGAGCCGGAAAGTCGACCCTCTGCCTCTCATTGAATGGTCTCATACCGAAGGTCATAGAGGGCACCATGCGGGGCAGCGTAAACGTAGGAGGCTTCGACACCCGTAAGACTGAGGTCTCGCAGCTCGCGAATATTGTCGGGATAGTTTTCCAGGATCCTCGTTCTCAACTGACCGGTTCAGCAATGACGGCTGAAGAGGAGGTGGCGTTCGGCTTACAGAACCTAGGCATCCCAAGAGAACTGATGCGCGAGAGGATAGGCGAAGCGCTTGAAGCGGTTGGCCTCCAAGGCTTCGAAGCAAGAGCTCCATTCGAACTGTCGGGAGGGGAGCAACAGAGGCTTTCCCTCGCCACCGTACTTGCGATGAGGCCCAAGATCATCGTGCTCGATGAACCGACCGAACTGCTAGATCCCGAGGGTGTACTCTCCGTTATGGAAGCGATCCATCTAACTCATGAAAAATACAAGATGACGACGGTTCTCGTCTCGAACCAGCCTGAAATACTCGTTCGATACGGCCAGAGGATCATCATCCTCAGCGTCGGCAAAATTGCTTCAGTGGACTCCCCACAGGAATTCTCGAGGAAGGTTAGATTCATCGAGAAGCTAGGCGTTAGACCTACCCAAGTCGCACAAGTGGTCTCCCAACTCGATGAGAAGGGACTCTGGAGCGGAGACTATCCCCTCGACGAATCTCAAGCAGCCGAAATGATCGAGAAACATCTCTTCAGTGATTAATCAAGATGCCGCCAGCGATTCTCGCAGAGAACCTCACTTACAGATATCCGAACGGCTACGAGGCGCTCAAGAACGTTAACCTCGAGATCGAAGCAGGAGGAACTGCAGCATTGATAGGCAGGAATGGAGCGGGGAAGACCACGCTTGCCAAACACTTCAACAGCCTACTCAAACCAACGACGGGAAGAGTCATGGTAGACGGGATCGACGCTTCAAATCACTCCACGAGCCAGATGGCTCGAACTGTAGGCTACGTCTTCCAGAATCCAGAAGACCAGCTCTTCGGATCAACCGTCCGCGAGGAGGTCGCGTTCGGACCGAAGAACCTCGGGATGGATCATGATGAGATCAAACAGTGCGTAGACAAGGCTCTCTCGACGGTCGGTTTATCATCATTCGTTTCAGAGCATCCCTACAATATGAACTACGGCCAGAGGAAGATGCTATGCCTCGCATCGATCCTAGCCATGAATCCAAAGATCATAATAATGGACGAACCGAACGCTGGACAGGACTATAGCGGGCTACGTCTACTAGCATCGATTATTGACAGATTGAAACATGCGGATAAGACGATTCTAGTCATATCACATGACATGGAATTTGTTGCAGAACACTGCGAAAGAACGATATTGATGGCTGGCGGCACCATAGTAGGATACGGCTTAACTAGGCAGATGCTTTCAGACCCAGCAAGACTCGGACTCTGCGGCGTCCGGCCCCCTCAAGTGACGAGGTTAGCGATCAACCTATCGCCTCACGGGATAAGCTACGATATTATGACCGTCCAAGAGATGGCGGATGAGCTCATGCAGAGAAAGGGAGGCGGCAAGTAACCGTTATTAAAAGCTACGCTCAAGCATAGTCGTAGGGTGAGAATGAATGACTGAAACTAAGCCGTCTAGACTGAGGATAGAGTTCTCCACCTTTGGAATCGCAATGATCCCGCTGATGATCGGCATCAACGTTGTATCATCATACTTGGCCGCGGGTACGCCGATCTGGGCGGATACGCTCGGCTCGATGCTTGCAGGAATAATCATAGGTCCAATAAACGGACTGGTCGTTGGAGCGCTCACGAACATCTTCAAATGGATCACCTTCGACCCGTTCGCTCTACCCTACTCGATAGTAAACGCGATAGTAGGACTGATAGCAGGCATCTTCGCATTATACGGTTTTGTCAAGAGAGAGGCCAAAGCTGCGCAGGTTGGTAGAACGATTCTTGTGGGCATTATACTCGCGATCGCAGCCACCTTGACGTCAACACCTCTCAACGTATACCTCTGGGGTGGCTCTACAGGCAAGGCATGGGTAGACGCTATCTTCGCAGGCTTCTTAGCCGGCGGCTGGCAGATCTTCCCAGCATCCATGGCAGCCGAATTCATCTCGGACATCACTGACAAGATCATAACATTCTTCATCGCATGGCTGATCTACACGAGGGTTCCAGGCCAGTTCGTGAAGACCGTCAGAAGCTAGAGTAGAACCCTGATGTCTATTCGGCTCTCCTTCATTCCACGCAGCTCGCTAATTCATCGACTTGACCCCAGAACCAAAGCGATGCTCTGGATCGCCGTAGCGGCCCCCACACTATTCACAAACAGTATTCTCCTTTGTCTCGCCATGTTCTCCCTAACCGTAGTCCTTGCCATAGCCGGCAGGGTTGGATCAGTCTATGTCAAAAGTCTGGCGAGGATCGTCGTTCCAGTATTCATACCGATCTATTTGATCCAAGGTCTCTTCAACCCCAGTGGAAAGACACCTGTGCTATACATACTAGACTGGCTCTACTTCAGACGCGAGGGGCTGGTCTTCGCATCGATCCTTCTGACGCGTCTCCTCGCGATCTTCGGAGGAGCATACCTGCTCACGTTAACGACTCATCCCGGAGATCTGATGGCGTCGATGCAGAAGCTCGGTCTGCCGCTGAAGATAGCTTACGCACTGTTCTCCTCTCTCCAGATCGTCCCAATGATCCAGTCGAGGCTGCAATCGGTTAAGGAGGCTCAGATGTCCAGAGGCCTCGAACTTGAGAAGATCGGCATAGTCAAGAAGCTGAAGGGATACATCCCTCTCGTAACCCCGCTTCTCATGGGCGCGATAATGGAGGCGTATAGAAGGGCTATCGCACTAGAAGCGCGTGGTTTCTCATCAAAGGTCAAGAAGACATTCCTTAGGGATGTGAGAATTCGCACGACTGATCTCGTCTTCATCGCGATAACTGTTTTAACCGTCATCGTTCTAAGCTTGGTCGTGGTCGCTGTTGTACCACAGCCTAACCCTTGGAGCCTGTAGACATCTTGGCAGTGTTCCGATCATCTTGGACAGCCTAGATTTGAGAACGACCTGAAACTATTACGGTGCTAAGAATTGGCGAAAACGAATCTTCAACCCCACATAATGTGCGGAGACCGCGACATAAACGAGTATGTGCTCCTCCCAGGCGACCCGGGTAGGGTTCCTAGGATATGCAAGCATCTCGAGAACGCAAGAGAGATCGCAAGAAACAGAGAATATTTTACTTGCAATGGTGAAAGCCGCGGCATCCCAGTGACAGTGACGTCTACAGGGATGGGCGGTCCCTCACTCGCCATAGCTCTCCATGAACTGAGCAACCTCGGAGCCAGAACATTCATCCGAGTGGGATCATGCGGAGGACTGGGAGAGCAGGTTAAGACCGGTGACGTAGTCATCCCGATCGGCGCGGTACGAGATGAAGGAACCAGCAGAGCCTACATAGATCTCGGGTACCCAGCGGTTCCAGATTTTGAAGTCACAGACGCTCTCGTAGGATCGGCGAAGAAGCTCGGCCATCCATTTCATATCGGCATAAACAGATCACATGACTCCTTCTACATCCCAAACATACTCGAGCTCGAGGACACATGGAAGAGAAGGAATGTGATCTCAGAAGATCTTGAGACAGCTGCACTGTTCACGATCAGCAGACTAATCGGTGCTAGAGCGGGATGCGTACTGAATGTGGTTGCCGTGCACGGGCAGAGACCGGAAGAGGGAATTTCCAGGTTCGCTCTAGGAGACCCCGCATGCGAGAGAGGCGAGAGAGCCTCGATCGAAATAGCTTTGGCAGCCATTGAAGTTCTGGCAGGCCGCAAAGGTGTGAACTGACCTTAGACTGAAGAAACGTAGTTAATGAACCGGCCAGGCTGAATACCGTGTTTAGCATCGAGGTCGAAGGCTTGACGAGGAGGTTCGGTTCTCTCGTGGCTGTGGACAACTTGAGCTTCAAAGTCACGGAAGGTGAGGTCTTCGGTCTCTTGGGACCTAACGGCGCTGGGAAGACAACGACTATCCGCATGCTCACCTGCCTCATCTCACCTTCAGAGGGCTCAGCCACGGTAGCCGGATACGACATTAAGGAAGACGCGCAAAAGATCAGAGAGATAGTCGGAGCTCTAACCGAAAACCCAAGTCTATACGAGAGGCTAAGCGCCTACGAGAATATGGATTTCTTCGCTGAAGCTTACAACCTCTCCGACAAACAGGAAAAAGAGAGTAGAATCAAAGAGCTGCTTGAGTTCTTTGACCTATGGAATAGGAGACATGAGAAAGTAGGCAAGCTCTCGAGAGGAATGAAGCAGAAGCTTGCGATCGCACGGTCGCTTGTACACAACCCTCCCATGCTATTCATGGACGAGCCGACCACAGGCCTCGACCCAGAGGCAGCTAAGGGAATTAGAGACCTGATAGAAAACCTAAGCCGACGCGAGAAGCGTACGATCTTACTCTCGACGCATCGGCTCGAAGACGCTGAGAAACTCTGTAGTAGAGTCATGATCGTTAACAAAGGCAAGAAGGTGATTGTGGGAACCCCTGAAGAGCTTCGAGACAGAATAACAGCGCGACCAGTTCTGAAAATCACTTTAAAAGGATTGAATCAGAGAATCATCGAAGCTGTGAAAGAAGTTGAACGTGTTAGAGAGATCAGTGTCAACGAATCCACAGCCGAGCTGGTAGTGACTGCTGATGACGCTGAATCGGCCACGCCTGAAGTGGTTAGAAACATCGTTCATGCTGAGGGTTTAATCCTCTCCGTCAGCATCCTCAGACCAACCCTTGAGGACGCTTACCTAAAACTGGTCAGAGAGGAGCAGACGTGAGAACTGAAAAAGCCATACTAGTCTTCAGGAAGGATTGGCGTGAGGTGAGTAGAAACTGGCAGGTCATCCTGCCGATAGTTGTCATACCCTTCATCTTCTCCACATTACTTCCAGTACTCATGATGGTGATCCCGGGTTTAACGACCGCGCAGGGATCATCGACAGGCGACCTCGGCGCAATGATAGATAACCTACCCGACTATGTGAGGAACGAACTCGTTGGATTGACTGATCAACAAATCATAGTCTACGTCATGTCGGTGTATTTTCTAGCCCCGTTCTTCCTG
>CAZLVF010000027.1:6520-18452 GCA_964562925.1 uncultured Candidatus Bathyarchaeia archaeon
AGACTCTTGCTCCCAAACCTGGTCTGGGTTATGTTAATCGCTGGACTCGCGCCAACCCTCGCGCTAGCAGCTATAGGTTTGACGGTTATGATCTCAGCGAGGGTGAAGGGTTTCAGAGAGGCCCAACAGATCAGCGCCGTTCTCCTAGTTCCGATCTTGGCGTTGATATTCGGTCAAATTTCAGGAGCAACCATTCTCGGTCCGATAATGATTGGAATACTAATCGCTGTTTTCGCTTTAATCGATATCATCGTATTCAACATGGGCGTAAGAATGTTCAGACGCGAAGAGATACTGCCAAGGCTTGCCTGAAATTTCAAATCCAATGAATCCAAGAAGATGGGATCGGTCATTCCAGCGAGATGCGGGCAAGCTCTTTTTTGACAAACCTCTCCCGCTCATCATCCGTCATCCCAACAGCGAATTCATGCGTTCTCCGAATGAATTCTACGAGGGACTCCGTTAGTCGAGTGTATGATGAAGAGAGTGCTTCATGACCACTCTCGGCTTGAGCTACCGCTTCGCCAGCCGCTATGCCACTCTCAATCGCCAGTCGAACGCCTTCACCGGACAGATGGTTGCAGAAGCCTGCAGCATCTCCGACCAAGATCACGTCCCCCCCTCCACACAACGGCGAGCTGTATGGTATCGCTGAGGCTTCTCTACCTTCCAGCTCTAAGGGGTCGAAGGCAAATTCTCTCCTTAGCCAATCCTTGAATCTGTTAAGGGGATCTGAGGCGGACGTGTGATATCCACGAGGAATTCCCGTTCCAACTATGAGCTTCCCATCTTTCGGTATCACGTAACTGTATGCGGGTGTGATATCGCCTTTGAAGAAGGCGTAGAAGTATTCGCCAAACTCTCCTTCCGCGGACCAGCGCTCTTGCACGATAGAAAGATAATCCTGATCCAAACCGGGATAGAGTTGCCGTCTCACAGTCGAGAACATCCCGTCGGCTCCGATCAGATACTTGGTCGAGAACTCGACCGTACGCCCGTCAACCTCCACGAGAGCTTTGATGCCACTGTTTCTTTCGAACCTCACAAACTCAGCTTCATACAGCAATCTAACACCCGAGTCCTCCGCAATTTTGCGGAGCCACTCATCCAGCCTGTCACGATTCACGTTTAGAAGCCTGTAATTCTTCACGTAGCCTCCTCTGGTTCTGCCGCTCGGTGGAACATAGAAGAGTCCTATTGCAGGAGGCTTACACATAGCCTCTTTAGGAATCTCTAGGCCGAGATCCCGTAAGATGTCGATGCAGATATTTGGGAGAACGCCTCCACAGGTCTTATGCCGGTTTGACGCTCCCTTCTCCAGAAGTAATGTGCTCAGCCCTAACCGCGAGCACTTGAGCGCTGATATAGCTCCTGCCGGACCTCCTCCAACAACTATGACATCATAGCCTCGCATCTAGCAACCACGTTATGAACAATCTCTTTTCTCTTGACCCGGCTGAGAAGTTTGTAGAGGAGCTCCGTCTTCAGCTGCGTCCGGGCTTCAAAATTACCTTTGTACGCATCTTCCATCTTACCTAGGTCATAGCATGTTCGATCATCGATATCTACGATTATGCCTGGAACCTGTGCTTCTTCAAGATCATCACGATGCTTGCAGTAGAAGGCGTTGCAACAGCACCCTATATACCCCTCCGCACGACGTTCCCTCATAACCTTCAAGGTCTCCATCAAATGCTTGAAGTTCTGTATAGTAACAGGTTTCAGGCCGACAGCCTCAGCTAGTCCATACACTTCTCCGAAAGAGCATCCTTCACATTTTGCGCAGCCCTCGATCTTCCTGTATTTGCATGATGATGGCTTTGCACAGTATGGCAGGAGGATGTAATCGCAGGCTCCGCCTAAGACATGTTTCGCGTATCTTGTAACCGGATATACATAATCAATGTCACCGAGGCCAATACCGAAGTTCTCGTATGAGGCTTTGTCAGCTGCTTCAAGGATCAGGTTCGAAAGATCATTTGCGGTTACGCCTGGTATCCGAATATTTCTTTTAGTGAAGAATTCATTGACGATGCTTCGGATCGAGTCTTCACTGCAAGAAGTGAACTTCAAAGCTGCTTCAAGATCTAGTATGGCTCTCGAGGGGAATGTGAAGAAGTCGCCTGTAATGAGAACGCTCTTAATGCAATTGGCTTTCCTATCCAAGGCGAGGGACACCCGGATCAGACCGCCTGGACGTTTATCAATAGCCTGAACCACAGCCGCCTCGTTCAGAGGTCGCCTATCAAGAAAGATCCAGTCATCCGACTGGAATGCAGGTAGTTTCTCTTTGAGTAGCTTCTTCTCCACAACTGTTAACGGGCCTTCGACAAGTTTGATGCCGAAGGCTTGTTCAAACCCTTCCTTGAACGCATCCTTGATCTTCCTATAGCTCGGGAGACGGTCTAACTCCCATTTGATGCATGTCACCCTCTCCTTCGCCGACTTGAGCTCCTTATCCTTGAGCTTCACTATCGGTATCCTCAAGACGCGGATCATAGTCTCAACGTCAAAGTCGACGAGTAATGTGCCTTGAAAGAGGAACGCGTCATTCCATTCGACGCCACCCGTGCCAGAAATCTTTCTACCACCAATCTCGATATCGTTCTTAGGTCGAAAAGCAGCCTGCAACCCAAGGGCCCTTAGAGCATGCACTGGCCCTTCACACATAATTCCGAAGAGCTCTTCTAGGCTTCCATAACGAGGCATAGAATCCTTGGAGGCAATAACCTCCCATCCCAGGGACGATCCGTCAAAGTGTATGGCGCCCCCGCCCGTCACTCGCCTGTTGACATCTATACCGTTCTTCTTCACATAGTCAAGTCGAACCTCATGTTCAACATCTTGATGGTAGCCGACGAGGACCGCTGGAGGATTGAACTGGAGGAAACGTATCGTATTTGGGATTAGGTTGTCAGACCTACACCTGAGGATCACGTCGTCTAAGGCCATGTTCTCGGCTGCGGCGCGTTTGCCAGTGTCAAGTAGCCTCCAACCTTTCATCGATCGATACTTCCCTTAGAAGATCTAGCGAAAGCCTATGTCATGCATCTACGCAACTCGCCTCGATAGTCAGATCCCGCCACAGAAGCGAGCAGCATTCTTCGTGGAACCTGACCTTCAGTCCAAGACTCTCAGCAAACTCGTAGGCCTCTCCGCTTGGATACGCGATGCCATTTACGCCCGCCTTCATCGACAGGATGTCGGTTTCGACTTTGTGTGATCCTCTAGGCCTAGCGCATCCCAGCAACAGAGGAGTCTCCGGCATCATGAGCCTTGAAGCCAATACAACTCTCGCGACATCTAATGGTGTGGGCGGCGGAATGTGCTCCATCTTTGTCTTGCTAAGAGGCGCCAAAGCGATTATGACCAAAGCGGCTGGATGATGCTTCAAAACCATCTCCAGAGCCTGCCTCTCGCCTCTCACTCTTCCATAGTGTATTCCCACAAGTATGTGAGGGACCGTTGGGATACTGTACTCTTCGAATAGAGAAAGCGAACGATCGAATGAGCCTACGTCCTTGTCCAGATGATAGACTTCTCTGATTGTATCGTTCGATCCGATAATATCGATCATAGCCGCGTCGACAGCGGTGTCGGCCAAAGCCTTCGCCAACGCTGCGTCAACGAGGCCGGTGTGCACGACTACCCTTAACCCAAGATCCTGCTTAACCCGCTTGATCATTGGGATGAACTCCATCAACGGAACGCTTCCATCGCTGAGGCTTCCACCGCTGATCAAGCATCCCCTGCCGCCATGATCCTTGATTTTAGTGCAAACCTTCAACAGCTCCTGAGGCGTTGTAGCGGGGATCATACTCTCCAGTAGTTGGCCATTACAGTGGTCGCAGTTCAGATGACAAGCCCTGCCCGTCACAGAGATACTTGGAAACCGATCCGCAGCCGCTTGATAGAAGGATGTTTCGTAATGTACCATCCCGGGTACGTAGAAGTGGATTAGATTCGAGAAATGCTTTTGGGATATGCTATAGCTTTTTTGAAAGAGTCTGTTCAGGCTGTCAGCGTCCGCTTCGAAGTACTGCTTGAGAAGTTCGTTTTGGCCATCCATTGGAGTAGCTTCCTCTAGATGATGGTGAGGCGATCTAAATCCTCTGCTCAAGCTCTTGTCGATGTGTCGGAATAATCCCAGAGCTGTTTCCTTATGGTCCTAACATCTTTCTCATCGGGGATAAACGGAAAGTTTCTCAACTCGCCAATAGTTGCCTGATAAGGCGTTGAATCCGAGAAAGGCCTATTGCACGCGTTGTCGATATTCTTAGATGAGCATCCCGAGGTCATGAACGGAAGGCCGCTCTCCATAGCACCATCAAGAACGGTTTCCTCAACTCCGAAACTGACAAGTCTTCCATCTCCATCGAACTTCATGCTTTCCGCAGAAGCCTTGTCCTTGTTAATTAGGTATCGTGCCAACTGCACCCGCCTGTACGAGCCGATCGGAGGCTGCTGACGTTGATGCATCAAAGAACCGTCTTCAGGGAAGAACGAGAAGAGATGGGTGAGCGCGCCGACATCGTAGGCTCTCTGAATCGTATCTATCATCTCCTTTTCGGTCTCTCCCAAGCCCACGATCAAGTGTACACCTGCATTGTGTCTGCCAAAAACCTGAACAGCCTCCTCCACGGTATCCCAGTACCTTGGCCATCTATGGGGTCCCGAGACGCCTAGGCCTCTCAATTTATGAAATAGCTCAGGCGTTGCCGCGTCGATCGCTATTCCCACCTTGTCGGCTCCAGCTCGTCTGGCTTCGACCAGCCAATTCTTATCCACGGCGGTCGGCGCGATCAAGGCAGATATAGCATCTGTCTTGGCGTAGAGTCTGCCTATGATATTCAACGTATCTCTTGCGGCTCTCCTATGTGTTACCATGGAGATGCAGACTCTCTCGACGTGAGAGCACGACTCAGAACCCATCCTCTCTATGATCTCGTCCATCCTGCAAGTCGGCCAGTCAACCCGGATGAAACTCTGATCCCTCCATGATCCATCGGTTCTCCTATCCCTTGATAAGCCGCAGTAGGCGCATCTCCCAACACATCCGTCGCCATAGGTTAGAAGGAAGTTGAGACAGTACAGCTTTGCATCTCGAAAGAATCTTCCCTGCATGAGACCTAGGGTAATAGCAGCTGCGAAGCTTGTTCTAACATATTCAGGCGACTCTTGAGCGAGCGTTTCTCGAGCAAGGCGCAGCTCAGAAGCCAAGTCGCATTCAACTCCTAATCTCGTATCCTAATGTTTACCGCACAGATAGCAATGGTCTAGCGGCAACTATAGTCACAGGTCTTCCCATAGACGAGGAAGCATCTGCTCCGGAGACCATGGCTGGCCTTTATAGTATTTTCCCCTATACTCTTTCAAAGTTCTACCAACTCTAAAGAAGAGGATGTGTCCGATCCTCATACCAACCTTGATCGTTACTGGAACTGTGTTATGATTACTAAGCGCCATGGTCCATCGGTTCACGTATCCGACATCTCCAACTCCCGCGCACTTTGCAATCGACAGTCCGCATCGCATAACGCTACTTCTGCAACGCAGGATACATGTGATCGCGTTTCGTCCGCCAATAGTCTCGACTGTATGACATAGGGCCGTAGCGTTTGGCGGCAGAGTGACGTTCTCTCGATTATTGTGGTGTTCGTACATGAAGAACTCGGAGACAGCGTGCTGATCGAACACGTCGAAAGCCTTCCTGAAGTTTGGGTTGGGAAAGTAGAAGTTCTCTCCGAGCTTCACATCATACGAGTTTGCGCCAAGACTTTCCAGAACGAAAGGTTCGATGACTATGTTGCCTTTCTTCATCTCACTAAGTATCTTAACATCGGATAGAAGCAAGTCTCTGAATCATCCCTTGGGACCTGCCGTTTCAAGGATTGGATCTTCAGCCTATTTCTTCAAGTTCTTGCGGACGTTCAAGTTGGAGGGTTCAGGCTTAACTGCGATGGCTCCTCGAAGCTTCTTCTGGAGACTTGGGAGTGAGAGAGCTGAACCTGGCAATATCAACAAGAGCGAAGCGCAGATGGTCGAGATCACTAAAACAGCGATCATGACTTCCACGCCTAAAACCTTGCTTACTTGTGGGATGCCGAATATAGTCGCCAGAGTGTTCGGTACGGATATGATGAGCGTAATCCATGTTAAGATCAGCATAAGCCAAGTAAGAATTCCCAATCGTCTATTCAGCCTTTCATTCGAAGCCATCAGCTGAACCATTACGCTCATCAAGCGATCTTCATGTTTCTCGATTGCCAACAAGTCTCTCAGCAGTTTCTGTTCGCTAGTATCCTCGCTCACACGGCCCCGCCTCTTTCACGTTTACAAGAGTAGACACCGGTAGAAAGCTCTTTGTAAAGTAGGTCGGTCGCAAGTTTGAGCATATCGCATGCCTCAAAAATCAACCTCTAACGCGATCTTTGAACAGATTTAAGGGAGCTCCACTGCAAGAGAGGGCCTTGGCCGAGGTAGGGACGACGAACATATTGGAATCAGGAATCTCACGATCGTATCTGATACAATTTCTATCGGGCACAGCTATTTGGATGGTTGGGCTATTCATCCCCAATTTGGCCAGTATACTCGGCGCCTCTAATGCGATGGTAGGCTTGATCGGCGGCGCATACGGCCTCACCATCCTTGTTTCTTCCTACTTCTTCGGGTTTAGGGCTGACGTAGAGGGAGCGTTGCGATATCTTAGGATAGGACTACTTATGAGCGCAGTGTCGGCAGCGGTCTTGGCCGTGGCGTACGATCCGTTGTCGTTGCTCATTTTCTACTCTGTCGTCGGTTTCTCACATGGGATCTATCCTGCGGCTCTGGTTACATATGCGTACAATGTCCGCGCTTCGATCGGGAAGTTTTCTGCGCTCGGCAGCTTGGGGTGGACAGCGGGGCTTGCCGTGGCTGGGCTGGTAGCAACTGTTTACGCTCTTGGAGGAGTCTTCTTACTGGGTTCACTGATCTTCTTCTTGGCTTTTGTCGTATCTTTCATGCTGCCAAAGATTGAAGAGGTATCCGTTCGAGCTCCCCTCTTCCCAGTGGGTTTGATGAAAAGAAACATTGCAGTCGTATTACCCTTCCTTCTCAGACATACGGGAGCATGGGCTGTTTGGATTATCTTGCCGCTCTACTTGATTCAGCTTGGAGCCGACTACTTCTGGATATCTCTGATCTACGCAGTAAACCCTCTCGCGCAGGTCGCTATTATGACGTTTCTGACGAAGCGTTCTGGTTCACTGATGCTGATTCAGCACGGCCATATCATGTCGGTTCTACTATTTGCACTATTTCCATTGGCGAACGTGTACTGGCAGGTCGTTCCCGTTATGGTTCTAGTCGCTCTCTCCTGGTCTTTCCTATATGTCGGATCGTTGGAATGGATGGTTGAAACTAACCCTGAGCGAGCCACAGCGGTCGGGGTCCTCAACTCAACGCTGAACCTATCGACAATCGTGGGTTCCATAGCTGGAGGTTTCATTTCCCAGACGGCAGGCAGCTACACTTCTACAATGTACTTCGCGTTGGCACTGTCGACCGTGGGATTGATTCTTTTCAGGGTTCTAGCTAAGAGGTAGTTTCTCTCCCACACCGAGTCTGTCAAAACGTTGTAGAAAAATTTGGACATTGCATACTACCCTTCCCAGACAGGTGCTCGATAGGCTGTTAGAAGCAGTTTTAAACAGCCTAGAAGAATTCTGATTCAACCATGGGAGCGGAAGAACTTGTCCTTGAAAGAGTTACAGGAAAAAGCTGTTGGATACTTCTCTAGTAGGCCTAGCAACTTTCCTATCGGAAGGCCGTACAACTGCTGTGAGAGCGTTCTGTTGACCTTGAAAGATCGGATTGGCGTAGGCCCGGATCTCATTCCAAAGGTCGGTACAGGAATAGGAGCCGGCGTCAGCTTGAACGGTCTTCTTTGCGGCTCTGTTTCGAGCGTAGCGATGGCTATAGGCATAAGATATGGAAGGACAAGCCCTGAAGAAAACCCGAAACCAGTCTGGGATATGGTCGATAAATACGTAGCCCAGTTCAAAGGCAGATTTGGATCTGTGAATTGCAGAGAGCTCACCGGTTTGGATCTAAAGACTAAGGAGGGATTGAAGGAGTACTACGCCAAGGTTCACGATTATGCATGTGCAGAGAGGCTGAGATTCGCAGTCGAAAAAGCTCTCGAAATATTGCCGGAATAGAATCTCGACTTCTTCGGGAATCAGTCACAGGCTATATGTGAATCTTTAGGTCATCTCGAGCTTGGAATGGTCCTGAGGGTTATGAGAGATATCACTCTTATCTGCGTTAGTGAAATCGTTTCGCGATAGTGTTGGAGTTGCCGATGAAACATGAGCATCGAGCACCTTGGGAATGCGTGTACGCGAAAGAGGATAAGAGCAAATGCAAACCTGGAAGAAAGCCAAGGTCAGACCAAGAGTATTTTGAGATTTTATGTTTGTGTATTCTACAGGCTGGACTTAACTGGAGCTTGATAAGAGAGAGCTGGCGAAAATACCAAACGGGCTTCTATCGCTTCGATATCATGAAGCTATCCAGAGCACAGACGAAAGAATTGGTGAAAGATCCCAACGTCATAAAGAATAGAAAGAAGATACAGGCGGTCATACATAATGCCAGAGAATTTCAGAGAATAGAAGAAGACTATGGTTCGTTCCATGATTTCCTAAGATCGTTTGACAAAGGACACAGACAGCTCTTAGAAGTTCTAGGAGAACGGTTCAAACGCGTTGGCAGTTACACAGCAGAGTACTATTTACACTGCGTTGGATACTGGGCGTGAGCTGTCTTTTCCCTCACTCTAAATTCCTCAAGAATTCTTGATGTTCGATTGAAATTGGTCGAGCCCGCGTATACAACAATGTTTTGTAGGTCTAAGGATCTTTTTCCGCGATTCCATGCAGAGCGGCGACGTGGTCGAATCTTCCAAGTTTCCAAGGAAAGTGAGTCTTCAATCCACCAGGGACACCAAGTAAAGATGAGCTGAAGAGATCTCTTGAGACTCTAGATGATCGAGAGGAAAGAATTCCTGGTATATGCTGCCCCACAGAGGAGTTTCAACGGTTAGCTTGAAGATCAGGAGTATAATGCAAAACCAACCAACGCAGACTCACAGCAAAGCATTATGAATGAGTGTAGGCCTGTAGTTTGAGAGTGGCGCATCGAATGGCTTTTGACAGGACACTCATTGCTTACGTTACGAAAGGCGGTGTAACTGAAGAGACAGCTTCTATGATTGCAAACGTTTTGCAAGATAGGTACGGCCTTGAAGTGGATCTGACCAATCTTCGGAAGAATCCATGTCCCGATCTCAGACCGTATGGGAATGTGATAATCGGGACTGGTGTCAGAATGCAGAAGGTCTACGGAGAAGCTCTGGAGTTTCTAGAGAACGATTTCAAAGATAAGAGAGTGGCAGTTTTCGTTTCCTCGCTTGAACCTCATGATGAAGCCGTCACGAAGTACATAGAGAAGGGTTTAGCGAACCGTCTGAACGTGAAGCCTGTCGCTGCCAGAGTCTTTGGTGGACGAATGAAGGTTTTGGGCAAAGTTGTTCAAGATAAGCGTGATATGGAAAAAGTGAAGTCATGGGCCGAGGAACTCGGCAAGAAACTTGTCGAGTAATAGTGCGAAGATCCTGTATGACCAAAGGATATGGAGCGTAGCTTTGAGGGAAGGCACATCTTCCAAACTGAGGTTCAGTTTCCTAGCTACGGACTCGAAAGCACGAATGCGAGGTCGGATAGTCGATTCTCGATAGCCTTGTTTGCGCATCCAAAATCCAAAGGAGAGAAGTTCACTCAAACATTTTTCAAAATAGCCTTAGATTTGCCAAATGATGCGGGGAGCGGGATTCGCGCACCAATTTACCGGCAAAAGGCCTACATCGAACTAAGTTCAACGAAGCGTATCTTGAGCTAGCTAACCGGTTTTGTTGCCGGTTGGAACGATCTTCATCTTCATCGATCGCAGCCTGCGAGATCGTTGTTTCGTCACAACAACCATGAGCAGGACGGAGTCGGCACCTTGCCTCTCACGAGTCGTCCAAGTAGCCAGATCGTCAGAATTACAAACAATATCAGTAGCAACACCGAGAGCGACATGTTGAAGAGAGCACTCAACGCGTCGAGTTTCAGGTCGTTGGGCGACGATCCTCTCATCAAAAAAGTTGTGAAGATCGCTAGCCATGCCAAGAACAACGCAAAAGCTCTGAACTTCTTCCAGAAAGGACAGACCAGAATAGCCGCTATAGCGGCATCCACAGGATAGCGACTATGTTATAGAAGGGGTCGAAGAATGGTATGGCCCCGTCTGACGACATATCACCGACTATGCTTCTTATGAATTCGAGAGGTGCCGTAGGTAGATCCGACAGAATGTTATTTGGTGTTCAAATGGCTTAAAGATGATGTCATTTCACATGTGAGCTGTGTTGTGGATTGAGACGATCGTTCAAGGTCTTATCGTTTATCCTAGTTGTCATATTGATCATTGCCTTAATTTCGCATCTGCTTGTTAACGTGGAGGTGTTGGATGAGGTGCCGATGGTCAAGAAGGAACCGAGTACGAAAGTGATTGGGCTTATTTCTGATACTAAAGGGGGGAGGGGTAGGGGGTACTTCCATCACCAGCAGACAGAGGATTCGAGCCTCCACCCTAAGTTAACAGAGCCGCTTCGTGCTTGAGTGAATTTTTATACCAAGAGGCGTTACGCCAAAAAGTATAAATTTCATAACTCCAATTGGCGTTACACCTAGAAGTGTATTCAATGCAGAACCCGTTCACCTTTGGTCATGTGGTATCAGGAGAGGATTTTGCGGACCGGGAACGTGAGATAAATGAGCTTACAGAGACTCTTTTGGGCCGCACGAACGTCATCATCGCCTCTCCTAGACGCTACGGAAAGACATCGCTGGTGTTGGAGGTCTTCAAACGAATCCAGACGCAGGGAATTCTAACGATCTATGTGGATTTGTTTCCTGCAACGTCCCGGACAAGATTTGTCGAGATCTACGCAGAAGCTCTCTCGCAGGCATCGAGAGGTAGACTGGAGGAGGCTGTAGCTTTCCTGAGGGAAGTTATTCCAACACCGAAAATTGTGATCAAGCCTGAAGGGGTCCCTGGTATCGAGGTTGAGTTTGGGAGAACTCGTAAGGAGATCGATGCCCTGTTCAGCTCGATCCTAGACGCGCCGCAGAAACTTGCGGAAAGGAAGAAGAAGTTAGTCGCGGTCACTTTCGATGAGTTCCAAGAGATTCAAAACTTGGACGGTGAACAAATGCAACGGGAAATTCGCAGCAAGATCCAACATCATTCCAATGTGGCATACATCTTTGCGGGGAGTCGCAAGCATCTCTTAGACAAGATTTTTGCAGATAAAGCAAAACCACTGTATCGAATAGGTAAGCCATTCTATCTCGGTCCGATCACGACCAACGACTTCATGAACTTTATACGAGATAAATTCGAATCAACCAAGGTTCATATCCCAGACACTATAACAAGAGAAATAGTATCCCTCACCGAGTGCCATCCGTACTACACACAGCAACTTTGTCACGAGATCTGGAATCTGCTCGGCCCTAGAAAGCAAGTCACGATAACCCATGTGAAAGAAGCCGTTCAAAACGTCCTCACCTCCCAGAATTACGCATTCACAACGATTTGGGACTCGCTACCGCCAAGTCAACGGGCACTGCTGAGGGGCATAGCTGTCATCGGAGGCACCAAGATATTTTCAAAGGAATTCGTCGCTAGATACTCTCTGGGAACCCCTTCAAACGTCCAGAAAGCGGCTCAATATCTCGTTGAAAGGGGATTTCTGGAAAGAATAGACGGAGGCTACGTCATAGCAGACGTCTTTCATAAAGAATGGCTCAGGCGTATCTAGGAAGTGCGGGGAGTGGGA
>CAZLVF010000028.1:0-17799 GCA_964562925.1 uncultured Candidatus Bathyarchaeia archaeon
TTTGATTCTTGGATTCGATTGAATATCAGCGGTGGTCGAAGGGTGTACAGTCTTAAGGTGCTCGAGCACTATCGGAACCCAAAGAATGTGGGGGAGATCCATGATGCTGACGGGGTCGGGATATACCTCAGCGACTTCTGCGGGGACATAACGAAGTTCTGGATAAAAGTCAGGGAGGGCAGAATCGTGGAAGCGAAGTTCAAGACTCAAGGTTGTGTAGCATCGATTGCTAGCGGTAGTATGCTTACTGAAATGGTTGTTGGAAAAAAATTGGAGGAGGCTCAGAAGATTGTGAAAGAGGATATAGCATCGGCTTTGAACGGGTTGCCTGAACTGAAGGTTCACTGTTCCCTTTTGGCTGCTGATGCTCTGAAAGACGCGATCTATGACTACCTAAAGAGAGAGGGCCTGCCGATCCCTAAGGAATTGGCCGAGAAACATGATAGCATTAGCCCTCAGATCGAGAAACTAAGAGCTATGGGCTATATTGTAGTATGATCTGGCGGAAATATTAAATCAGAGGATTTTAGATAAGTCCCTTTCTCTTGAAAGTCTTTCGAAGCGTTCTGGTCAACCTATAATTCTTCAAGTCCTTTAGTTTGATCCAGCGGACATCGAGACTGTCTGAGGAGGCTCTTAGCATTCCTCCGACCGGGTGACCCCGAAAGTCGACGATAACGTAATGGTATCGAACCTTACCTCTTGAATCTCTGCTTACATGATCGACTACATTGAATATACCGTCGATCTCAACCTTGAGGCCGGTCTCCTCCTTTACCTCTCTCAAAGCAGCATCCTGCACCATTTCGCCTAATTTTACAAGCCCACCAGGAACGCTCCACAGGCCTCTTCCTGGTACATTCGCTCTCTTGACCAAGAGTACATTATCTTCCTTTCGAACAACTACACCGACTCCAACCAACGGGTGGGCGGGGTACTCTCTATTCAAGGTGATGTGCCTCTGTACATACCTGTATTTGTTTACGTAAGAAATATGATTTTGCCATGTGAAGTCGTAGATCCCTCTTCGCTGAGGATTCTTACTCTAACTTTTGATAGTTTAGATTCTCATCCCACCAAATGAAGATTCTATTTCGCTATGGAGAATCGACCAACTGTCTATCACCATCTTTTATAGGTCCGACTATTTTCAAACTCCTTGGGTGTCGCGTAGTGGATGTGGTTTCGACCCGAATAAGCCTCCGTACTAAAGGAGAGGCGGATATGGTTAACATTACGGATCAGCTTGCGAGAAGTGTCAGAGATTCAAAGTTGAAGGATGGTGTGGCGACGGTATTCGTTCCAGGCTCTACTGGAGCGCTTACGACTGTTGAATACGAGCCTGGGTTGCTCCAAGACTTTCCAGACATGCTTGATAGAGTAGCTCCAAGAGACATAGAGTATGAACACGAGAAGAGATGGCATGATGGGAACGGACATTCACATGTTAGGGCTTCGCTGATAGGTCCAAGCTTAACGGTTCCCTTCGAAGAAGGTCGGCTGACCCTTGGGACCTGGCAACAGATCGTGTTTATTGAACTTGACACTCGGAGTCGGTCGAGGCAGCTAATCGTACAGGTCATAGGAAATTAGCTTAGTCTACAAGACTGCTTAGACTCCATGAAACAAGTTTCCCTTACACCAATAAACCAGGTTGAGGCTGAGTCAACCGCCTCCCCTATCGCTCGTCTGTTGTCGGGCTTCGTATCCATTTAGCTCGAGGCTGGAAGGCATAGATGCTGACTCCTTTCAATCGTGGGCCTATTTGTGGGATTACTCCAGGCGCGTCCGTACCTAACTTGCATAGAAGAACATGCGCGGTTAGACTCTGTGATTCGATGCCGGCTACATCTCTTCTTAGGCTGGCTAGATCTACAGCCTCTTTCAGAGCGTCAATCGAGCAGCCTATCAGAATTACTCTATCGAATGGGAACCGGTTCCAATCTTTGAAGTACGAGACCTGTCTGTCAGAGAGTTCAACCTCAACCTTCCTAGAATCGACATTGACGTTTGTCACTCTAACCTCGAGGGGAAAACCCTCTTGGAGACAGTAGCGCTTGGATATTGTTCGGCCGGGTAGCTTCATTCCGTCAACTAGTTGACTGCGCATCGAATGTAATGGAAAGAGCGCATCCATTCGATTTGACGATCTTAGACATATATCCACGTAGATTCCGTATCCAAAGGAGCTGGAATCTACAACAATTCCACGAGTGACTTCTCCTCTCTCAAGCTTCGATATGTCAGTTGTAGCGATTCCGTACCTTCTCCTAATCGTCTCAGTTAGTACCTCTGAGTCTGCTCCTGAAAAGTCTAGGCAGGCCCAACCGTGGTTGTCGAGATCTACCATGTCAATATTCACGGATAGGCCTTGGGTGAGCTTTTTCAGTTCTTCTTTGACGAGCCTTAGCGCTGAGTCTCTGTTGATTCGGCGGAAGTTTTCTAGCACATGGATCATTATGGCTCTGAACCCATCATTCTGGAGATTTCTTTGTGAAGCTTTCTAAACCGTTCGATCGCCGGATGGGTTGATCCAAGGCTGCTAGCAAAGTCTTTGACCGCCTCTTCAAAGCTGATCATATGTCGGCCTTTGGTTATCTTGTCGGCGTAGGCCACGATCATTTCCTCAGGAGAGGTTTGCAGATAGTCTTTGAGGGGCAACCCCAGTTTCGCAGTTTCTTCTCTGGTGATTCCTGCTCCGATATGGTTCTCGATTATCCTGACTAGGCTTTCGGGTAATCCTCTCTCGCGGGCTACCTGGGCTCCAACGACCGCATGTTGTATTCCATGCGTCTTTGAGCGGCCGATATCGTGAAGAAGCGCGCCAGCCTCGATCAGGTCTCTGTTGACAGTGACGCCGTTCAATCTGCATTTCGCAGCTATTTCCAACGCAATCCGAGAAACGGTGTCAGCGTGTTCTATGACCTGCTGGGAGCAGCCAACTTTGTGGAGAAGTTTCAAAGCTTCATCTCGGGAGAGAACTTCACTCATTCAGTTCCTCCTCAAGCTGTTTGATCTTCGTTTGGAGAAACTGAACTATCTTATCGTTCTTGACACTTCTTAGTTGCTCTCCGCATTGAATGCATCGAAACGTGGACTCCATTGCTTCTTCAAATGTGAGACGAACGTTGGAACATTTGGGGCACACGAAGAATTCGTGTATCCGTTCGAAATTGTGTCTGGCTCTTAACTTTTCTAAGGTTCGTCTCTTTCGATTTCTTATGAACCCGTCAAGCTGGTCAGGTTGGGGCTTCCAGTAGAAAATGAACCATCCGGTCTTTTCATCTTGGATCCTTGCAGCTGATACGAGCGCATGATCGTAGAGTTTATACAAAATCTTCCTTACGATGTTAAGTCTAATGTTCGACTCGTTTGCGATGGACTCGTCGGTAGCCTCCTTCAGCTTCATGAGAGTTTTCGCAACAGTGAGCGCCTCTTCCCCTCCGAAGAGTGGAGCTACTTTTAGAAATTCCTCCTCTAGAAACGACAATAAGCCGGCCCCTGCATCGAATCCTTCTGGAAAGAAGCGCTGCGGTCTTTCCAATATTGTTGGATACTGGACGTAAAAACCTTTGGAAACCACCCTTTGACGTCGAGGGTCTTGCTGAGATGTCTCTTAATCGATCTCTTAGTTTTCGATCAGGTGTTTTCCGTGGGGCGTTGGCACTACGCGCAACCTAGCCTTCTCGAATGTACGGTCGAGCTCCCTTCCTTGATAGAGTCTGTCAAGAAAGACAGCTAATGCAGCTACTTCTGAGTGTGGCTGATTTCCAATTGAAACGTTAAAGTCTGATATTTCCTTAGAATAGAATTCTCGGGGAACCTTCTGGCTACCAACCAAGACAAGAATCTTCTTTGAGGATCCTCTTATCCTTTCTACAACGTTGCTTGTCTCAACGTTCTCTCCGTACATAGTTAAATGGACGACTATCCCGCCGCTTCTCCTCCATTCTTGAACAGCCTCTCTCCAAGGCTTTCCAATCTCAATAGAGAACTCGCCTCCCCAATCTTTCGTAATGCTCGCGACCGTCGTCTTGATCTCATAGTCCTCAACATCTGAGAGAATCAGTCCGTTGGCTCCAAAAACTCGCGCGGTGAGGGCGACATGGGTAGTTACCCTAAAGTCTCTTGGTCTATGTCCCCAGCGAAGTACAACGGTCTGAGGAACCAATGGCATCATTGCGGTAGGAGCGCACCTTCCTACATGTGGTCTTCGTAAGTTGAGGCGTCAATCAGCTAGAGCTTTCTCCAGCTTGCTTCTCCTCTCTCTTCTTGAACTGGATGACATCTCCTATAGTCAGTTCTTCAGTCTCACCGGAAACTGACTTCGGTGTAGGTGGCTCGACCGCTGGAACCAAGAGCTTCAATTTGAGAACATGTTCCAGTGAACGCGAAAGCTGAAGGGTTGGGCTCATTTTTGCTAACTCGATCTTTTGTATTATCGAGAGCCTCTCCTTAACCCGTCGAGCCAGATCTTCCTGCGTTAGGCCGAGTTTCTCTCTTGCTTTTCTAATTCGGATTGCGTAGTCGTCACGAAGCTCTAGTTCCGTATAGACCTTTGGAAGAGATTCTGCCTGCCTCTTCGGTCTTGCTCTAAACGGTTTCGGGGTAGATCGCTCTGGTGCCCTTGAGGGAACCACAGGTTGCCAGTAGTCCTCCCCATGTACCGAACACTTTGCGCAGACGGCTAGTCGAGCTCCCTCAACGACGACATGGTTTGGCCGTCCTAGGATACGGTCACCACAGATGTCGCAATTCAAACGTTTCGCCCCTCAGCTAACTCTTCTATTCTTGTCCGGGAACGTCTTGGCCTAGCCGATTTAGCTCGCTCCCTGTTGGTTCTCCTCCTTGAGCTAATGCTAGAAACAAGTACGGTCTTCTCAACATTCAAAAAAGAACTTTGCGGAAATGTCATAGTGTCTTCCATGGCAGCAATTTCTACCATGTTCTTGTTTGCCTAGCTTCATCGATGTCTATTTTCACTAACTGAGCCTCTGTTGAGCAAGCGTTCACGTTCCCAAGCTGTAAAGTCCACGGGAGGATTTACTATCTCGACGTGCGGTTTTAGTTGGAGTTTCGCCACGTTACTGGGACATCCAGTAACGCACAGACCGCAGCCGATACATCGGTCATGATCCACAACAGCTATCCCATTGTTTCTAGAGATCGCGTGCACTTGGCATCGTTCTATGCAAGTTCCACATCCTGAGCACTCGACAGGATTGACTACAGCAAAATAGTTGGCTTGTGCGACAGAGTTCTCAATCCCCCAATCGTTGATTCCTCGAAGTACGCCACAGCAGCAACCGCAACAGTTGCATACATAACCGATTCCATTCATTACATTGCTTACCGTATGAACCAATCCAATCTCCTCCGCCTTGTCAAGAAAGGTCAAGATCTCCTTTTGGGAGACATCGTAAGGGCTTGGAGGTTGTTCAGCCGAAGAGAAGATGAGGCAGGTTCGAACTGGAAAGTTACATCGACGGCCTATGTGATCCTGCTGCTTTCGACAAACGCAATCGTGCAGGCGAAAGCTCTTAGAAGAGAGGAGGATTGCGCGGACATCATCATAAGGTAGGATCCAATCGGATTTCACGGCTCTTTGCGCTGGTACGACGCGGTGTAAGGCTGGTTGGGGCTTCATGATTCCGGCCGCCCCGCCTTCCGCCATGTACTTCTCGAAGAGGTGAGCTAGCTCATGATCCATTCTATCCAACTGTGCTTCGTAGATTCCGACAATAAAAGGCGCTAATCTGAAACGTGGCTTGCCTCCTTGTTGATCAGACCGTACGAGGCCGCGTTTAGCCATCTCTATTAATCTTGTTTTAACTTCGTCTGCGGGAAGTCCTACTCGTTCCGTTACTGCATCTACGTGTTCCATCTCTCCGGTTAATTGGCTGGCGAGCGAAGCCTCTTCCGGCATGAAAATTTTCCTCAGGATAGCTATCTCGACTTTTGACATTGTTCTAGGAAAGCCGTTAGGAAGCCTGTCCAAGGCCTGTGCAAGCTGTTCGTATACGCTATTTGCCATCATGTCTGGTTTCTGCTCTCCTAAGACGGGTATGTAAGAGTTTGTACGCAATGCTATGGACATGTTTCAAAGGAGAATCTAAATCCTCAGCTTGCGGGTTCTTGGAACTCTCTCCTCAACAGAAGTAGTACGCTCTGCCCTCCCGAACGTGAGTCACAGGAGAATAACAGACACCGATGCTTATGAACAGCTAACATAAATGAGCATTCAGCATACACCAATAAATACTGACACAGCCTTACTCAGGATTTAGGTGCGCCTAGTTTGAGAAGCGTCGCAATATATCCTACCGAGGAACTTGAAAAGATAATGAAGAAACCGGTTGTGACCGTGCAACCCAGTGATAGTGTAAGACGTGCTGCTGAACTTATGCAGCAACACGACGTTGGATCAGCGGTCGTTGTCGAGGATAGCAAACCTGTGGGCATCCTGACAGAGCGCGACTACATCAGAATAGTGGCCGGCGGCCACACACCTGACACGAAGGTGAAGACGGTTATGTCCACTCCAGTGGTAACATGTGAAGCAAACAAGAAAGCTGCAGACGCGTTTGTGCTTATGGCTCTCAAACGTATTGATCACCTGCCCGTTACCGAGAATGGTCTGCTTGTTGGAATAGTTGCGGTCCGTGACCTCTTCTTCTGGTGGTAGGGTTACGCAGGGCCTAGGTGAGCGCCTGCAGATCTTAGAGTTGGGCTGTCATAGAGTTCGCTGCCAAGTTCAACGCTGGGCTACGCTTTCGAACGCCGAATAGTCTGTCCATGATGCAGGAGCGTGTATCGGGTTACTGCCAACAAGAGACCAGCCTTAGAGCTTTTGAGGATGACCCTGCGAATCCAAACGACGGCTGCAGCATGCCTAAAGCGCTGAGGAAAAGGAAAGAACCGCTAGCACAAATCTCGGTTCACCTAAAACATTGACAGGGATGAACCTATTGAGAAGGGCGGATAGATTGGAGCTATTCAAACTTAGGAGCGTGGCAAACTATCAGTTCGGCAGGGGCGTAGGTAGGGTCATGTTTCCCAACAGGATTGAGCTGGTACATTCCAGAAAGACCGGCAGAATCCGTCTGATCTACCTTGATGGAAAACTGTTGGCTACGCTTCGCCCTCGAGACGGTCAGTTAGCGCTTACACTTGAAGGTGCAAGATCTCTACTAGCTAAGAGGAAATCTCTTGCAGCATATGTTACGGTAAAGAAAGATGTAAGGGACTTCATCATGAAAGGTCGAAACGTATTCGCAAAACATGTAGTTCACGCTGACAATAGGCTAAGGCCGGAGGACGAGGCCATCGTTATGGATGAGGACGGAAACCTATTAGCTGTTGGAAGGGCCGCCCTTAGTGGTGAAGAGATGAAAGCTTTCAAGTTTGGTGTCGGGGTTCATGTGAGAAGAGGCGTTGGGGAACCGCGAGAGCGTATTGATGGTTCATCAGCGGGTTCTTTGCGAAACGATTGAGGCGACATCATGAGAGTCGGTTTTGTTCAAATGAACTCAGAGATCTTGGAAGTTCAGGATAATGTGGATAAGGCTCTCCGGATACTGGATAGGATGAAAGCTGATCTGGTCGTTCTGCCCGAACTGTTCAATACAGGTTACAACTTTTCGAGTAGAAGAGAGGTGGAGAAAGTATCGGAACCGATTCCAGGCGGGTTCACCACAGAAAAGCTGCTTGAGACCTCGCGCAAGTCGGGGATGATCATCGTTGCTGGACTCGCCGAAAGATCCAAAGGAAACTACTACAATTCAGCTGTGATCGTCAGAGAGAGATACATTGGAAAGTACAGGAAGGTTCACCTCTTCTCGAAGGAGAAGAAGTTCTTCAAGAGAGGAAATGAGTTCAAGGTCTTTGGAAAGATCGGCGTGATGATCTGTTTCGACTGGGTCTTTCCAGAGAGCGCCAGAGTCCTAATGTTGAAAGGCGCAGAGATAATAGCGCATCCTGCGGCCCTGGTGCTTCCCTACTGTCCTGAAGCTATGAGGACTCGAAGCCTGGAGAACAGGGTCTTCTCCATTACCGCCGATAAGATTGGCAAAGAGAGGGGTTTAAGGTTCATAGGCCGCTCGCAGATAGTCGACACAGCTGGAAGGATACTCTACAGAGCGACAGAGACCAAAGAGAAGTTCGCCATCAGAACTATACGAGTCAAGGACGCGACGGACAAGAAGTTCTCTCCCTCAAACAGAATCCCCCAAGATCGCATCATCGAAGCTTATCGCAACTTAACTAGACGAGAGAACAGCTAACCTATCCATAGGCTTCGCCAAACCAAGGCAACAGTAGGATTCCTCTCCAGGCAGGTTCTAAAGGTCTCCCCTCCCTCTACCCCCTCCGCCTAATACAAGCAGAACACCTGTCCAACGTGGCGTATGGGAGAATAACGAGCGACGACGGGCAGGTATGCCCTAGGTTAAGACCTTTTTAGTGACAGGCAACATTCACTATGATCGACCGAACCCGATTTGAGCGGCTGATGTGGGAATGGCCTACAAGGCTCCGAGGTCTATTCGGGGCATGCCGACTGGGAGACAAGCTGCCCGTATGATGCAGCGAATGGGCATGGACTTCAAAGAGGTTGCAGGGGTAACCCGAGTGACCATAGAGACCATGGAGAAGCAGATAGTAATCGAGGAGCCTCAGGTTGTAAACGTAACTCTCCAAGGCCAGACGATGTTCCAAGTCGCTGGTGGAACGATGAGAGAAGAAACTCTTGTAAAGAAGCCAGTTATCCCAGAGGCAGACGTGAAGCTCGTGGTAGAACAGACTGGGAAGACCCTTGAAGAAGCTCGAAAAGCTCTCGAAGATACTGGCGGCGACTTGGCCAAGGCCATACTGTCACTGAAGACAGAGAAGACATAACCTGTAAAGCCAATTCTATCGGGCGCCTGCATAACATATTAAAGAGATCCACCAAGCGCAGGTAACGAGTGAGTCTTAGATAGGCAACTCATTAAGTCCGGAGCCTTCATTTCTTGTCTGGAACCTCTTTGTCCGAGACTCCGCGTCTACAATAAACTTATTTCGATTATGTCAAATGATCATACTCCAAGCGGAGAATAGAAGCTTGACGTATCTGATTGGTGAAGCCCTTGTCGGAAGAGAACCCGAGATCGCTCACATAGACCTCTTAGTAGGCGAGAGAGACGGCCCGGTCGGTCAGGCTTTCGCGAGTGGATTAGCGAATCTTTCAGCAGGCCACACGCCTCTTCTCGCCGTTATTCGACCTAACCTACCCTCCAAACCGTATACGTTGATCGTTCCAAAGGTAACTGTAAAGGACTTCGAGCAGATTGGTAAGATCTTCGGTCCTGCACAGGCTGCTGTGGCAAAGGCTGTAGCGGACGCGGTTGAGGAAGGCGTTATACCAAAGGATAAGGCTGAGGATTGGGTCATAGTCTGCAGCGTCTTTGTACACCCTGAAGCCAAGGACTATAGAAAGATATACCACTACAATTATGGTGCAACCAAACTTGCGTTGAAGAGAGCTATGACCAACTATCCGAGTCTCGATAAGATCATGTACGACAAAGATAGAGCAAAGCATCCTGTGATGGATTTCAGGGTGCCGAGGCTGTGGATGCCGCCCTACCTCCAGATCGCGTTGGACGTTCCTGACATAGACAGCGTGAAGAAGATCCTCGGAGAGCTTCCATCCAGCGACAGAATCATCTTGGAAGCTGGAACCCCGCTGATAAAGAAGTACGGTGTTAACGTGATCCATGAATTGAGGGAGCTCGCAAAGGACATCTTCATCGTAGCCGATCTCAAAACCCTAGATGTAGGACAGGTTGAGGTAGACCTAGCTCACGACGAGACCGCTGACGCTGTAGTCGCATCTGGCCTCGCGCCTAAAGAAACACTTGACAAGTTCAATTATGAAGCCAAGAGGTTGGGAATCTACGCTGTTGTAGATATGATGGCTGTCTCAAACCCCAAGGAGGTTCTCCGCTCCCTCGGTGAACATCCTGATATAGTAATATTGCATAGAGGGATAGACGAAGAGAAGTCTGGAAGAACAAGGTGGGAACTGATCAAAGAAATAAGAGAGATGTATAAAGACAGAAAGATCCTCATCGCGGTTGCCGGGGGCATTGAACCAAGCAACGTTGAAGAGGCGCTTAAAGCTGGAGCGGACATACTTGTCGTAGGCAGATATATAACCCAATCGAAGGATGTCCGAAGAGCCACAAGAGACTTCCTAGACCATATGGGCCCAGACATGGATCTATTCAGGATTCATGTAGAATAACCTCACCAAATGATCTTGACCGATTCGTCTACACTATCCGTTTCACGCTTCTTCCCAGTACCGCAATGGATGTTGCGTGAAGCGCATGAACCTTATCCACGAGCAGATGCGGATATTCTTCGAACCACGATCTGTTGCTATAGTTGGAGCTTCGAAAGATATCGCGAAGGCGGGGCATATCATATTCGAGAATTTCGTTGAGAACAAGAAACGTAACGTCTTCAAGGGAGAGGTATACCCGATAAATCCAGGCGAGGAGAACATCCTAGGATACCAGTGCTTTCCATCGGTTCTAAGCGTACCCGGCGAACTCGACTTGATAACTGTTGTTGTGCCTGCCAAGTATGTCCCAAAAGTTATGGAGGACGCTGCAAGGAAAGGCGTGAAAGCGGCTGTAGTGATCTCATCCGGGTTTGCCGAGATCGGAGATATAGACCTCGAGGAGCAAGTGAAGAGGATAGCACATCAAGCAGGGATCAGGCTGCTCGGCCCAAACTGCCTAGGAGTTTATGACTCTTACACAGGCGTCGATATGCTGTTCCTTCCCGAAACTAAGGTTCTCTCTACAGGTGATGAGATGGTCGCTACGCCCCGTCCTATGCCTGGCTACATCACGGTTGTTACACAGAGCGGCGCCTTTGGTCCGGCTGCGCTGGATTTTCTCACAGGAAGGCACATAGGTATCAGTAAGATGATAAGCTTCGGAAACAAGGCAGATGTAGCGGAGCCCGAGATGCTTTCATACCTCTTGGAAGATGATCGAACACGAATCATCCTACAGTATGTTGAAGGCATAAACAGGGGTAGAGAGTTCCTTGAGGTTGCACGCAAGGTTACAGTCCGTAAACCTATCGTAATGCTCAAGTCTGGCAGAACCAATGCAGGCGCGAGAGCAGCGGCCTCTCATACCGGTGCGCTCAGCGGCTCCGACGTGATATACGAGGGCGTGTTCAGACAGGCTGGGGTAATAAGAGTGAAAGACATTGAGGAGTTCTTTGATGTGGGAAAAGCCTTCGTATACCAGCCTCCAGCAGAGGATGACGGTCTTGTGATACTTACAGATGCAGGTGGTCCAGGTGTGATGGTGGCGGATGAGATCGAGTCGAAGGGCATAACGATAAGATCCCTTTCCGGAGAGGCGCTTCGAAGGATGGAAGACCTGAAAAAATCTGGGAAGATCCCGTCCTTCGCCTCGACTCAGAATCCAGTTGACCTCACAGGCTCAGCGACCTCTGAGATGTTTGAGCTCTGTACAAGAGTGTTCATTGAAGACCCCCAGGTCCAAGGGATCGTTGTGATCGGCCTCCACCACGCACCCGGATTGAAGGAAGATTTCGTCGATAGAATCGCGAACGTTGCCAAGAGTCGCGCTAAGCCGGTGGTCGCTTGCGATATCGGAGGGACCGAGATGGCGCTCTATGTAAGGTCTAGGTTTGAGAAGCTTGGGATACCCTGCTACGAGACTCCAGAGGATGCGGCGAGGGCGATATCAGCCCTAGTCAAGTATGGAATGTATCTTAAGGAGAATGGTCACTACGAAGAGTACATGAAACAGTTTCAGGCTCAACTGGCATAGTCGAGTTCTCTACCCCGTATCAACTTCGATAGCCATTCATGTAGCCTTATGTTGCCGGCCGCTATCAGAGAGACTCCTGACTGATCTTCTAAATTCCTCGCAATCTTGTCCCCTTCAATATCTGTCACGATGCCTCCTGCCTCTTCGAGAATTATCATTCCAGCTGCGAAATCAACTGTACGCATGTAGCCACGAACATCTAGCATCGCATCAAGCTTCCCCGCGGCGACATAACAGATTTCTAAGGCGGCGCTTCCCAACGTTCTGAACCTAGTCAACTCTTGGAGTCCTCCAACCTGGATCGGGAGTTCCCTTATACCGTAGGAGTAAAAGCTGACGACTGCACCAGTCAACGGTCGGCCCCTGTCAGAGGTTATCTTCTTACGGTTGTGGTAGGCTCCTTGACCTTTCACCGCTGAGTAGACATCACCGTTCACTACATCCCTCACGACGCCGAGGGTCAGATCTTGAACCGTCATACTCTTTCTATAGACGCCGAGAGCTGCCGAGACCGCGTAGAACGGGATCGAGTTTACAAAATTCATTGTGCCATCAAGTGGATCGAGAACAACCGCTATCTCAGGTTCGCCACCAATGACCTTGGCGCCGGTCTCTTCGCTGACGAGGTAAACCGAGAGGCCTCTATCTTGGAGATACTCTACGGCCTCTTCCTCTGCTATCTCATCTATCTTTCTGGTTAGATCCGTGGTCTTCCTGCGAGTCACCTTTCTTGCGGATTCATCTCTTGAAGACTGGAGGATGACCTGCCTCACATCTGCTGTCAAACCCAAGAGTAACTTGAGGTATTCACTATCTTTACTTTTCACACATTTTCCCTTAGCCAGCCACTGTTTCCTAGATCGAGTAGAAGTTATGCCAAAACCAATATTAGCCTATTTTGATGATGAGGGTTAGAACGCACGGGAGAGACCTAGAGGAAAAGGACAAGTTCATATCCAGACAGGTGTGTCCGCACTTCGATCCGTACAAGCAGGACCCAAAGGTCATCCACTTTTCACTGGAAGACTTGAGGAGATGAAACGGATCGATAAGCTTCTATGCGATAGGCATGTGAGGAGGTTCGCTGCTGGTGACAACAGTGAACAGATCTTCTCCATATACGATCTGAAATATGGGCTTCCCGTAGAGAACTCGACAATAAACTGGTCGTACTTTGATAACATCATCGACATGGATATCATGACCCTGGGGACGGCTCTGAATACCGCTGTCCAAAGACCGATAGGCTTGGACCTAAATACAGCCGATAACATAATCCAGTCTAGCTTCAACGAGAAGACCTCTGAGAGAGATGCGCATCGTGCAAATGGAATGGGTAGAACACCAAATAGAAGAACCTGTAGCAACCAAAACGCGAACTAGAACTGGAAAGGCTAAGCTTTTAAGTTTGGAGTTGGGCGTTAACGAACGTTCGCATTGGCTGCATGTGCCGTCTTAATGAGATGTCGAGATGAGCCGGAATGGTTCAGAACGAGCATGCAACTAACCCAAGTATCGCCATTGTAGCCGACAAGTATCTTGCAACAGGCTTTAGATTAGCGGGAGTTGCGGCTTTTCCGGTTCAAGATGCAAGGGAAGCGGCTGCAACCCTTCAGAAGATCGCTACAGAAGATAAGTATGACATCATAATAATCACGGAGAAACTGTCCATAGATCTAAAGAAGGAAAGAGAAGCGATTCTGGCAACAGGGAAGGCGCGGCTTGTGATAGCCGTAATCCCCGATTTTGAAGGACCTACCGGACAGAGGCTGCGAGAACTTCATGCACTCATCAGTCAGTCGGTCGGTGCGGAACTAAAATTCGAGAGTTGATCAGGATATTGTCCATTGAAATTAGGGAACTCCAAGAGGTTATCGAGCAAGAAAAGGCGGCGGAGGAAAGAGTCAGAAGAGCCAAGGAGGAGGCTCAAGAAATTGTAAAGAGGGCACGTGAAAAGGCAGAGTCGATCGTTCAAGCACTGGAATCCGACCCGTACAAGGAGAAGCTCAGACAAGCAAAGCGGGAAGAGACAGCGCGAAAAAAAGCGGAGATAGAAGAAGAGTTCAAGCGAAAGATCCAGATTCTGGACAAGACGGCTGAAGAGAGCTTTGAGAAAGCCGTCGAATACGTTGTCAAAGGGACGTTGAGTGCGGAGACTTGAGTATCCTAGAATTGAAGTCTGAGATTGAAGGGAAGGCCGAGGAAGAAGCTTCGAGAATACTTCAAGAAGCGAAAGTCGAAGCTGAAAGGATGATCTCCGAAGCCAACGCAAGAGCCGAGTCCCTCAAGGATGAGAGAACAAAGGCTTTGATTCGGGAGTTGGAGACGGAAGGAAGGGCAGAGTTAGCTATTGCAAGGATGAACAAGAAGGGAGAGCTTCTCCGAGTGAAATCCGAATGGGCTAACAGGGTCTTTGAGGAATCCGGCAAAAGAATTGGCCAGATAGCCGAGAAAGGCACAGCAGAATATCGTGAGCTTCTTGGCAAATTGGTCCTTGAAGGAATCGCGAAGATCAAGGGAAACGAGTTCATCGTTGAAGCAAACTCAAGAGATGTGGAACTGATCAGAAAGGAGTTGAGAACAATCATGGAAACGGCCGCGAAGATCAAGAATGAGAAGGTTGAAGTCCGAACGAGAGCTTTTGGAGCGGCATCCCTAGGCGGAGTGGTAGTTACAACAAAGGACATGGCTCAATACTACAATAACACTTTGGAAGCACGCCTATCAGTCGCCAGACAGAACCTGGGAGGAGAAGTCTACAAGATCCTCTTCAAAGGAGGCGAGTAGGTTGAACAGCTCAAATCGGCAGGGTCAGATCAGATGGGTCAGCGGCGCCGTCATAGTTGGAGCTGGCATCCCAGATATTGAGATGGGCGAGATAGTCGAACTTGGGGAAGAACGCCTGGCCGGTGAAGTCATAAGAGTAGGAGCCGAAGAATTCACTGCTCAGGCATACGAGGTCACGACTGGACTTCGACCGGGAGAGAAGATCACAGGGACAGGAAAGCGACTTGTAGCAGAGCTCGGTCCAGGTGTTCTCAACAATATTCTCGATGGAGTTGGAAGGCCACTAGAGGTGATTAGACAGTTAAGGGGCGCTTTCATAAGCAGAGGCGTACGAGTCAACACCCTACCGAGAGATAAGAAGTGGCACTTCCAACCAACAGTCAAGAAGGGCGACAGCGTTAGTGGCGGAGATGTTATCGGCACAGTTCAGGAGACACCTGCGATTCTTCACAGGATAATGATTCCACCAAAGCATAATGGGAAGATTCTCTCGCTGGAGGAAGGCGACTACACGGTAGATGAGAAGCTTGGACAACTCGAGACCCCTATTGGAGAAGTTGATATTAAACTGATGCAGGAGTGGCCGATAAGGATCCCAAGACCTTTCAAACCTGGTGGAAGAATTCCTCTCGAAGAACCTCTCGTTACGGGACAAAGGGTAATCGACACGTTCTTCCCTCTGCCGAAGGGCGGAACCGCGAGTATTCCAGGAGGCTTTGGAACGGGAAAGACCGTGATGCTGCATTCATTAGCGAAGTGGAGCGATGCCGGAGTTATCGTGTATATAGGATGTGGAGAAAGAGGAAACGAAATATGCGAAGTCCTCACAGACTTTCCGGAACTGATCGATCCCAGAACCAATAGACCATTAATGGAGAGAACGACGCTCATTGCAAATACAAGTAACATGCCTGTAGCTGCTAGAGAAGCGAGCATATACCTTGGGGTAACAATGGCCGAGTACTACCGTGACCAAGGTTACGACGTAGCTATTATGGCCGACTCAACCTCTAGGTGGGCCGAAGCACTGCGTGAGATCTCAGGCAGACTCGAGGAGATGCCTGCAGAGGGTGGGTATCCGGCGTACCTGCCAGATAGGATAGCTGAGTTCTACGAGAGAGCTGGAAGGGCGATGGCTCTAGGCCAACCCTCAAGGACTGGCTCGGTGTCGATCATAGGAGCTGTTTCACCGCCAGGCGGAGACTTTAACGAGCCTGTCACGATTCATACATTGAGGTTCACTGGAGTATTCTGGGCTTTAGATAGAGACTTGGCCTACAGCAGACATTTTCCAGCGATCCACTGGCTGAGAAGTTACAGCCTCTATGTTGATAGGCTGTTAGGCGCTTGGGCTCACAGCTTCAGCGATTACGCGGAAAAAATAGCATCATACTGGAAGGGAAGAATTGGAAAAGACTTCGCTGAATTACGTGGTAAGGCGCTGAAGATCCTAGGCGAATCCTCTGAGATCGAATCTATAGCTCGGATAATGGGTGAAAGCGCTTTACCTGACGATCAGAGACTGGTGCTCCTCTCAGCCGAGTTGATAAAGGAAGCCTTTCTCAGACAGTTTGCCTATCACGAGGTTGATGCGTTCTGCGATATGGAGAAACAGTTGGCCATACTCCAGATGCTTATAGACTTTCATGAAAGAACCAGCGTACTGGTACGAAACGGTGTTCCTGTTGAGAAGATGAGGGAGTTGCCTCAGATAAAGAGGATGGAGAGGGCGAAAGAGGACAAGAGCGGCGTGGAAGGAATCATCAAGCTTACGGCCGAAATCCAAGACGCGATCAATAGGATAGGACAGGAATACAACGTAAGTACGTAGGTGAAATCGTTTGGAGGCGATGCTTGGAAAAACTCATGGCCTCATCAATAGAGGGTTGAGGGAAATCAGAGGATCGCTGATAATGGTGGACAACGTTGAGAACGTGGGATACGATGAACTGGTCAAAGTTCGTGCGCCGGACGGCGTTGATAGGATGGGAAGGATTCTCGAGGTTGGGAGAGGTAAAGCTGTTATCCAAATCTTCGGCGGAGAGATGGGACTTGAGATTGATAGTATTGTAAGCTTCTCCGGGTCGGCTTTCAAGATCCCTATATCTGACGAGGTTCTGGGGAGGATGTTCAATGGAGTATTTGAACCCGTAGACGACTTGGACCCAATCGTATCTGAAGAGTCCTACGATATTAACGGCGCTCCAATCAATCCTAAAGCTCGCGTCTATCCTAACAACTTCATTCAGACCGGTATCTCAGCTATAGATGGAATGTTATCATTGGTCAGAGGTCAGAAGCTTCCAATATTCTCTGAAAGCGGTTTACCCCATAACCGTGTGATCGCGCAGATCGCTAGACAGGCGACTATCCTAGGTGAGAAGGAAGAGTTCGCATTAGTTTTCTCTGCGATGGGACTGCGACATGATGAAGCACAGTATTTCGTGGATGAGTTTAGGACATCCGGAGCCTTGGAACGATCGGTCGTGATACTCAACCTCGCAGACGACCCAGCGATTGAACGGCTATTCACGCCACGGATAGCGCTCACAGTGGCAGAGTACGTTGCCTTCCAGCTTGGGATGCACATTCTAGTCATACTTAGCGACATGACAAACTATGCGGAGGTCTTGAGAGAGCTAAGCGCTGCCCGCGAGGAGGTGCCGAGCCGAAAAGGATACCCCGGCTACCTATACAGCGACCTAGCCTCCATCTACGAGAGAGCTGGGATAATTCAAGGTCTACGCGGTTCACTGACCCAGATGCCGATCTTGACGATGCCCGGAGGAGACATACAACACCCGATCCCTGACCTGAGCGGTTACATCACCGAAGGCCAGATCTTCTTGGACCGAGAACTATTCATGAAGGGCGTGTACCCGCCGATCAACGTACTACCCTGCCTAAGTAGACTTATGAGAAAAGGAATCGGGAAAGGCAAGACGAGGGAAGATCATGGAGACGTAGCCGACCAGCTCTACGGTGCATACGCAAGGGGAAGGCAGGCCCGAGACCTTGCCAGGATAGTTGGAGAGGTGGGTTTAAGCGCGGAAGAGAAACTCTATCTCAAGTTCGCTGACGAGTTCGAGATGCGGTTCGTTAAGCAGGGGGAGTATGAGAATAGATCCATAGAACAGAGCCTTGACATCGC
>CAZLVF010000029.1:0-16628 GCA_964562925.1 uncultured Candidatus Bathyarchaeia archaeon
GATCTGCCGGGATAATGCTTGAGCAGATCATGCATCTCGTGGGCCGAGCGGACTAACCCTGACTTGACAGGGGTCCAGAGGCGCAGGCCTTGAGCCTGGCGAATGAGAGCCTGTGGCCCTAACGGGCCTCGAGGGTTCAAATCCCTCTCCCGGCGCCAAATCATTTTTCCACGAGTTTTAGTCTACGAATTCACTATAGGCGTCGATTATCGATCTTGTTTCATTCACCTTGACATCATAGCCTTGTTCAGATAAGAACTGTTGCAGGTTTATGTGAGCTTCCTCATACCTGACTATTGTTACTCCTGGTATGGGGCTTTCCTCTTTTGGAATCATAATGGTCAGATTGATCTGGCCCGGAGGAACCAGAAATAGGCTCGCGCCTTTCTTAGCGGCTGCCAGAGCTTTGTATGTTATTCCACCGACCTTTCCAATGGTTCCGTCCGAGTTGACTGTGCCCGTGATGAAGACTGATGGGTTTGTGGTTCTATTCTGGAGGGCTGCGATCATGCAGACTGTGATGGCTGCTCCTGCGCTTGGGCCGTCCACGATTTCAACTTCTGACTCTGCTCTTACTGTGAGGATGGTATCCGTCTTCTCAAATGATACTCCAGTCAGGGCCTGGACTACCGCAACGGCTGTTTGGCCGCTGGCTTGGAGGTCGATCCCGATCTTCGGTTGGGTGTTTATTAGAAGCCTTCCTTCGCCGCGTCTGATCTCAACCTCAACGGTTATTACTACTCCTTCATATGAGATTTCAAACGGCGTTGTCTGAATCTCTCTCACCGCTACAATGTTTATGGAGGATCTTCCAACCAGACCGGAGGTAGATGGCTCGTAGCCCGTCGAATTCCAGTACTTCTCGCCCCAAGACTTGTAGTACTGTAGCTGATACTGAGCCAGCTCGTACCGCTGCTGTAGCGAATATAGCTCCTTGCTCAGTTCGCCTGTTCTACTATCGAGTTCTGAGAGTCTATCTGCTAAGGTCGAGTTCTGATTCACAAGGTAGACAGCCGAAACGGTGAGGATGAGGTTGAGCGTTAGGCTTGCCACGAGTATGGTATGTCTCTTCTTGACCCGACTATCGTCAGTCACTTTCAATACTTTAATCTCCACCGAGGCGGTTCCTTGTAGGTGAAGTCTGAAATAAGTACTTCCAGATCCGCGGCGAGGCTAGCTGATATACAAGGCTCATGACCATGCTCCCTTGAAATGAAGTATATAAGTAGGAGCTGTGAAAGTTTGCTTAGCTAGGAAGGCGAAGAGATCATGGTAAAGAAATGCGTCACGTGTGGTTACAATAATAGAGACGATGCTAGGTTCTGTTCGAGCTGTGGTGCGCTGCTGATGATGGCGCCGCCGATCAAGCCTATTCCATTTCCAACTCCAGCTCCTATTCGTCCGGTCAGACAACCGGGCATGTGCTTCTATCATCCGAACCTGCCAGCGGTCTTTGTCTGTGGCAGATGTGGACGACCGATATGCAGGGACTGCTCGAGGCCTATGGTGGGTATAGTATTCTGTCCGGAATGTTTCCACAGGGCTGCGCCGCCGATGGTTCCAGTTCCCTTAGCTGGGACACTGGTTCCGCCGACTATGGCATACTATGCCTGTCCGCGATGCGGAACCCAATTGTGGTAACCCTAGAGCCAACGTGTTCTCTCCTACCCTTGTTCTCGGAGCGTCGTGAATGAAGGAGGCTATGCTCTACGAGAGGCTAGCAGACCGAAGGATAAGATGTAGCCTCTGTTCTAGACGATGTGTGATACCCGATAGCACAGTTGGGTTCTGTAAGGTTCGAAGAAATATCGAAGGCACATTAGAGTCGCTTGTGTATGCGAGAGCATGCGCTGCCAACGTCGACCCGATAGAGAAGAAGCCGCTCTGGCATTTCTATCCAGGCTCTCTGGTTATGTCTATCGCTACGGTCGGCTGTAACTTCAGATGCAAGTTCTGCCAGAACTGGGAGATAAGCCAAGAAGAGGAGGTTTCCGAGGAGAGCCTTCCACCAGAGCAGGTTGTACGACTCGCAAAACAACACAGCTGCTCGGGCATATCGTATACGTACACTGAGCCCACGATCTTCTTCGAGTACGCCTACGATACAGCTAAGCTCGCACATCAGGAGGGACTCTTCAACACTTTTGTAACGAACGGCTACATGACTCCTGAGGCGGTGACAGCTATCGCACCGTTTCTCGACGCGGCCACGGTGGACTTCAAGGGTGCAGGCGATACCGACTTCTACAGAGAGTTCTCGTCAGTTCCTACCGTAAAACCGGTCTATGAGTGTCTCTTAGAGATGAAGAGGCATAACATACACGTTGAGATAACAAATCTTGTAGTTCCGAAGGTCGGAGACTCGATAGAAAGAATACGAGAACTGTCTCATTGGATAAGAACGAACCTAGGAGAGGACACGCCATTTCACGTTCTCGCATTTCGACCCGAATACAAAGTCACAGACATTCTTCCCACGTCGGTAAAGACAATCGAACAGACATGTCAATCTGCACGTGAGGAAGGATTGCATTACGTCTACGCAGGTAACGTTCCAGGCCACAAGTATGAGAACACGTACTGTCCAAGATGTGGGCTTCTGCTCGTCCAACGTCTAGGTTTCAGCATCCTGAGCTGGAACCTGACGAGAGAAAAGGAATGTATGAAGTGTGGGCTGAATATTCCGATGAGGGGGAGTTACAGGCTACGCTGATTGAGTCAGCAGACAAAACAACTAACCGTCTAATCAGCTATTGGATCTCTATTCTGTGGCGTTGAGTTTTCTTGGGCATCTCTATTTCCAAGACTCCGGACCTGAATCGGGCTCTAGAGCCTTCGGGTATGATCTTGCTTGGCAGGTCTATGGCTGTTCGGTAGCAAGTGAACTCGCAGTCTCTTTGCACTGTGCCCCAACGGTCGTATCTGACGCATCTATCCATCGTCGCATTCAGCTCGAGACGATCCTCAGCGATGTTCAATTGAACATTCTCCTTCTTGACGTAGGGGAGATCGACTGAAACGATTACCTTGTCCTCTGTTTCTCGGACTAGAGCGAGAGGGCGCAGCTCATGTCGAGATATGTCCCACATGGGTTCCTCCCAGATTTTCTCCTCTATCTCCTCGAACCTCCATCCGACGGAGAAAAGCTCATCGAAAGGTCTTCTTCTACGCCTTATCATACTAATCCCTCGCTAGACGTACATCGCCGGCAACTCTTGCTCCTGTGCCTTCTCCATTCCACGCATCGACCTAGATGTTCTCTGCATCAACTCTCTCATTTTTAGGCGGATCTCTTCAGCCTGTTCTAGCAACCCTTTAACATCAACGTTTATGTCAAGCAACTTGTTGAGTGCATTAATAATCGACGCTGCGGCTCCGGGATCTGGATACTGCAGGTGCGATTGAGCCATCAAGATAACGCTTGGTACATTCGCTTTCAAAGCCTCTTTCATCACTGCTGCGTGGGCGCCAACCATGAAGCCCTCCTCGAGAAGTTTAACGCCTGATTGTGTAAGAAGATCTCTTGTCGCGGATGAAGCTCCAACACCATAAACGGCTGGGGTCTCGATTTCAAGTCTATTCTGAACCGCTACCCCACTCAGAGTGACAAGAAGTTGGCTCTTTTTCATCTTGGTCCAATCAACTATCTTTCTAGACAAACCTGACATAACCGCTGGTTGGATTGGAATCTCTGACGTCACAGCGACCAGTCTATCCTTCCTGTACACTCGTACGGGCGCCTTCGGATCACCCTGATGAACAACGATTACCGGCGGGAGCAGGTCGGACTCAATGTAGCCGATTTCTCCTAGCCCGAGCGTATTAATGACATGATTTACAGCTATCAGGCCCACGAGCCCTACATCGGGAAAACCAACTATACAGTGATCAATCTTCTCAATCGATGATGTCTCTACCAATCTTACCTCTTCAGCTTCCATGACTTGAACACCGCCATGAGCTACTCGAACATATCAGATATCTTTTCCTCATCTTTTTATAGAGAAAGAGTGAGATCGGAAGAGATATCTGTTTCGTTCTCGGTAAATTTGAACGAAAAGTTATGGGAGTCATACCTGAGGAGCATAAAGGGCATCTTAAAGAGTTCTTCGAGAAGAACATGAGGTACGATGTCAACCTTCTACTTTTCACTCAAGAGACGGAGTGCAGCCTATGCAGAAACGCGAGAGAACTTCTTGAAGAACTCTCTTTGCTGTCACCTAAAATTAGGCTTGAAGTGTATGATTTCTTGAAGGACGATACGAAGGCCAAGGAATATGAGGTTGACAAGGTCCCTGGCATCGTTCTGTCCGGAACCAAAGCTTACGGAATAAGGTTCTATGGTCTGCCGTCCGGTTATGAATTCAACCCCTTCACCGGGGCTATAGTCAATGTTTCGAAGGCTTCAAGTAACCTTTCAGAAAGGTCGAGGACAAGGTTGAGATCGATCCCAAAACCTGTTCACCTGAAAATATTCGTGACGCCAACATGTCCATACTGCGCGATGGTCGCCGAGTTGGCCTACCAGTTCGCGATAGAGAATACTATGATAAGGCTCGAGATAGTGGAGATCACAGAGTTTCCGCAGCTTGCGCAGAAGTACAATGTCATGAGCGTGCCAAAGGTATCCATAGACGAGAAATCTGAATTTGTAGGTGCAATTCCAGAAGATGTCTTCGTCGAGTTCCTAATGACGTCGATCGGGATGCCATCGAAGTCGCCTCTCATGTACTTGTGAATCTACGCAACTCTAAGATAGACGGTCCATCTCCAATCTTGCACAGTCGAGAAATCAGGCCTTGCCCAAATGATTGAGCCATCTCGCTCAGGTAAAGGTAAAAGCGGGCTTCCAGTGTTCACGCTCTTGGGTGTACCCCCCTCCCCCTACCCTCCTCGACAATAGAAGATCTCTGTACTCCAGATTCGATCATAAGAAGGTAACAGGCGAAGGCCATTACGAACAGCTTGAGCAAACAGAAGGGTCTCACTAAACCCTTAAATAACGTGCGTCTTCCTCCGTAGTCAGTACCTTTACGGTGCTGCCTCATGTCAAGAGAGTTCAGGCACATAGTTAGAATATCAGGAACTGACGTGGACGGTTCGAAGAAGCTGGTCCACGGTATCACCAAGATTAGAGGACTCGGAGTAAGTTTGGCTAGCGCCATAGTGAGGGCTGTAGATCTCAGACCCGAGATGAGAATAGGAAACCTGTCAGAGTCGGATGTCCAAAAGCTTGAAGACGCCATGGCTGATCCCACAAAGTATGGCGTCCCTTCCAGACTTGTCAATCGTAGAAAAGACCTCTCATCTGGCCGAGACCTTCATCTGATCGGTCCAGACCTGACGCTGGCTATGAAAGCTGACATAGACTTCATGAAAGACTTAAGGTCGTGGCGCGGGATCAGGCATTCGCTAGGGCTGAAGGTAAGAGGCCAAAGAACAAGAACCACCGGCAGGAAAGGAAAAGCGGTCGGAGTCAAGAAGAAGTTGGCCATAGCTGCTGCTAGAGCCGCAGCTATGGGCGAGAGAGAGAAGAAGTAAGGAGATAACGCCTCATGGGAGACCCGAGGAAGCAGAGGAAGAAGTACGAGACTCCACGTCATCCCTGGAGGAGAGACCAGATAGATATCGAGCTGTCGCTTGTCGGCGAGTACGGGCTTAGAAACAAACGTGAACTCTGGCGGTATAGAACCATGCTCTCAGAGGTCAGAGGCATAGCAAGATCCTTGCTAGCCAAGAGCCTGGAAGAGAGAGCCAAGCCTCAAAGCGAATACCTCTCAAAGCTTAGCAGGCTCGGTCTACTACCGGAGGAGACGGACATAGACCAAGTGTTAGATCTCGACATCAAGGATCTTCTTGAGAGAAGACTTCAGACGATAGTCTTCAGAACAGGTTTGGCCAAGTCTATCCACCAAGCCCGTCAACTCGTGTCTCACGGTCACATAATCATTGGAGATAGAAGAGCAACCGTTCCGAGCTATCTCGTCTCAAGACTTGAGGAGCCAACTATAAAATATGCTCCTGAAAGCCCGCTTAACACTCCAGGCCACCCCGCGGTAAAGGCCGCAGAGCCGACCTCACGCGGTACAGGCAAACCTGCAGTCAGCGAGGAAACGGCTGAAGAAGAGGAACTGTAACCTCACCGCTCAAGTTGTAAGCGACCAGCGCGAACACGAAATATCTGAGTGGGCAACCATACGACGATACGATCAACTCTAGACGGATCTCCGTCTAACGAATAGAAAGAAGAGTATCATCCCCATAATCGCGAGTGCAAAAGCAATCACAACCATCAATGACGATTGCGGCCCGGCTCCAACCGCTATTGGAAACGGTCCGATGAAGATAACCAAGCCACCTGTACCTCCGCCTCCAATTGCAGAAGCCAGTATCATAAGCAGCATCCCAACAAAGATCATGATGAAAGCCGCTATGAAGATCGTGAAACCCCACGGTAAACCGGCTTGGACGCTTTCCGGCACACGCATGCCTGACGGGATAGCCGCGCTTTTCGAACAGTCTTGACACTTCCAAACGTACGGATTGAAGCATAATCCGCAAACCGTCCTTCCACAGTCCTTACAAACGTACATTGCCGGGTTCTGGTTACAGTGCTCACAGACCCTCACGGACATGAGGTTCACTCTACCTCACAGTCAAAGAGGCTACCGACATCAAAGCTAGAACAGCAACGATCAGGACTATCGAGAGAACTATCAGAACCTTAACAGAGCTTTTGTCGGTTCCAAATACTATTGGGAACGGGCCGAGCATCACTATCCCTCCTCCCCGAAGCTTGGATGCTGTTCTGCCTCCGCGTAGCATAAGGAGGAGAGCAGAGATGAATGCCAGTGCGAATCCTGCGATTACCAGGGCCAATCCAGTTTCGAACATGGTCCTAGCGTCCATCCGGAGCGTCCGCCTCTCTCCTATCAGGATCGTCGAATCGTTCTATCTAGGTTTTTCGAAAGATTATCGAAAAGCTGCCATTCCAAATGTTTTGATAAGTTGAGTAACTGAATGATTTCGAAGTGCTTCAATAACGGATGATTTGTGGGATAGGGTTTATATAAGTTCAGGGAACTGTTGCTTGATCAACTTTCCAAAGGTTGCCTTCATTTATGGATGTAAAGGTTCTACAGGAAGATGAGAATTCGATCAGGTTCATGCTGAGCGGGGTAACCCCTGCTTTTGCTAACGCCATCAGAAGAATCATTGTATCAGAAGTTCCCACGATGGCGATAGATGATGTAATGGTTGTTGAAAACACATCTGTCATGTACGATGAGATCTTAGCCCATAGGCTTGGTTTGATTCCGTTAAATACCGATCTGGAAAGCTATGTGCTTCCAGAAGAATGTGAATGCAAAAGTGAATTGGGATGCAACCGGTGTAGAGCATCCTTCACGCTTGATGTGGAAGCCCAGGATGAAACGGTGACGGTCTATTCAGGTCAACTCCAGCCTCAAGATCCAAACGTGAAACCGGCCAACGAGAAGATCCCGATAGTGAAACTGGCCCCCAAACAGAAGATTCGACTTGAAGCCTACGCGAGACTAGGGCGCGGCCTGGAACATGCGAAGTGGCAGCCTGTTTCAGCCTGCGCTTACAAGTATCTCCCTTACGTCACCATCAATCCGAAAAGGGCTGCTGAAGCTGTCGAATGCGCGAAGTGGTGCCCTAAGAACGTCTTCGCATTTGAAGGAAACAAAGCTATAGTAAAGAACGAGATGAACTGTACACTATGCATGGAATGTGTGAGGCATTGCCAGAAGAAACCTCCAATCAAAGTCGGCTGGGATGACAAGGTCTTCATATTCTACGTTGAGCCGACAGGATCGATTCCAGTCGATATGATTGTAAGAGAGGCGTCAAGATTGCTAGGAGCCAAAGCCGAGACGCTTTCGCGTCTCATGTCAGCGCCGGGGGAAGAGAATCGATGAGGTCACAATCAACAAATCCGCAACTCGTATCCCTAGTTTCCAGACTGAGGAAGAGATCGCGTGAGTTCAAGACGCCGTTATACAGACGTATCGCCGAAGATCTCTGCAGGTCTAAGAGAACGCGGAGAACGGTGAATCTCGGCAAGATAGCAAGACATACAAGTGAGGAAAGCGTTGTCGCGGTTCCCGGAAAAGTTCTCTCAGCTGGAAGTCTAGATCACAAGGTTACAGTAGCGGCCTTCAAGTTCTCCAAGCAAGCAAGAGAAAAGATCGAGAAGGCTGGCGGAAGGTGTATATCGCTTGATGTCTTGGCTGAAGAGAACCCTCGAGGCGCAAAGATAGTTTTGCTGGGATGAGAACGGATGACTTCTGAGAGTCTATTCGTCGACGCAACGGACCAGATCCTAGGTAGGCTGGCGAGCTATGTTGCAAAGAATGCGTTGAACGGCAAGGAGATCGTAGTTCTCAACGTTGAAAAGGCTGTAATATCTGGGAGGAAGAGGATGATCGTGGATGAAGCGAAGCTTAGACTAAAGACTCGAACGCTGGGATCTCAAGAGAAGGGTCCGGTACACTACAGAAGGCCTGACACATACGCAAGAAGGGTGATCAGAGGCATGCTTCCATGGCGGAAATCGCATGGAAAGACAGCTTTCAAGAGGGTGAAGGTGTACGTCGGAGTTCCAGGGGAGTTTAAGGGAAAACCTGCCCTGAGGATTCCGGGGACAGAGGCCTCGAAGCTTCGCTGCCCTTACATTACACTAGAGGAACTTGCAAAAGAGATTGGAGGAGTCAAGACGAGTTGAGCGAGAGGAAGCGAGTCTTGCTCGTCACGGGGAAAAGGAAGACGGCTGTAGCCAGAGCTGTCGTCCGACCGGGAACTGGCAGGGTGACAATAAACAAGTTTCCTGTTGAAACGGTTCAACCTGAGGTCGCTAGGTCGAAGATTATGGAGCCGCTCGTTATCGCGGGAGAGAGGAGAAAGGGCTTGGACATAAGCGTTCACGTGAAGGGAGGCGGGTTCATAGGACAGGCTGAAGCGACTCGTATCGCTGTATCTAGGGCTCTGGTCGAATGGACGAAGAGCAGCGAACTTAGAAGAGTGTTCACAAGTTTCGATCGAACGATGTTAGCCGGCGACCCGAGACGTTCCGAATCGAAGAAGTTTGGCGGCCCAGGAGCCCGGAGACGAAGACAGAAATCGTACAGGTGACTTGGAGGATCCAACTTGATTATACCCGTTCGCTGTTTCAGTTGTGGAAGCCTTGTAGGCGACAAGTGGGAGGAGTTTGCACGTAGGGTTAAGGAGGGAGAGGATCCTCACAATGTACTCGACGCTCTGGGAATGAAAAGGTATTGCTGCAGAAGGATGTTAATCTCCAACGTCGAAGTCATAGACGAGTTTCTAAAGTACGCAGAGGTTTCCTCAAAGAAGCGAGATGAGACCCTGTAGCGCACTTAGGTGATCTAAATGAGTAAAGACGAGAAAGAGATGATGCCGAAGACCGAGGATCTGCTGCTTCCTCTCGAGGATCTGCTGGCAGCAGGGCTTCACATCGGGACAAGAATCAAGACGGGAGATATGAAACCCTACATTTACCGTGTACGACCTGATGGATTGTTCATACTTAACATAGGAAAGACGGATGAGAAGATAAGACTGGCTGCAAGGTTCGTTTCAAGGTTCGATCCATCACGTGTACTTGTGGTTTCTTCCAGACTCTACGGGAAAGCGCCACTGGAAAGATTCTGTGAGAAGACCAGAACCATTCCGATCGTCGGAAGGTTTCTTCCAGGCTATATCTCAAACCCGCTCCAGCCAAGACATGGAGAGCCCCAACTGGTTGTTGTGACAGATCCCCGCGCAGACTGGCAGGCTATAAATGAAGCCTCATCTTCCGGCGTGCCTGTCATAGCCTTCTGCGATACCGATAACGTCTTCTCTGGAGTAGATCTCGCGATACCGATAAATAACAAGGGGCGTCGAGCCTTGGCGATGGCTTACTGGCTTCTCGCACGACAGGTTCTGCGAGAAAGAGGGGAACTTGCCCTAGACGCCCAATTTCCATTGACGGTCGACGATTTCGAGACGAAACTGGCAACAATATCGCCTAAGATGGGCGGTGAAGATTGAAAGTTCGAAGGCCCTGTCAGGCCGGCGCATTCTACTCTGGAACAAAGTCATCTCTAACCAAACAGGTCGAAAACTGTTTTCTCCACAAGTTCGGCCCTGGCAAACTTCCTCAAGTCAACAGGAGCGCCAATAGAAGCATCCTAGCTCTCGTCTGTCCTCACGCGGGATACATGTACTCCGGAGCTGTTGCAGCAAACTCCTATTACGCACTTGCGGCAGACGGGGTTCCGCATACTTGTGTAATCCTAGGCCCGAACCATACTGGGATGGGAAGCGGAGTTTCAATAATGATCGAGGGTGCTTGGGAAACCCCCTTGGGAGTCTCCTCAATAGACATAGAGACCGCTAGGAAGATACAGAAGGAAACGGAGATTATCGACATCGACGAATCAGCCCACAGGCTTGAGCATTCTATTGAGGTCCAGCTACCTTTCCTACAGTACGTTTATGGCGTGGATGTCAAGTTCGTTCCTATATGTATGATGATGCAAGATCTGACAACGAGCCGCGAAGTGGGTGAAGCCCTTTCAAGCGCTCTAGCAGGGTTGAACGCTGTTGTAATAGCATCATCCGACATGACCCATTACGAGAGCCAGGCGGCCGCTTCGAAGAAGGATAGACTTGCCATAGAATCGATTCTGAGCCTTGATGAGGAATCCCTCCAGAGAGTTGTAGAATCCGCGAGTATCTCAATGTGCGGCTACGGCCCAGTTACAGCGGCCATTACAGCTGTGAAACTTTTAGGGGCGAGAAACGCTTCGCTTCTATCTTACAGGACGAGCGGAGACGTTACAGGAGATACAAGCGCGGTAGTCGGCTATGCTTCGATATTGATAAACAAATAGCAAAGAAAAGACTAACGTCTCTGAAGGAATAACACAGTTGAGAGCTGTGGCTACAGCTCCGGCAAAGATCATTCTGACAGGAGAACATTTTGTAGTCATGGGCAAACCCGCTATCGCGATGGCGGTAAACCTGTATTCAAAGGTTAACATAACTAGGAGGGATGATCCGAAAATATGCATCAAGTCAAACTTGCTGAATGCTGTTGGTAGTTTCCAATCTGGAAGATACGTACCTGAAATCGGAGGAGAAGACGCAGGTAACGCACTACTTCCGGTTCACTTAGTCGCCTCAAACCTCATGAAACGGGCGGGCCTCAATGACCACGGTTTGAGCATTGAGATCGACTCCAGCATACCTATGGGAGCGGGTCTTGGATCTTCGGCTTCGGTCGCCGTGTCTGTAATTGCGGCTTTATCCAAGCTTCTCGAGATGAGGATCAGTCGAGAGGAGATACGGGAGCTGGCTTTCATCCCTGAGAGATACGTGCATGGAAGACCATCAGGAATAGATCAGACAACTGCAACCTTGGGGGGCGTGATAGCCTTCTCGCTCGATAGAGGGTTCGAACCTGTGAAGTCTAAGAGCGATATCCCGATCGTCATAGGCAACACGGGCGAGAAGAGGTCTACCGGAGCGCAGATTGTGAAGGTGCAGTCGATATCGCTTGAGCGTCCCGGTGAATTCGATGATGTCGCAGCACGCGCCGATGAGATATCTGCTCAAGCTAGAAAGGCGATAGAGAACGGTGAACTCAAACTGCTTGGAAAACTCATGAATGATAATCATGAGTTGCTCAGATGGCTAGGACTCTCAAACAAGAAGCTGGAAGAACTCATCTCAGCCGCGAGGTCTGCTGGAGCTCTTGGCGCCAAACTCACAGGCGCTGGCGGAGGCGGCTGTATGATCGCCTTAGTCGAGCCCGGTATGGAGAATATGATAGCGGAGGCGGTGGCTAGGTCGGGTGGAGAATCGTTCGCCGTCAAGACAGATAGAAAAGGCGTTAAGGGTTGGCTTGAGTGAAGCTCCGGAGCAAAAATCAATAATTGAGTTTTCGAGTTTGAAAAAAGAATCGCTTGCGAAGAGGCTGGTAGATAGTGAGAACTAAGACCGAGGTTAGAAAGTCAAGCCATATCAAGACAAGCCTCCAGAGGCGCGTAGAGGCGAGAGAGTCGGCAGGGTTCAACGACGTATTCATGGTTCACAGAGCGCTGCCAGAGATCGACAAGAAAGAGATCGAGATCTCCACGAACCTTTTCAATCATGAACTGCACGCTCCAATCATAATTGGTCCAATGACCGGTGGAACCGCCGAGTCTCAAAGGATCAACTTAGCTCTAGCTGAGGCCGCTGAAAGACTTCGCCTCGGAATAGGTGTTGGAAGCCAGAGGGCGGCGCTTGAGAACAGAAGACTAGTCTACACCTATCGCATAGTGAGAGAGAAGGCTCCCAACGCGCTGGTCTTCGCCAACATTGGATGCCCACAACTTGTAAAAGGCAAAGCTGTTGAGACAGCTCTGGCGGCCATAGACATGATAGATGCAGATGCGCTCTATATCCACCTGAACCCGTTACAAGAGTCCGTGCAGGTTGAGGGCGAAACCTGCTTTCAGGGAGTTCTGGCCATGATACAGGAAGTCGTGAAAGCTGTGAAGGTTCCAGTCGTCGTAAAAGAGACAGGCGCAGGCATATCTTCTGATGTCGCGAAGGTCTTAACGGATGTTGGTGTAAGCGGTATCGATGTTTCAGGAGCAGGGGGAACAAGCTGGGCTGGAGTCGAGTATCATAGGGCCAAGCAGGCTTCAGACAGACTGCGTGCAAGGCTAGGAGAAACATTTTGGGAATGGGGAATTCCAACAGTAGCGAGTCTCATTGAGGTAGCGTTATCCACCCCGGTTACGGTAGTATCTTCTGGCGGAGTTCGAAGTGGACTTGACATCGCGAAGTCTCTGGCTCTCGGAGCGTCTGCGACCAGCCTTGCATTGCCACTTCTCCGTCCAGCCACTCTAGGGTCAAATGAAGTTGAAAGAACCATCAAGACAGTCATAGAGGAGTTGAGGACCGCGATGTTCTTGACTGGAGCAAAGACCATTCTAGGCTTGAGAAGCGTTCCAGTTGTTGTGACCGGCTCGATTCGCGAGTGGCTCTCCCAGAGAGGCTTCGATACAGGCGTCTTTGCAAAGCGACCATCTTTCTAGATTTCCTCTGATCCGTTCTGATGATCATGAATTCCAGTTGTCGAATAAACTTAATCGAGAGAACTTCATCTTCCAGTAGCCGACCGCTAAGATCTAAAACAGGAACCCGAGAATGCAAAGAGGGTATCTAATGCGAAGGACATCTGAAATTTCGGGCTTCTACAAGCTAACTCCAGCTGAAAGACTGAAGGTTGTAAAGGAGTTCGCGAATCTCACTGATGACGATGTTCGAACTCTTCAATCAACAGGCGCGTTGCCGATAGACCAGGCAAACCGGATGATCGAGAACGTGATAGGTGTTATGCCGGTCACGCTTGGAATAGCTGTAAACTTCCTGATCAATGGAAGAGACTACCTTATTCCCATGGCCATTGAGGAGCCATCCGTAGTAGCGGCCGCAGGTAACGCTGCAAAGATCGCTAGGGTCAGGGGAGGCTTCACAACCAGCAGTACGGGCCCAGTTATGATCGGACAGATCCAAACGGCGGGTGTGAAAGACCCTCATGGAGCGAGGATGGCGATCTTCGCCGCTAAGAATCAGATCATAGAGAAGGCGAACGAGCAGGACCCGGTTCTGGTATCGAGCGGTGGAGGCGCCAGGGACCTCGATACGAAGGTCATTGAGACGCAGGCCGGATCTATGGTGATAACAGAGCTCTTTGTTGATTGTCGAGACGCTATGGGCGCGAACGCAGTGAACACAATGGCTGAAGCTGTGGCTCCTATAATAGAAGCGATAACCGGCGGAAGGGTCTACCTTAGAATAATCTCCAATCTAGCTACAAAACGTTTGATGAGAGCCAGGGCTATTTTCGAAAAAGAAGCGCTTGGAGGCGAAGATGTAGTCGATGGCGTAATAGCCGCCTACGCTTTCGCCGCCGCTGATCCCTTCCGTTGCGCGACACACAACAAAGGCATAATGAACGGTGTCACAGCCGTCGTCCTCGCAACGGGCAACGATACTAGAGCTGTGGAGTCAGGCGCCCATGCGTACGCGTCGATTACCGGCCGCTATAGACCTCTCACAACATGGGAGAAGAACAGCGATGGCCACTTAGTTGGCTGCATAGAACTTCCAGTCGCAGTCGGATTGATAGGAGGCGCGACAGCGGTTCACCCTGTAGCGAAACTGGCAAAGAAGATTCTGGGAGTAAAGACAGCTACCGAGTTAGGTGAGGTAATCGCTGCTGTCGGTCTCGCACAGAACTTGGCCGCCCTTAGAGCTCTCGCTACAGAAGGAATACAGAGAGGACACATGAAGCTTCATGCCCGAAACGTTGCGGCCATGGCCGGCGCTGCAGGGAACATGGTCGATAGAGTCGCAGAGGCCATGGTCAAAGAGAGAAAGATAAGACTTGACAGAGCCCGAGAGCTTCTGGATCAACTCACGAAAAAATAGGGGCTAGGCTAAGGTCGTAACGTGTGAAGGCACGCCAGAAACTCCGTTCTTCTTATCTTTGGAACCAGGTCTCTCTCAATCCAGTCTGAGACTCTATCATATGTCTTCCTGTAATACTTCTTGCTGGCATGCCTGACGAGTCCAAGCTTCTCCAGTCTCTGGAGATACCTCCACTTCATACTTCGAGAGATCCTATCACCCAAGACACGATCGATATCCCACTTCTTGAAGATCTTGGGTAGGCGAGCGAACGCTTCTATGATCTCCTCAGGCATAGAACTCAGCGCATTCTTTGAGAGCTTCCTCCTCCCTCTGGTACTGAGGAACTGGATCCCTTCTCTCGCCCTCTTCAACGTTACATCCCCCAAAAATACGTGCTCGTGCTACGGTTATAAGGCTTGGCCGTTCGAAGAGCCTAGAAGATAGAACGCGGAGGTTCATATGCTCCGAGTAGAAAGCCTACAAGTCCAAGTGTCATCCAAAGCAGAATCCTATTCTTCACAACCCTGGCATTCCTATCCGAGCAGTCTCGCAAGAGCGAAACGACTGAGGTGATGAAGCCGATATCGGATACAACGATCGCAGGAAGATAGTATCTCGAGACGAGGCCAAGTGCTTGTGGAAGAAGGCTCAGTCCAACCGCGCTGGCTAAGAGGAATGCGGCTACCACTGAGGCAGTCTGGGGCCCAAACTTCACGGCTAGTGTTCTAGCCTTGTAGGCGGTGTCTCCAGCGACATCCGTGATCCCCTTTGTAACTTCCCTCCCCAGATTTGAGAGAAAGGCCATGAACGCAAATACCCATAGAAGAAGTTTCATATTCTGAACTGCGTATCCGCCAAAAATGAAAGGTAATGAGACGCAGACGCTTACGACGACATTTCCAAGAAATCCCACCCTCTTTCCAATGGTATTGTAGTAGATCATTAGGACGAGAGAGAAAAGCGCGATTGCTAGTGCTGACATGTTCAAAAAAGCGGAGATCAAGATCCCAGTCGCCGAGAAGAGAAGCGCGCAGACCAAAGCCGAACGGGCAGAGACCGCTCCAGACGGTATAGGTCTCCCTGGGTTGTTGATCAAGTCTATAGATCTGTCATAATAATCGTTCAGCGCCATGGTTGCGGCCGTCATAAGGAATGCTACAGGAAACCCGAGTAGAGCTCGAAACGGTGGTAGCGACCCTGAAAGGGCGATCAGTTCACCAATCACAACAGCGAAACCCATCATCATACTGTTGATCGGTCTTATCAATCGGAGGATTCCAATGGTCTGACTCACTAGTTTCAAGGCCCTAGGCCACAAGTCTCATTCTATGGAATGGCTATTCATTGAAAGCGAAGTCGCCTAAAATGATTTGTCTATTCCTCTCATGAAGCCAAACCGTCCCTCGAACAATCAACCGCCACAGGTGTTGCACTCCGATCTTGAATACCATCGGGGCATGCGCAGCCGATGCTCGCCACCATCTGGCATACCTCATGGCAACAGCCCAATCCAACTCGTCGAGAGAATGGCGTAACGAACCTAATGTCAATCTGCAGTCATACTATGCTATCCTGCTCTTCATATGAGAGTCTCAGTTTACTCTGAATTGGAAGTATGCATCTTTAAATTCAGATATGTTAGACTGCAGATGATATCTCCAATGTGTCCTTCCCTGGCGGTGCAAGATGGATACTTATGACGTAATCGTGGTGGGCGGCGGACCCGCGGGTCTAGTTGCAGCTCGTAAGGCCTCGGAGAAAAGCGTTCGAGTTCTTCTACTGGAAAGAGAAAAAGCCTTGGGAAAGAAGGTGTGCGCTGAAGCTATCTCTGACACGACACTGAAAGACTCGGAGCTTGATTCTCGAGGTTTCATCGTTAACGAGGTGGTCGGCACAAGAGTCTATGCTCCAGATGAAAGTAAAATGGTCGAAGTCTCTGGCGAATCGATGGGAGAACGCGGTGGATACGTACTTGATAAGCGTATCTACCTAGAGGCTCTTGCTGACGCAGCTAGATCGGCCGGGGCTGACCTAAGGCTTGGCGCCAATGTTGTAGAGGTTCGGCGACAGAACGGCGCCGTGAAGACGATCGCTAAGATGAACGATGGTACCCAAGCCTTATTATCCAA
>CAZLVF010000030.1:0-16452 GCA_964562925.1 uncultured Candidatus Bathyarchaeia archaeon
GCTCGGTAATGTCTAGGAACGTGACTTGTAGGGCGGGTTTACCGCGGTACTCGATTAGGTTGGAGAATACATCCAGCCAGTGCACCGTACCGTCCTTATGGATTATGCGAAGCTCGTAGCGTGAGGGAACCGGTTTTCCCTCTAGGCGGTCACGAAGCTGGTTCCAGATCGGTCCTCGGTCGTCAGGGTGTACCGCAGCCCTAATTTTGTCCGGTGAAAGAGACATCATCTCCTCAACAGTGTAGCCGCTTAATCTGGCTGCGGCTTCGTTGGCGAAGACGACGCGAAAGTCTTGAATGATTAGTAGACCCTGCAGTGATCCCTCGACTAGGGCCCGGTACGCCTCTTCTGTTCGCGTCCCCATATTCTCAAAAATTGTACGATACTTGACCTCTGAAAGATCCTCTGTCAAGTCTTCTTCTCCTCAAACCTTTTCCTCAGCGTTCGAATCTGACCTACGAACCCGATCTCTGGGTTCCCGCCATATTCAAGTTGAAGTTTAGAGCAGAGACGTTTGATCATCAGCCTCTTCAGAATGTCAGCGCTTGAACCCAACTCTTCGATTGAACGTGGAATCTCTTTCCACCGAATTCCGTCGCGCCTTTCAAGGCATCGATAAATGATCTTAACGACTGCTTCTCCCAGAATACGTCTTAGAACGTCATAAGCAACTGCTAGGAAAACACTGTCGAACTCTTTTCTCTCAAGGCTGTATATGTACAACCCTTGGCCTCCGATGGTAATCGTGCTAACCGTGCAGAGGATTTTCCCGTTTCTCTGATGTCAATTCTCTCCTTCAAAGTTGTAAGGGAACACATTCAACGTTCGATCTTGATCTCGCCTCGCTTTAGAAGTACGTGTCTCCGATCCTTGACATAAACAAGCAAGTCCCCCGCGTCTAGCCTGAGAAGCTTTCTCACATCCTTTGGAATCGTAACTTGAAACTTGCGAGACAGTCTTGAATCGGCCAAAGCCTTCACAGGAACATTCTTCCTGGAAACCTGTAAAGTTCTGCTAGAATAAAGAAGTAAAGAGAAAATCAAGCTTGCGTCACACATAATGATGAGATTGAGTGACACGAAAGTGGATGGCTGAACAAAAGCTTCAAGAGGGCTATATGGAGAGAAGACCTTGTGGAAAATGGTGTCGAACCCTCCGAGATACGAACACGTGAATCATCAGAGCCAGTCATAGTGACAAGAAGCTCCGAATTCAAGCGGGCTCGTACAATTTCTCGAACATATCCTAACTGGAACTCAGAGCGATCTTCCACGCGCACGCGTCTGAGTCATAAGATTGAGCGAGATAAGCTCTTGGATCGGTCGAACGTAAACAGTTTATATTAAGGTGGAACAGGCTATCCTCTGCGCTGCTGCGGTGAATGAGTTTGCCCACCGAAATAAAGGATGTCGACCAATTTCTCAGCTTGTCGGAAACCGCATCTGAGTGTAGAGTGAAGAGGAGTGGCGACACGGTTAAGTTGAAGCTTCGAACTCCGAGGATGCTCTACACAATTAAGCTGGACGTTGCGAGAGCTGAAGACGTTCTGAAGAGGGTAAAATGTGAGGTTAGGGAAGTATAGGCAAACCTCCTTCGTCGACTTGGGTCTCGCCACGCTATCGTCTGATCTCGATTCTACCGGATTCTCTGTCCACAATTCTGGCAGTATATCGCATCTTGAGATGCGGGCGCTCCACAGTACTTGCAATAGAGAATAGCGCCCGAGGGTGGTGCCGGAACCGTTGTCGGAGGTCCGGGTGCAGCTGTCGGCGGAGGCGGTGCAAACCTTGCCCCAGGTGCTCCTTCACAGTAGATTAGGGCGACGGATCTCGCTGCAAAGACTCCATAGACGGGAGATATGATTAGCGAGATCAGCCAACCAATGAAGGGAACTGATGCAATCCCCCCAACGATCAATCCGATGATGAACATTACTATTAGCCAGCCAACGTATTTTCCCCAGCCGATCTCTCCTATGATCTTGAGGATCTCGCTGAACGAGAAAGCTTTGCCTAGGCTGTTGAATTTTATCATGTGAACGATTCCGACGGCTGCTATGATAGCGACGAAGAACGCTACAATAACACCTGCAACGATCAAGGGTATGCCTAGTGGACTCATAGCCCACATGCCCCAATCGTAGCGCCCACGCATCATCCATGGCATGCCGAGAAACGCTATGCCCGAGAATATCAGGATCAAAGGAACTATCATGTAAAGGAAACCCGCGACCGCGACCTTGAGTCCCTGCACAAACATTTCACCGTAACCTTCTAGTTTGGGCACGTCGCCTGAGCTTGGGCTTTCTCGTACGACCCTCGCAAAGTATCCTATCGCGACTAGGTTGACTATCGGGATAACATCTAGGATTATCAGGATTACAAGCCTTCCAATATCGCTGAAAAGTCTCTTAGTATACTCGAATGAGTTTCCTATTATTTCACTTAGGTTCAACTTCTTTCACGACGAAGCTGTTAGCAGGCTGGTTAGATATAATACCTTTGAGAGATATGTTGAACTATCCACCATGAATCAGGGGAATCAGGACTACTTCGTCACCATCTCGTAACTCTGTTTCAAGTCCCTTTAGCGAGGCGATCTCTCTTCCATTAACGAGAATTATATTGTTGGGTCTCGGGTCGTCTAATTCGGGATCGAAAAGAAGTTTCTTAAACTCTGGCTTTTCAACACGATTCGAAACTTCCCTAACAAGGTCGATAAGCTTCCCGTCAGGCTTCACATCCACATCTATAGATTCTTTTCCCACGATACTTCGATGGACGCCTAGAAACCTGATTATAACCCTCATATCTCGGTTGACCTTGCTTAGAAACTATTGATACCTTAGATTACGTACTGCTGAAAAGGTAAACTTCTTCATCATATCTTCTTCCTTCGATAACCGACCCTGGAGGTATTCGCTGGAGCTTTCTCGAATTCAACATCTCGAGAAATCTTCGGTTGGCTTCTTCCGAAGTTAAGGTTCCATTTCTTAGAAGTGCCAATGGAACATCGATCTCTAGCGGCCTAGCCGGAACGGTATGCCTAGTCATTTTAGGGGGAAAAGGCTCGTCACGCTTCCCCTGATTGATAACATCGTTTTTTCCTATCGGAGGCGTGGCAAGTATCATGTCAGCTTTACCGTTTCTAAGCCTGGTCTCCGCATCGGATGCTGTTTCATATTCGACCTCTAAGCCTGACTTGACCAGTTGGCTCTCAAGTTTTTTGACTACCGCGAAGGCCAACCTCACGTCGCCGTCACTATCGATCACCTGTAGGCACCCTTCTCTTGTTACTAGAAGGGCATCTGCTGTTCTTGTCTCCAGCGCTTTCATACCCTCATCGCAGGTTGACGCCTTGAGGGTAAGTCCTACCTCTCTAGCCGATTCGACCGCGCGTTTCTCGACTTCCGTTCCCTTTAACATTCTGTACCAGCCGAAGATTCCGATAGCTGGGTCGGAGTAGTCTACAAGACAGACAGGCATCCTATGGCAGCCAATTCTTCTAAGGGCGGCTACTCGATGCATTCCATCCAATACTACGAGAGACTCTCTATCGACCATTGCTGGATGTCTTAGAACCCCGTCTTTCACTATCGATTGAGCGAGTCGATCTACGAGTTTGGGTATGACTTCTTCATGAAGGTGAAGGTTCTCAAGGTCGACTAAGGATAATTCTAGACATAGGTTGCCATGTTTTATCTTGTAGGATTCCACGGCGAACTCCTACGATCGGACTTCTTCTTTAAGACGTGAGGACTTATCTGCCTTTTCCACTAAACAGGCTGAAACGACAGATGAAGCAACATCTATTACCAGACCCGTCTTCTCAAGGATCTTCTTCCTCGTAAGCTTTGACTGGGGATCAGATATCTTCTGCATCAGCTTTCTTATTCGAGCCAGTAGAATGATTAGGGGCCTCTCCTGAGCCGACCCTCTTGAAATGTATTCCGAAACAGCTATGTCTAGAAGCTCAGGCTCAGCGAGCGCGTATTGAATCGCAAGCTGCGCCTTCCTCAACGCAATTGTAGATAGGTCTTTCACGGTCTCGATCATCGAAGCATTTGAAGCGAGCGAAAAATCAACTTTGGCCTCCCTAAGATACCGAAGAGACCAGGACTCGAAACATTCTCCACGAAAAGATAGCGTCAAAGAACATTCCCAAATCGATAGGAATAACCTTTGCAGGATTTCTGGATCAACCAATCGCCGCGATAGAGTGCCAAGCCAGGGCACAATGGTCTAGCTCATGACTCAGAGCTTGTCTCGCCAGCGGTCTCGGCCGTAGCCGCTAGAGCGTTCCTAGCGTCTTTAACCCTCTTCAGTCTAGTCGTGTATCCTGCAACTCTATTCCTCAATCTCTTCGCATTCAAACTGATAACTTCAGCGACAACCTTCTTGTTCGCCTCGAAGTCCGTCGTGAACCGGTCAGGATACCGTTCCAGCAAGTCTCTGGCAGTCCTCTTGACGATTTCAATCCTCACCTTTCCCAATTATGACCCTCCAAAGATAGGATAGTGTGTTCATCCCATTCCGGATCTTTAGTTTCTCGGTTCAGTGGTCTCGGTCGCTTATGCTTCCTGATCTTATTAAGCTTCGCGAAATCCTTCTAGTAGAGGCGTTAACCCGATCCTGTTCTAACTCCAAATAAACGATTGAAGTTTTCCAGCATCCGATCAGCAAGCTTGGTAGAATCCATCCCTAACAACTGGGCGGCCTCTTCGACCATCGGCGGAATAAACTCCGGCGTGGTCTCTCTTCCCTGGAAGGGCCCTCTATACGTGACCGGACCATCCGTCTCAGTCAGTAGACACTCAAGGGAGGCTTTCGAGACGATCTCGCGCACCTTACTAGAGTAAAAAATCGATGGACCAAAGGACAGACTCCAACCGTTATCAGCAATATACCTAACATATTCCAATGGGCCGGTATACCAGTGCATTAGGACCCGCTTCTGAGCATAGGATTTCAAAGTATCTAATACTTCTCTGGCAGAGTTTCTAGAATGAACTATTACAGGTAGATTCATTCTCTCGGCTAGTTCGAGTTGTCTCTTGAAGATCCTGTGTTGCTGCTCCAGTTTGTCCTCTGTCTTTGCATAGGATCTGTCGAGGCCTACCTCGCCGATAGCAAAGACATGGTCTCTCTTCTCCCTCACCAAGGCCTCTATTCGATTCACCTCTTCAATCTGGGCTGTTTGGGCGCTCCAGGGATGCAGTCCGACAGCAGCGTAGACCAGCGGTAAATTGCGAAGGGAAAGATCGACTGAAGCTTTTGACGTATCAAGATCCATCGAATTCCCTACAAGCGCAGCAACATTCTCTCTTCTCGCAATATCCAAAAGAGATTCTACCTTGTTTGCATAGGCGGGATCTGCAAGGTGAATGTGAACATCTACGAACACAGCCATCTCGCTTCCTGTTTGAATTAATCAGACTTCTGATGTCTTTTGATGCGGATGGAACTCTTCTCCATACATGGAGGTTGAAGCGATTTATTTTAAGCTTCTTTTCCCATATACTATTCAATATCTTCTCAAAAACAAATTTTTAAATAGTTTCTTGAACAAAATTCAAGTTTTGGGTAGAAACATGACGAACGGAGAGCTCTCTACTTCTGCGGTACACAGGCTCATAGAGAAGGCTGGCGCAAGTCGAGTAGGGGATGATGCTGTGGAGGCGCTGAGGAAGATACTTGAAGAACTCGCCCTCAGAATAGGCAAAGAGGCTTGGGAACTAGCCACGCACGCTGGAAGAAAAACCGTCAAGTCGGAAGATATTCTGCTAGCAGCCAGAAGGATAATTCGTGAATAGAAAGACCCGCCTGTAGAGGGTCGAAGATCAGATCATGCTCTTCAACATCGGTTACGAACGTATCAATCTAGAAAAGTAACAGGTCGATTGAAAACAAGTTGCTCTCGAACATAGTCTGCTAAAGCGGTCGGACTGCAACATAACAAAAACGTAATTAGCTACAGGTTTTCATCTAGGGATACGCTGGCAGATGCTCCGGTAGTATAGACCGGTCAAGGCTGACATCGAAAGTATGACGGGCTCTCGACGCTGGTTGGAGATACCCGCCGACGCGGGTTCAAATGCGGAGTATCCGCTGAAACTCCCGCCCGGAGCACCATCCCAGCAGCGGAGGATGCGAGATTTTAGACGTGTAGTCGTCGTTACAGGCACGCCTGGCGTAGGCAAATCCAAATTCTCCAAACTCTTGGCAAAGAGGATTGGAGCGTTTCACGTCAATGTGGGAGAAGTGGCTTTGACGGAGGGGTTTACACTTGGGACGGATCTTCGTAGACGCTCAAAGATCGCTGATCTAGATAGAATATTGAGGTGGGTTCGCAACCTCATAGACGAGGTCGACCGGGATCTAGTTGTCGAAGGGCACTACGCACCAATCGTAGTGCCAAAGCGCCATGTAAGGTTGGCTATCGTACTTAGATGTGACCCGAACCAGTTGGTAAAGAGGTTGCGGATGAGGCGATTGGCAAGAAGCAAAGTGTATGAGAACGTTGCTGCTGAGATCTTGGACGTGTGTCTGGTCGATGCCGTAAGATCCTACGGCCGGAAGAAAGTCTGTGAGATAGACACGACAGGTAGAACCTTTAGCTCCATCTTGACCGAAGCCCTAAATGTAGTTGAGGGAAGGTATAAGCCCAGTCTAGGTAAGGTCGATTGGCTCAGCAAATCAGAAGAACGCGGGCAGCTTGAAAAGCTGATGAGCTTCAAAAAATCTAACCTTGCGAGGCGGATCTGAGATTGTACGTGATAGTTGTCTGCAGGAGTTGTGGTAGACCATCCATGGGCTCCATGTCTCATAAAAGTAGAAGATGCCCATATTGCGGAGATAGAATCGATCTCTTGGGGTCCAGGTTCGTGGCGAAGGCCGCTTCCGCCGAGGATGCGAGAATAATCCTTTGCAGAGAAAAAGAACGGCTCTACAAGAGCCGTAAAGACAGGATGAACCGGTAACCCAATGCAGAGAACGCTAGTCGTAACGTTCGTCAGTCGCGTTGAACTGAGGGCGGTATCTCGGCTCAGTCAGGCATAAAAGCATTCATCGCATAACAGATGGACAAAAAAAGGTGTTCATGATGTCGTCAACCAGTGATAGGAAGTTTATGGAAGAACTCTCTCTTCTCTTGCAGAAGAATGTCACAGTAAAAACCGGCTCTGGAAAGAGCTACTCCGGAACCCTGTCAGGTGTTGATACTCGAAGTATGAGTGTCTGTCTTTCTGACGCGAAGGATGAGTCAGGCAAGGCTATTCCAAAACTCTTTCTGATGGGTGGATCGATCTCTGAGATCTTAGGTGTGGAGAAGCCTTTTGATCTGAGGAGTTTGGCCGAAAGGTTGGAGAGGGTCTTTCCGAGGATGGTGAAGGTTGTGGAAGAGGCTGGCGTTATCGTTGTTATGGAGAAGATTCGACTCTCTGAGCGGGGGATAATCGAGGGATCAGGCCCGGCAGCTGAAAGGGTTCAGAAAGTGTATGAGGAGTTCATGAAGGAGGCTACGAGGACAGGTTAGGGCGATCCCGTAGACTCTGGCTTATGAACGTGCTCGCGAAGACTGAAGCCCTCCAACATCTTATGTGTGGCATGAACGGCGACATCAAGTTGGACGAAATCAACCTTTAACCCAAGGTACCGCGAGAGGAAGTCGAGTGCGACCCTAGCCGCAGGCGCATCGGGGTAGAGCCCGAGCGTGTCAACCAATATGCATAAGCCATTCATTCTCTTCATCTCTGCAAGGCCAAGAAGTAGGCCCGCTGCACCGTAGACTCTACCTTGGATCAGTTTAGCTCCAAGACTGACCGCTTTCTTAACCGTCTCCTTATCGGTTGCGGTACAGTATACGCTCGGGGATGCTGTAGCATACTCCCTCTTGAGGCCCCCAATGGTTAACACCTTCCTGCAACCAACTTCGTACACAGTTTGAAGGATCCGGTCGCTGAGTTCATACTGGCCTCTTGATGAAAGTGCCTGGGTGTTACCGTAGAGAATTATCATGTCATGTGAAAGTGAAGGAACCTCGGCAGCGTAGAGTTCGTTGATCGGAGGTCTTAGGCTTCCACTCTCGGTCGTGAAAGCCATGACTTGAAAATATGGCGAGTATATTTCACAGAAACGTTTCGCCTTCAACTCTCTAATAAGATGGAGGGCTGCTATATTGGCTACGAACCCGATCCCCGGTAGTCCTTCCACCATTATCGGATCTCGGAGTGGTGGTCTCTCATGGATGTGAACGGTCGTCAAGAGCTTCTACCGATAGCGCACAGCATTGAAGAAACCTGCCAGCATCAGCATAAGTCTTCTCATTGAGCCTATTCAAGACGCCTAACGGTCACATGGAGGGTGCACCCATATACGCCTGCAGCGCGTCTTCAACCTTCAGCAGATTATGCTTAAACAGACTTGGATGAAACGTTTAGTGGCGAGTTGAGAGAGTTGTCAGCCGGTGGACGATACGGAAGCTTCGAGGTATATTCGAAAGACGTCCTAGGACGCGTTGGAAGGCTTGTTACAAAGAGCGGTTTGCTTGAGACTCCTCACATGTTTCCAGTAGTGAACCCGCTTATCCAGCCCGTACCCCCCAAGGAAATACAGGATACTCTCGGATGCAAGGCGTTGATGACTAACGCCTACCTCTTGAAGAAGAACTTTGGCGATGCTGTTTCAAGAGAAGGGGTTCACAGGTTCCTTAACTTTGACGGTATCGTAGCCACGGACTCCGGCGCCTATCAGATACTGGCTTATGGAGGGATAGAGGCTTCGCCTCTAGAGATCGCCAGGTACGAAGAGGACATTGGTTCCGATATAGCTGTGATACTTGATGTACCAACCGGCTTTGAACAGGACAGGAAACGTGCTAGATACACTGTCGAAGAGACGATTCGAAGAGCCGATCTAACGCTTGAGATGCTGACGAGAAAGGGTATACTCTGGATGGGGCCTATACAAGGAGGCGTTCACCTAGACCTTATTGCAGAGTCCGCAAGGACAATGGCTAGGAAGCCTTTCGCAATATATGCGCTCGGAAGCCCCACGCAGATTATGGAACAATACATGTTCGACAGACTTGTCGACATGATAGTTACCGCGAAGAAACGTCTTCCAATTGAGAAACCACTTCACCTCTTTGGAGCCGGGCATCCATTCATGTTCTCGATCGCTTGCCTCTTAGGATGTGACATCTTCGACTCGGCCGCGTATGCGATTGCAGCGAGGAGAGGAAAGTATCTGACGGAAACCGGCACGCTCAACTTGCAAAGCATAAAACACTTCCCATGCGCATGCCCGCTCTGTGCCAATAAAGAGCCGAAAGATGTACTAGAATACGACACGCCGATGAGGCAGAGGTTCCTTGCGGAACACAACCTGCGCGTCTGTCTTTCTGAAGTCTCAAGGATCAAACAAGCCATCACCGACGGGAGGCTCTGGGAGCTTGTGGAACTTAGAGCTAGAAGCCACCCTAGCCTAGCCAGAGCCTTGTTGAGATTGTCAGAGTATCGCACGTTTCTGGAGAGGCATAGTCCTGTAACCAAGAGTCGAGGCATATTCTATTTTGGATCAACTGGACTCTCTAGGCCTGAGATAACCAGACATCAACTTAGAATCCTAAGGAATTATCGGAAACCCTCGCATTCCGATACCCTTCTTTTGTTGCCGCAGACAATCGAGAAACCCTACCATGAAAGCTTTCTGTCTAGGAAAATTATGAACTGTTTGGGCCGGTGCTACAGGGTTCACATATGCTTCTATGCTGCGCCCTATGGAGTTGTACCCTCGGAGATCGACGACTACTACCCATTTTCTCAAACAGAGCTTACCTCTCCAATCGATGATGAGACAAGAGGATATGTTATCGATATGGTGGTAGAGTATATCCTGCGCAACGATTACAAGAGGACGATAATACTTGCGGACACGACGGCCTGGGGAGAGGAGCTCGTCAGGAAACTTCAACAGGTTAGGAGAAACTTCGCAAAGAGCATTACCATCATCAGAAGAGACAAGACATCGGAGGGATCGATTCTAAAGAGAGTCCTAAAGCATCTCTCAGGACCAATAGCAGTAGTCTAAACATACATGCTTCTCAATGATTCTTTCGTCTGCCTTATTCTCCGGTCGATCTCCTCTTCTATCTCCTTCGCGTCCTTCTCGAGTTCTGAGACATCGACTTTGAGATTGTAGGCTTTGCATATGTTCCTTATCGCGACCGCAGCCGCCCCAGGGTCCGCTCTTGCGGCTGTAGCGTAAGGCAGGACAGCGACCGCTGGAAAGTTGTGGATCTCGAATTCGCTTAGTGTCACTGCCAGAGGGCCGTAGACGAAGAGTCCAGGATCCAGCGTTGGCGCATTGAATCTTTTTGACCTTGGCAGGTAGGCCTGAGTAGGGACTATTCGGAAGGAGTCTCTTCCTGAACGGAAACTTGAGTCTAGTCCTCCGATTAGGATCGCGTCTCGAAGCTTTTTGTTGATGGCCCATTGGACGAGGGTTTTTGAGAACTCTGTTTCCTCGGATCTGTGTGGGGTGAACTCGAGCTTTATCAAGATTATGTTGCGTTTCTTGAAAACCTCGAATGGCGTGACAATGCCTTGCTCAGAGGTAGATATGAAGGGTGGAGGATACGCAACTTTTACGAACCCTATTCTGTCAGCAGATAGGGCGTGCACCAGATATGAGATCGCTATATAACCTGTCTCTCCTATTCCATGAAAGCCTGTCATTAATGTGCAGTTTCTGACATCTTTCCTGTCGACCGTGATATCAACAGGCAGAGAGCTCACCTGAAAACCTCGTTCGCCTATCATCTTTGCTTATCCTAAAAAACGTGTTGATGAAACAGGACGCTAGATGTGCAAAGTTTATATGCGGTAATCTATGCCTATGCATGACCTACTCGAAATCCGAAAGCTCGTTGATGTTTCTTAGCAGGCTCTGGTGCCACGATACGATATTCTAGAGATGAAGTTTGGTGAACGGCTAGTTTGAAGCTTCGATTTCTAGGCGCATGTAGAGAGGTGGGAAGGTCAGCGGTCGCTGTCCAAGATAGCGATGGACAGATCCTACTTGATTATGGGGTCATAATGAACCGTGAAGTAGGCTTCCCGATGCACGTCCCCCCGAAAGATTTGAAGAGCATCATACTCACCCATGCTCATCTGGACCATAGTGGTCTTCTTCCACTCTTCTATATCAGAGGTAGGATACCTATCTACGGCGTGGAGCCGACCTTCCAGCTGACAAACCTCTTGATAAAAGACTTCATCCATCTAAGCGGCTACTACCTCCCATACGAGTTTATAGACCTGCAGACGATGATCGACCATTGCGTTAACGCTGGCTATAGGCGAGAGTTCACTGTAGGCGAGTCCAAGGCGACGCTTCTCAACGCAGGCCATATTCCAGGAAGTTCGCAGGTTCTCTTAGAGAATAATGGAAAGAGGCTGCTGTACACTGGAGACTTCAACGACAAAGATACTAGGCTATTGAATGCTGCCGATCAGAGTTACGACGACCTGGATGCCTTCATCGTTGAGAGTACATACGCAAACGAGGATCATCAGGATAGGGTGAGGATGGAGAACAAATTTGTTACAAGGGTGACCGAGGTGGTTAAGGATGGAGGCATCGTCCTCGTTCCTGCGTTCGGTGTTGGAAGATCCCAAGAGATTATCTCTGTACTATCAGCACATCACTTCGAGCATCCTATATTCGTGGACGGGATGGCTTTAGACGCGATCGAAATTCTAATGAGCAACGCAGATTCCTTGGCTGACCCCGAACTTTTCAAGAGGGCTGTAAGGAATGCAGAGTGGATAGAGAAATGGAACGATAGGAGACGAGCTGTAAGAACCCCCTCCGTAATAGTCTCTCCAGCCGGCATGCTCAAAGGAGGAGCAGCCATGTTCTATATGGAGTCTGTAGCTAAGAGAAGAGAGAACGCTGTTTTCTTGGTTAGCTTCCAGATACCCGGTACGCCGGGAAGCATCCTCCTCGAGAAAAAGAGGTTCATGTTTCATGGAAAGGCAAAGAAGGTGGAGGCCCAGGTAGAACAGTTTGATTTCTCATCTCACGGGGGGAAGGGCGAACTCGAGAAGAGGCTCTCGAAACTGGATAAGAAGACGAAGGTCTTCACTGTGCATGGTGCCGAGAAGAACTGTACAAAGCTGGCTTCATGGGCTTCTAGAGAGATGGGTTTGGAAGCCGTATCTCCCAAACCTGGTGAAACGTACGAGATCTAACCAACCTAAGACGATTAGCGTATTACCGATCGGAGAGATTGAGCCTGCGTTCCTTTCCAGTTTGCAGGAAAGGTTGCGGGAGATATTCGAGGGCTGCCAGACTAGGCTGGAAAAGGCTACCAGCCTTCAGGTTAACTCGTATAATGATAAGAGAGGCCAGTATCACTCTACGAAGATTCTACGGTGGCTGTCTACGCTGCTGAGGAAGGGCGACATGAAAAGGCTTCTCGGAGTCACTGATGTAGACCTCTATGTCCCATCATTGAACTTTGTCTTTGGAGAGGCGGAATCTGCGGGGGACGTCGCCGTAATTTCGACCTTCAGGTTAGATCCAAAGCTTCACAGCCAAGAGAATCCTTCGCTGTTTTTTCAACGTGTGGTGAAAGAAGCTGTTCATGAATTGGGGCACACCTTCGGTCTAGGCCATTGCGCCGACTTGAGTTGTGTGATGTTCTTCTCTAACAGCATCTACGATACCGATAGAAAAAATGAAACCTTCTGCGATAGATGTCGTGAACTGGCGGGGAAGGCCGTTGAGCGAGAACGAGTTTAGGGCGAGGCCTAAGCATCTACTACCGGTCGTCGCGTCTCTAACTATCACTGGGGCCCTAGCCTTTTTCATGATTGCTTCGAAGGTTGATGTTGAGTCTATAACGGTCTTTCCTGAGACGTCGGAGGGAGCTACCCTGAATACGCTTCTCTTCATCGCGCCGATCGCTGGAATGGCTACGCTGATGTATCTGTTGATCAGGTACGGGCGAGAGACGGTTGTTAAGAAACTGATAAAGGTCACATTGATCTTCGCGATATTCCTTTTGACGAGCTGGTATGGCGACGTTATTCTTTCCGCGTACAACCTGAGGATGGGATTCTACTCTGGACTCGTAATTGTGTTGGCAGGCGTGCTCACCTTCGTACTATCCTACGCGATCTATAGATCACATGGTTTCACACAACTAGTGGCGATAATAGCAATCGGTTCACTGACGGGGACCTTCCTCGGATCCAGCATACCAACGCTAACCGCGATAGTTCTCCTCGTCGCTCTGTCGACCTACGATCTCATAGCGGTGTACAAGGGGCCGATAGGAAAGATAGTAGAGAAGGCTGACCTTGAAAGCTTTGTAGGTGCAGTCTGCACATACGAGAACCTCACGGTTGGAATGGGGGACATAGTGTTCTACTCGATGCTAGCCAGCAACGCTATGATAAACTTGGGAGGGCTATCCTTTCTTGCAGCGTCGACGGGACTCGTCGTAGGTGCCTACGCAGGTTTCAAAATGCTAGAGAAGAGAGAAATGTTTCCAGGCCTTCCTTTTGCACTTCTGCTAGGCCTAGCACTGTCCATACTGGTCTCGTACGTTCGGTAGACACCCAAAAGAATGACCATGGCTACGAGCTAACTAGATTTTCCGCGAGTCAAACGCAAACTAGTACTAGGTCTGCCTGAGAAAGTCTGCCCGCAGATTTTCTTGACGGCTAGACAGCTAGGTAAAGCTTTGAGCGCTTTCAAAAGAGCGTAGAAGAAAAAGGTGGTGGAGAGAATGATTTACGAAGACTCTTCTGGAATTCTCTTGCAGGTGTTAATTCTCGACAAAGAATAGGGCTCTAAGCGTAATGCCTGCATCTTGGACAGTACCATTTTCGATATTGGGATGCGTAGATGAGTTGTCCCCGGCATTTGGGACATATCCTCGCTGGAAGTATCCGTGGTCTCCATCCGATCAATCTTCCCGGCACAAGTGGCCGTAGGCGTCTGACCGGCCTGAAGAGTGGTACCACGCGTCTTCTCGGGCCTCTGCTGAGGGTTAACCCCAGAACTATCAGTAGAACCGCCACTGGAACCACAATCAGCAACGCTAATGTAAGGACCCACTGGTCTTCGCTTTTGACAGTGAAGAACGCGATAGAACTTGTGGCGCCTTGTGTTGTACCGTCACCACCCCAACTGGCTGTGACATTCCATCTGCCCTCGTCGTCTGGAGCAAATGTGTAGTTGAAGTATCCAGCAGTATTCGTTGTGGTGGAGCGTGTGGTGTATGTCCCGTTCGGCATACCTATCGTGAGTGTGACGCTTACTGATGGTTTGATAGGTGAGATGAATCCGATCAACGATGCGGACTCGCGTATGGTTATAGTCTTCGGAGCGAAGACGTTGATCGTGCTTGGAGCCTTATTCACCGTCAAAGATACGGTGCCTGAGAGTACCCCGCTAACATAGAGAAGCACAGCCCTAAACAGGTAGCTTCCAACGTCAGGTTTCACGATGACATAGCTGTAGGCTCCGGTTGAGGTTGAACTTACGATAGTAACGTTGACCCAGGACGCACCGCCGTCTAAGCTAGCTTGGATCCGAACTAGGGTTACATGACCCGGGTCTACCGTACCTGAAAGCGTTGCATCAGAGCCCAAGGTTATTGAGGAAGACGAAATGCTCATGGTTACGGTTTCACCACGGTTTGACTTCCATTTCGTTCCCTCACGGAACTGCCAATCACCATCGCTATTAGTGTCAACCCCGTTTGGATACCTCTGCCAAGTCGAGGTTGACGCGGCCGTACTGCTCTTCTTAGCTGTCACGTCGACAACATTGTTACTCGCGTCCTTGAGCGTAATCATCTCGTTAGTATGCTTGAGAACGATGCCTGTGAACATGTGGACATAGTATCCATTCGCAGGAACGAAGGTATCAGCCGGGATAGTCTTCGTTGTTCCCGAAGCCACCAAAATCTTCCAGTTTCCAATATTCACTGGAGCACTCGTAGGGTTGTAGATCTCAACCCACTGCCTGTTGAGGTCTCCGCCTACAGCGTACTGTTCAAATTCGTTAATTACCACATTGTTAGGAAGCGTCACGGCTTGGGTCACAGGAACAATCGGAGCCGCCACGATGAGCATGACTTGCAGGATAACGATTCCCACGGCGATCCGTCTAAGAACGTCTTTCATTACCGCTACCCCAAAAACAATGGTTACCAATGTAACAAGAGCGTGGTTTTTAATAGTTTTGTTACTTTTCATGGGAGTATCATGTAGGCTAGTCTGAAAACCATGAATAGTTCACGGTTAATTTCTTCATTATGAACAGGCCGTCGCATAAAGACACGTTCTCTAGGAGAGGTCTGGCAGTATCCGTCCTATGTCACGAAGGGCTAGACGGGGAACGAGGATGGGATCATTGACCTTGCGAAGCGTAGGTGCCGAGGTTGCGCCTGAAAGTACAAGTATCGTGAACGCTCCAACTTGATTACCCCTCTTGATGTCAGTTTCTAATCTGCCTCAAACGACAACGGTCTCTCTCGGTGACGCTCCAAGCTTCTATCAACCATCACTATTTACCTTGATGCTACGGAAGGAGTGCTCCAAGCACAGCGATACGTTCCCTCTAGGTCTTGCATGGCATTGGAAGGTTTCCGATAATGGTATCTACTTGTGCTCAACGATTCTGAAACGTCTCTTTGAATGAAGTGCGGTGGGACATGTATGCTCGGGCCTGTCTTGATAGTTATTGCAGCACTTGTTGGAATAGTTTCGGCGATGACAGGACTTGGAGGCGGCTTTCTCATCGTTCCATTCCTCGTACTATTGTTTCATTTGGAGATTCATCAAGCGGTTGGAACGAGTCTTGTCATGATAATCTTCACTGCAGCATCCGCCACGTTTGCCTACGCAAGACAGAAGAGAATAGACTACAAGGTTAGCATGATCCTGAGTGTGGGAACAGTTCCCGGAGCCGTGGCAGGCGCCTATCTAACCACATTGATCAGCGGAAAATTGTTGTCAGCGCTGTTTGGAGTCTTTCTTCTATTCATAGCGCTGCAGATGGTTAGAAGAGACTACAAGATAGCAAGGTCGGAAACCGGTCTGAGAAGAACGCTCGTAGACTCGAAGGGTGTTAGCTTCGATTATACAGCGCGCGTTGCTCCAGGCCTCCTCCTCAGCTTTCTCGGCGGCGTCGCCTCAGGCTTCTTCGGCGTCGGTGGCGGAGTAGTGATGGTTCCAGTGATGGTTATGGTGGTTGGGATGCCATTCCATATAGCTGTGGCCGCCTCTATGTTCATGATGCTCTTCACATCCATCTCAGGGGCAGCCACTCATCTGAGCTTTGGAAATATCGTCCCAGAGTACGCGTTCTATCTGTCTATAGGAATCGTCTTAGGCACGCAGATCGGAGCAGCGGTGGCGAGAAGACTGAGACA
>CAZLVF010000031.1:0-5771 GCA_964562925.1 uncultured Candidatus Bathyarchaeia archaeon
ATCCTCACGGCTTCTGATCGAAAGACTAGAAAGGGAGTTCAATCGCAGATTATGTCATGGAACGCTACAGGAATGTGAACATCTATAGGGTCATGTCTGTGGTTTTCGGCCTGTTGGCGCTCGCGGTCTTGTTGAGGGTTGTGTTCACTCACCCCGAGGAATACGCTGTCGGAGAGAGATTCGTTATCGACGAGATCATGATCCCTACCAGTTTCTATGTCTTTCACTTCAAGCCGATCACGCTCTTCTCTTTCTTCAGTTTTCTATTCTGGGCTTTCGGCTTGGAGAGTTGTGAGAAACAGGTGAAGTCGCTTCCAGTTGCCGCTAAACGAACGCTATTCATCTTCTTTGCTTTGGTCACGTTTGTTTTTGGGTACGAGGCAATTCAGAACTTTCTTCAATGGACGAGCTTCTACATACTCTATCAAGGAAATATTGATCTTCTTCATCACCAACTTAACCCAGCGTTACCTAAGCCTGTAAACTTCAACTTCATATCAAAACTCTTTACAACGTTCGTAGCAGGTGCTCTGTACGGCATGTACTTCTTGCGCAAACTTGAGAAAGGGTGAGCAGACGCTCGCACCCTTACGCGTTCCAGAGTGGAGTTGAAACTCAAAAAGGCAAAGTTATCCGATGTAATATCTGTTCAGCACCTCAAAACCCTTTAATATTCGACGCTTTTTTTCGAATTCATGCCTCAGAAACATCGTGAAGGTCGTCGAGAGATGTCCAAAAGCTCGGCGGAAGGTTCCGTGGAACCCAAATCGACGAAGAAAACGGAAAACGAGAAGGCCATGCTGGCGCCCGCACCATCTCTTCCAAAGGAGGAACCTAGGAAGCAACTGGAGGCCGCACGGGAGATGGCTTTAGACGAACTTGAGACGCTCAAGCGCGACTTAGAACAAGAGAGAGCTAAATCGAAGGAGCATTTGGATCGGCTCAAGTATCTCCAAGCTGATTTTGAGAACTCTTTGAAGAGGATTCGACGAGATGCTGAGGAAGCCGTAAGATTTGGCAGCGAACAGCTGATACTTAAGCTAATAGACGTAGCCGAGAATTTAGAACGGGCCGTGGAAGCTGGCGAGAAGATTGGTGAAAAGTCCGAGTTGGCTACCGGGGTTAAGATGATCTGTAGACAACTCGACCAGATCCTAGAGCAAGAGGGTCTCGAAAGAATCCCTGCGGAAGGTGAACAGTTCAATCCCGCTATGCATGAAGCGTTAGCTCAGATAGAGTCTAATGATGAAACTGAAGGAACAGTACTGAAGGAAATAAGGAGAGGTTACGTGTTAAAGGGAAAGGTTCTGAGACCTAGCAAGGTCGAGGTTGCAAAGAGACCCGCCAAGAATCAACTCGAGCAGAGCGGTTGTGTAGGATGAGTCGAGCTTGTTATCGTACGATACGGATCTAGCGAGTTATTCCTAGCGCTTTCTTCAGTTCATGTTCCATCTTGGCGGTGTAAGCTCCGAAGAAGATCTTTCCATCTATGTCGATAGCTGGAACGATGTCTCTGTCTCCGGCCAAGGCCATGGCTTCTCTCCATCTTATCTCATCCTTGTTGACATCGTACTCTGTAAACTGGATTTCATTCTTTCTCAAGAAGGCTCTCGCCTTGGCGCAGTGAGGGCAACCCTGCGTCGTGTAGAACACGGCTGTCGGTATACGATTATCAGGAGACCGTACAAACGATCAGATAGTAAATTGTTCGCTCAACTGTACTTCGGATTTGGGCTGACTCAACTACCATAACCTTTTTCTCTAACCGGATTTTTCTATAAGACTTCGCTTGTACGTAACAATCAAGCTTCCAGAACAATTCTGAGGTGTAGGTTCCGTGAGTTCTCAGAGTTCGGGTCAGAAAGAGAAGATACTTGGCATAGACTTGGGTACAACGAATTCAGCCGCGGCGGTTATGGAAGCGGGTAGGTCGGTCGTTGTACCTAGCGCTGAGGGACCTACCATCGCCGGCAAGATGTTCCCATCAGTTGTCGCGTTTACAAAGGATGGGCAACTGCTGGTAGGGGAACCTGCGAAGAGACAGGCGATCACCAATCCAGAGGGAACGATTCTTGAAATCAAACGTAAGATGGGTACGGACTACAAGGTGACGGTCTATGGAAAAGAGTACACCCCTCAACAGATATCATCCTTCATCCTTCAGAAGATAAAGAAAGACTCTGAAACCTACCTTGGAACTACATTGAAGAAAGCTGTCATTACCGTCCCAGCTCATTTTAACGACAATCAGAGACAAGCAACAAAAGACGCTGGCGAGATCGCAGGCCTCGAAGTTGTCCGGATAATAAACGAACCTACAGCGGCATCTCTCGCGTACGGAATAGACAAGATCGAAAAGGAACAGAAGATCATGGTATTCAGCTTCGGAGGCGGCACCAACGACACTACGATCATGGACTTTGGCGGCGGCGTATTCCAAGTTCTCGCAACAAGCGGCGATACGAAGACTGGAGGGGCCGATATTGACATTGCCATTGTGGAACTTCTTCTCAGCGAGTTCAAGCAGCAGACCGGCATCGACTTGAAAAACGATCGAACCGCGATGATGAGACTCAAAGAAGCCGCTGAGAAAGCTAAGATTGAACTCTCGAACCTCTTCACGACCGACATCGATCTTCCGTTCATCTATTCAGATTCTAGTGGACCGAAGCATCTTCGCTACACGATTACTCGGGCAAAACTAGAGCAGGTGGCGCTGCCGATTATCAGGCAGGTCGAAAGTCCGATAAGACGTGTACTGGCAGACGCGAAGCTTCAGCTCCAAGACATAAACAAGTTGATCCTCATAGGGGGAATGACAAGAATGCCCCTAGTTCGGAAGACCGTTGAAGAGATCGTTGGAATCTCGGCTGAGCGTGGCGTAGACCCAATGGAATGCGTCGCAGTCGGCGCTGCTATCCAAGCGGGCGTACTCGCGGGCGAAGTTAGAGAGTTACTTCTTCTTGACGTGACTCCGTTATCCCTTGGAGTCGAGACGCTTGGAAACGTCTTCACAAAGCTTATTGAAAGAAATACAACCATCCCAACGAAGAAAAGCCAGATCTTCTCAACAGCTGCGGACTTCCAGACAAGTGTAACCATAAACGTGTTACAAGGCGAGCGGGCCATGGCCGCAGACAACGTTTCACTTGGAATGTTCAACCTTGTCGGAATACCGCCCGCCCCCAGAGGCGTACCCCAAATCGAGGTAGCCTTCGACATAGACGCCAATGGAATCCTGAACGTTTCAGCGAAAGATCTGGCCACCGGCAACGTTCAGAAGATAACGATAACAGCCTCCACAAAGCTTTCCGAGACCGAGAAGGAGAAGATGATAAAAGAGGCTGAACAGTTCGCGGAACAAGACAGGAGGAAGAGGGAGGAGGCCGATGCTAGAAACAATGCAGACACACTCATCTATACAGCTGAGAAGACCAAGAAGGACCTCAAAGACAAATTGACAAAAGACCAAGTCGACAGAATCGACAAGACCATTAACGAGTTGAAGGAGACACTCTCAGGGAGGGACGTTGATAAGATTAAGACCAAGACCGAGGATCTTGCTAAGGTTGTGCAAGAGATCGGTGCAACCGTGTACCAACAGGCCACACAGCAGCGGGCCCAGCAGAAATCGCCTGAACAGGGTATGCCAGGCGAGAAACCGAAAGGTGGAGAGAAGGTAGTAGACGCAGAGTACAAGGTGGTAGACGAAGAGAAGAAGTAATCTTCTTTTTGGGTATTCGGTTGGTATAGGATGCAGAAGAGGGACTACTACGAGATCCTAGGTGTCTCCCGGAACGCTTCCAAGGACGAGATAAAGAACACGTATAGGAAGCTAGCCCTTCAATATCATCCCGACCGCAACAAAGCGCCGGACGCGGAAGAAAAGTTCAAAGAGATATCTGAAGCCTACGCGGTTCTCTCCGACGACGAGAAGAGGCTCCAATACGATAAATTTGGGCATTCGGGAATAGATAGTAGATACACGCCGGAGGACATCTTCAGGGGAGTCGATTTTGGAGACATCTTCAGAGATCTAGGCTTCGGGTTTGGCGGGTTCGACACAATCTTCGATATGTTCTTTGGCGGGCGAGGGCGAGGAACCTATGGGCCTCGCCTCGGAGCCGACCTGAGATACGACTTAGAGATCTCTTTAGAAGAAGTTGCGGCAGGGGTGAGAACCAAATTAGAGGTCCCGAGGACTGAGAGATGTCCTACTTGCAACGGTAGCGGTGCAGAACCTGGAACGAGTCCCCATCCTTGTCCCAACTGCCAGGGCACAGGCCAAGTTCAACACACTCGGACATCTGGCTTCGCAAGGTTCGTCCAGATACAGCCATGCGACAGGTGTCAAGGAAGAGGAGTCGTTATAGACTCGCCCTGCCCCGAATGTCACGGCTCTGGTAACGTCCAACGTACACGCAAGATAGACGTGAGGGTCCCACCTGGCGTCGATACGGGGACAAGCCTAAGGATGCAAGGTGAAGGAGAAGCCGGCCCAGACGGCGGTCCTCCGGGAGATCTCTACGTGATAGTCCATGTGAGGCCACATAGATATTTCGAGAGAGATGGAGACGATATAGTAGCTGAAGCAACGATCAATATTGCGCAGGCTGCTCTTGGAGGCGAGGTCGAAGTTGCAACGCTGACTAGCAAGGCTAGATTAAAGATACCTCCTGGAACCCAGAGCGGAACCATATTCCGGTTAAAAGGAAAGGGTCTTCCACACATGAGAGGATTTGGACATGGCGATGAGCTGGTCAAGGTTGTGGTTTCCATACCGAGAAAGCTCACTCCAAGACAGAGGGCACTCCTGAGTCAGCTAGCTGAGGAGTTGAGGGAGAGACCTGACTGACAAGTCTGGTCACATGCCCGCTGCCGCGCCCTTTGGTCGGTTCTTCAAGATGCTAAGGCCTCCCAGTGCTTTGACGAGCGTGCCACCAAGAAGACAAGCTATGATCGTAATAAGAGTCCTCTCTACAGGGAATACCGCCATTATTGTTGTGCCGAGAGTCCTCCAGATTCCGGTGATTCCTTCTCCCAAAAGAAACTCCCAGACGAGCGTTCCGGCCAACTGACCGGTCATTGTAGAAGGAAAGAAGCTCAGACCTAGGCCGACCAGCAACGTGCCAGCTCTCAAATTGGAGAACGGCGGCTTCACCGACCGCAGCCTACTTGAGAGTACCAGAACCGTTACAGCGATCGCGTGCAGCCAAACGTAATATGGAAAGACGGGTGCGATGTGATTTGGCGGGTACGCTAGAAAGATGATGATGAGCCCGGATAGTAACAACGCAGAGATCCGCCATCTTCCTCGGCTGGTCATACCTGACGAGAAGGCGGCGAGAATTCCTGGTACAGGCGAGAACGGGCCTAGCGGACTCGAAGGAACAAGCGTGTTAGCTATAGTTCTTCCGATGAGTACTGACAGACTTCCTACGTATGGTCCCAACACCAACCCGATAACCGGTTCGATAAACGCGGACGTGTTAATGAATCCCTCTCCGCCGAGGATTTTGAATGCGGGAAGAACGCTGAGGATCGCGTAGATACCTGCGAAGCTTGCGGAAAGAGACACATCTGTTGCCGTTAGATTAAGAGCGTTCTTGACCATAAAGCCAACCTGCAACGAGTCCGAATTTAAGTTTACTGAAGGTACAAGATACAAAGGAACAACGTGCTTGGCGATCGGGGAAAGCATAGCGGTTTGGGAAGAGAGCTCAAAAACCTTGAATGTTTATGTCATTGTACACTTTGGATACACGAAACAA
>CAZLVF010000031.1:5871-14736 GCA_964562925.1 uncultured Candidatus Bathyarchaeia archaeon
TCTTCTGAATAGGAGGTTTCACATACATCTCGGCTTGAGATAGATAATGGTTGATGTAGGAGAGCAAGCTCCCGACTTCAGCCTAATGAACGTGGATCTAAGGAAGCAATACCTCAAACCTACTTTTTACTTCTCTAGGCATGGATGTTTCAACCCTAGATAATCGTGGGTCGATCCTTAACCGTTCATGGTTGATTTCAGTTCACTTCAAAGCTGCGCTTCACGCAGGAAGCGACTATTGGCCGAGCGCCCACTTCTTGAGAGCCTCATAATCATGTGCTCCACAAAGCCAGTTTCCAGTCTTCCTGTTGAGGAAGAATGGTACGCCGCCGCAGTATCCCCTGTCGTATTCTCTCATAAGACGGGCATTAGCCTCGTTATGCCAAACTTCGAGTTTTCTAACCTTTAGCTTGGTTTCTATCTCTAACCTCTGCAGCAGGGGTTCCATTTTCCCGCAGTGGACACAATCGGCTCCATAGAACTCTAACAGATCTGACTCGGCTTTCTGAATCATCAACCTCACCTCTAACTGTCTTATGCAAAATTCTGGTTATGCGATCTTGATTCTACTCTGTGTAATGGTACTGATTAATGAGGGGTATCTATCCTCTTCCAGCAAAGCGCGAAATGGTTTATCATGATTCTGGTAAGGCTTATACGTTGGCCGCTGAGGGTATTTCGGACATGATCTAGAAGGCTACCTTTGTGAAGAACTTTAAGAATGCTAAGTGGCGAGAAGGCGTTGGCAAAGTTGTAAAGGCGATAGATGAGCGGGAGATCAAGTTCGTCAGACTCCAGTTTATAGATATAAACGGGATCTCAAAAAGCCTCTCTGTACGTAGTAAGAACATCGAATCAATCTTCGAGAATGGCCAACCATTTGACGGTTCATCTATTACTGGGTACAGGCCGATAGAGGAATCCGATCTGTTAGCGTATCCAGATCCAAGCACATTTGCGATTATTCCTTGGAGGCACAAGGAGAAATCAACCTGTAGATTGATCTGCGATATTTATACACCTGAGGGCGAACGGTTCGACGGAGATCCTAGATTCGTTCTTGAAAGAGCTGTCGAGAAATGCAACAGAGCAGGGTTCACGTTCAAGTGTGCGCCGGAGCTAGAGTTCTTTCTTGTAAGGGAGCCGACAAACCCCGTACCTACTCCGATCGACATGGGTGGCTACTTCGATTTGGTTCCTGGGGATCTTACAGAAGACCTCAGGCGAGACATCGCTGACACGGCCGAGTCGTTTGGAATAGACATAGAAATCGCTCATCATGAGACTGCTTTGGGACAGAACGAGATAGACTTCAAGTATGATGAGGCTGTTGTGACGGCAGACCGTGCTGTCACTATGAAATTGGTGACCAAGTCCGTTGCTGCTAGAAACGGCTACATAGCCACATACATGCCGAAACCTTTCATGAACGTGAACGGTTCAGGCATGCATGTTCACGAGAGCATGTGGACGGCCGATGGTTCCGAGAACCTTTTCTACGACGACAACGAAGAGACCAGATACCTCTCGAAGACAGCACTCCACTTCATAGGAGGCCAACTAGCTCACGGTCGGGAGATCAGCGCGATCCTTGCATCTTGGCCCAACTCCTACAAACGGCTTGTCCCCGGTTTCGAAGCGCCCGTGTATATAGCATGGGCACATAGGAACAGGTCGCCCCTGATACGGGTTCCAAACTTCGGGAAGAGGAAAAACGCCGCTCGCATGGAGATCAGATGCCCAGACCCAGCAGGAAACGCCTACCTGCAGTTCGCAGTGCTCTGCACAAGCGGCCTCGACGGCATATTGAAGAAGATAGAGCCTTCAGAACCAACGGAACTCAACGTTTACAGTTTGACATATGAAGAGCGGAAGGAACGGGGCATTATCTCACTGCCGGAATCTCTTTCGGAGGCTCTCAAAGAGATGGAGGGCAGTGAACTCGTAAGAGAAACCTTGGGAGAAACGCTGTACGAGAACTACCTGAAAGAGAAGCATAAGGAGTGGGATCTTTACAGGACTCAGGTGACTCCCTGGGAAGTTGAAAGGTACATTAGAAAACTCTAGATTCTGAGCGACCAACACGTCTAGAGAGCACTTATATCGCCCGCAACAAACCTCTAACTTGTGAGGTTGAGATGAGGATACCGCACCTGGAACATGAGAGGCATCTATGCGTTATCTGGCATACATGGATGGACGTCGACAAACTAAAGCCGCTGGTGAAGAATGCAAAGTTCATTTGCAAGAGCTGCGGCCGCGTAGCAGAAAAACAAGATAATCTTTGTGATCCTACACCCATCTGAGACTGCATCCGCATGTAGCAACATGCGGATGCTAACCCATCGATTAACTCGGGGCGAATGATAGATAGCATGGTTGCGAATCCAGCTCAATCCCTCCCCTGTATCACCTTCTTTTACTAGAGCAGTCTCTTCCTGTGGGGATCTTCTGTCTGTGAAGGCATTCTGTGGGATGGCCGAGTTTCCTGCAAATGGTATCGGCCAATTCTTCGCTCATATGATGTTCAAAACCACAGGCCGACTTCTCGTCAAGAGGAATACCCATCGAATCCTTCATGAGTAGCTCCATCAGTCTGTGGTTTCTGATAATTCGTCGCGCGGTCATTCTACCTTTGGCAGATAGTAGTATCCCCTCACCTATTGTGTAGGCTACGTAGCCTTTCGCATCCAGACTTTTCAGCATGTCAACAACGCTGGCCATAGCCAAGTTAAGTCTTTTTGCTATCCAGCTCACTCGAACTATCGGTTTCCCTTGCTCAAGGAGTAGCCATATCGCTTCCAGATACTCTTCCATTCTTTCGCGGTCGCATGCGCCTATGAAGTGGCTTTCAGTTGTTTCTCTGTTCATAGGTCGAGTCCTCTGTTCGTAGGACTTCACGGGATTTAAATATTAGGGAACTCGAACTAAGTTAGGGTTTCCTAACAGATCTCCACAATCGGTGTGCAGGCGTTGGGAAGAATCGCGAAGTCGCTGGCGCTAGTGGGCGGCTTGGTGATCGTAGCGCTCTTGGCTTTAATATCCAGTGCTGGATTCCAAGCTCCATCCGGGGGAAGGTTGACGGTGGCGGCAACTTTCTTCCCTCTTTACGATTGGGCTTTGAATATCGTCGGGGAGAAGGCGACCGTCGTGAACCTGACCCCTCCTGGAATGGGTCCTCATGATCTTGACCCCACACCCGAGGATCTGTCGCTAATTCTCTCGTCCAGCGTGTTCCTCTATAATGGGGCGGGAATGGAGCCATGGGTTGAGAGGGTGCTTCCAATGATCGACAGATCTCGTACCGTCATCGTGGATGTCAGCCTAGGGGTGAACATAATGCGCGACAACTTAGGCCACCCTGACCCGCACTTTTGGCTCGATCCGGTCTTGGCTATGACCGCGATGGAGAGTATTGAGCTTGGGGTAGAGCAGGCGGATCCAGCAAACGCAGATTATTACAGGTTGAACATGGAAGACTACGTAACTCGCCTAGAGGCACTGAACGAAGCTTTTCTCGCGAACTTGACATCTGTACGAATCAAGACTTTCATCACGTTTCATGAAGCCTTCAGATACTGGAAGAGATCGTACAACCTCACCGAGGTTGGTATCTACGGCTTTGAACCTGAAGGCGAACCGAGCGCGGCTCATATGCAAGAGTTGACTCAAATAGCGAAGCGATATGGGATCACCAGGGTGTTAGCCAGTAACCTTGATGACCCGTACTGGTGTGAGGTTTTGGCGGATCAGGTAGGGGGTAGAGTTCTCGTCTTGGATCCATTGGAAGGTCCGACGCTGGAGCAGGATCGGATGGGAAACTACACTTACATAGGTCGCCTCTACCATGACATCGCGGTTTTGAAGGAGGCCTTAGCCTAAGGTAGTCTCGGAGCGTTCTCAGAATGGATTCTGTTGTCGAAACATGGAACCTGTCAGTCAACCTCAGCGGGGCGACAGTGCTTCAGGATATCTCCCTTAAAATCGATAGGGGAGACTTTGTCGCTCTGATGGGCCCAAATGGCGCGGGAAAGACTACACTGATCAGAGCGATACTCGGGTTCATCCCACGATCAAGCGGGCGGATCATGCTGTTTGGAAAAGACATTGAGCACTTCAAGGAATACTATAGGATAGGATACGTTCCACAAAGGGTCTACTTCGAGAAGAGCTTTCCTATCAACGTGTCAGAGGTTGTATCCCTCGGCCTCGTGGCGAGGACGGGGCTCTTGCATCGACTTGGCAAAGATGATAGACTCAGGGTTGGCCAAGCGTTTGAGAAGACTGGTTTGAACGGCTTGGAGAATAAGCGTGCAACCGAACTTTCGGGCGGACAACAGCAACGTGTACTCGTCGCTAGAGCCTTAGTAGGTCAACCTGACCTTCTCATACTCGACGAGCCGACAGCTAGTACAGACGTCGCTTTCAGAGAGAGGTTCTGGGAGATGCTTGGAAAACTCAACATAGAAGATAAGATGACGATAATCATCGTGACCCATCAGTCGGATATCAAACCTCCCGTGAACGCTAAGGTTGCTCTGTTGAACAAGAGGTTGGTTCACTATTGCGGATGGGACGTATGCAAGAGCTCAGCTGAATGTGCAGCGCTGGCTGGAATTCGGCCATAGAACGGTCCGGAAGGCGAGTGGATGGATATAGGACTGTTGGGTGCAACCTTCGCGCAAAGAGCTGTGGTCGTAGGGGTTATGTCGGCAGTTGTTTCAGGGACTATAGGCGCTTTTCTGATCCAGCGTAGGCTTTCCCTCCTCGCAGACAGTCTAGCTCACACGTCCTTTGGAGGAATAGCTCTCGGCCTCTATCTGGGCCTTAACCCGCTCCTTTCGGCTCTTGTCGTATCGATCGTAGGAGCCACAACCCTCAGCGAGTTAAGGCGTAGAACCACACTAACCGGTGATGCCATGACTGCTGTAATATTCTCTTCAGGCCTCGCTCTAGGTGTAGTAGTGGTGAGTTTGGGCAGGGGGTTTACAGTAAACGTCTTCGGCTTTCTTTTCGGAAGCATCCTACTCGTCGGCTTTGAAGACTTGTTGATAACAGCTGTGATAATGTGTTCTGTTTTGTTGGGGATCGGGCTCTTCTACAAAGAGCTTGTATACATGATCTTTGACGAGGACAGCGCCCGAGCGAGTGGCGTTCCAGTAACGAGCCTCGACTATCTGCTGATAGGGTTGGCATCAGCGGCGGTAGTAGGCTCGATAAGGGCGGTCGGCGTGCTGCTAATTTCAGCGCTGATAGTCATGCCAAACCTTGCAGCCGCGGCTATAGCCCGCAGCTTCAAAGAGTCAATTCTGGTAGCGCAAACGTTCGCTATTATCTCCGTGCTCGTAGGCATACTCGTATCATTCCGCTTGAATCTGGCTGGCGGAGCCGCAATAGCTCTGTCGGCAATCCTGTTCTACTTAGGAACAGTGGTTGTAAGACAAGCTTGGATACGAATCTCCTCTGGGCGACCGGCGCCAACCAGAAACAATCCCTAAAGCTGGATTCCATCTAAGCTTGCTAAGACATGAAGCATCGAATATTTCAATCCTCCCGCTAGGTGGAAAGACAAAAACGTAAGAAGCGTAAATACATGAAGTAGCAGCTACTAACGGGTGAACGAGATCACAATATTTGATCTGAACATGATTCTTCAGTTGGTGATATTCGCTTTCTTCTTGACTGGAATATCCTACATCAAGAGAAGTAGGACCAACTTGAGGAAGCATCGTATCTTCATGGCCGCAGCTATCTTGTTGAACTTGGTTTCCATCTTGCTGGTCATGGGCAGATCTTTCGTCACATACTTCGGCATTCTTGTTGAAAGATTCTACGAGTTCGGTTCGTTTGTAACTTGGATTCATGCTTTGGTGGGAGGCCTGGCTGAGACGCTGGGCATAGTATTTCTTTTGAGGCATCCGAGAAGAATACTCTTAGGAATGCGCTTAACGGCGGTCTTGTGGGTCACTGCGCTGATACTTGGACTGACTTTCTATCTATACTACTATATCCTCTAATGTCGGCGTTGGACTGGCTAGTTTCCGTTCGCAGCTGCGGCGGTAACTTGTTTCAATTGTCGAGCGCGAACTCTCGATTTTAACGTTTAACAGGTTCTAGAAATAACGCGCCCCTCACCTATTTCGGTCCTACACGGTTCGTATAATGTATGACCATCCCAGCCAGCTCCATGGATTCACCGTAATGAATCTGAGGGCGAGCCTAGCGTCAAGGAACGCTTGATCAAAGGTCCTCACGATGTTGGATGGTTCCGAAGACACCCATATCATACTGATGGTCTAACAGTAGGCCGATGATGGACTGCAGTGTTAAGCTAATTGCCAAGGGGATAATTCTATCCTTGCTTCGCTTCCAACTTGATCGCCATCTAGCCAGCATATTCCACATCTATCTAATCGCTCTAAATACCCCGTCAGTGATCTTCTCGATCAGTATCCCGACTATCTTGTAACCTCTCTCTCCAAGGTATTTTCTAATTCTAAACTGAAGTCCACCCTTAGCTATGGCAAACTTGAGCTTGAACTCAGAGAACTCGGATTCGAAGGCAAGATATTGATCGATCAGTCTGACTCTGTTTCGTTTAGGTTCTTTTAGAACATGTCTAACCCTCTCGTACAGACCGGTTCCAGGTATCGGGTATGGTAGGGTGAAAGAAACATAGTCAAGAGGTAGCGAGGTTGCAAATCTTATAGTATTGAGAACTGTATCATCGCTCTCGCCTGGATAACCTATTATGAAGAAAGCGCCAGTTTCAATGTTAGCTGAATTCACGTCGTAAACTGCATTTCTAGCCGTTTGGAGTTCGATATCTTTTCTCATTACTTTTAGAATCCTATCATCTCCAGCTTCTATTCCAAGATATATCCTACTGCATCCCGCTTTACTCATTCTAGAGGCAAGTTCTGAATCGAGCGAATCGACGCGAGACAGGCATTGCCATTTGATATTCAAGCCTCTGCGGTTTATCTCGTCGCATATTTTGATCACTCGATCTTTGGAGATGGTGAAGCAGTCGTCAGCGAACCAGATCGTATCGTACCCGAGACCCAATACGGCCTCCATCTCACCGACGATGTTTTCAGGCGATCTCGACCTGAAGCTATCTCCGAAGACCGGTTTGCTGCAGAAGTCGCAACTGAAGGGGCATCCTCTTGAAGATATCATCGAGGTCATCGAATATCCGAAATGACTGGAGTAATACTCCTTGTAAGCGTCATTGTCGAAAAGTTCTCTGGCGGGAAACGGGATCGAGTCGATATTCGCTATAGGCTCTCTATTGGCAGTGCGGACAATTCCGTTACAATCTTTGAAGATGATCCCCTGAACTCTTCTGACATCTCCCTTATTCAGATAGCTTCTAGCGATATCGAGCATCGTGTTTTCACCTTCGCCGACAACAACGATGTCAAAATCCTCTACGAAACTTGATGGATCAACCGTAGGCAAGGGCCCTCCTGCAACCAGCAGATCAACCATACGTCGAGTCTTTCTGGCCACTGTGATGCTTTCTTTCTCCATCGAGAACATCGCGTAGATCCCGACTATTCGAGGTCTTGAACGCTCGATCTCGCTGACAACTTCCTTTTCGCTTCGAAAAGTGCCGTCAAGTATCTTGACCGTGAAGTTTTCTCGTTTTAGAAACGCGGCTATATAGCCAATTCCGAGGGGTGGAAACCTGAAAGGTGACCTGTCGGTTCTCTGTCTAAAATATGGATACACAAGAAGAATGTCAGCCAAAGGGATCACGTTAAGAGATTTCAACCGAATAACTGAAATGTTCCATGTGCTTTGGGATCGAGTAGCAAAGCCCTGCCCAGTCTAAACGTGGTTCGAGAAGTTCTCGTCCTCTATACAATTGCGTTCCAGGGATTTTTTCCACGGAAAAGGTCACTTTCACTTTCTGATTTGTAAAAGAAGCTCTTTCGCATCTGACCTCCTCCCAGACGCCGATACTCTCGTCGCAAAGAGCTCCAAAATCATCTTTATAGAAATGGAAGTCTGCTGACTGTTCATTGAAGATTAGGATTCTCGTGTGGTCTTTATTAACCAGTTTAGAACAATCGGTCCTTATCGTTACTCTGTTTCCAGATAGACTGTATCTCATTTCCACGTTGCCCCTAGATCGGATCCTCTGAGGAGATAATCTGACTCCTAATAGGGTCTGAATTCTCATTAGACGCGTTAACCATCGTCGAGCCTTCACTTCTGTTCGGTAAGCATCCGCCAATCTGGGTTGTATAGCATTGTAGACTCTGTTGTCGATGGGAAACCTGTTCTTCCAGGTTATCCTTTGCAGAGCATCTATTGAGAAACTCTTCACCAGTTCATTATCTACAGCTCGTATGTTAGCTGCGGTGGAGAATAGTATTCGATTCGAATATTGCACTGCAGGTGCTCCAAACCCGACGCCCTCGCCGCACAATGACTCGACTCCTTCAAACATAACTAGCCCTTTCTGAAGGCCTGAAGAGTCACCTAGGCCTGGCTTAGTCTCGTCGGAAAGTCCCAGCAAGAATCTGTCATCCAACCTGAGAAAGTATGACTTACCGAGATGCTCAGGCTGTGTTGGTCTCTTGGTTTGAAGTTGTCCACGGTACAGCCAATGCGAGCTTTCCAACCGTCAAGTTCTCCGCACGTACAAGCTTTGAAACTAGTTCGTGGAAGCCTCGCAGTGCAGTGTAGAAGCAGCTGAAAGGCTAAGAGTTTCGTGAAGGGTAGGAAGGAAGTTGTTTCTTTCTTGCAACTTTCACTACGACTAGCCTAGGTTTCACTAGTAAGGCTCTCCAATCCCGTATTTTGATAGTCACAAGTCAACTATATAATGCAGCATGTTCCAAGACTAGAACG
>CAZLVF010000032.1:0-13100 GCA_964562925.1 uncultured Candidatus Bathyarchaeia archaeon
CCATTGTTCGAATTTTTCCAGAGGTTCAATATCAACCAGAGGTGTTTCCTGGCATTGTTTACAGGTTGAAGAAGCCTAAGACTGCGACTCTCATCTTCAGTTCTGGAAAGATGGTGTGCACAGGAGCTAAGTCTGAGCGACAGGCGAAGCAAGTTGTAATGAAGGTTGTGGATGACTTAAGAAGGAAAAAGATCGTGACTGTCGAGAAACCCGAGATTCAGATACAGAACATAGTCGCCTCAGGAGAACTTGGTGGAACCATAGATCTAGAAAAGGCAGCATATTCCTTGGAGAAAGCCATCTATGAGCCTGAACAGTTTCCAGGTCTGATTCATCGCATGCAAGAACCTAGGGTTGTGTTTCTTCTTTTTACAACTGGAAAGTTTGTATGTGTAGGAGCACGGAAGGAAGAAGAAACCCATCAGGCTATATGCAGACTTCAGCGAACTCTCGAAATGAAAGATGTCGTCGACTATCAGGAAGCACCATACTCCCAGAATGATCGGAAGCATCTCTAGTCAAACTTTATCACCATTTCGGGTGTTTTCAACAATTTCCTTGATGCAGTTGACGGGAATACGTTTAAGTCGGTTGCTACTTGTAGTACGCAAGGTATTCATGGAGGTGAACATTGGATGACCGAAATGCCACAGCAAGCACCATTGCCAGCAGAGAGAGTCTCTGTTAGGCCGAGAACTCCTATCCCACCGGATACTATACTGATTGGGAAGAAACCAGTAATGGCCTACGCAACGGCCGTGATGATGCACTTCAGTGGCGGAGCTAAGGAGCTCACTATCAAGGCACGCGGTAGAGCTATCAGCACAGCTGTCGACGTGATCGAGGTTGTTCGCAGAAGATTCTTTGAAGGCAAGTTGTCTATAAGCGGCGTGACTATTGGAACAGAAGTTATCGGTGAGGCTGGAGATATGAGAAACGTTTCTACCATTGAGATAAAGGTTCAGAAACCTTGAGTAGAATCAGGTTAGAATCGGCGCAGCAAGAGACATGCGCCAAACCCTTTTTATCACAATCTTCTGATGGTTTCAGCTCAGCTCTGGCTCAGGCGTCCTTGAGCCAAGGAGAGTGCTCCGCAATACCTGGCTGGTTAGCTCTCCACGCTAAAGACAAGATTGTTTGTGAGCCGAAAGGCTACCCGGTCGGCCAAGACTTCGACAAGAACCTCTGTGAAAGAAGAATCGACTTCATGGTTAGGCACTGAGACTGAAAGGATTACTGGCGAGGCATGCCGAGAGGCTGGCCCGCGATAACGTCGGGGTTTAACTGCAAACCTTGAGAAAAATGCGATGCTGAAGTCAATTATCAGTTTGGACGATTTCACAGCAAATGTTCGGGCTTATCAAAACTCGGAATATTCCTTAGAAGACTTGTATCAACGGACGGTGAGACGACGTAACTTCCTGGACAATCTTGCAGAAATCGACGACTTGAAAACTGGACAAGTTGTACTGCGATTTCTGAATCATTGGAAGTGTCGCCTAGGTTATGTTTGCACGCCGAGTTTGGCAAGCGTGCTGAGGAAGGGCTCCGGCTGCCATAGTCTAAGCTCGTGCCTACTTGACGGCCGTTGATTAGACTATGGATGCACTCAATATGAAAGAGAGAGTCAGACGTTCTCATGTACCTTCCGTCGAATATAGCGGGCTGAGCTGTACGATGATTTGTCATGACAATTCTTTCACAAATTGCGCCAACTTCTGGTTACGTATGGGATGGGTTCTTAAGGACGTACCAAACTATTCTTCAAGACATCTGAGTGCTAGGAAAGGTCAAAATATGATTGGTGGGTTCAACCGTTAAGGCGAAGGTATGAATGGGTATTTTCAAGAGGGTACCCTTCTTAACATGTGAGGTTACCCCTCGCAGAAAGATAAAGATCAACCTGTCTGGCTGCAATTTCGACTGTAGAGGTTGCTTCGCGATCGCCAAGAAGGATACGGGAAGAACTCTGTCCGTGACGGATCTGGTCGATTTATTGGTGAGGTCTTGTCACTTGATTTATGGTGGGCCGGTCGACGATGTTCAAATGACTGGCGGTGAGCCGACGGCAGATAAGGATTACTTACACTCCCTTATCCGAGAGCTAAGAGGCGCTGGCGTTAGTAAGATCGGCGTATCGACAAACGGTCATATGTTGGATAGAGATTTGGTTGATGAGTTCAGATCTCTCCCGGTGGACTACGTCAAGTTGGACCTGAAAGCATACACTGACGAGATTCACAAGTGGTATACGGGTAAGAGCAACTTCAATGTATTGAGGGCCGTTAGGCTGCTGCATGAGTACGGCGTGAATTTCTATGTTCGAACGATATTCATCCCGAGTATCGTGGATGTCTATGAGATTGAAAAGATTGCAGAATTCCTGAGTCATGTGAGTAGGAATATACGCTACAGACTGTACCAATTCGCCCCTGAACAATTAGGAGATAAGCTTTCGAGAAGTCCAACAGAAGATGAGATGCTGAAAGCCTTTGATATCGCTAGGAAGTGTTTGGAAAATGTAGAATTCTTTGTATACAACACTTCAGGAGCGTCCGCCTATAGAACTGCTTATGAACCCAATTATAGGATCGTGGAGGTTCGGGCAGACGAGCTTTTGGAGAAGTTCAAAAAGGTTGACGAAATAGCCAAGTCAGTTAACAATGACTGGAATCCTCAGTATCTCACTATGAACGAAGTCCTATCAGTCGAGAGAGGGTCGATTTTTCCCAGGACCAGTGATTAGAAGATGCCCCAAATGTTCAATGAGATCCTACGCGAGTGGGTGGACATTCCTGAGCGACCGAAAAGGATAGCGAGCCTTTCCCCCTCGGTTACTGAAATATTGGTAGAGTTGGGGCTCGTAGAAGAATTGGTCGGAGTTTCACACTGGTGTCATCGTTATCTTAGAGGAGTCAAGAAAACGGCCTTTGCTTCTGTAGATGAGGCAGACTACAAATGTTTAGAGGAATTGAAGCCAGAGATAATTTTGACAACCTCAGGGATTCATCGGGATTTGGCTTTGGAGCTTCATTCAAAAGGGTATAAGGTGTTCCCCATACCGTTAGCGAACAACCTTTTCGGAATAATTAGTAACGTGCTCGTCATTGGTACACTCGTTGGTAGGCAGGGAGACGCGTACGAACTAGCTGCGAGATTGTCAACAGAAGTTGAGACGGCCAAGGTAGATGTGGGGTATGAGAAGAGGCCACGGGTCTACGCAGAGATATGGCCACAGAAATTCTCCATTACTTTCGGCGGACTAGCGTTCACCAACGACTTAATACATGCTGCAGGCGGCTACAACGTTTTCTCTGAGAAAGCCCAAGACTACTTCAAGGCTGATCTTAAGGAGGTTGCGACTTTGAACCCCCAGGTTATGATTCTGCTTTTTGATAATCCATCGGAGGTGCAAGAAGTAGACATTCGGTCACTGGTAGATACTAGGCGATGGAGCGATGTCGAGGCTGTGAAGAGAGGTAAAATAGTGACAGCGTTCCAGGACGACCTACCTTTAACCCATTCAGGCCCCTCTTTTATAGAGACCCTCAGGCTGGTACGTGACAAATTTGAAGATCTTGGTTTCTCTATGAAATAATACGTGCTTGACTCAAAATCTATACTGGGTAGGCCCCGCATGTTTTGCAGTGGTTTCTGCTTACCTGGACCCCTGCGCCGCATCTTGGGCAGGTTTTCTCTCCTCGCTTGGGATTGGGTATCGTGCCGAATGTTTCGAGATATATCTTAAAGTAATAGGCTTGCTCCTCATCGTTAAGAGGGACCGCCTTTGATAACTTGCGGAACTCCTCTGAACTGACTCTGAATATTCTACTCAGCTCTATGCTTCCGCTTCCTACTTCTACTGGATCCTTGGCTCTCCAAACCACTTCCGCTGGTAGAAGTTTTTCAAAAGCTCTGCGCAAAACATATTTCCCATAGGTGACTCCTTTATATTCAGCTATTTTGAATTCGGAAGGGATTCTAAGAGCTAACTCAACGATCCTTTCATCAAGAAGTGGCTGTAAGACTTTTAGTCCTAGGCTTTCGCCTATGGGCTTAGCGGCAAAAGACCAACTTTCCACCACATTCCTTATCCAACGAGTTACCTCTCGATGCTCATGCTTGAATAGGAAGGGGTAGCCTGCGAAAAGCTCGTCGCCTCCATCGCCTGTGACCGCAGAATTCATTCCCATCTCCCTCAAATGCTTCATTCCAATGAATATTGTTATGTCGTTTCTGACCTCAGCAGGGTCGAAGCTCTTAATCGTCTTAACCACGTATACCGCCGCCTCAGCCGCCTCTTTCAAATTGAATGGTCTAACATGGTTTTGGAGGTTGAAGCATTGTGCAACCAGTCTTGCATAGTAAATGTCGGGCGCATTTCCATCGGCAAATCCAACGGTAACCGTCAGAGGCTTATGATATCGATTGGATAGACATGCTATGACTGATGTGTCAAGTCCACCTGAAAGCAGAAGGGCATCAGCAGCGTAGTCCCGAACTGTCTCGTCAAATACTGCTAGAACCTCCCTTACGTATGACCGTAAGCCTTGGTCAAGATGCCTTTCCATCTCTCTCCTAAAGCACGTTAGATTCAACCTCATCCATCAGCTCTGTTTCATGGTTTTTCCGTTTTCAGGTGTTTCCATATGTGGCACAAGGGGCGAAAAGGGAAAGAACAATATTCATGTTGTAAGTTTGCCTCTGACGAACCCGAAAAAGGACTAGGTTGCTTTACGGTGCCTAAACCCTAGCCGAACCGCAAGTGGAGCCACTATGGCAAAGGCAAGGACCGTGGCTATGATCACCACATATCTGAGTTGAATCGTAGCGCCTGACGAAATGTTCGTCGTCGTGTAATAGTAGTTTGCTGTCAATTCAGCATCTGCATCAAGGTAGACCGATACCTGGACCGTCTTTCCTGAGGCCGATCCTGTCCAACCCAAGAATTCCATCCTGTTGAGTCCAATCATAATTGAACTGTTGAGTAGTTTCACTGTGTGTGACCCCTTCTTCAAGACCTTTGAAAGGGCACCGCTACTATCTGTCCCTTCGTAGGTTCCATCTATCTCGAAACCGACGCCCTGTGCTGGAGGAGACGTGTAGACCACGAGCCTATGCAAGTCGGTTTCTGGAAAGAGCTCCGGGTGAATGATCATGGCCAAAGTCTCGAGGCCGTCAACGATCCTGGGACCGCTCCGGTAGACCGTGTTCTCGTCAACTTCGTGTATCTGGTTGTTTCGGACCGCGCTTATGGATCCCCAGCCCGGCCTATCTCTGATCTTCACCCTTGTCTCCTCTATAGCCAGGCCCATGTAACCCTTCGCCACTATGATGGTTTCCGGATCCCTCTCGATAATGATCTCAGCGTTCACTTCGGGATATGGAGCCTTAGAATCAACGAATATATTAACGCCCCCGGCCATCGTGATCAGGTCGTTTATGTATGTTCCCGGCCCTACACTCATCAATGGGTCATACCAGATCTCGAAGTAAACACGGGGCTTGTAAGGTGCGGCCCGAGTCTTGTCGACCACAGCGTTGACGCGTGCCGCTAGGCTGTCAGCAAGTTTTATCGCTACGTCCGATCTTCCGACGATCCGACCAACGAGCTTGATATCCTCCAGAATATCACTTACGGTCTTGGGAAGGAGGGCGACAACGGTAAAACCCTTCGCCTCAAGGCTTGAGACGGCTTGTTTTTGCAGGTTGGTCGAGGCCAACACCAAGTCCGGTTGAAGCGACACAATGAGTTCTATGTTAGGATCTGTAAAGCCTCCAACAACCTTTAGGCTTTCATCCTTAACCCTAGCCAGAACCTCAGGCGGATAATCACAATACCTAGTAACACCAACAACCGTAGACCCCGCCCCAACTGCAAACAGGATCTCCGTATTGCTGGGTTGAAGCGAGACAATCTTGGTGGGAAGCCGATCGATCGTAACATTTCTGCCAAAATCATCAACGATCCATATAGGAAACTCATCCAGGGCGCATACGGGCAGACTCCCGGGACTTAGCCGAAGAACGTTGGAAGATGCGAGTAACCAGAGAACCAGTAGGATTGCAGAGGAAACTCGTGATTTGAAAAGCATGGTTGGTTTATCCATCCGTACTTCTGTTTGAGACGATCTCTCTATCTGGCGTTATATGAATTTCGATCCAAAGCTGACTAACCTGCTTACACAAAGGTGGCTGGATACTGACCACACTACCGTATCAGAGCCTAGTACGAATACAGACTAAGAATAGAGAAAGCTGGAAAACTAGATGTGAACCTGATTAGAGAACGCCCTACTCGTTGACTCATATACGGAACCTCGGTCCTGGTCTAAGAGCGACATCTACCTACGCTCGTGCATTGTCTTTAGCAACTGTCCGTTGCTATTATCGAACAGGTTCATCATAGCTATTTCATGCCCGCACCTAGGCGTCCCCTGTCGGGCGGCTCGTATATTGCCTAGGACATATTCGTCTGATAGGCCTGAGACCGTGGCTGCCGGACGATAGCACGAGCTCAATTGGCTGAGAGTTCGAGTAAGAGCTTTTCACAGAGCCTGTATGTTTTCTCTGCCCTTGTTATCGCGTCTTCCGCGTCGTCCCTGCTGATGACCTCCTCCGGGGAGAGAAAGGCTTCTTCACCTCCGTAGAGGCTGGGCTCCCGCTTCTTGAAGAGGATTCTTGATGATTCACATAGATAGTCGATCTCATCTTTGAACCATTCCGGAAACCTCTCCTTAACCTCTGCGAGAACGTCCGATACATCGTGGATTTTCGGATACTCTATTCCAACAGCCTTCAAGACAGCTTTAAGCGACAGCTCAACACATTCTTGGCTCAACCGCACGGCGTAGGGATAGTTCGTTCTGGGAAGAGCTTCCTTAGCATCTTCCAGTCTCGCCTCGGCTTGACGCAGATAGGATCTGGCAACTTTAAGTAACTGCAATTATCTCACCAGGCTTGTAGTCTGGCTTCAGGTCCCAGTACCATCTCTCTTTGTCTATGAAGACCCTTCTTGCGCCGAGGTTCAACAGCTTCATCCTGAGCTCTAGCAATGTTCTTTCGAGGAAACGGCTCTTGTCGTAGAGTATTACAGCATCCTCGGTCAAGTCTAGGAAAAGGTTAGGTAGCTTCTGGGCTTCACACCTCTTTAGTGGGTAGAAACTTAGGCCTGTGCGGATCCCTTTCCTTCCAAGCCACTCCAGCTCATCTCGAAGCATCTCTTCTATGGCGTATAGCTTCTCTATCCTTGAGCCCAAGCTTCCGTTAAGGTCGTCGGAGACGAGCAGTATGTCGATATCGCTGTTAGGTGTGGCAGTTCCTCTGGCCACCGATCCATAGACGGCGAAGGATTCTATGTTCAACGTTTCGGTTGCTTTTCGGAAACAATCGCATACAAGCTTCACATATCTCTCCTGAGGTATCTTCTCAATGTTCTTGACGGTCTCGGAGGCTAGAAGGGTGAAGTTCTCCGGATCAAGAATCCTGTACAGCCTCGGTCTCCCCTGATCAAGGATCAACAGGATTCTTTTGGAGTGCAGCTTGCTGAAGGCAACCGCGAGCCTGTTCTCGTTAGTGAGTAGGAGTTCCTTTGCCTGCTGAAAGGTGAACGTTTCCTTTCTGAAACGGGTGAAAAGCCTGGAGTAGCATTCACCTAACCATCTTGGAATCCACATGTCTGTACGACGGAGTGTTAACCTTAACGATTTATTAACCTACCTACTTGGGATAGAGACTCACCCCACGCTAAGCCAATTTGGCCGCCCATGTCTGCATACGTCCACCTGACATGGAGATACCCGGTCGGTACCGTACACTTCTTTTCGGCAACACGTACTGTTAGAAGGGAATTGGAAAAAAGCTTGGGCGTATCATGCTTGGAGGCTCGATCCAACCCTGATCAAGCTTCATCGTTCCAGTACCATAGATGAATTGTGTCCCTGATCACTTAGGTTCCATGATGTTCAGTCGGAACTTGTCTTGTTTCCTCCTCCAGAGCCAAGGTAAAGAAAGTTACCGCAAGTGTTAGGCAGCTTGGAAGGTCACCTGTACGCTTCTGCATCTACTTTGGTCATTGGGTATATTCCGTCTACCGGGAATGGTATCGTCTTGACGATCTCGTCGAAGACCCTTCGTATCGATTGAGCGTCCTTCGCATCCCATTCACAGAGTATCCTTGTAATCTTACCCTTCCCGTCTAGCTGGGCCCAGCTGCTGACCCAGTAGGCGTCCGAAGTGGACTTGGCCTTTACTGCTTTTCCGACTGGAGCAACTTCCTCAATTGTTGCAGGCGAGGGTAACGTGTGGACAGCCAGAAACTTTCCCATATTCGATTCCCCTCCTTCTAAATTGGGTACTTCTTTCATTGCGCCCCTCCTCGGCGCTCCGACATGCATCGAAATTAGCGAACGTCGAACAGGCAAGCGGCGAGATCCTAGAAAGCTGCTAGAGTTCTATGCTCCTGTCAACATTTTAGACTTTTGGATCAGGGAAGTGGAGTTTTGGGAAATCTTTCCTAGCTATGATGCCAAGGTAAAACCGTGTGTATGCACTAGCGACTTCATAGCCTGATATCGATTCTCAATTCATCCTCTTCATATGACCCACCAAGACGGCGGATCATGGTATCACCTGCTGAAGGCGCCGGTGCAGGTGGAAACGCGTTGTATAGTTTATTTACTGTTGTACTGAATATGTACGTTCATGTCTTCCGATAGCGTTGTGATGCCTGCCGTTCGTATCCCGCGGAAGCTCTGGAAATACCTCGACGAGATAATGCGCAAGAGGATGTTCTCGGGAAAAGCGGAGCTCATACGGGAGGCTCTGAGAGAATATGTCCTTCACCACAGGGAAACGACGCCTCAGTTCAAGATATCGGAAGCGGCCGTCACATTACGTGAGGGAAGAACCGAGGATAGAAGGCGAGAGGAAGAACTGATTGAGTGGATCAGAAAGATTCGCGCTTGACTCGAGCATCCTCCTCTTCAACTACTTTTCCGGAAGACCTGGAAGAGCGGCTGAACTGATAAGAAACGGGCTCGTCAACCTTGTCACTCTCTCTGAAACTCTTTACGTCATATGTCGCATCGATGGGGTCGCGAAAGCGTCCAGATACGTTGAAGAATGGGCTCAGCAGACGGAAGTTGCGTCCTCGGAACGGGTCGCGCCTTTGGCCGGCCACATGAAATGCAGATACCCTATCTCGCTAGCTGACTGTTGGGTGCTCGCCACTGGAAAGGCCTTCAATCTACCCTGCCTCTTCGCATTCAGAGAGACCGAGATCTTGAGAAATATCGATCTTATCCGGCGGGAGGTTCAGGTCAGATTTCTAGACGAGCTGAAGCCACTCTAGCAGGAGCTCGTTGAACATTACAAGGATTATAGACGATGAGGGTCATTGATGTTGGGGCACATGGTCAGAGTGGTGCTGGATCGCATAGATTCTCCAGTTTCGCCGCTACGCGACCGCAGCTCTTGCAGATGAAACGTGGATTTCTGACGAGTTTTCTTATCCCCTCAACATCGTATGTATCTGCCCAGAGTTTGCATAGGTGTGTCTCATGTTTGGGATGAGGCATTCTCAAAGCTCTCTACCCCTGCGATAGGATTCAGTAGTTGTTTACTTAAGCAAATTGGTTTCTGAACCATTAGTGCAATCAATCATGTTTCAGATCAGCTCGAGAGTTTCAACGCAGTCCGATGAGCATTATTAGCGTGGAAAAAAGGGTTCTACCATTTTCTCAGCTTATTGAGAAACCTCGGTGATCCCGGATTAGCGCATTCGGGGATATGCACAATTAAATGATTATGGTGATTGCCTCTGCGCGTTCTTCCAGCCGACGCCAGTTCTGTTTCTCCTTCGATAAGTTTCTTAAGGAGAGACAGTTTCTTCAGGATAGTTGAACCTGAAATAATCGTTCACTATTTGATCCTTCAGTTCATACTCTCCATCCGTCTTCTTCACAAGATCATATTCGATAAGCCTTGTTAGGTATCGTGTCAACCAAGGTGCCTGGATCCCTATCCTCTCAGCGATCTGTGAAACTTTCCTTTCACCGTAGGCTAGAGCCCCTAGTATCTTCACGTAGTTTGTCTCCGTGATCTTGGATCCGAGATCTTCCCTTAAGATGTAGTTGACGTACAAGTAGAGACCACCCGCAACATCGGTCAACAGTCGACGATATCTTTCGGCAACCCGCTCTCTTGGTCTTCTTGCTTCTGCCATCACGAGAAGGTAGAAGGGATGCCCTCCCACTATCTGATAGACTTTGTTAGCCTCATTCTCGGTCGCTTCTAGGGCGTTCCTCAAGTAGAGCGTATTAGCATCTCGTTTTTCGAGTGGGCCGACTTCGATCAAAGTGAATCTTCCAAACAGCGGTGACCCAGAACCAGCAAATAAGTTTCTTAGCATGTGAACTCTAGAGCCGCTCAGTACAACTGAGACTTCATCTAGCTCATCTATGATCGATCTGAATAGGTCCATAACGTTCTTCATACCATTCAACCTGGTCCATTCTACTATTTTCTGAGCTTCATCCAACATTATGATAACTTTTTTTCCTGATGCCGAGGCCAGACGGGATGCATAGGAGAAAGCCTGCTCAAAGGATTCCGCGTGTCTCAGCTCCCTTGTCACAAGAGTTGGTCTGACGGTTAAGACAGGCTTCCCAGCCTCATCTAGACTGATGTCAAACTCCACGCGCATCCTCCTTAACTTCTTGATTTCGGCGACCGCATGTCTTACACCTTCCAGAACGCGAGATGCTGGGTCTAGTTTTTCTTGATAGGCTTTAGTGAGGGAGTCAATGAGAACTCGACTGAACTCAGTTGGATCATACCCGTATTTTGAAAAGTCTATTCTTGTGACGATAGCGTCGCTCTCAGCAAGTCGTCTCTCTAGCTCTTCTAGTATAGCGGTTTTACCGATCCTCCTAGGTCCTATCACAGCGTAGTTGGATTTCAGGCGACGCTGAGTTAAGGCTTGAAGAAGTTTCTCGAGGATGTCTTCTCTATTTATTATGTTCGGTTGCATATATGTCAAAAAACATATATGTTTGCTAACATATAACCCTGCCTGCACATCCTTAGTCCAACCCGTCTAGTTAGCAGACTTGTTTCAATCGCTAATTCAAACCTTCTGGAGAAGAATGAGAAAATACTCCGAGCCCCTAGGTGAGGGATAGAGGTTCCAAGTGGACTAAGCAATGTGAAGAGAATCTTTCATTGTGAGGTGAATCATTGAGATGGCACCTTCCGCAGGAAGGATGTCTAATCCAGGAAGGTTGGCATATTCTCGATCCAGGCGAAATTCCAAAGATCAGAGCTGTCAAGAATGGAATCGAAACGGTGATACATTGCGACTGGTCTGGAGCGGCTCTTGGTTTTGATAGGGCTATGAGACTAGTTCGAGGATGTAGGCCTATCCCAAAGATATTGTTTCTCATCTGCAAAACAGGTCTGGACCATAATGCTCGTCGAATACTTAGACGGTGGGCGGCGCGTAAAGGCGCGCGATTATCTATCTTAAGCCTGCGACAAGACAGGTTAGAAAAATGGCAATTGATGATCTCAAGAGAATGCAATCTCGCGCCTTTGTACGCTAGAGTTTCGACAAGCGCAACGTGAGTGCTGATGACAACCTACTCGAGCAAAGTATAAGAGAATAGCATGCCCCTAGATGCTGCATGGCTTCTACGAGCAAGGTTGAACATTATAGGCGTCTGAACGGAAAGTACCTCCGTGAGGCTGAAGAGCTCCTAGCGAAGAACGATTACCGCCAGGCTTCAGAGAAGTTTTGGGGCGCAGCCGCAGAAATCATCAAGGCAGCGGCGGCTAAGAAAGGTATCACGTTAGGAACTCACAGGAGCTTGGCAGAATATGTGGAGAAGCTGCAGGAGGAGCATCCTGAGCTAGATCTTGCTAGGGCCTTTGATGCTGCTGAGGGTTTACACATCAACTTGTATGAAGACCATCTGCCCGAAGCTACCCTGAAAAGGAGGGCTGAGGCCGTCAGAGAATTCGTCAAGAGAATGGAGCAACTCCTCTAGTGGCTCTACTCTTGTAACGCACCGAGACTCGTGGCAATTTTGCATGTGTATCGTACGCGAATTTCGTTGAGTCCCAATCTCTATGGACCCGCCATCTTAACTTTTGGCCCAATTACTATCGAGAGTTTTCTAATCCATTCCGAAGAGTTCCCTGAACCGTTCGACCATTCTCTGTAAGGCTGCCATGATGTAGTGTCCAAAGGACCTGGGCGGCAGAGTGTATGGAATGGTGACTTAGTGGATTCCTGGTCTCCATAGTTCCATCCCCCGTAAGCCAATTAGTCGATTGTTGCTTGGAAGTTGACTGTGCCTTCCGTGGAGCCTGACGGCTTGCTGTGGTGACATCGACCAGCCAGCCGCTAGAAGCAAGTCCCTTAGCAAAAGCAAATATCACTTTGGTCTGAAAATCGCTCAAACTAGGGTGATAGACCACGAGCGCCCTTCCCTTATCACCTTCAGGGTTCAAGACCTCAATTTCGCTTGTGACTTCTCTATTCGTCAGAGTAGCGAGTACCGCGAAGGTTCCACCGATCAAAGCGAGAATCGCGATTACAACAACAAAATCATTCTTCGTCTTATCGTAACATCATAAGTATCTGCCCAGAGCTTGCATAGATATGTCTCATGTTTGGGATGAGGCATTTTCAAAGCTCTCTCCCCTGCGATAGGATTCAGGACGTTGTCTACCTAAGCAAATTGGTTTCTGAACCAATAATGCAAAGAAAGGTGAATTCGAATGGATTCGAGCCTCATGCTGGGGGGTGGTATCTATGGCGGCTCGGTAATCTTCCCGGCGGGAAGAGCCATTGTGAAATGTGGGAAAGCTATGAGAGGATCTAGTCGAAATCTTTTCACGCAACCCGGAGAAACCTGCCATGATGTTTCGAAACTCGGACAACGGTTGTTGACATCTACCTGTTACAACAAGGACCCGGGAACATTTGTTACAGACTTGTTCAATTGTCCAACACTCTTCATAAAAGACTCTTGATTGGGCCTTGGAGACATTCAATCTAACCCCTAGATTCTTGAGTGTGGTGTTTAGGGTACCCT